>NZ_CBDRBL010000009.1:0-127470 GCF_965342175.1 Actinacidiphila sp. bgisy167
GTCGGCGCCGGCCCGGCCGCGCAGGCGGGCGACGGTGCCGGGGACGCCGCGGGAGCCGGAGAGGCGACGCAGAAACGGCACAGTGCCCCGCCGCCGACCCCGCGCGCCACCCCGGCCCCGGAGCTGCTGCGCGCCTTCCGCTTCGTCTACGAGGCGCTCTCGCCCGCCGTGGCCCGCATGCTGCGACTGCTGGTGCTCACCCCCTCGGGCCTGACCGACGCGCAGACCGCCTCCGCGCTGGGCGGCTGCTCCGTCGAGGCCGCGCAGGCCACCCTGGCGGACCTCGCCGCCTGCGGGCTGCTGCACCCGGAGCCGTCGCCCGCCGGCCTGCCCGACGCGCAGGCGCAGTATCGCCTCCCCGGCTGGCTGACCCCACCGCTGCGGGCGCTGCTGGAGAGCACGGAGAAGCCGTCCGAGGTGCAGCTCGCCCGGGCACGGCTGCTGGAGCGCACGGTGCGGCTGCTCCATGCCTGCCGAATGCGCCTGGAGGGGGAGACGGAACCGGACGGCTTGCCGACCTCGCTGCGCTTCCCCAGTCGTCCGGTCGCGGCAGGCTGGCTGCGGATGCGGCTGCCGGTCCTGCTGGCCTCGGCGCGGCTGGCGGTCGCGGACGGCGAACTGGACACCCTGGCCCGCCGTCTCATGGCGGGTCTCGTGCGGGCCCTGGCCGCGGACCCGGACGGCGGCGCGACGGCGCCCGAGCGCTACCGGCTCCACCATCTGGTGCTGGACGTCGCCGAGCGACGCGGACTGCACCGCGAGAAGGCGGCGGCCCTGCTGAACATCGGCGACCTGGACGTGGAGGCGGGCCGCCCGCTCGACGCCCTCGACCGCTACCGGGCCGCGCTGGTCGCCTCCCGGGAGGGTTTCGACGGGGACGCCGAGGGCCGCGCGCTGGAGGCCGTCGCCGGTACCTATCTGGAACTGGACGACCCGCAGCGCGCCTCCGACTGGTACGGCAGGGCGCTGGCCCTGCGGCAGGCCCGCGGCGAACTCGCGCACCAGGCGCGACTGCACGGGCGGCTCGGCGCCCTGTTCACCTACGCGGGCCACTACGGCAACGCGCTGCGCGAGTGGCGTGCGGCCTCCGCCGCCCACCGCCGGCTGAAGGACCTGCCCGCACAGGCCCGTGCCCTCAGCGAGGTGGCCAGGGTCCAGGAGTACGCGGGGCACCCGGAGGACGCGCTGCGGACCTGCCGCGACGCGCTGTACTGGGCCCGGCTGGCGAAGGAGCGGCGGCTGGAAGGCGCGGTGCTGCTGCGCATGGCCGACACCCTGGATCGGTTGGGTGACCCGGCGGGCGCCCAGTTGCAGCGGGCCGCGGCACGCCGGCTGCTGCCCCCGGAGGAGATCCCGCGGCCCGATGAGGAGTGAGGAGCCCGGTTTCCCGGGCGGGGTGCCCGGCGGGGCCCCTCAGGGCCCGTCCCGACACGGGTCATGCCTGCGAAACCACTGATGCCTTCGCTGGAAGTAGTCACTTTGTAAGGCTGGACAGCGACTCCTCCTTCACTACACTTGGTCACACCGCAGAACATCGCGGCCGGGTCCGACGTACCCTTACAAAGGGTGATTTGTTCCGAGACCTGCCCACATCTTCCACTCCCGTGAACAGGACCGTGATCGACGTGAAGGTCGGCATCCCCCGCGAGGTCAAGAACAACGAGTTCCGCGTGGCCATCACCCCCGCGGGCGTGCACGAGCTCGTCCGAGGCGGCCATGAGGTCTACGTCGAACAGGACGCCGGCCTCGGCTCGTCCATCCCGAACGAGGAGTACGTCACCGCCGGCGCGACCATCCTCCCGACCGCCGACGAGGTGTGGGGCGTCGCCGACCTGGTGCTGAAGGTCAAGGAGCCGATCGCGGAGGAGTACCACCGGCTCCGCAAGGGCCAGACCCTCTTCACCTACCTTCACCTGGCCGCGTCCCGCGAGTGCACCGACGCCCTGCTGGAGTCCGGAACCACCGCGATCGCCTACGAGACCGTCGAGCTCGCCAACCGCCAGCTGCCGCTGCTCGCCCCGATGTCCGAGGTGGCCGGCCGGCTCGCCCCGCAGGTCGGCGCCTACCACCTGATGCGTTCGGCCGGCGGCCGCGGTGTGCTCCCCGGCGGCGTCCCGGGTGTGGCCCCCGCCAAGGCCGTCGTCATCGGCGGCGGTGTCTCCGGATGGAACGCCGCGCAGATCGCCGTCGGCATGGGCTTCCACGTCACCCTGCTCGACCGGGACATCACCAAGCTGCGCGAGGCCGACAAGGTCTTCGGCACCAGGGTGCAGACCATCGTCTCCAACGCCTTCGAGCTGGAGAAGGCGGTCCTCGACGCCGACCTCGTCATCGGCGCGGTCCTGATCCCCGGCGCCAAGGCGCCCAAGCTGGTCAGCAACGAACTGGTCTCGCGCATGAAGCCGGGCTCGGTGCTCGTCGACATCGCCATCGACCAGGGGGGCTGCTTCGAGGACTCCCGTCCGACCACGCACGCCGAGCCGGCCTTCACGGTCCACAACTCGGTGTTCTACTGCGTCGCCAACATGCCGGGCGCGGTGCCCAACACCTCCACCTATGCGCTGACCAACGCGACGCTGCCCTACATCGTGGAGGTGGCGGGCCGCGGCTGGCGCGAGGCACTGCGCCGGGACGCCGCACTCGCCAAGGGCCTCAACACCCATGAGGGCCAGGTCGTCTACGGGCCGGTCGCCGAGGCGCACGGCCTGGACGCGGTGGAGCTCGTCAGCGTCCTGGGCTGACGCCGCCTCATCGATTGGTCGATATTTCGCCTCGGCGTCAACGTGTCGCCGACGTGCGACGCACGGCCGGGTCCTTGTCCACAGGGCCCGGCCGTTCGCGCGGAACCATACTGTTTTGCCGATTCGCACCCCTGTGAAACGTCCCCGGCGTCGCCGTTACACCCTTGACAGCGAGACGTTCGGTTGCCGACACATCGTGCCGTGTCCGGCGGATTGTGTTGCTGTGAACCACCGACACGCCATAGAGTCGCCAACCGTCGGCATGCTGCAACGCTGACCTATAGAGAAGTTTCCTGGTCACCAAGGAGGTAAGACGACTTGTGAATGAGTCGACATTTGCTCCCGGGGGTGGTCAGCCAGGAATGACCGTGCAGACCGAGGGCTCCGCACGACTCGAGCCGGTGGCCTCCGTGGCCGTCCGCACGTTCGAGGCGCGCAGGGCCGGTACAGACAACGAGACGCGTTACGCGAACCCCATGGCGCAATACGAAGAAGAGCTGCAGGACGGTCAGTTCTACGACCCCGACGCGGAGTACGAACCCGACCCCGAGTACGCGGCCACCCTCGCGCCCGACGCGGCGCGTCAGCGCCGTGAGCGCGTGGGCCCCACCGGCCGCCCGTTGCCGTACTTCCCGATCCCCGGCCCGCTGACGGACCACGGCCCGGCGAAGATCATCGCAATGTGCAACCAGAAGGGCGGCGTCGGCAAGACGACGTCCACCATCAACCTCGGTGCCGCGCTCGCCGAATACGGCCGCCGCGTCCTCCTGGTCGACTTCGACCCGCAGGGCGCGCTCTCCGTCGGCCTCGGCGTCAACCCGATGGAACTGGACGTCACGGTCTACAACTTGCTGATGGAACGCGGGCTGTCGGCCGACGAGGTGCTGCTGAAGACGGCGGTGCCGGGGATGGATCTGCTGCCCAGCAACATCGATCTGTCGGCCGCCGAAGTCCAGTTGGTCAGCGAGGTGGCCCGGGAGTCCTCGCTGCAGCGGGCGTTGAAGCCGCTGCTGCCCGACTACGACTACGTCATCATCGACTGCCAGCCGTCGCTCGGCCTGCTGACCGTCAACGCCCTGACGGCAGCCCACCAGGTGATCGTCCCGCTGGAGTGCGAGTTCTTCGCGCTGCGCGGTGTCGCGCTGCTCACCGAGACCATCGAGAAGGTCAGGGAGCGGCTCAACCCCGAGCTGGAGCTGGACGGCATCCTCGCGACGATGTACGACTCGCGCACCGTGCACAGCCGGGAGGTGCTGGCGCGTGTCGTCGAGGCCTTCGACGACCACGTCTTCCACACCGTCATCGGACGGACCGTCCGCTTCCCGGAGACCACGGTCGCCGGTGAGCCGATCACGACCTACGCCTCCAACTCCGTGGGCGCCGCAGCCTACCGCCAGCTCGCCAGGGAGGTGCTCGCCCGGTGTCACGCCGAGTGAGTCTCCCCGGGGCCGACGAACTGTTCCGTACGACCGGGGGGCGGGGGCTCCAGTCCTCGACACCGCGGCAGCACTCCGGCGGTGAGACTCCCGGCACGGGCCCCGGCGCCGGCCCGGGCGCGGACACCGGCGGCACCGGCGAACGCCCCCTGAGGTCCGTCCCGGCCCCCGTCGAGGAGCCGGCGCCGGAGGAGGCGCCGGTCCGCGATTCCGCGGCGCCCTCCGATTCCGCCGAGCACGGCGGACGGGACAACGGCGCCGGCCCGGGCGCCTCGCCGGTCCCAGCGGCCCGTTCCGTCCCGGAACAGGCGGGTCCTTCCGGCGCGCCCGTACGACGCGGCCCGCAGGCCCCCGCAGCGGCCTCCACGGGCCCTCAGGCGGCCTCCCAGCCGCCGCAGCCCCCGCAGCCCCAGCAGCCGCGCCGCAAGTCCGGACGGGCCCCGAGGCGGCCCAGCGGGCGGGAACGCCACGACGAGAAGATCACCGTCTATGTCTCCGCCGAGGAGCTCATGGACCTCGAGCACGCCCGCCTCGTCCTGCGCGGCGAGCACGGGCTCGCCGTGGACCGCGGCCGGATCGTGCGGGAGGCGGTCGCGGTGGTCCTGGCCGACCTCGAGTCCCGAGGCGACGCGAGCATCCTCGTACGACGCCTGCGCGGCCGCTGACGCGCCCATCGCGATACGGTGCCGTCCTCCGTACGGCCCCGTCAGCAGCACCTGGATCTTCATGCCCCCCGACGTCCCCGCCAGTCCGCAGCGCCCCCGCCGCCTCCTCGGCCGCGGCCCGGGCGCGCGCCCTGTGCCGCCCCGGGCGGTGGCCGAGGAGGGCACGGGCGAGGCGGGTGTGAGCGACGCGGCCGGTGAGTTCGGCGACACCGCCCCGCCGCCTCCGGCAGTCGCCGAAGCGGCAGTCGAAGCCACCGCCGTCGAAGCCCCGGCGGAGCCGGCCCCGGTTCCGGATGCGCCGCCGCCCGACGCCGGCCCGTCGCCCGTTCCCGCGGCAAAGGCCCCCGCGTCCGGCCCGGAGGCCCCCGCGCCACAGGACGAGGACGGCGCCGCCTCCCCGGACGACGGCCGGTTCACCGTCCGGCTGGCGAACTTCGAGGGCCCCTTCGACCTGCTGCTGCAGTTGATCTCCAAGCACAAGCTCGACGTCACCGAGGTCGCCCTGTCCAAGGTGACGGACGAGTTCATGGCGCACATCCGTGCCATGGGACCGGACTGGGACCTCGACCAGGCCACGGAGTTCCTCGTCGTCGCGGCGACCCTGCTGGACCTGAAGGCCGCGCGGCTGCTGCCCGCCGCCGAGGTGGAGGACGAGGAGGACCTCGCCCTGCTGGAGGCCCGGGACCTGCTCTTCGCCCGGCTGCTCCAGTACCGCGCCTACAAGCAGATCGCCGCGATCTTCGCCGAACGCCTGGAGGCCGAGGCGCTGCACCACCCCCGCACCGTGGGCCTGGAGCCGCAGCACGCAGAACTGCTGCCCGAGGTGGTGCTCGGCATCGGGCCGGAGCGCTTCGCACAGCTCGCCGTCAAGGCGATGCAGCCCAAGCCGAAGCCGCAGGTGTACGTGGACCACATCCACGCGCCGCTGGTGAGCGTGCGCGAGCAGGCCGGCCACGTCGTCGCCATGCTCCGGGAGCGGGGCGAGGCGAGTTTCGCGGAACTCACCCTCGACGCACCGGACACCCTGACCGTCGTGGCCCGCTTCCTGGCCCTGCTGGAGCTGTACCGGGAGAAGGCGGTCGCGCTCGACCAGGAAGAGGCCCTGGGTACGCTCCAGGTCCGCTGGACGGGCGGTGCGGCGGCCCCTGACCGGCCGCTCGTCACCGACGAATTCGACCAGGCGCCCGCCGCGAAGGACGGTAAGGATGGCTGACGTGACGGAGGTCACGGGAATGACCGCGGTGGCGGAGACCGCCGGGGAGGAGCAGGGCGCCCCCGCGGGACTGCTCTCGGTGGCGGATCTGGAGCTGCGGCCTGCCCTGGAGGCGGTCCTGATGGTCGTGGACGAGCCCGTCACCGAGGAGACGCTCTCCAAGGTGCTGGAGCGCCCGCGCCGGGAGATCGCGACCGCGCTCCACGACCTCGCCGGGGAGTACGCCGCCCAGGGCCGCGGCTTCGACCTGCGCCTCGTCGCGGGAGGCTGGCGCTTCTACACCCGGCCCGCCTATGCCGCGGCCGTGGAGAAGTTCGTCCTGGACGGACAGCAGGCCCGGCTCACCCAGGCCGCGCTGGAGACGCTGGCGGTCGTCGCGTACCGGCAGCCGGTCAGCCGGTCCCGGGTCTCGGCGGTGCGCGGGGTCAACTGCGACGGTGTGATGCGCACCCTCCTGCAGCGGGGTCTTGTGGAGGAGTGTGGGACGGAAGCCGAGACAGGTGCGATCCTGTACAGGACGACGAACTACTTCCTGGAGCGGTTGGGCCTGCGCGGCCTGGACGAGCTGCCCGAGCTCGCCCCGTTCCTCCCGGAGGCGGACGCCGTCGAGGCGGACTCCCTGGAGGGCGTCCCCTCATTCGACCCGGACTCGACGACGGAAACTTGATGCGAAGCAGCAGCGGCAGCGGCAGGAACAGCGGTGGCAACCGGAATTACCGGGGTGCCGGCAACGGGCGCGACGACAAGCAGAAGCGCGCGGGCCGACCCCGTCCGGAGGAGCGCCGCTACGACGTCGGCGGCAGCTCCGGCGGACCCGGCGGACCCGGTGGAGCGGGCGGCGGCGCCAAGCGCGGCACCGGCGGCAAGCCGGGCGGCGCGTCCGGCAAGCCCCGCAGGTCGGCCCCCGCGCGCCCGCGCGAACTGGACGCCCAGATCGAGGAGCGCAACCGCGAGCGGCACAGCAAGCCCAAGCTGAACCTGCCCAAGACCTTCCCGGGCGCCGAGCAGGAGGGCGAGCGCCTGCAGAAGGTGCTGGCCCGGGCCGGCATGGGCTCCCGGCGCGCGTGCGAGGAACTGATCGAGCAGCGCCGGGTCGAGGTGAACGGCAAGATCGTCACCGAGCAGGGCCTGCGCGTGAACCCGGACAAGGACGAGGTGCGCGTCGACGGGCTGACCGTCGCCACGCAGTCGTACCTGTTCTTCGCCCTGAACAAGCCGGCCGGCGTCGTCTCCACGATGGAGGACCCCGAGGGCCGCCAGTGCCTCGGCGACTACGTCACCAACCGCGAGACCCGGCTCTTCCACGTCGGGCGGCTGGACACCGAGACCGAGGGCATCATCCTGCTCACCAACCACGGCGAGCTGGCCCATCGCCTCACACACCCCCGCTACGGCGTGCAGAAGACCTACCTCGCCGCGATCAGCGGTGTGCTGCCGCGCGACATCGGCAAGCAGCTGAAGAACGGCATCCAGCTGGAGGACGGCTACGCCCGCGCAGACAGCTTCCGCGTCGTGCAGCAGACGGGCAAGAACTACCTGGTCGAGGTCACCCTGCACGAGGGCCGCAAGCACATCGTGCGCCGGATGCTGGCCGAGGCGGGCTTCCCGGTCGACAAGCTGGTCCGCACCAGCTTCGGACCCATCGCGCTCGGCGACCAGAAGTCGGGCTGGCTGCGGCGGCTCACCAACACCGAGGTGGGCATGCTCATGCGCGAGGTCGATCTCTGAGCCGCCCGTGACCGCCGGTACGGGGCGGCCCACGCCCCGTACCGGAGCGGCTTCCCGGCCGCCCGGCCGCGGATAAGGACTTTCCCGCAGGCCGCCGCACCGGGGAGGATGGCGCGATGACCATCCACGCCGAACCTCTGCGCGAGGCCGGGCTGCCCGAACTCACCCCGGCCCTCGTCCAGCAGGGACACCCCCTGCTGTTCGCCACCGTCTCCGGCGCGCACCTGTACGGTTTCCCTTCCCGCGACTCGGACGTGGACCTGCGCGGCGTCCACCTCCTTCCACTCGCGGACCTGATCGGGCTGCGGGAGGGGGAGGAGACCCAGACCCGCATGTGGGAGCAGGACGGCCTCGAACTCGACCTGGTCACCCACGACCTGCTGAAGTTCGTCCGGCTCATGCTGCGGCGCAACGGCTATGTGCTGGAGCAGCTGCTGTCGCCGCTCGTGGTGCACACCAGCGAGGTCCACGCCCGACTGGCCGACCTGGCGCCCGGCGTCATCACCGCCCAGCACGCCCACCACTACCGTGGCTTCGCCCGTACCCAGTGGGAGCTGTACGAGAAGACCGGCGAACTCAAGCCGCTGCTCTACACCTTCCGGGTGCTGCTGACCGGCATCCACCTGATGCGCACCGGCGCCGTCGAGGCGCACCTGCCGACGCTGCTGGAGCACGTCACCGCCCCCGGCTACGTCCGCGAACTCATCCACGAGAAGGCCGCCGCCGAGCACGGCCTCGCCATGGATCTCGACCCGCGACGCGTCCGTGCCGATGTCGACGCACTCCACGCGGTCCTGGACGACGCGCAGCGCGACAGCCGGCTGCCCGGCGAGCCGACGGCCTACGACGCCCTCCACGACCTGGTCGTCCGCACCCGGACGGCCGCCGCATGAGCTCCGCCGTGACCGGGCGGCGGGCGGCGGCGGGGGCGATGGCGGGGCTGGCGATCGGTGACGCGCTCGGCTTTCCGACCGAGTTCAACGACGTCCCGTCCATCCTGGCGAAGTGCGGCCCGTGGCGGGAGATGGAGCTGCCCCGCCCGGCCTTCGTCACCGACGACACGCAGATGACCCTCGCCCTCGCCCGCGGGCTGCGCACGGCGACGGAGCGCGGCCCCCTCACTCCCTCCCGGCTCGCCCGCCCGGTGCGCGAGGAGTACGTGGACTGGTACCACTCGCCCGACAACAACCGTGCCCCCGGCCGCACCTGCCTGACCGCCTGCCAGAAGCTGGACAAGCCGGGCCGGCCCTGGCAGGAGGCCAGCCAGACCGGCTCCAAGGGCTGCGGCGCGAACATGCGGGTCGCCCCGGTCGGTCTCGTCCCCGGGCTGCGACCCGAGGAACGGGCGGGGGCGGCGCAGCTGCAGTCCGCGTTGACCCACGGCCATCCCACGGCGCTCGCGGCCTCCGACCTCACCGCGCACGCCGTCCACCTCCTCGCGAAGGGTGCGGCCCCGGGCGAACTGCCCGGCCTGCTGCGCCACTACGCGGTGGAGCAGCGCGATACCTACCACGAGTGGTGGCTCGGTGATTTGTGGACGCGCGCCCACGACCACGGACCGCTGGCCTTCGTCCGGCGCGGCTGGGACGAGTGCCTCGGGGTGCTCGACCGCCTCGACGCGGCGCTCGCGGCGCCCGACCGGGAGGCCGACCCGTGCCTGGCCACCGGCGCCGGCTGGATCGCCGAGGAAGCGCTGGCGACCGGCCTGCTGTGCTTCCTGCTCTTCCCGGACGAGCCCGTCACCGCGGTGCGCCGGGCGGCGTGCTCCTCCGGTGACTCCGATTCCATCGCGTGCCTGACGGGCGCCTTCGCCGGAGCGCACCACGGCCTGGCCGCGTGGCCCGACGCCTGGGTGGAGCGGCTAGAGCACCGTGACGAGCTATTGGCCTTCGGCGCCCTTTGGGATGGGGACGGCGTCGGCGGCTGACGCCCGTCGTACCCGGTACAGGAAGTCCTGGACGCGCGCCCGGTCGGGCTCGTGCGGGAGCGGGCTGCGCGGTGCGGCGGCCGAGGCCTCGTCGCGCAGCCGCAGCATCCAGGTTTCCGTCTCGGCCCAGCCGGCCTCGCCTCGCTTGACCGCCAGCAGCCGCTCGCGGTGGTCGCCGACCTCGATGCGTTTGCCGGGTGCGCGGTAGGGCCTGGCGGCGTGGCCGGATGCCTGGGTGGAGCGGCTCGAGTACCGCGGCGAGCTACTCGCCTTCGGGGTCCTGTGGGACGGCGTCGGCGGCTGACGCCCGTCGTACCCGGAAGAGGAAGTCCTCGACGCGGGCCCGGTCGGGCTCGTGCGGGAGCGGGCTGCGCGGTGCGGCGGCCGTGGCCTCGTCGTGCAGCCGCAGCATCCAGGTTTCCGTCTCGGCCCAGCCGACCTCGCCCCGCTTGACCGCCAGCAGCCGCTCGCGGTGGTCGCCGACCTCGATGCGCAGTTCGCCGGTGCGCAGCAGGTCGCGGGCGCTGATCAGCAGCCGCAGCAGGTGCATGGCGTGCTTCCAGCGGGGCGCACCGTGCGTGCGGACGTCGGCCTCGAGCTTGCGCAGCTGGGCCGTGGCGTAGCGCGCGAAGCTCTCGTGGACGTGCCGGGAGAGGAAGGCGCCGCGCAGCGCGAGCAGTTCCTTCCCGGTGTCGTCCGCGTACTCGACGAGGGGGGAGTGGAGGCACTCGAGGATGTTGGGGTTGGCGCGCAGCGCGAGCTCGCAGAACCGCTCCAGCTCCCAGGAGAACTGCTCCCGCTCGGGGCCGTCCACATGGGTGGGTGGCTTGTCGAAGCGCCAGAAGAGCGGGGTGGGCGCCACGTACACCCCGCGGCGGTCGGTGTCACTGCCGTCCGTGGCAAGGCCGAAGGCGCGCGAGCCCATCACACAGGCGTAGACGGTGTGGCGGCGTATGAGGTCGTGGTCGCGCATGGCCGGATCGTACGGGGTCACACGAGGAAGATCTCGCCGTCCTTCTCGGTGATCGACTCGGCGGGGAGCGGCCTCTCGGCAGGTCCGGCGGCCACCGAGGCGTCGGTGATCCGGAACTTGCTGCCGTGGCAGGGGCAGTTGATCGTGCCGTCGGAGACGTTGTTCACAAGGCAGCCCTGGTGGGTGCAGACGGCGGAGAAGGCCTTGAACTCGCCGGCCTGGGGCTGGGTCACCACGACCTTTCTGTCCGTGATCACCGTGCCGCCGCCCACGGGCACGTCGGCGGTCTTCACCAGCGACTCGCCCTCCGCCTTCGCCGAGGCCGGCGCGGTGGCCGGATCCGAGGGAGGCGGCGCCGATGTCGCCGCGCCCTGCGGCGCGCTCTCGTCACCGGACTTGCCGCATGCCGCGAGCGCCGCCGTGGACAGCAGCACCATGCGTCGCTTCATGTTGTCACCCCGACTGTTCGAAGAACCCCAACGCTGATGTCGGCCGCGGCCGTCGACGCGGTGCGGACCAGCCCGCTGCCGACCGGCAGCGGCCGGTCCGGCAGTCGTCCGGCCCGCAGCAGAAGCATCTTTGCGGCGAATGCCCCGAAAACGAAGCACCCGGACAGCGCGTGCCCGATCACGCGGCCGCTGTACTTCGGACAGCCCAATGGTTGCCGGCCGCGCACGCGGCGGCGGGCCGCGCAGAGGCGTTCACGACCACACCGCCAGCGCCACCGCCCGGCCCTCGGCGTCCCGCCGCACCTCCAGCATCCCGACCACCGCACTGCGGTTGATGCGCCCGTATACGTGCGGGAAGCGGGTCTCCCGCGGCACCCCGGGCGGCACAGCCGGTTCGGCGTCCTCCCACAGCACACGGGCCTCCAGGGCCTCCTCGTCGATCAGCAGCACCATCAGCGGCCCAGTGGTGCCCCGGTAGAAGGCGTCGGCGACGGCGAGCGCCACCGACTCGTCGGGCGCGCAGTGCACGAACCCGTCCTCGGCGAGCGACGAGGGCGCGTACGGACGGTCCGGGTCGCGCAGCCAGTCGTCCAGCGGAACCAGGTGGAAGATCATGCTTCATGGTGTACCGCGGCGCCCCTCGCGTCTCGCAGGGCGGGCGTGTCCACCGCACCCCGTCCACCGCGACTACGCTGACCAGGTACGTGTGCGCAGCAACACAGGGAGCGAAGACGTGGCGGTACGAGCGGTCCGCGGAGCCGTGCAGCTGGAGCGCGACGATGCGGAGCACATGCACGAGCGGGTCGCCGAGCTGATCACCGCCATCCTGGAGCGCAACGGCCTCGCGGTGGACGATCTGATCAGCATGTGGTTCACCGCCACCCCGGATCTGCACAGCGACTTCCCGGCGGTCGCCGCGCGCAAGCTCGGCATCACCGATGTCCCGCTGATCTGCGCGCAGGAACTCGACATCACCGGCGCGATGCCGCGGGTCGTGCGCATCCTGGCCCACGTCGAGTCCCCACTGCCCAAGGAGGAGATCGCCCACGTCTACCTCGGCGCCGCGGCAGCCCTCCGCAAGGACATCGCCCAGTGAGGACCGCCCTCGTCATCGGCACCGGCCTCATCGGCACCTCCGCCGCCCTCGCGCTCGCGGCGCGCGGCGTCGAGGTGCACCTGGAGGACCATGACCCCGCCGAGGCGCGCACCGCCGCCGCGCTCGGCGCGGGCACCGACGAGCCCCCGTCCGGCCGGGTCGACCTGGCGATCGTCGCCGTGCCGCCGGCCCACGTCGCCGCGACCGTCGCCGACGCCCAGCGCCGCGGGGTCGCCCGCGGCTACCTCGACGTCGCCAGCGTCAAGGCGGGACCGCGCCGCGCCCTGGAGGCGCTCGGCTGCGACCTGACCTCGTACATCGGCACCCATCCCATGGCGGGCCGCGAGCGCTCCGGCCCGCTGGCCGCGACCGCCGACCTCTTCGAGGGCCGCCCCTGGGTGCTCACCCCGACCCCGGTCACCGACACCGAGGTGCTCAACCTCGCCCTGGAGCTGGTCGCGCTCTGCCGCGCCGTCCCGGTCGTCATGGACGCCGACGCCCACGACCGCGCCGTCGCCCTCGTCTCGCACACCCCGCAGCTCGTCTCCAGCATGGTCGCGGCGCGCCTGCAGCACGCCGAGGACAGCACGGTGCGTCTGTGCGGCCAGGGCATCCGCGACGTCACCAGGGTCGCGGGCTCCCAGCCCGGCATGTGGATCGACATCCTCTCCGCCAACCCGGGCCCGGTCGCCGACGTCCTCGCCGACATCGCCGCCGACCTGACCGAGACCGTCGCGTCCCTGCGGGCCCTGCAGTCCGCGGACGACGCGAAGCGCCTCGACGGCGCCGCCGGTATCGAGGACCTCCTGCGCCGCGGCAACGCCGGCCGGGCCAAGGTCCCGGGCAAGCACGGTTCGGCTCCCAAGACCTACGAGGTTGTGGCCGTCCTCATCGGCGACCAGCCCGGGGAGCTCGCGCGGCTCTTCGCGGACGCCGGGGCGGCGGGGGTCAACATCGAGGACGTGCGCATCGAGCACTCGACGGGGCAGCAGGCGGGTCTCGTGCAGCTGATGGTGGAGCCGGCCGCGGCCGCGCGCCTGTCGGCGGCGCTGCGGGAGCGCGGCTGGTCGCTGCGCGCCTGAGGGGCGGTGGACGGGGCCGGGCGAAGTGAGCGGGGCGCGGCGCCGGCCCCGGGCACGGCAGGGGCGTGCGTGGGCCGGCCGGGACAGGTCACCGCGCGCAGAGGCGGGGTCGGCGCATTCGCGGTACAGAGCCGAATGGGTGGGCCGGTAACCTTGTGGGGATGGCATCGTGCCAGCCGTGTACCTGTTCCACGCACAAGGAAGGTCCCCCGACTGTGTCGAATCCGGTGATCGTCGCGATCGACGGCCCCTCGGGCACTGGCAAGTCCAGCACTTCGAAGGCGGTCGCGGCCAAGCTCGGCCTGAGCTACCTGGACACCGGCGCGCAGTACAGGGCGATGACCTGGTGGATGCTGAGCAACGGCGTCGACGTGAACGACGCGGCAGCCGTCGCCACCGCCGCGGAGAAGCCGGTGCTCGTCTCCGGGTCCGACCCGGCGGCGCCGACGATCACCGTGGACGGCGTGGACGCCTCCGGCCCGATCCGCTCCCAGGAGGTCACCGCGGCGGTCAGCGCCGTCAGCGCGGTGCCGGAGGTGCGCACCCGGCTGGTCGGGCTGCAGCGCGACGCGGCCGCCGCCGCGCCGGCCGGGATCGTCGTCGAGGGCCGGGACATCGGCACCACCGTGCTGCCTGACGCCACCGTGAAGATCTTCCTCACGGCCTCCCCGGAGGCCCGGGCCGCCCGCCGCGGCGGCGAGCTGAAGGCCGCCGGCAGCGCCCAGGTCGATCTCGCGGCGACCCGGGAGGCCCTGGTGCGGCGCGACGCGGCCGACTCCGGACGCAAGACCTCCCCGCTGGCCAAGGCCGACGACGCCATAGAGGTCGACACCAGTGACCTCACCCTCGACCAGGTCATCGAGACCGTCGTCACCCTGATCGAGGAGAAGCGAGCCGGTTCGTGAGCGACACCTCCGCGGTTCCGGGGCCCAAGGGCGCGGCTGTCGGCCGCCGCCTCGGCATCGGGATCATCAACAGCCTCTGGCGCCCCCGGGTGCTCGGCGCCTGGCGGCTGCCCGCCACCGGGCCTGTGATCCTCGCCGTGAACCACTCGCACTACGTGGACGGGCCGGTGCTCATGGGCACCAGCCCGCGTCCCGTGCACTTCCTGATCAAGAAGGAGGCGTTCATCGGGCCGCTGGACCCGTTCCTGCGTGGGATCGGCCAGCTCCCGGTGGACCGCAAGAGCACCGATCGCGCCGCGGTGACCAGCGCGCTCGGCGTGCTGGAGCGCGGCGGGGTCCTCGGCATCTTCCCCGAGGGCACCCGCGGCGAGGGCGACTTCGCCGACCTGCGGGCGGGCCTGGCGTACTTCGCGGTGCGCTCCGGCGCGCCCATAGTGCCGGTCGCGGTCCTCGGCACATCCCGGCCGGGACGGCTGATCCGCGGCCTGCCGCCGGTGCGCGGCCGGGTCGACATCGTCTTCGGCGACCCCTTCGACGCCGGCGACGGCACCGGGCGCCGTACCCGTACGGCGCTGGACGCCGCCACCGTGCGCATCCAGAAGCACCTCACCGGCCACCTCGAGTACGCCCGGCGCACCACGGGCCGCACCTCCTAGCGGCGGCCTGATCCACACTGGGGCGTGCAAGCCCCCGCACATCTGACGATCGACGGAGAAGCTTTCATGGACATCGAGAACGAGTACGGCGAAGTCGGCGCGCTCGACGACGCCGAGTACGCCGAGTTCATGGAGCTCGCCGCCGAGGAGGGCTTCGACCTCGACGAGGTCGCGGGCGACCTCGCGGCAGCGGGTCATGGCCCGCTGCCGGTCGTCGCGGTCGTCGGCCGCCCGAACGTCGGCAAGTCGACTCTGGTGAACCGGATCATCGGCCGCCGTGAGGCGGTCGTCGAGGACCGCCCCGGCGTCACCCGCGACCGTGTCACGTACGAGGCCGACTGGAACGGCCGCCGCTTCAAGATCGTCGACACCGGCGGCTGGGAGCAGGACGTACTCGGCATCGACGCGTCCGTGGCGGCGCAGGCCGAGTTCGCGATCGACGCCGCCGACGCCGTGGTCTTCGTGGTGGACGCCACGGTCGGCGCGACCGACACCGACGAGGCCGTCGTCAGGCTGCTCCGCAAGGCGGGGAAGCCGGTCGTGCTGTGCGCCAACAAGGTCGACGGCCCCTCGGGCGAGGCGGACGCCGCCATGCTGTGGAACCTCGGCCTCGGCGAGCCCTTCCCCGTCTCGTCGCTGCACGGCCGCGGCACCGGCGACCTGCTGGACGCGATGCTGGAGGCGCTGCCCGACGCGCCGATGCAGTCCTTCGCGAACACCGTCGGCGGCCCGCGCCGGGTCGCGCTGATCGGCCGCCCGAACGTCGGCAAGTCCTCGCTGCTGAACAAGGTGGCCGGCGAGGAGCGCGTCGTCGTCAACGAACTGGCCGGCACGACCCGCGACCCGGTCGACGAGCTCATCGAGCTCGGCGGCAAGACCTGGAAGTTCGTGGACACCGCGGGCATCCGCCGCCGGGTCCACCTCCAGGAGGGCGCCGACTACTACGCCTCGCTGCGCACCGCGGCCGCCCTGGAGAAGGCGGAGGTCGCCGTCGTCCTGATCGACGCCGGAGAGACGCTCGCGGAGCAGGACACCCGCATCATCTCGATGGCGGTCGAGGCGGGCCGCGCCATCGTCATCGCCTACAACAAGTGGGACCTGCTGGACGAGGAGCGGCGCTACTACCTCGAGCGCGAGATCGAGAAGGACCTCGTGCAGGTCCAGTGGGCGCCCCGGGTGAACGTCTCGGCCCGTACCGGCCGCCACATGGAGAAGCTGGTCCCGGCCATCGAGACCGCCCTGGCGGGCTGGGAGACCCGGGTACCCACCGGCCGCCTCAACGCCTTCCTGGGCGAGCTCGTGGCCGCCCACCCGCACCCGATCCGCGGCGGCAAGCAGCCCCGCATCCTCTTCGGCACCCAGGCCGGCACCAAGCCCCCGCGCTTCGTGCTCTTCGCCTCCGGCTTCCTGGAGGCCGGCTACCGCCGCTTCATCGAGCGCCGGCTGCGCGAGGAGTTCGGGTTCGCGGGGACGCCGATCCAGGTGTCGGTCCGGGTGCGGGAGAAGCGCGGACGCAAGAAGTAGCTTTTCCGGGTCCGGACATGGAGCCGCCCGCCGGGCCGCCTCCTCGGAGGCAGTCCCGGCGGGCGGCTGTTCGCGCGGGGCGAGCGGTCAGATCAGAGCCCGCCGTGCATGCGGTTCTCGGCCAACCCCGGGGGAAGCGCGGGCAGGTCGCCGCGATGGCGGCCGGAGCGGTAGGCGGAGTTGGCGCCGCCGCGGTCGGCGAACCCGTTGAACTGCAGGTCCTCCTCGCCGGTGCGGTCGCCGGGGAGGGTGCGGAAGAGCCTGCGGTACTCGGAGTAGAGCGCGTCGTAGATCGGCGTGCCTTCACGCGCGGACGCCTCCTGCGCGGTGCGCATGGGAGGGATGGGGCTGCGGTACTGGGCTCGTGAGGAAGCGTCAAAGGTGTGCACGTCGTGGCAACGAGCGGCTCAGCTGCGGGGATGCGGGTCGGGCGGATGAATCACGCATATGCACCGCCACGCGCAGAAGGCGCGTACGGTCGGCCGTACGCGCCTTCTGCGTGAGCCGGGGCCGTCAGGTCCCGGAGAGGGGCATCGTCGCCGCGACGAGGAGTCCGCGCCCGCAGGCGCGCTCGAGAGCGTCGCGCAGCAGGTCCTCGCGGGGCTGCTGGCCGATGGTGCCGTACGGGGCGGCGTACACGTACACCGCGTTGGACCTGTTGACCGCCTGGCGCCAGCCCTCGCTGACCGCGAGCGGCTGGTGCGCCTGCCACCACGCCCCGGCGTTGCCGGGCTGCAGGATGGCGTGCAGCTGCCCCATGGCCAGCAGGACGGACCAGCCGGGCAGCGGGGAGGGCGGTGTGGAGAGGTCGTTCACGGGGAGGAAGCCCTGCTCGATGAGGATCGGCAGGAAGTCGTCGCCGGGGCCGTCGTGCCCCGGGCGGGCGATCGGACCAGTGGGTTCGATGACGAGGGCCGGGCACACCTCCTCCTTGAGGAGGATGAGGCCGCAGGTGATGCCGAGCACCGCCTGGCGCGGCGCGGCGGCCGCGGTGGCGGCTCCGGCCGTCTCCTCGACGGCCATGCTCTGCACGGCGCCCTGCAGTTGCTCCTCCGGTACCGGCACGACCTGGGAGGGGATGCAGGTCGCGTGGGCGAAGGCCAGCACGGCCGTCTCCTCGCCGACGAACAGCACGGTGCTGGTGCGCTCCGTGGCGGTGTCCCCCGGAGTACGGCAGGAGGTGCAGTCGTACGTGCCGGGCGCGCTGACGCCGGCCAGCAGGCGTGCCGCCTCCTCATCGCCGATCTCGGCTCGTACCTCGTCGCTGACGTCGAGCATGGGCGGCACTGAAGCCTCCTTGGGAATGACGGCTAAGAGCTCCTTTGCCGAGCCTCGCCCGGCACACAGTGACAACGGCCGATCTGTGGCGGGAGTCACGGCCTACTTGGCGCGTGCTCGCACGTCCGCCTGCGGAGAGTGAGCGGAGGCGCGTAGCCGATCACTCCCCGTCCCACCTTTCACCCCGCGATGCCCATGCGCCTATGAGACGGATCACATGGTGCATATGCGCTGTACGGACATGCCGTAAAAAGCGCCATCAATCCACTGTCCGGAATAGGACTTTACTTCCGGTAACCGGCAACTGGCCTGCGACGCAAGGCACATGCTTGGTGACGGAACGCGACTCTGCCTAGATTTGCCCGCCGTGTGCAGGGAGCACCACCCGGGAGGGCTCGCACGGAGGGCGACCGCGGATCGGAAAGCCGTCGGTCGGCGAGCGACGGGGACGGGGGCCGCGCCGGACGCGCGGGTGCCCGTCCGCCGGCCGCCGCACCAGGGGTGCGGCGACGTGGGGGAGTCCCGGGTCCGTGGAGAGGGATCTGATGGCCGTATCAGGCACGTACCGCCGGTCCGCAGCCGCCGCCGGCGTCACCGTCCTCGCCCCGCTGGCCCTCATGGCCGTCGCGGGGCCCGCGAAGGCCGCCGACAGCGGGGTCTGGGACCGCATCGCGCGCTGCGAGAGCGGGGGAGACTGGCACATCGACACCGGTAACGGATACTACGGAGGACTCCAGTTCTCGGCCGGGACATGGCGCGCCTACGGGGGGACCGTGTACGCGGCGACCGCCGACCGGGCGAGCCGTGAGCAGCAGATCGCCGTCGCCGTCAAGGTGCAGCGGGCGCAGGGCTGGGGGGCATGGCCCACCTGCTCCGCCCGTGCCGGCGCCTACGGGAGCGCCCCCGCCCTCGGCGCCGCCCCGACCGCGCCCGAGAGGCGGCACACGTCCCCGGCGCCGCAGCGGCAGTCGCGCGGTGCCGCAGGCCGTACCGACCGCGGCCAGAGCCGGGTCGCGAAGGGCCACGGCGACTACCGCGTCCGCAGCGGCGACACCCTGAGCGGCATCGCGGCGGCCCATGGGACGACCTGGAAGAAGCTCTACGCCGTCAACCGGTCCGTGATCGGCGCCGACCCCAACCTGATCCTTCCCGGTCAGCGGCTGTCGATCTGACCCTCCGCGCACCCCTGCCCACCCGGCCGTGCTCCGACCGGGTGGGCCCCGGGGCGCGCACGGCGCGGCGGGAGGCGGCTGCCGCCACCGCCGCGCCTAACCTGGCCCGCATGTCCCGTCCCCGCCGTCTCGCGGTGACCGCGCTCGTATCGCTCGCCGCGTCGGCGGCCCTCGCGTCAGGGGCCGCGCAGGCCGACGGACACGCACCCGTCTGGCTGGAGCTGGCGACCTGCGAGAGCAGCAACCGCTGGAACACCAACACCGGCAACGGCTTCTACGGTGGGCTGCAGATCTTCCAGCCCACCTGGGCCGAACACGGTGGTCTCGACCTGGCTCCCAGGCCCGACCGCGCCACCCCCGACCAGCAGGTGACCGTCGCCGAGGAGATCCTGCGCGACCAGGGCTGGGAGGCCTGGCCGACCTGCGCGCAGCGCCTGCGGCTGTCCGGGCGGGCGCACGCGCTGCAGCGCGGCGAGACCCTGGAGTCGGTGGCCCGGCGCTTCGACGTCAGCGGCGGCGCGGCGGAGCTGTACCGGCTCAACCAGGACGTCATCGGCTCCGACCCGAACCGGCAGCTCACCCCGGGGACACTGCTGCGCCTGCCGAAGTGAGGCCGTCGGGAGCACTGCGGCGGCGCTCCGACCTGGACCGCCGGTCAGGCCGCACCGTTTCGGCCGCAGCGTCCCGGCCGTTGCCGCGCTCACGCCGGACCGCCCGCCCCACCGTCGTGCCCGCGCCCGCGGCCCGCGGCCGTCACCCGGCGAGTCCCTGTCCGTAGCCCGGCGGGGTGACAGCGCCACCCGTGGCCCGAGCGGCCGGCCGATCCGGGGAAGGCAGCGTGGAGCGCCTGCCCGCCGCCCCGGAACCGGTGACAAACGTCACAGGGGGGAAACAGTGCGGACACGAGGGCGTACGAGAAGGCGAACCGGTACAACCTGTGGGTCTGGTGAGCGGGGTCTTTCCAGCACGACGGCGGGCACCGGTCCATGGGAGCAGGAACACGGGGACGCATGCGTATTTCCATACTGATCCACAATGCGTACGGGGTCGGGGGCACCATCCGCACGACCTACAACCTGGCCAGCGCCCTGGCTGAACGGCACGAGGTCGAGATCGTCTCCGTCTTCCGCCACCGTGACGAGCCCACGTTCGCCCTCGACCCGCGCGTCGGCCTGCGCCATCTGCTGGACCTGCGCCGCGGCGGCGGGACGTGCGATCTCGACGACCCGCTGTACGGCAGGCCGGCGAAGGTCTTCCCGTCCGGCGAGAACCGCTACCAGCAGTACAACGCCCTCACCGACCGGCGGATCGCGGCCCATCTGGCGTCCCTGGACGCCGACGTCGTCATCGGCACGCGCCCCGGGCTGAACGTCCACATCGCCCTGCAGGCCCCGCGTCACGCCGTCCGGATCGCGCAGGAGCACCTGACGCTGGACACCCACTCCGTGCCGCTGGTGCTCACGCTGCGCCGGCTGTACCCACGGCTGGACGCCGTCACCACGACCACCGAGGCCGACGCCGCCTGCTACCGCCGCAGACTGCGGCTGCCCGGGGTGCGGGTGGTCGCCGTGCCGAACAGCGTCCCCGACCCGGGCATCGCGCCCAGCACCCTGGACGCCAGGTACGTCGTGGCCGTCGGCCGGCTGGCCCCGGTCAAGCGTTACGGGGACCTCATCCGAGCCTTCGCCAAGGTCGCGCGGGAACGCCCCGACTGGGGTCTGCGGCTGTACGGCACGGGCGGGGAGAAGCAGAAGCTGGAGCGGCTCATCGCCGACCTGGACGTCGGGGACCGGGTGACGATGATGGGCGCGGCGTCGCCGATCGAGCCGGAGATGGCCAAGGCCTCGCTGCTCGCGGTGTCCTCCAGCACCGAGTCGTTCGGCATGACCATCGTCGAGGCGATGCGGGTGGGCCTGCCGGTGGTGAGCACGGACTGCCCGCTCGGCCCCGGCGAGATCATCGGCGACGGGGTGGACGGTCTGCTGGTGCCCCCGCGGGACGTGGACGGGCTGGCGGCGGCGATACTCCGGCTGATCAACGACGACGAGCTCCGTCAGCGGATGGGCAGGGCAGCCCTGGAGAAGGGCGCCCGCTACGACCCCGCGCAGATCGCCGGCGCCTTCGAGGGCCTGATGGAGGAACTGGTCGCCCGCCGGGCGGGGACGGGGGGCAGGCTGCGTGCCGTCGGACGCCATGTCGGCGGCCTGGGCGTGGGTGTCGCGTACTCCGGCAAGGACCTGGCCGGCGCGGCGCGGCGGCGGGCTCGCCGCCTCCGCAAGAAGCTGCGGGGCAAGGCGCGGGGCATGCTTCGCGGGCACGGAACGAAGGGTGGATCGCCGGTCGGGGGGCCGACCGACCGATAGCGCGTGTCGTCGAACGGCTCCGCCCGGAGGAGGGTGCCGGCTGCCCGCGTCCGGCACGGTGGGACCCCGGCCGCGCGCGAGGCGGACGGCGGGGACGGCGGGCGCGGATGGCGGGCGTCGCCGGGGACCACACCGGCGTCGCCGATGAAGAGGGATGAGGAGGGAGAGATCTCCCGACGGCGGGTTCGGAGGAGTCCGCGGTGAGGTCGACGCCGAGTGCCGGGAGGTCGGGCCTGATCGCGCCCGCTCCGGCCGGTCCCCGCCGTTCGTGATCGGCCGGATCCGGTGGGGCGGCTCGCGGGCGCGTTCTGCCTGCTCGGTGCGTCATTGAGCGTCCGGTCGAACGAAATTACGATGAGGGGGTCATGCCGTAGCGCATCGAGGGGGGCACCCCGTGACGCATCCGGAGCACGACCGCGCGCTGGAATGCGCGCTCGCGGCCGCGCGGCGCGGCCTCCCGGTCATCCCGCTGTCGCGGACCAAGCTCCCCGCGATCCGTTCACCGCACCGCGGGGAGACCGGCCGTGGCATGTGCCGCGGACAGTGCGGACGGCTCGGTCACGGGGTGCACGACGCCGCCACCGAGCCCGCCCGGATAGCCGAGTTGTTCGCGGCGGCGCCCTGGGCCAGCGGGTACGGGATCGCGTGCGGGCGGTCGCCGCACCATCTGATCGGCCTCGACCTCGACCGCAAGGACGGCGTCGACGGTGTGACCGACCTGGTGGACCTCGCCGCCCGGTGGGGCTTCGCCGTGCCGTGGACGCGTACGGTGCTCACCCCGAGCGGCGGCCGGCACCTGTGGCTGCGCGGGCCGGCCGAAGTGATCGTGCCGAACTCCGTGCGCAGGCTCGGCCCTGGGATCGACGTGCGCGGCAGCGGCGGCTACCTGGTGGGGCCGGGCTCGGTCACCACGGCGGGCCGCTACCGCTGGGACCCGCCGACGGCCTCGATGCCGCCTGCCGCCGTGCCAAGGCGGCTGCTGCGGCTGCTGCTGGCGTCCCCGCAGCGCCGGGCCGGGCGGGCCACGACGGGCACGACGGCGGGCGCGGCCGAGCCGCTGATCCGCTTCGTCCTCGCTTCGCCGGTGGGGGAGCGCAACGAGCGGCTCTTCTGGGCCGCCTGCCGGGCGTTCGAGAACGGGCACGGGGACCACGTCGCCGCCCGGATGGTCGAAGCGGCCGTCCGCGTCGGTCTGCCGGAACGCGAGGCCGCGTCGACCGTGGGCTCCGCCCGGCGGCACGTCCTGCGGCGGTCTGGCGGGCGGCGCTCGGCGGGAGCACTCTGACCCCATGACCTCAACCGCACCGAGGGCCGCCCGGGTCGCCGTCACCGATGAGGCAGCGAGGCTGCTGCGGCGCCTCGCCGACCAGCACGGCCCGTTGATGTTCCACCAGTCCGGCGGCTGCTGTGACGGCAGCTCGCCCATGTGCTACCCGCTGGGGGAGTTCCTCACCGGGGACTCCGACGTGCACCTCGGCGACCTCGGCGTCCCGGGCATCGATCCGGTGCCGGTGTGGATGTCGCGCGACCAGTTCGCCTACTGGAGCCACACCCATCTGACGATCGACGTGGTGCCCGGGCGCGGCAGCGGCTTCTCGCTGGAAGCGCCGACGGGCAACCGGTTTCTCATTCGTTCCCGACTGCTGACGGACGACGAGTTGTCGACGCTTGGGATGTGATGTGAGGGATGTGTGTGGGACGTTCGCCGGGAATTCCGCGCGACCGCTCCGGACGATATTCAGGGGCCAGGTCCGTGAATTCGGTGGCCGCCGGGAAAAGTCACCCCCAAAGAGTGAACGGTGCACGCCAAACGCCGACCGGGATTCTGTGACACAAGTGTGACGATCAAGTCGCCCACTCCTTCCGTCACGGCTCGTGTGCGCCTACGGTTGCTCATATGGCAACCGATCCGATCGCCGCACGGCAACCGCAGGACGAACCGGACTCCTACGTCGGCCTCCCGGCCGACGACGCCGAGCGCCGGGCCACCGAGCGCGGCTGGAGCACGGTGCGCGCCCTGCCGCCGGGCGCCGTCATCACCATGGAGTACCGGGTGGGCCGGCTCAACTTCACCGTCCAGGGCGGCCGGGTGATCCGCTGCTGGAGCGGCTGAGGTCTCCGGCCCCCGCACGGCGCCGCGCAGAAGGACACGGCGCCCCGTACGGAAGAAGGCCCTGGCCGCCCGTCTCGGGGCGGTCAGGGCCTTCGTGCGGCCTTGGGCGGGGTGGGAGCGTGCGTACCTGCCCCGCGGCCGGTCAGCCGGTGGCGCCGCGGCGGCGGGCAGCGCCGGCCTGGCCGACGGGCGCCGGGCGGCCCGGCCGGTCGGCGGGCGGTCGGCGGCTGCCGGAGGGGGTGACCGGGGTGCGCTCGTGCCGGTTGGTGTGCGGATGTGCCGGGTGGTGCGGTACCCCCGAGGCGGACGCCGTCGCGCGGCCGCTGAGAACGACGGGCTCGAGTAGGCCGTCCGGGTTGTCGCAGAGCTGGCCGGGGGCCGCCGCCGTGTTCGCGAGGCGGGCTGCCGCCGGAACCGGGCCGGTGGCGCGGCGCCGCTCCCAGGCGGCTGTGATCCGCTGCTCGGCGGAGGCCATCAGGGGCTCGAACCAGGGCAGTGCCAGCAGGATCAGCAGGCCGGCCGCCCAGCCGAGCAGGACGTCGCTGACCCAGTGGGTGCCGAGGTAGATGGTGGTCATGCCGACGCCCAGCGCCAGCAGGGCGGCGATCACGGAGGCGACCCGGCGGACCCACGGGGTGGAGGCGAGATAGGCCAGGACGCCCCAGGTCACCACGGCGTTCGCGGTGTGACCGGAGGGAAATATATCGCCGCCGGCAAAGAGTTCGGCGGATCCGGCGGTGGTCGCGTAGTGCGGGCCCAGCCTGCCGAGACCGTATTTCACCGCGCCCACCGTGACGTTCAGCAGCAGCAGCGACGTGCCCAGCACGAGCAGCGGGTGCAGGGTGCGCTGACGCCAGGCGCGCCAGCCCAGCCAGGAGGCCACGATCACGGCCGTCGGGCCGCGCTGTCCCAGGACGACGAAGTAGTCGAGGAACGCGTGGATCTGCGGCCATTGCTTGTACGGCCGCCACATCATCACCTGCCAGTCCAGCGTCACGAGTTTGGACGTGGTCAGGACGGCTACGACGATGGCCACATAGGCCACGAGCGTCGAGCCGAACAGCAGTACGCGTGTCCGGCTCATGCCGGGTGGCGCCTGAGCTGTCCCGGGCTCCTCCACGAGGCGAGGCTTGTCATCGGTACGCACTCAATCGACGTTACAGCGTGTGATGGCGGAGTTCGGCCGGAAGGGCTGGTTCGTAATGACCATGTGATGTGGACTGCGTCTCACTCCACCCAATGGCGGCAGGGCCGGCATGTGCATTGAGCCGAATGCGGGAACTCATTGTTTTTGTGTTTCGACGTGCGCCGAGTGCTGTTCGCGGAAAATACGGCCATGGTTTTTCGTGCGCAGTGGCCGCCGTTGATCGGCCGTCACTTCCGCCGGGGCTCGCCCCCCTCGGGGCGGCTCGCCGGCCCGGCCGGTCCGAGCGCCGGCGATCCGGGCGGATGCCCGTTCGCCCGCGCAAGGGAGGTGTCCGGCAGTTCTCGCACGGGTGACCCGTGGGTGGCCGGCGCGTGGCCTGCGCTGTGCCGGTCACGGGAGAACGTGACACGCGCCACTCGCCATCGGCGCGGACTCGCGTAGTCTGACGACTTCACTCGCCCTCGTCACTGGGTTCCCCCAGGACCGTCCCCTCGTCCTGCCCAGCGACCGCGAGCGCACCGCTGGGAGGTACGTACATGACAGGGACGTCCTCGGCCGGCATCCCCGCGCCTGCCGCCGTCCCACGGCACACTCGGCCGGTCAACCGCTGGACCGTGCTGATCGTCCTCTGCGTCAGCCTGCTGCTCGTCGCGCTCGACGCGACCGTGCTGCACGTCGCCGTTCCCGCGGTGAGCGAGGACCTGCGCCCCGGAGCGATAGAGCTGCTGTGGATCGTCGACGCCTACCCGCTCGTCGCCGCGTCCCTGCTCATCCTCTTCGGCACGTTGGGCGACCGGGTCGGAAGGCGCAGGATCCTGCTGCTCGGTTACACGATCTTCGCGGCAGCCTCGGCGGTGGCCGCCTTCGCACCCGACCCGCGCGTCCTCATCGCGGCCCGCGCTCTGCTCGGCGTCGGCGGCGCGATGATCATGCCGGCGACGCTGTCGATCCTCCGGCAGGTCTTCCCCGACCGCCAGGAGCGGGCCGTCGCCATCGGCGTGTGGAGCGCCGTCGCGGCCGTCGGCGCGGCCGTCGGGCCGGTCCTCGGCGGCTTCCTCGTCGAGCACTTCTGGTGGGGCTCGGTCTTTCTGATCAACATCCCGCTGATGGCAGCCATCCTTCCGGTGGCCCGCTGGCTGCTGCCGGAGTCGCGCGGCAAGCTGGACGGTCCCTGGGACGTCCTCGGCGCGGTGATGGCCGCGCTGGGCATCCTCGGCGCCATCCTCGGCGTCAAGCAGATCGGCGGCGGAGCGGCTCCGTACGAGCCCTCCGCGCTCGTCCCGCTGCTCGCCGGGGCGGCCCTGCTGGTGCTGTTCGTACGCCGGCAGCGGCGGCGCGAGCACCCGCTCATCGACATACGCATGTTCGGCAGGCCGGCCTTCGGCACCTCCGTGGGCTGCATCGTGCTGGCGCTGCTCGCCCTCGTCGGCCTCGAACTGATCGCCGTTCAGTATCTGCAACTGGTCCTCGACCTGAGCCCGCTGCAGACGGGGGTGCGGCTGCTGCCGCTCACCCTCGCCGCCATGGCCGCGGGGCTCCTGGGCTCGCGGATGCTCGGCGGCCTCGGCCCGCGTGCCATGGTGAGCTCCGGTTTCGTCCTCACCGCAGGCGCGGTGCTCGTGCTGACCCTGATGGGCCAGCACGACCGGCCCGCTGTGCTGACCGCGGGTTTCGTTCTGCTCGGCTTCGGGCTGGAGACCACGCTCTTCGGCGCGTACGAGTCCATGCTCAGCGACGCACCCGCGGAACAGGCGGGCGGCGCGGCGGCGATCGGCGAGACGTCCTACCAACTGGGCGCCGGCCTCGGCATCGCCCTGCTGGGCAGCGTCATGAACGCCGCCTACGCCCCCGCCGTCGGCCGGGTCCCCGGAGTGCCGGCGGACGCCCGCGCGTCGGCCGGGAAGTCGCTCGGCGAGGCCTACGAGGTCTCCGACCACCTCGGCGGTTCGGCCGGGGCGTCCCTGCGGCATGCCGCACGCCACGCCTTCGTCCACGGGATGCACCTCACCCTGGTGGTCAGCGCGGCCCTGTTGCTGCTCGGCGCGGTCGCCGCGCTGCGGCTGCCCCGCCGTATGGAGTGCGGCGCGGCGGCCCAGTGGCCCGCGGCGCCCGGGATCCCGGCGCCCCGCGAGCACGCCCTGGCCGGCGCCGACGCGTCGCGCTGAGCACACCTCCGGGGGCTTTACCCGCTCCCGCCGCGGAAGTAGCTTCGTCGGCGAAGCGCAGTGATCACCGGAGAGGACGACGATGTCCGCTGGAAAGCCGCAGTTCGACCCGTACGACCCGCTCGGCCTCGACGACCTGCTGGAGGACGAGGACCGCGCGGTGCGGGACACCGTCCGCGGCTGGGCCGCCGACCGCGTGCTGCCGCACGTGGCGCAGTGGTACGAGCGCGGCGAACTGCCCGGGATCCGCGAGCTGGCCCGGGAACTGGGTTCGATCGGCGCGCTGGGCATGTCGCTGACGGGCTACGGCTGCGCGGGCGCCACCGCCGTGCAGTACGGCCTGGCCTGCCTGGAGCTGGAGGCGGCCGACTCCGGCATCCGCTCGCTGGTCTCCGTCCAGGGCTCGCTGGCGATGTACGCCATCCACCGCTACGGCTCCGAGGAGCAGAAGCAGCGGTGGCTGCCGCAGATGGCGGCCGGCGAGGTCATCGGCTGCTTCGGACTCACCGAACCGGACCACGGCTCGGACCCGGCGGGCATGCGCACCCACGCCAAGCGGGACGGATCCGACTGGATCCTGAACGGCCGCAAGATGTGGATCACCAACGGTTCGGTCGCCGGCGTCGCCGTGGTGTGGGCCCGCACCGACGAGGGCATCCGCGGCTTCGCCGTGCCCACGGACGCCCCCGGGTTCTCCGCCCCCGAGATCAAGCACAAGTGGTCGCTGCGCGCCTCCGTCACCAGCGAGCTGGTGATGGACGACGTGCGCCTGCCCGCCGACGCCGTCCTCCCCGAGGTCACCGGCCTGCGCGGTCCGCTCAGCTGCCTGAACCACGCCCGCTACGGCATCGTCTGGGGCGCCATGGGCGCCGCGCGCAGCAGTTTCGAGGCGGCTCTGGAGTACGCCCGCACCCGTGAGCAGTTCGGCCGGCCCATCGGCGGCTTCCAGCTGACCCAGGCGAAGCTCGCCGACATGGCGCTGGAACTGCACAAGGGCGTCCTCCTCGCCCACCACCTCGGGCGGCGCATGGACGCGGGGACGCTCCGTCCGGAGCAGGTGAGCTTCGGCAAGCTCAACAATGTGCGCGAGGCGCTCGAGATCTGCCGCACGGCCCGGACCGTGCTCGGCGCGAACGGCATCTCCCTGGAGTACCCCGTCATGCGGCACGCGACCAATCTGGAGTCGGTGCTCACCTACGAGGGCACCGTCGAGATGCACCAGCTCGTGCTCGGCAAGGCGCTCACCGGCCTGGACGCCTTCCGGTAGAGCGGCGCCTTCCGGTGGCCGCGGCGCGCTCCGGTGTCCGCGGCGCGCTCCGGTGTCCGCGGCACCGGGGGCCGCCGCGGTCAGTTCTGGTTGAAGAACCCGTCGCCGCCGCGCTTGTTGTCGGCGTTGACGACCAGGTAGTCGGGCGGGGTCAGCAGGAAGACGCGGTTGGCCACACGGTCGATGGAACCGCGCAGACCGAAGGTGAGACCGGCCGCGAAGTCGACGACGCGCTTGGCGTCGGCGGGCTCCATGGCCGTCAGGTTGACGATGACCGGGACGCCGTCCCGGAACAGCTCGCCGATGCCGCGGGCGTCCCGGAAGCCGTCCGGGGTGACGGTGGCGATCCTGCGGCCCTGCTCCTCCGCCGAGTCGGAGGCCACGCGCACGCGGGGGTCGGTGACCCAGGAGTCGGGGGAGGACGCCTCGGCGCCGTCGCCGTAATCGGCGTAATCCTCGTCGTAGTACTCCTCGGCGCTGTTGTCGTCGACGAGTCCCAGCCAGGCGCTCGCCCGTCGTACCGATCCCATGGACGCCTCCTCTCGCACGCGGTCAGTCTGCCGTCCGCACCTCTATGGTCGTGCATGATGCGGATGTTGCGCCAAGCGGATACCCACTGTGGGGTGGATTCGTGACAGACCTGGTGCATAAATCGCACTAGTGGCCCCCAGTCAACCCATGTCATACGTCTTCTGACGGATCATCGGAAAGGGTCTCGCTCGGTAGAGTGAGGGCGCACCGCCGGACAGCCGAACGGGCGGGGGTACCGGACGACCAGCCGATGACATGCTCCGCTGCTGCGAATGACGTACGGGGGACCGCGATGTTCGGAATCGTCAGGCCGTGCAGGCACCGTCTGCCGGAGAGGCTCGCCATGGAGTGGGCGGCTCATCTGTGCGGCCTCTGCCTCGTCCTGCGGGATGAGCACGGTCAACTGGCCAGGCCCGCCACGAATTACGACGGGCTCGTCATCTCGGTGCTGGTCGAGGCGCAGGCCGGACGGACGGAGAGCCGTCGCCGCACCGCGGGGCGGTGCCCGCTGCGCGCGATGCGCACCGCGCTCGTCGCCACAGGGGAGGGCGCCCGGCTGGCCGCCGCGGTCTCGCTGGTGCTGGCCTCGGCGAAGCTGCGCGACCACATGGCGGACGGGGACGGGCTGCCGGCCCGCCGCCCGGTCGCCGCCGCGGCCCGCTCGGTGGCCCGGCGCTGGGACCGCGCGGGGGCCGTGACCGGTTCGGGGCTCGGCTTCGACACCGCGGTGCTGGTGGAGGCGGCCGGCCGGCAGACCGCCGTGGAGGCGGCCGCGGGGCCCGGCACATCGCTGCCGACCGTCACCGAGCCCACCGAGACCGCGACCGCCGCCGCGTTCGCCCACACGGCCGTGCTGGCCGGACGCCCGGCGAACCGTGCCCCGCTGGAGGAGGCGGGCCGGCTCTTCGGCCGTCTCGCGCACCTGCTCGACGCCGTGGAGGACCTGGACGCCGACGCGGCGGCGGGGGCGTGGAACCCGCTGACCGCCACCGGCGCGAGCCTGGAGGAGGCGCGGCGGCTGTGCGACGACGCCGTGCACGGCATCCGGCTGGCGCTGCGCGAGGTCGAGTTCACCGACGGCGCCCTCGCCCGCCTCCTGCTCGCCCACGAGCTGCGGCGGTCCGTGGACCGGGTGTTCGGCGCCTCGTGCGCACACCACCCGGGCGGGCCCGGAGGTCCGGTGGGGTCGCCCTGGCGGACCCCCGGCCCTGCGCGCCGACAGGGCCCCCGCCGAGGACTCCTCGCCGGGTGTGCGGTGTTCGCGGGGCTCTGCTGCACCTGCCGGCTCTGCTGCCAGGAGCACTATGACGACCCCTGGAGCGGTGAACGGCGCGAAGGCTGGTGCTCCAGGTGCGACTGCGACTGCGGCTGCGGAGACAGCTGTGGAGACGGCTGCTGCGACTGCGACTGCTGCGGCTGCGACTGCTGACGCAGCGCCGGCTGATCCGGCGCCGGCCCCGGGGCAGGGGCAGGGGCAGCGGAGCCGTCCCTTCGCGCCAAAGCTGAGGCTGGGCCGAAAAGGCGGGCATCTCGCCAGCCGGTGCGTGGAGTAGCAGGTGATACGTCGTCATGTAAGCGGATACACGCCGGTATCGGAGTGTTACGGGAGTGTGATGCGGCCGAAACCCGCCCTTGTGCGCTTGTGCCCGACTCTGAATACTCCCGGTGAGGCGTAGGAATTGTCAGGAACACGCCATCCCCACAGCAAGGCGGCGCCTTCACTGCGCCTCACCGGCCCGCGCTACGCGGGTCAACTTCCCTTCCCCCACAGGAGGAAACCGTGAGGATCAAGCGCACCACTCACACCCTCGTCCCGAGACGCGCACGGCTGATCGCTGTGGCGTCCGGTCTGCTCGCGGCCACCGCGCTCGCCCTGCCCGCCGCCCAGGCCGCCCCCGCGCCCACGGCGACCCCCGAGGCCGCAGCCGCACTCACCACGTCCCTCGGCTCCACCTCCACCGCAGGTGCGTACTACGACGCCAAGGCCAAGGCCATGGTCGTCAACGTCACCAACGACAAGGCGGCCCGGGCCGTCAGCGCGGCCGGCGCGGTCCCGAAGCTCGTGGCGCACAGCACCGCCCAGTTGGAGAAGGCCGGCAAGGCCACGCTCGCCGCGGACGTCGCGGGCACCTCGTGGGTCGTCGACCCCAGGACCAACCGACTGGAGATAACGGCCGACAGCACCGTCTCCGGCGCCGAGATGGCCAAGCTGCGGGAAGCCACCGCCTCCTACGGCGACGCGGTCACCCTCCGCCGCGAGGCCGGCACCTACAAGCGGCTGATAGCCGGCGGCGACGCCATCTACGGCGGCGGCTACCGCTGCTCGCTGGGCTTCAACGTGCGCAGCGGCAGCACCAACTACTTCCTCACCGCCGGGCACTGCGCCGAGGTCGCCTCCACCTGGTACTCCAACTCCGGCCAGACCACAGTGCTGGGTTCGAACGCCGGCTACAGCTTCCCGACCAACGACTACGCCCTGGTCCGGTACAGCAACACCTCCGTCACCAAGAGCGGTACGGCCGGCAACACCGACATCACCAGTGCCGGCAACGCCTTCGTGGGCCAGGCCGTCCTGCGTGACGGCTCCACCACCGGCATCCACAGCGGTACGGTCACCGGCCTCAACGCCACCGTCAACTACGGCGGCGGCGACGTGGTCTACCAGATGATCCGCACCAATGTGTGCGCCGAGGGCGGCGACTCCGGCGGCGCGCTGTACACCTCCGGCGGCATCGCCCTGGGTCTGACCTCCGGCGGCAGCGGCGACTGCCGCACCGGCGGGACGACCTTCTTCCAGCCGGTGACGGAGGCGCTCAGCGTCTACGGCGTCAGCGTCTTCTGACCCTCCGGGAGGTCCGCGCCTCCCTTCCGTCACGGACGTGCCCGGCGGCCGCACGGCCGCCGGGCACGCGGGCGCGGGCTCCTGCGCCTGCAGTCCCACCAGCCCCTCGATCATCTGCGCGGCGCCGGTGCGCACCCGGCCCGGCAGCGACTGCCGGGCCAGGAGCGAGCGGTTGAGTGTCCGGCGGTCCAGCACGGCGCCTTCGGGGATCGTCTCCATGGGCGGTCACGGTAGGGCGGATCGCGGTCAGGACCCGTCCGCGATGCCTGTCAGACTGCCGCTGTGCCTGAAACCTCCGCCCGACTGCTGCGCCTGCTGTCCCTGCTCCAGTCCCGGCGCGACTGGACGGGGCCCGAACTCGCCGAGCGCCTCGACGTCACCGCCCGCACGGTGCGCCGCGACGTGGAGCGGCTGCGCGCCCTGGGCTACCCCGTGCACGCCACGCCTGGCCCGGCCGGCGGCTACCGGCTGGGCGCGGGCGCCGCGCTGCCCCCGCTGCTGCTCGACGACGAGGAGGCGATCGCGGTCGCGCTGTGCCTGCGCACCGGCGCCGGCGGCAGCGTCGAGGGGATCGAGGAGACCTCGCTGCGCGCCCTGGCCAAACTGGAGCAGGTGCTGCCCGCCCGGTTGCGTCGCCGCGCCCAGGCCATGGAAGCCGTCGCGGTCTCCCGGCCCGCGGGCCTTTCCGGGCGCCGTCGCCCCGGAAGCGCTGACCGTGATCGGCGCCGCCTGCCGCGACCGCGAACGGCTGCGCTTGACTACCGGGCGCACGGCGGCGCTGTCGGCCGCCGCACCGTGGAGCCGCACAGCCTGGTGCACCATGGCCGCCGCTGGTATCTGCTCGCCTGGGACACCGACCGGCAGGACTGGCGGACCTTCCGTGTGGACCGGATGGACCTGAAGTCCCCGACCGGCCCCCGCTTCACGCCGCGGCGGCCGCCGGCCGACGCCGCGTCGTACGTCGCCCACGGCGTCACCTCGCGGGCCTACCGCCACCAGGCCGTCGTCGTCGTGCACGCCCCCGCCGAGGCGGTGGCCGAGTACGCCGCGTACGCGACCGTGGAATCCACCGGGCCGGACAGTTGCGTGCTGCGCGCCGGTTCGGAGTCCCTCGACGCGCTCGCCGTCTCCATCGGCATGCTCGGTGTCGACTGCGAGGTGCGGGAGCCCTTGGAGCCGGCCGAACGGCTCCGGGCCGTCGCGGACCGGCTCGCCCGGGCGGCGGGCGCGCCGCGGGGGGACGCCGCCGGGGCGCCACCGGGACCGTGAGCGGCCTCCGCCCCGTTTCCCGCAGGTTACCCGCGAGGTACCGTGGAAGTACCGCGATTCCAGACACCCGGGGGCTGTGATGGTCGTCGAGTTGATAGCCGGTGTGCTCTCGGCAGGAGCGTTGTACTTTCTGGCAGGAGCCCGCGTGGTGCAGCAGTTCGAGCGGGGCGTGGTGTTCCGGCTCGGCCGGGTGAGGGGCGGCGTACGGCCCCCGGGATTCACCATGATCGTGCCGGTCGTCGACCGGATGCGGAAGGTGAACCTGCAGATCGTGACGATGCCGGTGCCCGCCCAGGAGGGCATCACCCGCGACAACGTCACGGTCCGGGTGGACGCGGTGGTCTACTTCAAGGTCGTCAACGCCGCCGACGCGATCATCAACGTCGAGGACTACCGGTTCGCCGTCTCGCAGATGGCCCAGACCTCGCTGAGGTCGATCATCGGCAAGAGCGACCTGGACGACCTGCTCTCCAACCGCGAGAAGCTCAACCAGGGCCTGGAGCTGATGATCGACAGCCCGGCCATCGGCTGGGGCGTGCAGATCGACCGTGTCGAGATCAAGGACGTGTCGCTGCCGGAGGCCATGAAGCGCTCGATGGCCCGCCAGGCCGAGTCCGAGCGCGAGCGCCGGGCGCGCATCATCAACGCGGACGCCGAGTTCCAGGCGTCCAAGAAGCTCGCCGACGCCGCGGCAGTCATGAGCGACACCCCTGCCGCACTCCAGTTGCGCCTGCTGCAGACCGTCGTCGCCGTCGCCGCGGAGAAGAACTCCACGCTCGTGCTTCCCTTCCCGGTGGAGCTGCTGCGCTTCCTCGAGCGGGCCCAGAACGCCTACCCCGCGGTCGTCGAACAGCGGCCCCCGGCCGGACCCGGTGTGGCGGCCGGTCCCGCATCCACGCCTGCTCCTCGGGGCACCGCCGACTCGTACGAGTCCGCAGCGCCGGAGCCCGGCCCGTCCGACTCCGGCACGCCGCCGACCGGGACCGCCGGGACGGTCGGGACGGTCGGGACGACCGGGACCGCCGAGGAGCTTCCCGCCGAGGTGCGCGGGAACCTCGCCGCGGACCCGCTGCTGGACACCCTCGGGCCGCAGCGGCCCACCGACGTCAGCTGAGTCCGCCCCACCCGCCAGCTGAGTCCGTCCTCCGCCTGCGGCCCGTCCGGTCGCCAGACGTACGGCACGGCCGCCGCCACCGGCCGCAGGCCCAGCCGCAGGATGGGGGCGCTGTCCGGGGTCGCGTAGACCTGGACGAAGCGGTGCCCCGCCGCGACCGCCGGCCGGGCCCGGCGCCACCGTCGCCCGGTGGGCGCCCTGTCCTGTTCCCGCCACTGGGGGAGGGCGGAACCGCCCCACAGCGGGTGGATTCCACACAACCACGTTGCGGGGCGAACGCATTGGCGCCGGGGCAGCCGGGCGCGGTGCTCGGGGTCCGGAGCGCAGGGCCCTGGGGGCCGGGCTCGCGTAGATCAGCGGAACCGGCGCTGCAGGGGGAAGGCCATGACCGTCGCGCCGACGTGCGCCGTCCGGTGCGCCGGGCGCGGCGCCTTGGCCTCCTCGTGCAGGCCGACCAGCAGGGCCGCCAGCCGGTGCCGGAAGTCGTCCCAGACCTCGGCTTCCTCGTCCCCCGGGTGCTGCGGGGGCCGTGCGCCGTACGGCGGTTCCACCAGACCCGAGTCCGCGAGGCGGCGCAGGAGGCTCACCATGCGCGGCCGTCCGCGGTGCGTCACGGGCTTGGAGAGGGTGTCGGTCGCCGTCATGGCGTTCAGTAAACCGTGCCGTCCCCTTGCCGACGCAACTTCTCGGCAGCACCGGGGTGGCGCTTCGCGTGACGCGGGTCGACGCATGGGACGGAGGAGCATCGATGGGGCGCCCGGAGGTGACACATCTCGCACCCGTGCGGTGTTTGGGCCGTCCTGGAGGGTGCGTTGCCCTGCCTCCCTCGCGGCCCGGCCGCCCGCCCGGCGCCACCGGGACCCGCGGGTCGGGGCGATGACGCCGTGTCCGGGGTGCAGAGGGGCGGTCCGGCGTAGCGTGTCCGCCGTGACGGATCTGGTGACACGAACGTGCGACCGCATCGACCGGCTCGACGCCCGGATCAAGGCGTTCGTGCGAGAGCCGGACCGGAGGGGCCGGTTGGCGGCAGAGCTGGCCGAGGCGGCCGCGGCGCCGCCGGGGGCGCTGTCCGCGGTGATGGTGGGCGTCAAGGACATCGTCCGGATCGACGGGATGGAGACCAGGGCCGGGTCCGCGGTGCCGCCGGAGGCGCTGGCCGGACCGCAGGCGTCGCTGGTGGACCGGCTGCGGGGAGCCGGGGCGCTGGTCGCGGGGAAGACGGTGACGGCCGAGTTCGCGGTGACCGCTCCGGGCCCCACCCGCAACCCGCGCAACACCGCCCACACCCCCGGGGGTTCGAGCAGCGGCTCGGCTGCGGCGGTGGCGGCGGGACTGGTGCCGCTGGCGGTCGGGACGCAGACCGTCGGCTCGGTGATCCGGCCCGCGGCCTATTGCGGGGTGGTGGGCTTCAAGCCGACCTTCGGGCGCGTTCCGGTGGACGGGGTGATCGCCAACGCACCGAGCTTCGACACGGTCGGGGTGCTCGCCGCGGACGTCGCGACGGCGGCGCGGGGCGCCCGTGTCCTGTGCGACGACTGGCGGGAGCAGCCGGCCGGCGAGGGCCCGCCGGTGCTCGGCGTCCCGGTCGGCCCGTATCTGGACCGGGCGGGGCAGGAGGCCCGGGAAGCCTTCGCGGCGCAGGTCAAGCGGCTGGAGTCGGCGGGCTGGACGGTGCGCGAGGTGCCGCTGATGCCCGACTTCGCGGCGGTCGTCCGGCAGTTGTACGTCATGAACCGCTTCGAGGTCGCCCGTACGCACGCCGACTGGTTCCCCCGGTACGGCCACCTCTACCGGGAGCAGACCGTCGCCGCCATCCGCGAGGGCCACGCCATCGGCCGCGACGACTACGAGCGGGCCGTGGGCGAGCGCCGGGTCTTCCGCGAGCGGCTGCTGGCGGCCATGGGGGCGGTCGACCTCTGGCTGGCGCCGTCCGCCACCGGCCCCGCACCTTTCGGGCTGGCGGGCACCGGCGACGCGGTGATGTGCCTGCCGTGGAGCAACGCCGGCTTCCCCGCGGTGAGCCTGCCCGCCGGGTCCGCGGCGAACGGTCTGCCGCTCGGACTGCAGGTCGTGGGGCGCCCCGGTGAGGACGAGGAGCTGCTGCGGTGGGCGGCCGGGCTCGCTCCCGTCGTCATGCCGGGGTGAGGGCGGGGTCCGTGCCCGGGAGCGGCGTCGTGGGGTGCGGCGGCGGTGACCTCGGGTTGTGCGTGATGACCTCGGGGATGTGCGCGGCGCGCTCCCGTCCGGGCCCGCTCGGGGTCGCTGGGGAGCCGACCCGAGGCGGGTTTCGTACACGCGTTCGATAAGTGGTCTATGGTGGAAGGCAGAGGGTTCGAGAAGGGGGGAGAAGCGGGCGGTCGGAGGTGCGCATGGCGGGATTCACACACCTGCACACCGTCTCGGGTTTCTCGCTGCGGTACGGGGCCTCGCACCCCGAGCAGCTCGCCGAGCGCGCCGCCGAACGCGGGATGGACGCGCTGGCGCTGACCGACCGGGACACGGTGGCCGGGGTGGTGCGCTTCGCCAAGGCGTGTGCGCGGGCCGGGGTGCGGCCGCTGTTCGGTGTCTCCCTGGCGGTGCCCGCGGCGTACGCGGGGGAGGGCACCGGCCCGCAGGCCGGCCCGCAGCCCCGCCGCCGCACCCCGGTGCGCGGCGGCGCCTTCGTGCCGGAGGCGACCGACCGGGCGGTGTTCCTCGCCCGGGACCGCCGCGGCTGGGGTGCGCTGTGCCGGCTGGTCAGCGCCGCCCACGCCGACGGCGGCATCGGTTGGCGGGACCTGGGCCGGGAGGGGCTGTACGTGCTGCTCGGCGCGGACTCCGAGGTCGGCCGCGCGCTGGCGGCCGGACGCCCCGACCGGGCCGCCGGGCTGCTGCGCCCCTGGCGCGAGGTGTACGGGGACGCGCTGCGTCTGGAGGCCGTGCACCACGGCCGCACCGGCACCGGGCACGGCTCGCTGCGGCTCGCCGCCCGCACCGTCGGCTTCGCCGTCGAGCAGGGCGTCGTTCCGGTGCTGACCAACGCCGTCCGCTACGCCGACCCCGGCCAGGGGGAGGTGGCCGACGTCCTGGACTCGGCGCGCCGCCTGGTGCCCGTCGACGTACGCGACGCGGGGAGCCTGGACAGCGGCGAGCGCTGGCTGAAGGACTCCGGGGACATGGCGCGCACCGCCGAGCGGGTCATGGAGGCGGCCGGGTTCACCCGCGGCGACGCCCGCCGGCTGCTGCGGGCCACCGAGGAGACCGCCGCGGGCTGCGCCGTCGACCCGGAGGAGGACCTGGGGCTCGGGCAGGTGCACTTCCCCGAGCCGGAGGTCGTCGGCGCCGGCGCCCGCAGCGCCGACCGCGTACTGCGTGCGCGCTGCGCCGCCGGGATGGTCCGGGAGGGCCACGACCGGGACCCGGAGTACTGGGCGCGGCTCGACCACGAACTGCGGATCATCGAGCGACTCGGCTTCGCGTCGTACTTCCTCACCGTCGGCCAGGTGGTCGCCGACGTACGGGGGATGGGCATCAGGGTCGCCGCGCGCGGTTCGGGCGCCGGCTCGCTCGTCAACCACCTGCTGGGCATCGCCGCCGCCGACCCCGTCGAGCACGACCTGCTCATGGAACGCTTCCTGTCCGGCCGGCGCGTCTCCCTGCCCGACATCGACATCGACGTGGAGTCCGCCCGCCGGCTGGAGGTCTACCGGCGCATCCTGGACCGCTTCGGCGGCGATAGAGTCGCCACCGTCGCCATGCCCGAGACCTACCGCGTCCGGCACGCGGTGCGCGACGTGGGCGCCGCCCTCGGGATGGACCCGGAGGAGACCGACCGGCTGGCCAAGGCCTTCCCGCACATCCGGGCCCGCGACGCGCGGGCCGCGCTCGCCGAACTGCCCGAGCTGCGGCAGGTGGCGGGGGAGGACCACGGCCGGCTGTGGGAGCTGGTCGAGGCGCTGGACGCGCTGCCCCGCGGGGTCGCCATGCATCCCTGCGGGGTGCTGCTGTCGGACGCCGGGCTGCTGGACCGCACCCCGGTCGTGCCGACCAGCGGCGAGGGCTTCCCCATGTCGCAGTTCGACAAGGACGACGTCGAGGACCTCGGGCTGCTCAAGCTCGACGTGCTCGGGGTGCGCATGCAGTCCGCGATGGCGCACACCCTGGACGAGGTGGAACGGACCGGCGGCGGCCGGATCGACCTGGACCGCATCCCGCAGGGCGACCCCGCCACGTACGAACTGGTCCGCTCCGCCGAGACGCTGGGCTGCTTCCAGATCGAGTCCCCCGGCCAGCGCGACCTGGTGGGGCGACTGCAGCCGGCCACCTTCCACGACCTGGTCGTGGACATCTCCCTCTTCCGTCCCGGGCCGGTCGCCGCCGACATGGTGCGGCCCTTCATCGAGGCCCGGCACGGCCGCAGGCCCGTCCACTACCCGCACCCCGACCTGGAGCCCGTGCTGCGCGAGACCCACGGGGTGGTCGTCTTCCACGAGCAGCTCATCGGCATCATGTGCGTCATGACCGGCTGCGACCGGGGGTTCGCCGACGAGGCCCGGCGCGCGCTGTCGGACGAGGCACGGCAGGGGCGCTTGCGGGCCTGGTTCGCGGAGGCGGCCCGGGAGCGCGGCTACTCCCGCGAGGTCATCCGGCACACCTGGGAGATCGTCTCGGCCTTCGGCGCGTACGGCTTCTGCAAGGCGCACGCCGTCGCCTTCGCCGTGCCGACCTACCAGTCCGCCTGGCTCAAGGCGCACCACCCGGCGGCCTTCTACGCCGGGGTGCTCACCCACGACCCCGGGATGTACCCCAAGCGGCTGCTGCTCGCGGACGCCCGCCGGCGCGGGGTGCCGGTGCTGCCGTTGGACGTCAACCGGTCGGGCGCGGCCTATCGAATCGAACTGGTGTCCGGTGAGGAGAGTGGCGAGGAGCTGTGGGGGCTGCGGCTCGCGCTCTGCGAGGTGCACGGCATCAGCGAGGCCGAGGTCGCCCGGATCACCGCCGGAGCGCCCTACGCCTCCCTCCAGGACCTGTGGGAGCGCGCCCGCCCAGGCCGCGCCGCCGCCGAACGCCTGGTCCAGGTCGGCGCGCTGGACTCCTTCGGGGGCAACCGCCGCGACATGCTGCTCCAGGTCGCGGAACTGCACCGGCAGGGCCGGGCGTCGGCGTACGACGGCCAGCTCACCCTGACCGGAGGGGCGGACGAGCCGGCGTTCGCGCCGATCGGCCTGCCCGACATGGACGACGGCGAACGGCTCGGCGCCGAACTCGGCGTCCTCGGCATGGACGCCTCCCGCCATCTGATGGACGACCACCTCGCCTTCCTGGAAGAGCTGGGCGCGATCCCGGCGAACCGGCTGCGCGAGGTGCGGCACGGCGAGACCGTGCTGGTCGCCGGGGCCAAGGCGGCCACCCAGACCCCGCCCGTCCGCTCCGGGCGCCGGGTCGTCTTCACCACCCTCGACGACGGCACCGGCCTGGTCGACCTCGCCTTCTTCGACGACAGCCACGAGGCCTGCGCCCACACCGTCTTCCACTCCTGGCTGCTGCTGGTCCGCGGGGTGGTCCAGCGCCGGGGACCGCAGAGCCTGTCCGTCGTCGGCGCCGCCGCCTGGAACCTGGCCGAACTGGTCGAACTGCGCAGGCAGGGCGGCCTGGAGGCGGTCGCGGCACGACTGGCGGAGACCCCGGGCGAACCCGCAGGCCGCCCCGGGCCCCCGCCCGAGGGCCGCCGGGTCCGCATGCCCACCGTTTACGAGATGCACCCCTGGGCCGATCTGCGGCCCGCGGGCGAGGGCGCCCCGACCGGCCGCAAGCTGTGGCACTCCAGCCCGGGGAGCGCGGGACGATGACGGACGACCTGCAGGTGCTGTACGTGCATGTCCACGCCGGCGAGGCGGCGTACGAGCGGCTTCTCGCGCTGCTCGGCGACCTCACCCCCGTCGTCCAGGCACTGCCGCCCGACGCCGCGCTCGCCGACGTCCGCGGGGCGCTGCGCTACTTCGGGCGCGACGCCGCGGAACTGGCCACGCTGCTGCGGGTGCGGCTGCTCGCGCTCCACGGCGTGGACTGCACGATCGGCGTCGGCCCGAACCCGCTGCTCGCCCGGATGGCGGCGCAGGACGGACCGGAGGGCGCGGTGCGCGTCGCGCCCACCGACCCCGCGGCCGCGGCGGCCTTCCTCGCCGAGCGCCCGGTGGCGGCACTGCACGGGGTGGGCCCGGCGACGGCGCGGCAGTTGGGCACGTACGGCCTGGACACCGTGGGCCGGGTCGCGGCCGCGCCCCTGAGCACCCTGCAGCGGATCCTGGGCGCCGCGGCGGGTCGCAGGACGCACGAGCGGGCCCGCGGCATCGACCCGACCCCGGTCGTGCCGAACGCCCCCGCCCGCTCGGCCGGCGCCGAACGCCGCTTCGGCCACGACGAGCTGGACCCGGTGCGGCACCGCCGCGCCCTGCTGTCGCTCACCGAGGAACTGGGCTCCACCCTGCGCGCGTCGGGCAGGGTCGCCGGCTCACTGACCCTCACCGTCCGCTATGCCGACCGCTCCACGACCATCCGCACCCGCGCGCTGCCCGAGCCGAGCGGCCACGGCACCGTCCTCGCCGAGGCCGCGTACCGGCTCTACGAGGGGCTGGGGCTGCAGCGGGCACGGGTGCGCGCACTCGCGCTGCGCGCGGAGGGGCTGACGGACGCCGCTCTCGCGCCGCTGCAGCTCAGCCTGGATCCGGGGGACGAGAAGGCGCGCCGGATCGAGGCGGTCGCGGACCGGGCGCGGGCCCGCTTCGGCCCGCGGGCGCTGATGCCCGCGACGCTGTCGGGCGCCGCCTGACGCCTCGTCGCGGCACCGGCGCGCAACCGTTGCGGCGATTCTTTTACCCGCAGGTAGCTGGCACGGCTTGTTACTCCTCCGTAGATTTGACGGAGGCTCAGCACTCCGGTGATCCGGATCACAGGCCGCACGGGAGCCAGTCCTTCCACCTGCGAGGAGATCGCTCGATGCCGCCCATCAGACCGCGATCAGCGCTCCGGCTCCTCTCCGCGCTGACTCTCACCGCCGCCCTCATCACCGCCCCCGTCCTGGCGGACACCGCCCCGGCGGCGCTGGCGAAGGCGCCCGCCTACGACACCAGGGCCACCACGGCGGCGGACGCGCCCCCCGCCAGCGCGGCCGGCCACGCCACCTCCGCGGGCTCCGTCACCGCCGCCGCGAGCAGCGGGTGGAACAACTGGTCGTGCAAGCCGTCCGCCGCCCACCCGCGGCCCGTCGTCCTCGTCCACGGGACCTTCGGCAACTCCGTCGACAACTGGCTCGGCCTCGCGCCCTACCTGGTCAAGCGGGGCTACTGCGTCTACTCCCTCGACTACGGCCAACTGCCCGGTGTGCCCCTCTTCCACGGGCTCGGCTCCATCGCCGCGTCCGCCGGGCAGCTCGCCGACCACGTCGACCGGGTGCTCGCGGCCACCGGCGCGGCCAAGGTCGACATCGTCGGGCACTCCCAGGGCGGCGTGATGCCGCGCCACTACATCAACTTCCTGGGCGGCGCCCCGAAGGTGAACGCGCTCGTCGGCCTGGCGCCCAGCAACCACGGGACGGACCTCGGCGGGCTGCTCAGGCTGCTGCCCTACTTCCCCGGGGCGGCCGAGGCCATCGAGCACCTCACCCCGCAGGCACTGACCGACCAGATGGCGGGATCGGCCTTCCTCACCCGGCTGAACGCCGGCGGGGACACCCTCCCAGGCATCCGCTACACGGTGATCGCGACCAGGTACGACGAGGTGGTCACGCCGTACACCTCGCAGTTCCTGTCCGGCCCCGGTGTCCGCAACGTGGTGCTGCAGGACCTGTGCCCGCTCGACCTGTCCGAGCACGTCCTCGTCGGGCTGGCCGACCGCATCGTGTTCCATGAGACGGCCAACGCCCTCGACCCGGCGCACGCCGAGGCGACCGACTGCGGGGACGCCTTCAGCTGACGGTCCGCATCGGCCCCCGCCGCCCGGCGGCTGCGGGGGCGGGCAGCAGCACCGGCGCACCGGGTGACGGCGGCGGTGCACCCGCCGTCGTCGGCGAGGCGGCGCGGGTGCTGCTGTTCCCGGTCCCGGCGGGGCCGTCAGCCGAGCCAGAGCGTCAGGAGGTGGCCCGGGCTGTCCCATGTGCACGTGCACTGGCAGTCCTGGCCGGAGTTGACGACGTTCTGGCCGGCCGTCTTGCAGGCCGCGCTCGTCGCGTACGCCTTGCAGGGCGCGCTCGCGTTCGCCGGGGCGGCGAGCGCCGGCATTCCGGTGAGCGTCGCGGCCACGGCCGCGGCGACCGAGGCGCCCCTGGGCTTGTTCAGTCCCCTCCAGGAAAGGCTCGTTGCCCGACTGGATCACCGGCGTCCTCACACCATCGCAATGGACACGCCAATGATGCGGATCGCGGGCGGTGTCCGCCGTGCCCGCCCCTCAGGAGGCGTGCCGGCTGCGGGAGGTGCGCCGCGGGGGGTGGGTGAGGGTGATCTGCCGCACGAGCTGGTGGAAGCAGGACAGCGCGGCGATGGCCGGGAGGCTCGCGACGGTCCAGTCGGTGATCGTCCGGGGGGCGGAGGCGACGCAGAACAGGATCGCGAAGGCGGAGAAGAGCAGGACGACCGCCCAGGAGTGCGGGGCGCGGCGCTGGTGGAGCGCGGCCCGCAGGATCGACAACGAGGCCACCATCCAGGGGCCGTAGACGAGCAGCGGCCACCAGTTCGCCAGCTTCGACGCCCCGTCGGGGGACGCGATGTGGCGCAGCGGGTCGTGGGCGACCATCCCGCCGAGCACGCTCACCATGGCCACGATGGTGGCGGTGACGGCCGCCACGACGAAGCTGAGCGTCTGGGTACGGCTCACCTTCTGGCGCAGCGCCGCCCGGCGGATCCTGCGGTGCCGGTGCCGGGTGAGCGGCAGCTCGTGGGTCGCGGACTGCGGGGAGGGCGCGGCGAAGACGTCGTCGTCCTCGTCCTCGTCCACGTCCTCCGGCAGAGGCGATTCCAGGAGCTGGGCCAGCTCCTCCTCGGACGTCCACGCCCCGTTCAGGACGTCGTAGTCCGGGGCGGAGAACACGCCGTTCCCCGAAGTGTCGTCCGTGGTCTGGCGGGGACGGAAGATGGCGTGGCCGTTGAGGTGGTGGTCCTCGTACGGCACGTCGTTCTCGAAACGGAAACGGTCCTGCAAAGGCGGCATGAAGAGATTCCTGTCGGGGCCGGGCGCGGGCGGCGGGTACGGGGAATGCACGCCCTAATACCGCGCATCCGGATCGGCTCCGGAGCAGCGGCGGGTGAAATCCCCCTCGATCCCGGCCATCTCGTTGGCGAACTGCTCCAGTTCCGAAGAGCAGTACACAAGTGGAACGTGCTCCTCGCCACGCTCGATGTAGGCGTCGCAACTCCGGCCGAAGAGCCCCGCCGTTCCCGGGACGAGCATCCATTCCCCGAGGGGGAGGGCTTGTGCCGGGCGGTACGGATGGCTGCGGCGGACGGGCGCCGGCGGCGTCCGGGGGACCGCACTCCCGGACGGCGCACACGGCACGTTCTGGGGATCGACTGTGACCACATTCCCACAACGACCCTCGACCCGTGATGGAGTTGCGCCGTACGAGTGACACCGCCCCGCGTTCTGTGAGGCGGCGGCCCCCGGCGGCGGGTCGCCGCGGGCATCCTAGGGTGGGTGCCATGACCGAACCGACGCCCCGGCGCGCGGCCGCCCTCGATCTCCTCGACGCCGTCGTCCACCCCGGCACCTGGCGCGGCTGGGACGAGCCCGTGACCGCTCTGCCCGGGTATCTCGACGATCCCGGCTACCGCGCCGACCTCGCCCGGGCACGGGAGCGCACCGGTCTCGACGAGTCGGTCGTCACCGGTGCGGGCCGGATCCGCGGCCGCCGGGTCGCCGTCGTGGCGGGCGAGTTCGGCTTCCTCGGCGGCTCGATCGGCGTCGCCGCGGGCGAACGCCTCGTACGGGCCGTCGAACGGGCCACCCGCGAGCGGCTGCCGCTGCTGGCCGCGCCGGCCTCGGGCGGGACGCGGATGCAGGAGGGCACCGTCGCGTTCCTGCAGATGGTCAAGGTCGCGGCAGCCATCGCCGACCACAAGGCCGCGGCCCTGCCCTACCTGGTGTACCTGCGGCATCCGACCACGGGCGGGGTCTTCGCGTCCTGGGGCTCGCTCGGGCACGTCACCGTCGCCGAACCCGGCGCGCTCATCGGTTTCCTCGGACCGCGCGTCCACGAGGCCCTGTACGGAGAGCAGTTCCCGCCCGGCGTCCAGGTCGCGGAGAACCTGCTGGCCCACGGCATCGTCGACGCGGTCCTGCCCTCCGGGGAGCTCGCAGCCGCGGTGGCACGCGTCCTCGGGGTGCTGTGCGGCGACACGACGGGCGCGCGGGGCTCCCGCACCGAGCCGGGGCCGGAGCCCGGAACCGGTCCGGAGCCCGGAACCGAGCCCGAGGCCGCCGCCGTACCCCGCGCCGTCCCCTCGGCCGAGGAGTCCATCCGGCGCTCACGGCGCCCCGAGCGGCCCGGCCTGCGGGCCCTGCTGGCGGTGGCCGCCCGAGACGTGACCCCGCTCAGCGGCACCGGTGCGGGGGAGCGGGACCCCGGACTCCTGCTCGCGCTCGCCCGCATCGGCGGCACGCCCTGCGTCGTCCTCGGCCACGACCGGCGCGAGACCGGCGACGGCCGCCCGCCCGCGCTCGGCCCGGCCGGCCTGCGGGTCGCCCGGCGCGGCATGGGCATCGCGGCGGAACTGGACCTGCCCCTGCTGTCCGTCGTCGACACGGCGGGCGCCGCGCTCTCCCGGGAGGCCGAGGAGGGCGGCCTGGCGGGCGAGATCGCCCGCTCCCTCGCCGATCTGATGGCCGTGCCCACGCCCACGCTGTGCCTGCTGCTCGGGCAGGGCGCCGGCGGGGGCGCGCTCGCGCTGCTGCCCGCGGACCGGGTGGTGGCGGCACGGCACGCCTGGCTCTCCCCGCTGCCGCCCGAGGGGGCCTCCGCGATCCTGTACCGGACGACGGAACGGGCGTACGAAGTGGCCGGCCGCCAGGGTGCGCGGTCGGCCGACCTGGCCGCGCGCGGGATCGTCGACCGCGTGGTGGAGGAGACGCCGGACGCGGCGGACGAGCCGGAGGCGTTCCTCGCCCGCCTCGGCGCGGTCCTGGGCGCCGAACTCGCGTCCCTGCGCACCTGGCCCCGTGCCGTCCGCCTCGCCGCCCGCCGCACCCGCTACCGCAATCTGGGCCTGAGCTGACGCCCCGTCCCTTCGCGGGCCAAAGCCGTGCCCCGGCGTCCCGACGCCCCGAGGCCCCTCGGCTCCGGCGTCCGCCGGGCGTTGTCGGTGGCGCGTGGCAGGATCGCGGGATGGGGAGCTCGAGCACAGACGCGTACTGGGACAGCATGGCGGACCGCTTCGACGAGGAGCCGGACCACGGTTTGCGGGAGCCCGCGGTGCGGGAGGCATGGGCGGCGCGGCTGCGCGAGTGGCTGCCCGCGGTCCCGGCGGACGTGCTCGACCTCGGCTGCGGTACGGGCAGCCTCGCGCGGCTCGCCGCCGAGCAGGGCCACCGGGTGACCGCCGTCGACCGCTCACCGCGCATGGCCGCGCTGGCCCGGGCGAAGCTGGCCGGCACCGAGGCCCGCGTCCTGCTCGGGGACGCGGCAGAACCGCCCGTCGCGGAGGGCCGGTTCGACGTCGTTCTCGTCCGGCACCTGCTGTGGGCGCTGCCCGATCCCGTGGCGGTGCTGCGTCGCTGGACGGGGCTGCTGCGCCGCGGCGGGCGCCTGGTGCTGGTCGAGGGCCGCTGGGGGGAGGCCGAGCCGGTGGGCATCCGCGCCGCCGAACTGGCCGCCATGGTGCGGCCCTTCGCCGAGCACACCGAGGTCGAGCAGCTCGCGCACGACACCGCGCTGTGGGGCCGCCCGGTCCACGACGAGCGCTACGTGGCGGTCGTGCGGAGCGGCCCGCCCCGCAGGCACACGGAGATCGTCGACGTCCACCTGGTACTCCGCCGCGGCGACGAGGTCCTGCTCGGCCGCCGCGTCGACACCGGATATGCCGACGGCCTGCTGCACGCCCCCTCCGGCCATGTCGAGGACGGTGAGGACGTCCTGACGGCGCTGATCCGCGAGGCCCGCGAAGAGGTGGGTGTCGTGCTGCGCCCCGAGGAGGTCTCGGTCGCCCTCGTCATGCAGCACCGCGCGCCCGGCGGACGCGAGCGCATCGGATGGTTCTTCGTGGCGGACGGCGGCGCCCACGAACCGGTCAACCGCGAGCCCGACAAGTGCTCGGAGCTCGGCTGGTTCCCGCTGCACGCGCTGCCGGACGACATGGTGGCCTACTGCAGGGCAGGCCTGGAGGCATACCGTGCGGGTGAGCGTTTCGTGCTGCATCTGCACGATCCGGGCGACGCCATCGCCCACGATCCCGCGGGGCCGGACCGTGCCGTCGTCCTCGCGGACGGCGCGTGCAGCACAATGGCCGCGACAAAATACGCCGAACCGTCCCGCCGGGAGGACGACACACCGTGAGCCTCAAGATCACCGTCAGGCCGGGCGTGGACACCGCGCCCTACGAGCAGGTGCGCGAGCAGATCGCGGACCAGGCCCGTTCCGGCGCCCTCCCGGTCGGGTACCGGCTGCCGACCGTCCGCGGCCTCGCCGACGAACTCGGCCTGGCGGCGAACACCGTGGCCAAGGCCTATCGTGCCCTGGAGGCGGACGGTGTGATCGAGACCCGCGGCCGCAACGGCACCTTCGTCGCGGCCGCGGGCGACGCCGCCGCCCGGGAAGCGGCCGCGGCCGCGTCCGCCTACGCCCAGCGCGCCCGGCGCCTCGGACTGGACCGGGCCGCCGCGGAGAGCGCCGTGCGGGAGGCGCTGCGCGCCGCGTACGAGGGGTAGCCCGCGCCGCTACAGCGGTCGGCCGGTTTGCAGAGCGCCGGCGAGCCGGCGGCCGCGATATCGAGGCCGGCGCCCGTGCCCACCGTGGGGATCCCGACGGCGAGGTCGAGCAGGTCCAGCGCCTCCGGCGGGATCCCGTGCTGCTCGTGCCCCAGCACGACGACCGTGGTGCGCCGCGCTGCCGGCAGATCGGCCGGCCGTACGGCCTCGTCGGCGAGTTCGAGCCCGAAGACGTGCGCCCCGCGGTCGCGCCGCCGCTGCAACAGCCCAGGGGATCAACGGTCCAGTGGACGCAGACCGGCCGCCGCAGGGTGTTGCCGTGGCCGAGCGCCTGCGGCACCAGGGAAGCGCGGGACGACCAGGCACGCGCCGACCGCGTCGCACGTGCGCAGCAGCGTCCTCAGATCGGCGCTGTGCAGCGGCCACAGCGGCGCCGCGTACAGATGGTCCCAGCAGCCGTGCGACCGCGGACGGCCCCGGGGGCCGTCCGTCAGAGGTAGAGGCCTCCGGGGGCGGAGGCCGGGGCCGTCTGGTGGGGGAGTGCGGCGCCGCCGGAGGACGCGGCGGCGCGGCGCAGCGCGTACAGCTCCGCGAGCGTGGCGCCGTCCCGGCCGATCCCCTCGGACGTGCCGAGCCAGCCGGTCGCCTCGGCGCGGGTCAGCGGGCCCACCTCTATACGGGCCAGGCAGCGGCCGGGCCGGACCACTGCCGGGTGCAGTCGCTCAAGGTCCTCGTTGGTGGTGATGCCGACCAGGACGTTGCGGCCCTGGCCGAGCAGGCCGTCGGTGAGGTTGAGCAGCCGCGACAGGGCCTGGCCGGTCTGGTGCTTGGCCTGGCCGCGGATGAGTTCGTCGCAGTCCTCCAGGAGCAGCAACCGCCAGCGGCCCGGCCCTTCGGCGTCATCCTCGCCGATGGCGATCTCCATCAGGTATCCGACGTCGTTGAAGAGCACCTCGGGGTCGAGGACGCAGTCCACCTGGCACCAGTCGCGCCAGGAGCGGGCCAGCGTGCGCAGCACGGAAGTCTTGCCGGTCCCCGGCGGGCCGTGCAGGAGCAGCAACCGGCCACTGACGTCGTCGGCGCCGAGCTTCATCAACCCGTCCATGGCCTCGGCCACGGGTGCCGTGTAGTTGCCCCGCACGTCGTCCCAGGGGGCGGCGCTGATCTGCCGGGTGATGCGGTGCGGCCCGCGGCGCGGGGCGACGTACCAGAAACCCATGGCCACGTCGTCGGGTTGCGGCTCCGGCTGGTCCTCGGCGCCCTCGACGGCCTCGGCGAGGACACGCCGCGCCAGTTCCTCGCTGACCGCCGTCACCGTCACGTCGGCCCGTCGGTGCCAGCGCGAGACGAGGATCGTCCAGCCGTCGCCCTCGGCCAGGGTCGCGCCGCGGTCCTTGTCCCGTGCGGAGCGCAGCACCGACCCGCCCCGTGGGACGAGTGAGTGCCCCGACGTGACCCGGTCCAGGGACGTGCCGCACGAGTGGGGCTGCTCGCCGGTGACGAAGCGGCTGAGGAACAGGGCGTCGATGGCGTCGGACGGCGAGTCGTCGTCGTTCATGCCGAGACGGATGGACAGGGCGCGATGCGGGGGCGTTGCGTCGGGCATGCCGCACATGATCCGGCACGGGGCTGCCCGTCGCACCGGGTTTTTGCGGGGCGGGGCCATTCCCGGCGATCCTCGAACGCCCGGTGGAGGCACGCCGGTTCGCGCGCCGGGTGCGATGGCCGATGCGGTTGCCGGAGCGCCCGGCCGGCCTGGCGGGAGGGAGGCGCCGGGTGCGTGCGGCGGTGTCAGCGCGGTCCGGAGGCTGCGGCGTTCGAGCCGGGCCACCGCGGAAAGGTCCGGGAGAAACGCTGTTCAGCGGTCGGCTGCAGGATGTCTGAGCGGCCGTCAAGATGCTGCTGCCTGCGGACCCGGCAATGGACCGTGCGAACAATTTTTGGCATGGACACTTCCCGAACGGGTTACCGCGCGGTACGAAAGACGCGGCAGAGAGCCTGCCGAGGGAGGTTCCATGAGACTGTCCCGTTCCGTGTCAGCCGCATCCACACTCCTCCTCACCGCCGTACTCGCCCTGTTCGGCGCCGGCACCGCCCAGGCCGCCGGTCCCGTCTACGTGGCCCTGGGCGACTCGTACTCCGCCGGAGTCGGGGCCGGAAGCTACGACAGCTCGAGCGGCAGCTGCTACCGCAGCACCAAGGCGTTCCCCCGACTGTGGGCCAACGCGCACAGCCCGTCCGCGTTCTCCTTCACCGCGTGTTCCGGAGCGACCACGACCGACGTGCTCAACAACCAACTCGGTCCGCTCAACTCCTCGACCGCCCTGGTCAGCATCAGCATCGGAGGCAACGACGCCGGCTTTGTCGACGTGATGACCACCTGCGTCCTCAGTTCGGACAGCACCTGCCTCAGCCGTGTCAACCAGGCCAAGGACTTCGCCAACAACCAGCTGCCCGCACGCCTCGACTCCGTCTACAACGCCATCAGCTCCCGGGCCCCCTCAGCCCGTGTCGTCGTCCTCGGCTACCCGCGCTTCTACAAGCTGGGCACGACCTGCATCGGCCTCAGCGAGACCAAGCGCAAGGCCATCAACGACGCGGCCGACCTCCTCGACACCGTCACCGCCAAGCGCGCCGCCGATCACGGCTTCGCCTTCGGCGACGTCCGGGGAACCTTCACCGGGCACGAGCTCTGCTCCGGCTCGGCGTGGCTGCACAGCCTCACCCTGCCTGTCTACGAGTCGTACCACCCCACCGCCTCCGGGCAGTCGGGCGGCTACCTGCCGGTGTTCACCTCGGCCGCGTGACGCACGCGGGACGGCCGCGCCCGGCACCCGCACGGCGTGAGACCAGGGGTGCCGGCATCACCCGGCACCCCTCCTCCGTGCCGGGCGGTCCTGGGGTGGGCGCGACGGGTCGCGGGAGGGCGGCTTCGTGGCCGAACTTCGGGAAGCGGCCCAGGACGCGGGTTTCGGGACGCCGACTGCTCGGTCGGTTTCACGGCGTCGGCTGCTCGGTGGGTTCCAGGGCGTCGGCTTCAGAGGTCGGCGCCGTTTCGGTGGAACCGCTCGGCGACGGGCTCGGAGCCCGGCACGTGACCGTGAAGGGGACGTGCCCGGACTCCGTCTTCACCGGGCTCAGCACAGCTACCGCGACCCAGCCCTCGACAGTGCCGTCCGGCTCGTAGGCCGCCTCCGTGGAGTGGATCGTGCGGCTCTTCGGGCCCCCCTCGGCGAAGCCGAGGGTCCGCCGGTCCTCGCCGGAACCGCCGGCGTTCGACGTCCAGCGGTAGGTGACCGTCGCCGGAGTGCGGTCCACCGTGACGACCGCCGAGAAGGACGGCGCCTGCTCCGGGGGCGGTGGACAGCTCCCGATGTAGCTGTCGCGTACGGCCGACACCGTGACGTGGACGTTCACCGGGACGGGTGTGGTGGGCGGCGCCGAGGTGGGCGGGGAGGGCGGTGAACCGCTGCCGGCCGTCGTCTCGTGACCGGCGGCGTCCGCGTCGCCGCCGTCGTCCTCTTGCGTGTCCGCGGCGGACGGGGATCGCCCCCCGCCGGGGGTGTCCCCGGCACTGGTCCCGCGACCGGGACGGCCGACCGGCTCGTCATCGAACAGGGCGTAGGCCAGGCCCCCGAGGCCCAGTGCGAGGACGAGCACGCCCACCGCCACCGCCGTGCGGCGCGGCCGGAACGGGGAGCCGCCCTCCACCGCCACGTACAGCAGCACGCCGAGCGACCACAGATCCGACTCCGGTCCCGGGCGGCGGCCCAGCGCCCGCTCGGGGGCCAGGTACTCGGGCGAGCCCACCAGTTCGCCGGTGCGGGTGATCGCCGAGGTGCCCTCGATCACGGCGATGCCGAAGTCGGTGAGCACGACGCGGCCGTCGTTGCCGATGAGCACGTTCCCCGGCTTCACATCGCGGTGCAGCACCCCTGCGGCATGGCCGGCGCGCAGTGCCCGCAGCACCTTGCCGCCGATGCCCGCGGCGCGCCTCGGGTCGACGGGGCCCTCGGCGTCGAGGACGTCGGCGAGCGCCACGCCCCGCACGAGCTCCATGACGATCCAGGGACTGCCCTCGGCCATGGCCACGTCGTACACCTTGATGACGTTGGGGTGTTCGACGCGGGCGGCGGCGATCCCCTCCTGCTGCAGCCGGGCGTACAGACGCTCGATCTCGCTGTCCTCCAGGCCCGCCGGCGCCTTGACCTCCTTGATGGCCACCTCGCGGTGGAGCAGCTCGTCGCGGGCCAGCCACACCACGCCCATACCGCCCCGTCCCAGCTCGCTGATCAGCCGGTAGCGTCCCGCCACGAGCCGTGTCATCGGCGTGCCCCCTTCGCTCCGCCCGAGTCCAGCATGACCGAACTTCGGGCCGAACGGACCCTTTCGGCGGAAAGCTCCCTCAACCGGTCGTCGCCGGCGCCGGTGTGCGCGTCAGTGGACCGGCGGTGGTGCCGGGGGCGCCCGCCGCGCCGCGCGGTGCCCTGCCGCTCGTCCGCGTGCTGGGGGCCACCCGGCGTCGGCGCGGGCGCTGACGCGGCGGCGCGCGGCGCGCCCGTGCGTGAGCGACCGAGGGACGGGGGCGCCTTCGTACACCGTCACCGTGACGGTTGAGCCGACTGGCGGATCAGCGGAGCCGATCATGGATCCCGTGGCTCAACTCCCCCTGTGAGCGCTGAGAATCAGCCGCATCTCGTCAACCCCCTTGACGGACAGGTGAATCCGGGAGCGCGGATGCATAGGTGACGCCGCAGGACGATAGGGTTACCCTGCCCGGTGCCGGGTGCCCTCGAACGGGTGGGGAGTGTCATGGATCAGATAGCAATGCGGAGCAGGCCGCGAGTGCCTGCCATCACGTGTGGGAGCAGCGCGACCAGCGCGCGTCTCGACCGCCATCTCTCGGTGCTGGCCGGCCCTGCCGTGCCGCAGCGGGAGGCGGAGGAGGCCACGCTGCTCATGCGCGAGCTGACCGCGCGCGACCATGTGCGCGCGAACGCCAACCGCGGGGCGCGCGTGTCGTTGTTCGCCCCGCTGCGGCGGCTGCGCCGTTCGCTCTTCGGCAGCCGCCACTGATCTCAGAGTTCCCGGCGTTTTCCGGAGCTCCTTCAGTGGACAGGCTCGGGCGCAGCACACCGTCCCGGCACCGCGCCGTGTCATGCGGCGCGTCGGTGTGCTCCGTCCGGGCCTGTGGCATATCGACTTGTGGTCACAGCAGGGCGAACTGCCCGTCCGGCCCTTCCTCGTGATGGTCCAGCACGGAGGCCGGACGGCGCGCCGTCTCCGGCACCGGAAGGACGCGCGCGGCGCGCAGTTCGGCGACGCCGATCCGCGGTCCGTCCGCGACCCGGGCGGCCAGCGCGCGACGTGACGGCCGCAGTTCCGCCAGCAGCGCCAGCACACTGATCATCTCCAGCAGTTCGGTCGTCCTCGCCCGCGGCCAGGCGCCGGGCGCGATCGCGTCCAGGCCGTCGGCCGCCCCGGCGGGGATCCGCCGTTCGAACCAGGCCCCCAGCACCCGCGTCCCCGCGGCATGGAACTCCCAGGCCGCCTCCGGCAGCGGCGCCACCCGCCCGCTCCCCAGCATCAGCGCCTCGGCCCCCGGGTCGTACGAAGGCGCCTCCCGCGGCACCTCCGGCAGCGCCGCGCGGACGTAGGGGCGCCGACCGCCCGGCAAGCGGGGATGCCCGGCGGGGCGGTCCTGCGCCGGATCGGCGTAGCGCGCGCCCCGGGTGTGCAGCCACAGCACACGGCGGCCCAGCGCGACCCCCTCCGCCCACAGCGCCGGATCGGCGGTCAGCGGGACCTCGACGGGCGAGCCCGTGGCCAGGGCGGCGATCCAGGCGAGCACGTCCTCCGCGGTGACCGGGGTGGCCAGCCGCTCGGCGAGGCGGTCGAGCAGGCCCGGTGCCAGGTTCGGGTCGCGTCCGCCCGGGCGGCGGAAGAGCGGCCGGATCCGGCCCGGCCGCCCGGCGGGGGAGTGGCCGTCGGGGAGCAGCGCGGAGAACGCCAGCGGCGGCCCCGGGAGCTGCGGCAGCCGCGCGATCTCCACCGCGTACACCTGCCGGTCCCGGTCGGCGACCCGCCACAACTCGGGGCGGGCGGCGTCGATGAGGCGGTGGTCGGGGATGAGCCACTGCAGGTCGTACGGGCCGTGCAGCACCCGCACCGGGTCCGCGCACGGGCCGTCCTCCCGTTCCAGCCGCGTGGTGGGCGCCGGGTGGCCCGGCAACTGGGCGACGGCGGTGCGCGGGGTGCGCGCCCGGGTCGGGCGGAACAGCACTTCGCGCTCGGCGCCCCGCGCCGTCACCAACCGGTCCCAGCGGGCGGTGAGAGTCGCCGCCTCGGGAGCCATGACCCAGCTCCGCCCCATGCGCAGGGGCGGGACGGACCACGGCATCAGGTCGGCCAGCATGGGTGCTTCATGGCTCACCGTGAGCATGCTACTGAGGCACTCAGGGCGCCTCCATGGTCACGGTGAAGGAGAAGCGGTCGCCCCGGTAGTGGATGCGCACCACGTCGACCACTCGGCCGGTGTCGTCATAGGTCACCCCCGTGTAGTGCAGGATCGGGCTGAGCAGGGGCACCTGCAGCAGCCGGGCGGTGTCCGGGTCGGCCAGCCGCGCCTCGACGGTGTCGGTGATGCGGCTGATCCGCACCCCGAGGGCGTCCCGGAGCACCTTCGTCATCGGCCAGCGTGCCAGGTCCGCCAGGTCGATCCGTGCGGCGAGTTCCGGCAGGACGAAGTTCTCCGCCCAGTTGGTCGGCTCCCCCGACTCGTCGCAGCGCAGCCGGCGGTAGGCGACGGTGTCCGCGAGCCCCGGGAAGTACTCGGCGAACTCCGGCGGCACGGGCGACGGACCGTGGCTGAGCACGCTGGTGCGCTCTCCCGACTGCTGGGCGACGATCGCGTCGACCGAGCCGAGCAGCCGCACCGGCGCGCCGCGCAGCGCGGCGGGTTCGATGAACGTGCCGCGTCGCCGGTGGCGGCTGATCAGCCCCTCCTCCTCCAGCTCCCGCAGGGCCTGGCGCATCGTGAGCACGCTGACGCCGTAGTGGCCCGCGAGCGCGTCCTCGGTCGGCAGTCGCAGCGGATCGTCAGGCCGGCGGCCGAGTATCGAGGCACGCAGGGACTGCGAGACCTGGTACCACAGCGGGAGCTTGCGGTTCAGCACCAGCGAGTCGGGGGCGAAGGCGCGGCTCGGGCTCGTCGTCATGCTCTGAAGTGTCGCTCAAGCCCCCGCCACACACCGTCGTAGTCCCGCTGCAGGTGCTCCGCCGCCAGCGCCTCCGCCGTCGCCACGACCGGCCAGCGCGTCTCGAACATGAAGGCCAGCCCGTCGTCCACTTTCTGCGGGACCAGTTCGGCTGCGCTCGCCCTGTCGAAGGTCGTCCGGTCCGGGCCGTGCGCCGACATCATGTTGTGCAGCGAGGCCCCGCCGGGGACGAAGCCCTCCGCCTTGGCGTCGTACGCGCCCTCGATGAGCCCCATGAACTCGCTCATCACGTTCCGGTGGAAGTACGGCGGGCGGAAGGTGTCCTCGCCGACCAGCCAGCGCGGCGCGAAGACCACGAAGTCGGCGTTGGCCAGGCCCGGGGTGTCGGAGGGAGAGGTCAGCACCGTGTAGATCGACGGGTCCGGGTGGTCGTAGCTCACGCTGCCCAGCACATTGAAGCGCCGCAGGTCGTACACGTACGGCGCCAGGTTGCCGTGCCAGCCGACGACATCGAGGGGGGAGTGGCCGTACTCGGCGGCCCAGAGGTTGCCGCCGAACTTGTTCACCACCTCCACCGGCTCCTCCCGGTCCTCGTACGCCGCCACCGGCGCCATGAAGTCCCGCGCGTTGGCCAGGCCGTTGGCGCCGATCGGCCCCAGATCGGGCAGCCGGAAGTGCTGGCCGTAGTTCTCGCAGACGTAGCCGCGCGCCTCGCCGTCCGGCAGTTCGACCCGGAAGCGCACCCCGCGCGGGATCAGCGCGACATGGCCGGGACCGGCTGCCAGGACCCCCATCTCGGTGCGGAGCAGCAGCCGCCCGCGCTCCGGCACGATCAGCAGCTCGCCGTCGGAGGAGGAGAACACCCGGCTGTCCATGGAGCGATTGGCCGCGTACCAGTGGATGCCGATGCCCTCGCGCCGCAGCACATCGCCGTTGCCGCCGACGGTGACCAGGCCCTCGATGAAGTCGGCCGGCTCCTGCGGCAGCGGCAGCGGGCTCCACCGCAGCCGGTTGGGATCGGGCTCGGCCGTGAAGGGCGCGCTGCGCAGCCGCCCGTTGGGGATGCGGCGGAACGGCGGATGCGCCGCCGACGGCCGGATGCGGTACAGCCACGAGCGGCGGTTGTGATGCCGCGGCTCGGTGAAGGCGGTGCCGCTGAGCTGCTCCGCGTACAGCCCGAGCGGGGCGCGCTGTGGTGAGTTCCGGCCCACCGGAACCGCACCGGGGACCGCCTCGCTCATGTGCTCGTTGCCGAAGCCGGGGAGGTAGGTGAGGACCTGGCCGTTCATGATCCCGGTGCCGGGGGTCCGTGTGCCGGGGGTCTGTGCGCCGGGGGTCCGTGTGCCGGAGGTCTCTGTGCTGGCGATCTCTGTGCTGGTCACGATTCCTATGGTTGTCCATAGGAATCGCGACCGCAAGGGATCGCGGGGGCCTGTGGAGAACCTGTGCCGCACCTCGCGCCCATGACGGCGACGGTCGCCTGCGGGCACCCCGCCCTGCGGTGCGGCAGCGGCGATCCCGTCGGAGGACTCCCGACGGTTCGGGCGCCGCCCTGGAAAAGGAAAACTATCGGCGCTAGTTTGGGCGGGCCAGGGCAGGTCCACCCGGAGGGACGAGGGATGAAGCCGCACGACGGGATGTACATCGACGGCGACTGGCGGCCCGCCGCCGGTACGGGGACGATCGACGTCGTCGACCCCGCCGACGAGCGCGTGTTCGCCAGAGTGCCGGCCGGCACCGCCGAGGACGTCGACGCCGCCGTCCGCGCCGCGCGTGCGGCCCTCCGAGGCTGGGCTGCCACCCCGCCCGCCGAGCGCGCCGCCCGGCTCGCCGCGCTGCGCGACGTCCTCGCCGCCCGCCGCGAGGAGATCGCCGAGACCGTCACCGCCGAGCTGGGCGCCCCGCTGCCGTTCAGTCAGAACGTCCACGCGGGGCTTCCCGTCGTGGTGGCCGGCTCGTACGCCGAACTCGCCGCCACCCACTCCTTCGAGGAGCGGATCGGCAACTCCACCGTCCTCCACGAGCCCGTCGGCGTGGTCGGCGCGATCACCCCCTGGAACTACCCGCTTCACCAGATCGTCGCCAAGGTCGCCCCCGCGCTCGCCGCCGGCTGCACGGTCGTCCTCAAGCCCGCCGAGGACACCCCGCTGGTCGCCCAGCTCTTCGCCGAGGCCGTCCACGAAGCGGGTGTGCCCGCGGGCGTCTTCAACCTCGTCACCGGTTTCGGCCCGGTCGCCGGGCAGGCGCTGGCCGCCCACGAGGACGTCGACCTGGTCTCCTTCACGGGTTCCACCGCCGTCGGCCGGCAGATCGCCGCGACCGCGGGCGCCGCCGTCAAGCGGGTCGCCCTGGAGCTCGGCGGGAAGTCCGCCAACGTCATCCTCCCTGGCTCGGACCTGGCGAAGGCGGTGGGCGTGGGCGTCGCCAACGTCATGTCCAACACAGGGCAGACCTGCAGCGCCTGGACCCGCATGCTCGTCCACCGCGACCAGTACGAGGAGGCGGTTGCCCTCGCGGCGACGGCCGCCGCCAAGTACGCTCCCGGCGAGCGCATCGGACCCGTCGTCAACGCCAGGCAGCACGAACGCGTCCGCGGCTACATCGCCAAGGGGATCGAGGAGGGCGCCCGCCTCGTCGCCGGCGGCACCGACGCGCCGCGTGCGCCGGGCTACTGGGTCAGCCCCACCGTCTTCGCCGATGTGACACCCGAGATGGCGATCGCGCAGGAGGAGATCTTCGGCCCCGTGCTGTCGATCCTGGCGTACGAGGACGAGGAGGACGCGCTCCGCATCGCCAACGGCACCGTCTACGGCCTCGCGGGGGCCGTCTGGGCGGCCGACGACGCCACCGCCGTCGCCTTCGCCCGGCGCATGGACACCGGCCAGGTCGACATCAACGGCGGACGCTTCAACCCGCTGGCGCCGTTCGGCGGGTACAAGCGCTCCGGCTTCGGCCGCGAGCTCGGCCCGCACGGCCTCAGCGAGTACCTCCAGACCAAGTCCCTCCAGTTCTGACCGGTTTTCCCGGATCTGGCAACCTGATGCTTCCGACAGCCCCGAGCGCAGGAGAGAACACCGTGGTCCGCGCCGCCGTACTGCCCGCCGTCAACGCGCCCCTCACCCTCGCCGAGATCGACCTCCCGGAACCCGGGCCGGGTCAGGTGCGGGTCAGGCTCGCCGCCGCGGGGGTGTGCCACTCCGACCTGTCCCTGTCCAACGGGACGCTCAGGCAGCCCGTGCCCGCCGTCCTCGGCCACGAAGGCGCCGGCACGGTCGTCAGTGTGGGTGAAGGCGTCACGGACGTGGCCCCCGGTGACCGCGTCGTCCTCAACTGGGCGCCTTCCTGCGGCGCCTGCCACTACTGCGGACTCGGCGAGCCGTGGCTGTGCGCCGGCGCGGGCGCGGCGGCGGGGGTGCCCTACGCCAAGCTCGCGTACGGCGGGGCCGAGCTCTACCCGGGGCTCGGGACGGCCGCCTTCGCCGAGGAGACCGTGGTCGCGGCGGGCGCGGTGCTGCCGCTGCCCGACGGGGTGCCGTTGACGGAGGCCGCGCTCCTGGGGTGTGCGGTGCTCACCGGTTACGGGGCGGTCCACCACAGCGCGGCGGTGCGCCCCGGCGAGTCCGTCGCCGTCTTCGGCGTCGGGGGCGTCGGCCTCGCCGTCCTCCAGTCCGCCCGCATCGCCGGTGCGGGCACCGTCGTGGCCGTGGACGTCTCCCCGGAGAAGGAGGCCCTGGCACGGGCGGCGGGCGCCACGGAGTTCCTCACCGCGAGCGAGGACGTCGCGAAGCGGATCCGCGCGCTGACCGGGGGGCACGGCGCGGACGTCGCCACCGAGTGCGTGGGGCGCGCGGAGACGATCCGGTCCGCCTGGTCCTCGACGCGACGCGGCGGCCGCACGACGGTGGTGGGAATCGGCCGCAAGGAGGACCTGGTCTCCTTCTCCGCACTGGAGATCTTCCACTTCGGCCGGACGCTGTCCGGCTGTGTGTACGGCAACAGCGACCCGGCGCGGGACCTGCCGGTGCTGGCGGAGCACGTGCGGGCCGGGCGGCTCGACCTGGCGGCGATGGTGACGGAGCGGATCGGGCTGGAGGGGATTCCGGGGGCGTTCGAGGGGATGCTCCGGGGGAGGGGCGGGCGGGCCTTGGTCGTCTTCTGACGGCCGGGTTGCCGTGTGCGGGTGCGACGGCGGGTGCGGCGTCGTGCGGGTGCGTCGCGGTCGGGGTTGCGGGGGCGTTGCGGCGGCGTGGCCGGCGCACACGTTCGTCTGCCTCGCCGCCCCGATGGCTGTGAGCCCAGCCCCGGCCCTCAGGCGCCGGTGGGGCCCAGCGCGGCGAACTGCAGGGCGAGCCCGTCGACGAGGGCGCGCAGGCCCGTCTCGAAGGCGCCCTCGTCCACCTGCTGCCGGCGTTCCGCGAGGAGGTGGGCCTGACCGAGGTGCGGATAGTCCGCCGGGTCGTACGCCGAGGGGTCGTCGACGAAGCCCCGCGCGAAGGAGCCCAGGGCGGAACCCGCCACGAAGTACCGCATGAGCGCGCCCACGCGGGTGGCGTGGGCCGGGGGCCAGCCGGCGGCCGTCATGCCGCCGAACACCGCGTCGGCCATGCGCAGGCCGGCCGGGCGGCGCCCCGGGCCCTGGGCGAGGAACGGCACGATGTGGGGGTGGGCCGCGAGCGCGGCGCGGTAGGAGCGAGCCCAGGCGACGAGGGCGTCCGCCCAGTCGCGGCCCTCGTCGAACATCGAGAGGTCGACCTCGGAGACGACCGCGTCGGCGACCGCGTCCAGGATCTCGTCCTTGGTCGTGAAGTGGTTGTAGAGGCTCGGCCCGCTGACGCCGAGTTCCGCCGCGAGGCGACGTGTGGAGACGGCCTGCAGTCCCTCGGCGTCCACGAGCGCGAGTGCCGCGGCGACGATGCGTTCGCGGCTGAGCAGGGGCTTGCGGGGGCGGGCCATGCGGCACATAGTAGGGGCTGTCCCAAGAAAACTAGCAGTGGTAATTTATCGCCTGACCGAGGTGTGCCATGGATCTTGAGCTGTCCGAGGAGCAGGCCGCGGCCCGTGCGCTGGCCGCCGAGTTCACGCGGCGCGAGATCGCGCCGCACGCCGCGGCGTGGGACCGCGCGGAGGGCGTGGACCAGGGCATCGTGGGGAAGCTGGGCGCCCTGGGCTTCCTGGGGCTCACCATCCCCGAGGCGTACGGCGGCTCGGGCGGCGACCACCTGACCTACTGCCTGGTCACCGAGGAGCTGGGGCGCGGCGACTCCTCGGTGCGCGGGATCGTCTCCGTCTCGCTCGGGCTCGTGGCGAAGTCCGTCGCCCACTGGGGCACGGAGGAGCAGAAGAGGAGCTGGCTGCCCCGGCTGGCCTCCGGAGACGCGGTGGGGTGTTTCGGGCTGACCGAGCCCGGCACCGGCTCGGACGCCGGCAACCTCACCACGCGGGCCCGGCGCGACGGCGGCGACTATGTGATCGACGGCGCCAAGATGTTCATCACGAACGGCACGTGGGCGGATGTCGTCCTGCTCTTCGCCCGCACCGGCGACGCCCCCGGCCACAGGGGTGTCAGCGCCTTCCTCGTGCCCGCCGACAGCCCCGGCCTCACCCGGCGCGAGGTGCACGGGAAGCTGGGTCTGCGCGGCCAGGCCACGGCTGAGCTGGTGCTGGAGGGCGTGCGCGTACCGGCCTCGGCGATGCTCGGACCCGAGGGGAAGGGCTTCTCCGTGGCGATGTCCGCCCTGGCCAAGGGGCGCATGTCGGTCGCCGCCGGGTGCGTGGGCATCGCGCAGGCGGCGCTGGACGCCGCCGTGGGCTATGCGAAGGAGCGCGAGCAGTTCGGCCGGCCGATCGCCGCGCACCAACTGGTGCAGGAGCTGCTGGCGGACATCGCGCTCGACGTGGACGCGGCTCGCCTGCTGACCTGGCGGGTCGCCGACCTCATCGACCGGGGCCTGCCCTTCGCGGCGGAGTCGTCCAAGGCGAAGCTCTTCGCGAGCGAGGCGGCGGTGCGCTGTGCCAACAACGCGCTGCAGGTCTTCGGCGGCTATGGCTACATCGACGAGTACCCGGTCGGCAAGCTGCTGCGGGACGCCCGCGTGATGACCCTCTACGAGGGGACGAGCCAGATCCAGAAGCTGCTCATCGGCCGGGAGCTCACGGGGGTGTCGGCCTTCTGACGGGGCTGCCCGGCCCCGACCGACCGCTCGGTATCTAAGCGCTTGCTCAGCGCCGGGTAGGGTGTCCGCCATGAATGTGGAGGAGGAGCGGTCGCAGCGGACCGAGGCGTGGAACGGGATCACCCCCGAGGCCGCCCGGCGACTGGTGATCGCCGCGGTCGAGGCGTTCGCGGAGCGCGGCTACCACGCCACGACCACGCGCGACATCGCCGGCCGGGCCGGCATGAGCCCCGCGGCGCTCTACATCCACTACAGGACCAAGGAAGAGCTGCTCTACCAGATCAGCCTGGTCGGGCACCGGCTCTCCCTCGGGCTGCTCCAGGACGCCGCGAACAGCGCGGGCGGCCCCGCCGACCGGCTGGCCGCGGCCGTGCGCACCTTCGTCCGCTGGCACGCCGAACACCACACCACGGGCCGCGTCGTGCAGTACGAGCTCGGCGCGCTCGGCCCCGAGCACTACGCCGAGGTCGTGGAGCTGCGCCGGGAGAGCGAGGCCGTGGTCCGCTCGGTGCTCCACGACGGCGTGCGGACCGGGGAGTTCGACGTGCCGGACGTCCCAGGGACCACGGTCGCGCTGCTGTCGCTGTGCATCGACGTGGCCCGCTGGTTCAACCCCGGCGGGCGCCGTACGCCGGACGGGATCGGGGCGCTGTACGCCGACCTCGCCCTGCGCATGGCGGGGTACGCGCCCCGTCAGAAGTAGAAGCGGACGACCGTCTCCGCGACGCAGACCGGCTTGTCGCCGCCCTCCCGCTCCACCGTGATCCCGACGACGAGCTGCGCGCCGCCGGGCACCTCGCTGACGTCGCTGATCCGGCCGGAGGCGCGCAGGCGTGAGCCGACCGGCACAGGGGCTGGGAAGCGGACCTTGTTCACCCCGTAGTTGACGCCCATCCGCACGCCCTCGACCCGCAGCAACTCCGGGGTGAAGGAAGGGATCAGAGACAGCGTGAGATAGCCGTGCGCGATGGTGGAGCCGAAGGGGCCCTGGGCGGCCCTCGCGGGATCCACGTGGATCCACTGGTGGTCCCCGGTGGCGTCCGCGAACAGGTCGATCCGCTTCTGGTCGACCTCCAGCCAGCCGGTCGTGCCGAGGCCCTCCCCGATGGCGGCCTTCAGTTCGTCGACCGAGGTGAAGATCCTGGCCTCTGCCATGCATGCCTCCCGTGCTGTCCAAGCGCTTGCTCAGCATGGTCTCCCCGGTGGAGCGCTGTCAACGCCCGTACCCGGCGCGTACCGAGGGTGTTCGTCCGTTTTGTGACTACCTTTCATCTCTGTGTGTCCCTGTTCGCGCTGGTTGAGGAGACGGAAGTGGCCGAGGCCCCCACGGAGACCAGCCCGTCCGACGGGCACACGGTGGAGGTCCGGCACGGCGGCGGCACCTCCTCCCCGCCGGCCGTCCGCACCGCCTTGCTGCGTCCCGCGACCTGGCCCCAGACCTGGCCGGCCCTCGCCGTCTACTGGCTGGCCAGCCGGGTGGTGATGCTGGCCCTGCTGCGCAGTGGTCAGGGCGACATCGCCCGCGAAGTGCATTTCCTCTACCGCCACTGGAGCGAGGGCTTCGCGCGGGGGACCTTTCCCGTCGGCGACGTGACGTGGCAGTACCCGCCGGGTGCCGCCCTGGTGATGCTGCTGCCGGCGCTGCTGCCCGGGCTCAGCTACTTCCAGGCCTTCGTCCTGCTCTCGCTCGCCGCCGACGCCGCCGTGCTGCTCCTCCTCCTGCGGGCCGGGACCGGTCGGCCCGGACGCAGCACGGCCGGTGCGTGGCTGTGGGCGCTCGCCCTGCCGCTGCTGATGCACCTGCCCTACGCCCGCTACGACCTGCTGGTCACCGTCGTCGCCGTCGGCGCGCTGCTCGCGCTGCCGTCGCGGCCCCGGCTCGGCGGCGCCCTCGCCGGGCTCGCCGCCCTGATCAAGCTCTGGCCCGTGCTGACCGTGCTCGGCACCCCGCGCGGCCGGACCACCCGGCAGATGTGGACCGCGCTCGCCGTGTCCGCCGGCGCTCTGCTGCTGGTGCTGTGCACCGCCTTCCGCGGCGCGCTCGGGTTCCTGTCCGCGCAGCACCACCGCGGGGTCGAGATCGAATCCCTCGGCGGCACCTTCCTGCACGTTGCCGAGATGCTCGGCTGGCCGGGGCGGGTGGTCGCGCACTACGGGTCGCTGGAGTTCACCGGCCCCTACGTCCGCGAGATCGCCACCGCCTCCCTGCTGCTGACCGGGATCTGCCTGCTGTGGCTGCTGATGTGGCGCGTGCGGGCGGCGCGCTGGACGCCGGCCACCCCCAGCGACGCCGCGCTGAGCGCCGTGCTCCTGTTCACCGTCACCAGCCGCGTCATCAGCCCTCAGTACCTGGTCTGGCTGATCGGCCTCGGCGCGGTCTGCCTGACCATGCGGCAGACCACGCAGCGGCCGGTCGCCGCGCTGATCCTGCTCGCCACCGCCGTCACCACGGTCGACTACCCGCTCTTCTTCGCGGACGTCACCGCCGCCACCTGGCAGGGCGCCGCCATCGTCGCCGTCCGCAACGCGCTGCTGGTCGCCGCCGCGCTCGTCTCCTGCGTCCGGCTGTGGCGCACGAGCGTTCCGCGCCGCGAGCGGCTCGTCGAACGCTCGTAGAGAGGGGTCGTGGGGCTTCCACGGCCTGGTGGCTCGCGGGGGCCGCGCTCTTATTCGTTCCTTGTCTTGGTCGCGCGCTGTTACCCTCGCAGAGACATTGACCTTTCATCGAGGAGACCGGACATGGTGGTGGACGACGACATCTCCGGGTGATACCCGGACAGGACAGGTCACGGGCAGGCGCGCGCAAGCGCCGCCGGCGTGGCCTCGTTGTCGTCCCCTTTCCCGCCCTCCGCCACCACCGGGGCAGAGGTGTCTTCCCTGCCCCTCCTCACGAGGTCACACCCATGTCGCACGCTGCCGTCGTCTGCTCGAACCTGTCCTTCTCCTGGCCCGACGACACTCCCCTCTTCCACGACCTGTCCTTCAGCCTCGGCTCCGGCCGCACGGGCCTGGTCGCGCCCAACGGCACGGGCAAGAGCACGCTGATCAAACTCATCGCCGGTGAGCTGCGGCCCGGTGCCGGGTCCATCTCCGTGGCCGGCGGCCTCGGCTACCTCCCGCAGAGCCTCCCGCTGACGGGAGACCTCACGGTTGCCGAGGTGCTGGGCGTCGCCGCGGTCATCCAGGCCATCGACGCCGTCGCCTCCGGCGACGTCGACGAGAGGCACTTCACCGTCATCGGGGACGACTGGGACATCGAGGAACGCACCCGTGCCCAGCTCGACCGCCTCGGTCTGGCGGACCTCGCCCTCGACCGCCGGCTGCGCACCCTCAGCGGCGGCCAGGTCGTCTCCCTCGGCCTCGCCGCACAGTTGCTGAAGCGGCCCGACGTCCTGCTGCTCGACGAACCCACCAACAACCTCGACCTCGACGCCCGGCGCACGCTCTACGACGTGGTGGAGGACTTCACCGGCTGCCTGCTTCTGGTCAGCCACGACCGCGCGCTGCTCGACCGCATGGAACGCATCGCCGAACTCGAAGGGGACGATCTGCGCTTCCACGGCGGCGGCTTCACCGAGTACGAGGAAGCCGTGCGGGCCGAGCAGGAGGCCGCGGAGAGGAACCACCGCAATGCCGAGCAGGAGCTGAAGCGGGAGAAGCGGGAGATGCAGCTGGCCCGCGAGCGCGCCGAACGCCGGCAGAGCAACGCCGCCCGCAACCTGAAGAGCGCCGGTCTGCCCCGCATCTTCGCCGGCACCATGAAGCGGGGCGCACAGGAGTCCGCGGGCCGGGCGGGCCAGGTGCACGCCGGCCGGGTCAGCGAGGCGAAAGCCCGGCTGGACGAGTCAGGGCGGGCGCTGCGCGACGAGCAGCGCATCTCACTCGATCTGCCCGACACCCATGTGCCCGCCGGGCGCAACCTCTTCCTCGGCGAGCACCTTCGCGTCCGCCTCGGAGACAAGGACGTGTTCGCCGGCCACGGCGTCGACCTGTCGATCAGGGGGCCGGAGCGCGTCGCGTTGACCGGTCCCAACGGCGCCGGCAAAAGTACCCTGCTGCGCCTGCTGAGCGGCGACCTGGCTCCGCTCAGCGGCGAGGTCACGCGGGCCGACGGTCGTGTCGCCTACCTTTCGCAGCGCCTGGACCTGCTCGACCTGGACCGTACGGTCGCCGAGAACTTCGCCGACCACGCCCCGCAGCGGCCGGAGGCCGAGCGGATGAACCTGCTCGCCCGCTTCCTCTTCCGGGGGCCTCGCGCCCATCTGCCCGTGGGGGTGCTCTCCGGGGGCGAGCGGCTGCGCGCCACCCTGGCCTGTGTGCTCTGCGCGGAACCGGCGCCGCACCTGCTGCTCCTGGACGAGCCGACGAACAACCTCGACCTGGTCAGTGTCGGACAGCTGGAGAGCGCTCTCAGCTCCTACCAGGGGGCCTTCGTGGTGGTCAGCCACGACGAGCGGTTCCTGCGCGAGATCGGCGTCGACCGGTGGCTGCGCCTCACCGGCGGGGAGCTGACGGAGACCAGGGCACCCGAGGTGTGAGGAGCGCTCGTGCACGGAGGGCGCGGGACGTCCGACTCGGTGACCGCGCCGGCAGCCGGCCGGGCTCTGCCGGCCGCGGCGAGCGGACCGCGGCCCGCGGCGCTCACGCGCCGTCCCGCCGCCGCGCCCGCGTCCGGTCGCCGTGCTCGGCGACCGGGCCTTCCGCGGGACGATCAGGCCGTGCGCAGCAGCGCACCGCGTGCCTCCCCGAGCGCCGCCTCGCAGAGCACCGGCACCGGCACAACGATCCCGCACCGCCCGCACACCGGCCCCGAGCCGGGGTAGTGGTCGAGCCCGGTCCGCCACCGCAGCCGCTCCTCGCCGCAGACCGGGCATCCCGTTCCCGGCCCGGCGTCGATCGCCGCGATGAGGCGCCGCAGCACGTCGGCCAGCCGGGCGTCCGGGTGGACGCGGGGGTCCTCGCACCAGGCGACCCCGTTGCCGCCCCAGGTGCGCCGGTGCCAGTCGTCGAGCGCGCCGGGCTGCCGGATGCCGGAGTGCTTCTCCTCCTTGCGGCGGGCCGCGAACTCCCGCTCGTAGGCGAGCCATACCGCCCGCGCCTCCTCCAGTTCCGCGAGGGCCGCGAGGAGGCGGGCAGGGTCCGGCTCGCGGTCGTCGGGCGCGATCCCCGCGCCGGCGCACAGGTGGTCCCAGGTCGCGCGGTGCCCGTACGGCGCGAAGCGCTCGAGGCACCTGCGCAGGTAGGTGCGGCGCTGGGTGGGGGAGCGCCGGGGATCGCGCACCTGTCTGGCGAGGCTCCTGAATCCGGCCATGTGTGCCACCTCCGTCGTCGGTGTCGCATCGCTTTCGCATGGACGTAACGGACGGCGCTGCGGATCCATCCCCGGCCCGGCGGGTTCCGGCCGGGATGGCGTAGGGAAGCCGTCCTCGGCCCGAGACCGGCCCCTTCGCGCCACCGCTGCTGTTGCTGCAGGAGATCCAGAGCCCCGACATCGGTGCCCGCGGCGCCTCCTTCGCGGGCCTGAGCATCACGTGGAGCTGGCCGAGGCCAGGACCACGGGTGGAGCGCGACCACCTCGGCCAGGACGTCGCCGGCAGAACCGCCCCACCTACCAGCACACGGCGGCCGCCGTCTCCAAGAGGGGCCAGCCGTCGGCCTCCACCGCCCGCCTCTCCTCCGGCCGCCACCCCGGGCCGGCGCCGCATCGAGCAGCGCCCGGACGGCACCGGGCTCGAGCAGGTTCAGGTGTGCGCCCTGGGGTGAAGCCCACGTCCCCGGAGCCGAAGGGGCCCCGCCCGGGACTCACCGGCCGGGCCCGTCGACGAAGACAACCCGTCGCGCATGGCCCGTGCGGGCCGTGCGGGCCGGTGACCGTCCCACGGCATGCCGGGAGCCGGCCCGCGTGTAGCCCCTTCCCAAGGGCTGAGCGACCGCTTAGTCTGTGCCCCGGAGCCGTCCCGAGGCGAAGGAGACGCGATGGAAGCCCTGCGCGATGCCCGGGTGGTGGTCACCGGCGCCGGCGGCGGCATCGGGGCCGCGCTGGCCCGGGGGTTCGCGGCGCGGGGCGCCCGTGTCGCCGTCAACGACCTGGACGAGGCCGCCGCCAAGAGCGTCGCGGACGAGATCGGCGGCATCTGCGTCCCCGGGGACGCCTCGGTCGTGGTCGAGCCGGCCCGCGCGGCGCTCGGCGGGGGCGTCGACGTGTTCTGCGCCAACGCCGGCATCGGCAGCATGGCCGGGGCCGAGGTCGGCGACGCCGTCTGGGAGCGGGTCTGGGACGTCAACGTCATGGCGCACGTGCGCGCGGCCCGGGCGCTGCTCCCGCAGTGGCTGGAGCGCGGCGAGGGCCGCTTCGTCGCCACCGTCTCCGCCGCCGGGCTGCTGACCATGGTCGGCGACGCCCCGTACTCGGTCACCAAGCACGGCGCCCTCGCCTTCGCCGAGTGGCTCGCCGTCACCTACCGCCACCGGGGTGTGCGCGTCCACGCGGTCTGCCCCGAGGGCGTGCGCACCGGCATGCTGCGCGCGGCCGGGCCCGCGGGCGACCTCGTGCTCGCGCCCACGGCCATCGAACCGGAGGACGTCGCGGAGGCCGTGTTCCAGGGCATCGCCGACGAGCGCTTCCTGATCCTTCCGCATCCCGGGACGGGCGCCTACTACGCGGCCCGCGCCGGGGACACCGACCGCTGGATCGACGGCATGAACCGGGTGCAGCGGAAGCTGGAGGAGGGACCCGGCGCGTGAGCCCGGACGGCAGAGGGATCCGCGAGGTTGAGCGCGGCGCGAGGGGACGGCGGGGAAGCCGCGGGCGCGGAGGGAGGGGCCGCATACCGGTCGGTACGCTGTGCGGGCGCACCGGTACCGAGAGAGGGCAGGCCATGGCACGCAGCACCACCTCACCCAAGGCGACCGCGACCGCGGTACCCCAGCGGCTGCTCGCCGAGGCCACCCGCCTCTTCGCCGAGCGCGGATACGACCGGACGTCGGTGCAGGAGATCGTCGAGGCGGCCGGTGTCACCAAGGGCGCCCTGTACCACTACTTCGGCAGCAAGGACGACCTGCTGCACGAGATCTACGGGCGCGTGCTGCGGTTGCAGATGGAGCGCCTGGAGTCGATCGCAGGCAAGGAGGCGGCGCCGGTGGCCGAACGCCTGGTCGAGGCGGCCGCCGACGTGGTCGTCACCAGCATCGACAACCTGGACGACACCAAGATCTTCTTCCGGTCGATGCACCAGCTCAGCCCGGAGAAGCAGAAGGCAGTGCGGGCCGACCGCCGCCGCTACCACGAGAAGTTCCGCGCGCTGGTCGAGGAGGGGCAGCGAGAGGGCGTGTTCCGGCCGGAGGTGCGGCCGGACCTCGTCGTCGACTTCTTCTTCGGCGCCGTGCACCACCTCGGCACCTGGTACCGGAAGGGCGGGCCGCTGTCCGCCGGACAGGTGGCCGCCGACTTCGCGGACATGCTGCTGCACTCGGTGCGGCAGCCCTGACTCAACCGGGAGCAGACGCATGAAGGCATGGCGAGTGCACGAGAACGGGGAGCCTCGCGCGGCGATGCGCCTGGACGAGGTCGCCGACCCGCAGCCGGGCCCCGGTGAGCTGCTCCTGAAGGTCCGCGCCGCGAACGTCAACTTCCCCGACGCGCTGTTGTGCCGGGGGCACTACCAGGTGCGGCCGCCGCTGCCGTTCACCCCCGGCGTCGAGTTCTGCGGCGAGGTCGTCGCCGTGGGCGAGGGGGTCGCGGGGCACACGGTCGGCGACCGGGTCATCGCCCCCGCCGCACTGCCCGACGGCGCCTTCGCCGAACTCGCCGTCGTCCCGGCCGCGAAGGTTCTGCCGGCGCCCGCCGAGCTGGACGACGCCGAGGCCGCCGCCCTCCACATCGGCTACCAGACCGGCTGGTTCGGCCTGCACCGGCGGGCCGGGCTCCGCGAGGGCGAGACCCTGCTCGTGCACGCCGCCGCGGGGGGTGTCGGCAGTGCCGCCGTCCAGCTCGGCAAGGCGGCGGGCGCCACGGTCATCGGCGTGGTCGGCGGTCCGGAGAAGGCGAAGACGGCGCGGGAACTGGGTGCCGACGTCGTCGTGGACCGCACCCGCGAGGACTTCGTGGCCGTCGTCAAGGAGGCGACCGGCGGTCGCGGCGCCGACGTCGTGTACGACCCGGTGGGCGGCGACGCCTACACCCGGTCCACCAAGTGCGTCGCCTTCGAGGGCCGCATCCTGGTCGTCGGCTTCGCCAGCGGCACGATCGCCGCTCCAGGCCTCAACCACGCCCTGGTCAAGAACTACTCCGTCGTCGGCCTGCACTGGGGCCTGTACAACACCCACGACCCCGCCGCCGTACGCCGCTGCCACGAGGAACTCTCCCGCCTCGCCGCGCGGGGCGCGGTCAGGCCCCTGGTCAGCGAACGCCTCCCGCTGGCGGACGCGGCCGACGCGGTCCAGCGGGTCGCGGACGGCGCGACGACCGGCCGCGTGGTGGTCGTCCCGCGCTGACGGCGTACCGCACGCGTCGTCGGCGTGCGTCCGCACGCCGCCGCTGATGCCGCTGACAGGACGAGGGATGCGGCGGGGAGGGGACGGCAGGTGGTCGGCTGTCCCGCCGTCTCGCGGCCGAAGGGCGCGCGACGGCGGGACACCGCGGCTCCCCGGGACCAGGGTCTCGGGGAGCCGAGCGGCGGAGGCGGGGTCAGGCGTCCCGGGCGTACCGCTTCAGTTCGCGGCGGGCCAGGGAGCGTTTGTGGACCTCGTCGGGTCCGTCGGCCAACCGCAGCGTGCGGGCCGCCGCGTACAGCTCCGCCAGCGGGAAGTCCTGGCTGACGCCGCCTGCGCCGTGCAGCTGGATGGCGCGGTCCAGGATGAACCCGACCTTCTCGGGGGTGGCGATCTTGATGGCCTGGATCTCGGTGTGGGCGCCCCGGTTGCCGACGGTGTCCATCAGCCAGGCGGTCTTGAGCACCAGCAGCCGCAGCTGCTCGATCTCCACCCGGGCCTCGGCGATCCACTGCTGCACGACGCCCTGCTCGGCCAGCGGCTTGCCGAAGGCCACTCGTTCCGTGGCGCGCCGGCACATCAGCTCCACCGCCCGCTCGGCCATGCCGATCAGCCGCATGCAGTGGTTGATGCGGCCCGGCCCCAGACGCGCCTGGGCGATGGCGAAGCCGCCGCCCTCCTCGCCGATCAGATGGTCCACGGGGACCCGCACGTCCTGGAAGACCACCTCGGCATGGCCGCCGTGGTCCCCGTCGTCGTAGCCGAACACCCTCATGCCGCGGCGCACTTCGAGACCGGGGGTGTCGCGCGGCACCAGCACCATGCTCTGCCGGCGGTGCCGGTCGGCGGCAGGGTCGGTCCGGCCCATGACGATGAGGATCCGGCAGCGCGGGTTCATGGCCCCGGAGATGTACCACTTGCGGCCGTTGATGACGTACTCGTCGCCGACCCGCTCGATGCGCGTCTCGATGTTGGTCGCGTCGGAGGAGGCGACGTCGGGTTCGGTCATCGCGAAGGCCGAGCGGATCTCGCCCGCGAGCAGCGGCTCCAGCCAGGTCTTGCGCTGCTCCTCGGTGCCGAACTCGTTGAGCAGCTCCATGTTGCCGGTGTCCGGCGCGGCGCAGTTGAGGGCCGGCGGCGCGAGGTGCGGGCTGCGGCCGGTGATCTCGGCCAGGGGCGCGTACTGCAGATTGGTCAGCCCGGCGCCGCGCTCGCCGGGGAGGAAGAGGTTCCACAGCCCCCGCTCGCGGGCCTTCGCCTTCAGCTCCTCCACGACCGGCGGTGCGCTCCACACGGCCTCTTTCTCGGCCGTCTCGCGCTGCCGCCGGAAGACCGGTTCGGCCGGGTACACCTGCTCGTCCATGAACGCGAGCAGCCGCCCGCGCAGTTCCTCGGTCCTGGCGTCGTAACCGAAGTCCACGGCTCAGCCTCCCTGCTGAAGTGCCCGCAGGCCGTTGTCGATGAAGGCCGGCACCAGGGCGCCGATCCGGTCGAAGCCGGCGCCCAGGGTCCGGCCGATGGTGTAGCGGTAGTGGATGCCCTCGAGGATGACCGCGAGCTTGAAGTAGGCGAAGGCGGTGTACCAGTCGAGCGAGGACACGTCGCGTCCGGAGCCGGCGGCGTAGCGCTCGACCAGCTCGGCCGGTGAGGGGTGGCCGGGCGCGCCCCCGGTGGCGGAGACCGGGGTGCCCGGGGTCGGGCGCAGTTCGCTGTACATGACCAGGAGGCCCAGGTCGGTGAGCGGGTCGCCGAGGGTTGACATCTCCCAGTCGAGGACGGCCCGGACGGTGTCGTCGGCGCCGATGAGAACGTTGTCGAGCCGGTAGTCGCCGTGCACGACCGCCGGGGGCGCGGAGGCGGGCAGGCGCGTGCCGAGCAGCGCCGCGAGCTCGTCGACGCCGGCCAGCTCGCGGCTGCGGGAGGCGTCGAGCTGCTTGCCCCAGCGGCGCAGCTGCCGCTCGAGGAAGCCCTCGGGCCGGCCGAAGCCGTCCAGCCCTGCCGCACGGGGGTCCACACGGTGCAGCGCCACGAGGGTGTCCACCAGCCGCAGCACGACGTCCCGGGTGCGCTCAGGCCCGAGCGCCGCGAGCTGCCGCTCGGTGCGGTAGGGCGTTCCCTCGACGAAGTCCATGACGTAGAAGGGCGCGCCGATGACCGAGGGGTCCTCGCAGAGCAGCACGGCTCCCGGAACGGGGACGGGGGTGTCGCGCAGGGCGCTGATCACGCGGTGTTCGCGGGCCATGTCGTGGGCCGTCGCCAGGACGTGGCCGAGCGGGGGACGCCGCACGACCCAGCGGGAGACGTTGTCGGTCACCGTGTAGGTCAGGTTCGACCGGCCGCCCTTGATGAGCTCGCCCTCGAGTGCTCCCGCCGTCAGCCCGGGCCGCCCGGCGTCGAGGTGCCGCCGCAGCCGTTCCAGGTCGAGCCCTGGTGGGTTCTGCGTCCCGCTCATCATCGCTCCTCGCGCCGTCGAAGCCGTCCCAGCAATCATGCCGACCAGTCGGTATGTCGTCCAGCGCGGCGCATGCCGGTCGAGCGCTGTCCGCACACCCGGATCACGCCCAAGACCGTTCCCTGCCGCCGGGGCGATGACACCGCGCGCACCCGGTGCTCTTCGGACGGGGTGGTGAACGGCGGTACCCGCCGCGGGTGCGCCGCCGTTGTGCTCGCCGTGGCGCCTGCCCCCGGGGCGCGGCCCTGCCCGCGGACGCCGGTGCCGACCATGGGCCTCGCGGCACCGGGCGCCGCCGCCGGCCGCACCGGGCGGCCGGACTCCCGGGGGCGCGCTCTGGGCGACCGCCCGGCTGCGTCCCGGCGCCGCCCGCGCGCCTCCGCAGGACCGGCGTAGCGCCGCCGACCTGCGCGTTCTTGACGTGCGGGAGGGGGTCCACCTAGGGTCGCGTTCTAGTGGACGCATGTAGTTCACATATATGAACGCTAGGGGGCGTGCAGTGGCACAGCAGAAGGACCTGACGATCACCGGGGTGAGCCTCACCCCGGTCCTCATCTCCGACCCGCCGCTGCTCAACACCCAGGGCGTGCACCAGCCCTACACCCCGCGCCTGATCGTCGAGGTGACCACCGCGGGCGGCGTGAGCGGCGTCGGGGAGACCTACGGCGACACCCGCTACCTGGACCTCGCGCGGCCGCTGGCGGAGGCCCTGGCGGGCTGCCGCGTCGACGACCTCAACAACCTGCCGACCCTCGCGGCGCTGGTGTGCCCGACGCCAGAGGCGACCACGGACGCCGTCGACGCCGGCGGCCTGCGCGGCGTCCAGACCGCCGACAAGCTGCTGCTCTCCGTGGTGTCGGCCTTCGAGGTGGCCTGTCTGGACGCTTTCGGCAAGGTGCTCGGGCTGCCCGTCCACGCCCTGCTCGGCGGGAAGGTCCGCGACACCGTCGACTACAGCGCCTACCTCTTCTACCGCTGGGCCGAGCACCCCGGCGGCCAGGGTCCCAAGGACGACTGGGGCGCCGCGCTGGACCCGGCCGGGGTGGTCGCGCAGGCCCGCAGGATGGTGCGTGAGCACGGCTTCACCTCGTTCAAGCTCAAGGGCGGGGTCTTCGCGCCCGAGCAGGAGATCGCCGCCGTACGGGCCCTGGCCCGGGAGTTCCCAGGGCATCCGCTGCGGCTCGACCCCAACGGCGCCTGGTCGGTGGAGACCTCGCTGCACGTGGCGCGGGAGCTCGGCGACGTCCTCGAGTACCTGGAGGACCCGGCCGCGGGCACCGCCGCGATGGCCGAGGTGTCCGCCGGCACCGACGTGCCGCTCGCCACCAACATGTGCGTGACGACCTTCCCCGAGATCGCCGAGGCCTTCGCCAAGGACGCGGTCCAGATCGTGCTCTCCGACCACCACTACTGGGGCGGGTTGCGCAACACCCGTGCACTGGCCGCGATCTGCCGTACCTTCGGGGTCGGCCTGTCGATGCACTCCAACACGCACCTGGGCATCAGCCTCGCCGCCATGACGCACGTCGCCGCCACGGTGCCCGACCTGCACCACGCCTGCGACTCGCACTACCCCTGGCAGACCGAGGACGTCATCACCACCCGCCACGAGTTCCGCGGCGGCCGGCTGCCCGTGTCCGACGAGCCCGGCCTGGGGGTCGAACTGGACCGGACGGCCCTGCGCATGCTCCACCAGCGCTGGCTGGAGGACGACGGCGCCTTCCACGAGAGGGACGACGCCGCCGCCATGCGCAGGGCCGAGCCCGGTTGGGTCACCCGCCGCTGGTGACCCGGGCGGGGCTCAGGCCAGGCACTCCGGGACCCGGCCGCCGTTGAGCACGGCCATGTCGGTGATCACCGGCGGAAGGTCGAGGGGCGACCCGAGCGGCAGGCCGTCCAGCTCCGCGTACGCGCGGTGCAGGTTGGCGACCAGCCGCTCCGGCTCGCGCAGCGTCGCGAACCCGCCGAGATCGGCCGCCCGCGCCACCTCCAACGGCGTCCGCCCCGCCTTGTGGCCCTCGGCCGCCAGCTCGGTCACGAAGCGCAGGTAGCCCTCGACGGTGGCGTACACGGAGGGGTCGCAGATGCCGCCGTGGCCCGGCACGACGATCTCGGCGTCCAGCGAGCGCAGCACGTCCAGCGCGCGCAGCGAGCCCGCGAGCGAGCCCATAGGGACGAACGGCGCGCCGCCGTTGAAGACGAGGTCGCCGGTGAAGACGACCTTGCGGCCCGGGAGCCAGACGATCGTGTCGCCGAGGGTGTGCGCCACCCCGGGGTGCAGGAGCTGCACCTCCTCCTCGCCGACGTGGAGGGTCAGCCGGTCCTCGTAGGTGACCGTCGCCGGGATCACCGGCACCTCGCCGTACTCGACGTCCGGCCAGATCGCGTGCAGTTGGTGGCCGGCCGCGACCTGCTCGGTGACGCACGCGGTGTGGCCGACGATCCGGGCCCCCTGCGCGAAGACGCTGTTGCCGTAGGTGTGGTCGCCGTGGTGGTGGGTGTTGACCACGTGCGCCGGCATCGGGGCGCCGGAGGCGAGGAGGGCGTCGCGCAGCATCAGCGCCCGGCGCTCGGTGGCGGCGGTGTCGATCAGCAGCGTGGTGCTCCCGTCGGTCACCCAGCCCGCGTTGTTCAGGCACCAGCCCCCGTCCGGCTGTACGTAGGCGTGGACCCCGGGAGCGACTTCGCGGGTGAACGGATGCTCGGTGTGCAGCTGTGACATTTTCACGCCTTTCCCTGGTCAGACGCATGGAACGTATCAGGGCGGGGTGTACCGGCGGTGACGCGGGGGAGTCGCCGCCACGGCGTGCGGGAGCCCCGGTGCGGGTGCCTCTGCGGGAGTTCCAGCGCGGGGGTCTCAGCGGGGGAGCGCGGCCAGGGCGCGCTCGGAGATCTGCCCGGGGTCGCCGCCGATCGCGACGACGGCGCCGGCCTCGTCGGCCTCCAGGGGCTCGAGCGCCTCGAGCTGCGAGCGCAGCAGCCCGGCGGGCATGAAGTGCCCCGTCCGCGCCGCCAGACGCGCGGCGATCAGTTCCTCGGAGCCGTCGAGGTGGAGGAAGAAGAGCCCGGGGCTGTCCTTGCGGAGCCGGTCGCGGTAACGGCGTCGCAGTGCCGAGCAGCTGACCACGCCGCCCCGGTCGCCGCGCCCGGTGATCCAGGCCGCGATGGCGTCCAGCCAGGGCGCCCGGTCCTCGTCGTCCAGGGGGTGCCCGGCCGACATCTTGGCGATGTTGGCGGGCGGGTGGAAGTCGTCCGCCTCGGCGTACGGGACGCCCAGCCGCTCCGCGAGCAGCCCGCCGACGGTGGACTTGCCCGAACCGGACACGCCCATCACCACGACCACGGGCAGGTGCGGGCCCGCCTGGTCTGCCTCGTTCACCACAGGTGCCTCCTCGTACGTCCGTGACCGCCCAGGTAACGCCATAGGTACTACGTGATCAAGCGGTCTCCGGAAAATCATCATACGAAAGAGGAATCCGCGTAGGGTGTCGCCCATGGATCGGCCCACCACACAGCGGCCCGCGGACCGGCAGGGAGAACGCGGCGGTCTGCACGCCCGGGTCCTGGCGGAGCTCGGGCCCGCCATCGCCTCGGGCGCGTATCCGTCCGGCACGGTGCTGCGCATCGACGAGCTGGAGCGGCGCTACGGCGTCTCCCGCACGGTGGTCCGCGAGGCCGTACGCGTCCTGGAGGCCATGCACCTCGTCGAGTCGCGGCGCCGGGTCGGCATCACGGTGCGCCGCACCGAGGAGTGGAACGTCTTCGACCCCGCCGTCATCCGCTGGCGCCTGGCCGGGGTGGACCGGCCCCGGCAACTGCGTTCGCTCACCACGCTCCGCACCGCCGTCGAGCCCGTCGCCGCCGGTCTGGCGGCGGCCGCGGCGACCCCCGGGCAGTGCCGCGAACTGACCGTCCGCGCCGCCGAGATGGCCGCGGCCGGGCGGGCGGCCGACCTGGACGCCTACCTGGTGCACGACGTGGCCTTCCACCGCGCGGTGCTCACCGCGTCCGGCAACGAGATGTTCGCCCGCCTCGGCGACGTGGTCGCCGAGGTGCTGACCGGGCGCACCGAGCACCACGTCATGTTCAGCGCGCCCGACCCCGAGGCGGTCACCCTCCATGTCCGGGTCGCCGAGGCGGTCCGCGCCCGCGACGCGGAGTCCGCGGAGCGCCTGATGCGGGAGATCTGCGTCGGCGCGCTGCGCGAGCTCGACGTCCTGTCGCCCTGAGCGCGTCCCCGGTGCCCCGCGGCGGCGGGGGCCGAGAACGGGGTCAGCGGGTGGGGCCCGCGTGGCGGAGGATGGCGTCCACCACCTCCTGCGGGGTCTGAAGGGAGATGCGCAGCCACAGGCCGATGCGAGGGGTGCCCGCCCGCAGGGCGCGGTCGAGGTCCACCGGCGTCCACGCGCCGTAGGTCCGTCGGGCCCGCCCGTCCCGTCCCGTCCCGCCGCGCGGGCGGTGATCACCTCCGGCGAGGGCGCGAGGAGCACGATGTGCGGGGGCGGGTGCGCAACAAGGCGACGGCGTGCGCCGGTTCGTCACCTGAGGATGACGTCCTGCCGGACGGGGGCGAACCCGAACCGCCGCGTAGGCGTCCGCGCTCGACACCGCGAGGGAGTGCCGCAACCGCAGCTGCCGCAGCGCCTCGCCGGTCAGCGCCGCGAGGTCGCCGGAACCGTCGCCGGGCAGCGTCTCGGCCCGCCCGCCGACGATCATCCGCCGGGACCCGTCACCCCGGACGTGCGCCGAGCGGTGCAGCCGCTCGGCCGGCGCCTGCGCCACGGTGGACTTCCCCGACGCGGGGATCCCGGCGATCAGGGGCATCGCTCGTACGTCAACGCCGTGTGCCCTCTCCGTCGCGGCGCCGGATGCCGCACGACGGCCAGGTCGACCCTATGTTCGGAACACGTCAAGCGAAACGCTCCGGCGGGCCGAAAACCGGATGACCGGCAGGCGCCGGACTGCTGCACTGGAACGCATGACGACCGTGCCGGACGCCCCGCCGCCCCAGCCGTACCGCTGGGCCCTGTCACGCACGCGCGGCGGGGCGCCGCCGGACCGGCTGGGCAGCCTCGTTGAGGGCGCCACGCGTCCTGGCCTGTGGTATCTGCCCGAACTGACCGTGTGCACCGGAAAGGTGCTCGCCCGCTCGGGCGGCGCCGATCTGTGCTTCGTCGGACGCTCCCTGGACAGCATGTACGACCTGCTCACCGGGGCCTTCGAGGGCACCACCCGTCAGGGGCTGTCGCGGCGCCTGCCGCTGTCGCTGCGCCCGCGTCCGGAACCGGGGCCCGCCCACACGGCCCGCCTGCGCGAGCACCTCGGCGCGGCCGGGCTCGCGCCGCACGACCTGGCCCGCCGGTCCCGACCGGTCGCGCTGGTCGACCTCGTCTCCGGTGGGGGGACGTACGACAGCCTGTTCGCCGCTCTCGCCGGCTGGGTGCGCGAGAGCCGGGAGCCATGGCCGGTGGTCCGGCGCAAGCTGCGCTTCGTCGGGGTGACGTCCCGCCGGCGAACCAGCCCCACCACGTGGCGCTGGCGGCAGCACACCGCGGGAGACTGGGCGCGGTCCTTGCCCTCGGGGCACGTCACCGGGGTGTCCCTGGACCCGTGGGTGTGGTCGTACCTGGGGAACGACCAGCCCAAACTGCAGCCGTCGTTTCCGCCGAGGCGCTGGTTCGACGCGTACGCCGCGGAGCCCTGGCACGGGCCGGAGCTCCCGGCGGCGCTGGCCGAGTCGCTGGCCCTGGTCGAGGCGGGTCGCGGACGGGCGGTGCGCGAGGAACTGGTGCGGGTGATCTCACGGGAGCCCGGCTTCGCCGACCGCGAGGTCCGCGCCCTCGTCACCCCGCTGCGGGGCCTGACGCCCCCGTGCTCCCGCCCGGACGCCGGTTCCCGTGCCCGTTCCGGCCCGGGACGGCGTCAGCGGTCGTCGGCGGGGTATTCCATGATCGGGCGCAGTCGTTCGAGCAGGGCGTAGAGGGCAGCCTGCTCGGTTTCGTCCAAGGAGTCCAGTGCCGCGTGGGTGGCCCGCATCTCCTGGTGGACGTGGAGGATGGTCTCGCGTCCGCGTTCGGTGCGGACGACGTTCTTGACCCGACGGTCGGTGGGGCTCGGCTCACGGAGGACGAAGCCGTGTGCCTGGAGCCGGTCCACGATGCCGGTGACGTTGGACGCGTCGCACGCGAGCCGCTCGGCCAGAGCGTGCATGGACAGCGGGCCGTCGAGCTGGGCGAGCACCTTGGCCTGCATGGAGGTGAGCCCGTGCCGGGCGGCCGCGGCGGCGAAGTCCTGCCCCTGGGCGGCGCCGACGGCGGCGAGCAGTTCCAGCAGCTCGGTCATGGTGGGCTGCGCGGCGGTCGGGGTGCCCATGTCCGCGAGTCTACGCAACGGGCCGAGACGGCGGACCGTCGGCGCGGCCCCTCGAAGCGGCCGCCCTCAGCGCGGGCCGAGGAACACCAGCAGCGCGCCCGTGACGGCCAGGACCAGTACGCACAGCACCGCCCACGACGCCCGTGCGGCCCGCAGCGTGCCGGGCCGCCGCGCGCCCAGCGCGGTGATCCGCCGTTGAGCGGTCACGGTGAACGCCAGCCATGCCGCCGCGCACAGGGAGAGCCCCAGCAGGTCGGCCGGCGATCCCCCGTGCAGCACCGCCGCACGCCCGGCCAGCAGCGCCGCCACCGCGAAGGCGAGCGTGGTGCGGCGCCAGGCCAGCCGGGTCCGCTCGGGCTGCAGGCCCGGGTCCCGCGGCGTGTCGCCACCGGGGGCGGCCATCAGCCCGCCCACCCCAGCGTCGCGGTGAGCAGCATGGCCACCGCCACCGCCGCCACCAGCACGGCCAGCGCAGCGGGGAAACGCGAGACCGGCAGGTCCTCCCCGCGCCGCATCGCCCGCTCGCAGCGCACCCAGTGGTTCACCGCACGGATCGCGCACATCGCGCCGCCGACCACCAGCACCACCGCCAGCGTCACCCGGACCGGCCGGCGCAGGTCGCGGAGGAACTGGTCGACCGCGAACCCGCCGCCCACCAGCGCGAGCGCGGTGCGCAGCCAGGCGAGGAAGGTCCGCTCGTTGGCGAGCGAGAACCGGTAGTCGGGCGTCGTCCCCTCGTCCCGTACCCGGGTCGGGGCGAACCACAAGGCGACCGCCCCGGCCGCGGCCCGCACACGATTGATCACCGCACCACACTACCGAGCGCCGGGCGGCCGGGCGCGCCTGCGAGGTCCCGGGACGCGGCGACCCAGGCAGGCGCGCAACCTGTATCAATCGATCCAGAAATGTTATTCGCGCCGCAGGAGGAGGCGAGGGGGGAGCTGTCCGCCGACAAGCAGCCGGTGGAGCTCGCCCGCTTCCTCACCACCTTCATCCAAGGCTTGCGCGTCGTCGGCCGGGCCGGCCTCGGCCGGGCCTTCGTCGAGGACGCCGTCGACACCGCCCTGCGCTCCCTGGACTGATCGCGCCGCACCGCCCGGAACCGGGGCGGCACCCGGCGGTGTCCCCCTCCCCATGGGACCGATCGTCACCGTCATCCGGAGACTCGCGCTGTTCGGCTGGACGGAGGCACGCTGCTGCGCCTTCGCCGTCGCGCTGATGGCGGGCGTGGCCGGCTCGCGGCTGCTGCCCCCGCTGCCCGTCGCCCGCTACGACCTGCTGCTGTGCTACTGCGTGGCGCTCAGCGCGCTGTTCTGGGCCCTCGGCTGGGAGCGCGGCCGGGACGTCGCCGTCATCGCGGTGTGCCACGCCGTCGGGCTGCTCTTCGAACTCGTCAAGGTGCGCCTGGGCTCCTGGAGCTACCCCGAACCCGCGCTCACCAAGTTCGGCGGCGTCCCGCTGTACGGGGGCTTCCTCTACGCCGCCGTCGGCAGCTATGTGTGCGCCGCCTGGCGGCTGTTCGCACTGGGCCTGACCGGTTACCGCCGCCGGGCCATGACGATCCTGGCCGCGGCGGTGTACCTCAACTTCTTCACGCACCACTGGCTGCCCGACGCGCGGTGGCTGCTGGCCGTCCTGCTGCTGTGGGCCACCGCCGGCACCTGGGTGCACTACACGGTCGACGGGGTGCGCCTTCGGATGCCGCTCGCGCTCGCCTTCGTCCTCATCGGCTTCTTCCTCTGGGTCGCGGAGAACGCCGCCACCTACGTCGGCGCCTGGCGCTACCCCGGCCAGGAGCACGGGTGGGTGCCGGTCTCGCTCGCCAAGTTCGGCGCCTGGGCGCTGCTGATAAGCGTCACCTTCGTCGTCGCCACGCGCGCAGCCGCTCCCACGCCTCCAGGCCGTCGGGCACCCAGTCCCGCTCCGGCAGGAGGCGCTCCAGTTCCTCCTCCGTCACGAAGTCGTGCCAGGCGACCTCTTCTGCCTGCGGCGCGACCGGCAGGTCGCAGCGCACCTCGTACACCCGGGACCACCAGGTGTGACCCGCCGCCGCCCCCGTCCCCTCGTACAGGAAGCTGAACAGCGGCGTCGGCAGCGGCAGTCCCGAGACCCCCAGCTCCTCCTCCGCCTCACGCAGCGCCGCGTCGTCGTACTCCTCGCCCGCGCCCACCACACCGCCGACGAACATGTCGTGGAGGGAGGGGAAGACCAGCTTGTCCGCGGTGCGGCGGTGCACGAACACCCGGCCCTCGGCGTCCCTCGCCAGCACGAAGACGCAGCGGTGCCGCAGGCGGCGCGCGGTGGCCTCGCCACGCGTCGCGCGGCCGACCACCCGGTCCCGCTCGTCCACGATGTCCAGCAGCTCGTCCGCCGAGCGCGCGGCGTCCTCCACGTGCCTGCTCTCCCTTCGCACATGCGCACAAGGCCGTCGCGGGTACGGCTCCGCGGAGCCCCCATGGCGTCCTCCAGGCGTTCCATGATCGGCCCACGGCACGGTCCGGCCAAGTCCTCCGCGGTCGCGGCCCCGGCCCCGCACGTCCGTCGCGCCGTCCGCGGCAGTGTCCGACCCCGCACGCCGCCGTTCCGTTCGCGCCGCGACGAGGCGTGTGCGAGCGTCGTTGAAGGCGTATCCGCACACGCCGCGGGTAGGGAATCGGGCCCCGACGGTCCTACGGGAGGCGAGTGATGAAGCGACCCAGGATCCTGGTCGTCGGCGGCGGCTTCGCGGGCATGGAGTGCGCGCACCGGCTCGAGCGGCGGCTGAGTCACGACGAGGGCGAGATCCGACTGGTCACGCCCTGGAGCCATCAGCTCTACCTGCCCCTGCTGCCGCATGTGGCCGCCGGGGTGCTCACCCCGCAGGCGGTCGCGGTCCCGCTGCGCCGGATGCTGCACCGCACGACCGTCATACCCGGCCGGGCGATCGGGGTGGACCCGGCCGCCAAGGCCGTCGTGATCAAGAAGATCACCGACGAGGAGATCGTGGAGCCGTACGACTACCTGGTACTGGCCCCCGGCAGCGTGACCCGTACCTTCGACATCCCGGGCCTGAGCGAGTACGGGCGGGGGATGAAGACCCTCGCGGAGGCGGCGTACATCCGCGACCATGTCATCGCGCAACTGGACCTGGCGTCCGCCACCACCGACCAGGCCGAGTGGGAGTCGCGGCTGCAGTTCGTGGTGGTCGGAGGCGGCTACGCGGGCACGGAGACCGCCGCCGTGCTCCAGCGGCTCACGACAGCGGCGGCGAAGCGCTATCCGCGCCTCGACCCGGCGCTCATCAAGTGGCACCTGATCGACATCGCGCCCCGCCTGATGCCGGAACTCGGCGAGAAGCTCGGCCTGAAGGCTCTGCAGATCGTCCGCGAACGCGGCGTGGAGGTCTCGCTGGGCGTATCCGTCGCCGAGGTCACCCCCGACACCGTCACGTTCACCGACGGCCGCAAACTGCCCTGCCGCACCCTGATCTGGACCGCCGGCGTCGTGTCCAGCCCGCTGGTGACCACCCTCGGCACCGAGATCGCCAAGGGCCGGCTCGTCGCCGACGCCGAGATGCGCGTCCCTGGCGCCGATGGCGTCTTCGGACTCGGCGACGCCGCCGCGGTCCCCGACCTCGCGGTGGGCGGGGACGCGATCTGCCCGCCCACCGCGCAGCACGCCATGCGGCAGGGCAAGGCCGTCGCCGAGAACGTCGTCGCCGCGCTGCGCGGCCGTCCGATGCGGCCCTACCGGCACCGCGACCTCGGGCTCGTGGTGGACCTCGGGGGGATCGAGGCGGTCTCCAAGCCGCTCGGCATCCCGCTCAGCGGCCTGCCCGCGCAGGTGGTCGCGCGCGGCTACCACCTGGGCGCGCTGCGCACCTTCCCGGCGCGCTTCCGCGCCACCGCGGGCTGGTTCCTCAACGCCGTCGCCGGCGACGACTTCGTCCGCACCGGTTTCCAGGCCCGCAGGCCGGCCGCGCTGAAGGACTTCGAGGTCACCGACATCTACCTCAAGCCCGAGGAGATCCGCCGCCACGTCGAGTCGCTGCGCGCGACGGCCGCGTGAGCTCGCACCAGCTGTCCCACCACACCGCGCCATCCCGCATGCGAACAGGTCTGAACACATCTGAATATCTCTGAACGCCTCTGAATACATCTGAACTGAATACATCTGAACACCGACACCGCTGACGGCGAGGGACATGACCCAGCGACGTGAGACCCTGCGCATCGCCAACTGCTCCGGCTTCTACGGCGACCGCCTGTCTGCCGCCCGCGAGATGGTCGAGGGCGGCCCGATCGACGTACTGACCGGCGACTACCTCGCCGAGTTGACGATGCTGCTGCTCTGGAAGGCCCGGCAGCGCGACCCCGAGGCCGGCTACGCCACCTCCTTCCTCGCCCAGATGCGAGACGTCCTCGCCACCTGCCTGGACCGCGGCATCAAGATCGTCGTGAACGCCGGCGGGCTCAACCCCGCGGGGCTGGCCCGCAAGCTCCGCGAACTGGCCGCGGCGGCCGGGCTGCACCCCGTGGTCGCCCATCTGGAGGGCGACGACCTGCTCGACCAGCTGCCCGAAATCCAGCGCGCGGGCCACCCGTTCGCCCACCTGTCCACCGGCCTCCCGCTCGCCGACGCGGGCGTGCGCCCGCTCACCGCCAACGCCTACCTCGGCGGCTGGGGCATCGCCGAGGCCCTGCGCGCCGGGGCCGACGTCGTCATCTGCGGCCGCGTCACCGACGCCTCCCTCGTCGTCGGCCCCGCCGCCTGGGCCTTCGACTGGGCCACCGACGACTGGGACCGGCTCGCCGGCGCCGTCACCGCCGGGCACATCATCGAGTGCGGGGCCCAGGCCACCGGCGGCAACTACTCCTTCTTCACCGAGATCGAACGCCCCGTGCGCCCCGGCTTCCCCATCGCCGAACTGCGGCCCGACGGCTGCAGCGTCATCACCAAGCACGAGGGCACCGCGGGAGCGGTCACCGTCGACACCGTCACCGCCCAACTGCTGTACGAGATCGACCGCCCGGCCTACCTCAACCCCGACGTCGTCGCCCGCTTCGACACCGTGACGCTGCGGCAGGAAGGCCCCGACCGGGTGCTGGTCAGCGGCGCACGCGGCGAAGCCGCCCCGGACACCCTCAAGGTGTGCCTCAACCACCACGGCGGCTACCGCAATACGGCCGCCTTCGTGCTCACCGGCCCCGACATCGAGGCCAAGGTCCGCTTCGCCGAGGCGTCCCTGCTCGACGCGACCGGCGGGCCGTCCCGCTTCGAGACGTACGACCTGCGCACCGAGCCCACCGCGAACGGGGCGCGGCTCACCCTCACCGTCAAGGACCCCGACCGGGACAAAGTCGGCCGCGCCCTGTTCGGCGCCGTCGTCGGCACCGGCCTGTCCACCGCGCCCGGGCTGCACATGGAGCGTTTCTCCGCCAGGGCCACCGAGTACGGAGTCCACTGGCCGGCCCTCGTCCCCGCCGGCCTCGTCCGCCCCGAGGTCGTGCTCCAGGACGGCACCCGCATCCCGGTGCCGTGCCCGCCCGCCGCGTCGGCGGCACGCGTCCCGGCGCAGCCCCCGGCACCGCCCGCCCGGCCGACCGGGGGCACCACCGTGCGCGCCCCGCTGGGCCTGCTCGTCGGCGCCCGCTCCGGCGACAAGGGCGGCGACGCCAACGTCGGCCTGTGGACCCGCGACGACGCCGCCTACACCTGGCTGCGCGACTGGCTCGACGTCCCACGGTTGCGGACGCTGCTGCCGGAGGCGGCGGAACTCGCCGTCACGCGTCATGAGTTGCCCAATCTGCGCGCACTGAACTTCGTCCTCCACGGCCTGCTCGGCGACGGCGTCGCCGCCTCCACCCGACCCGACCCGCAGGCGAAGGGACTCGGCGAGTACCTGCGGGGGCTGGAGGCGGACGTTCCGGTCGGGCTCGTCCCAGGGCAGCGCCGCGCGGAGTGAGCGCACGCGCAGGGCACCGCCACCGGCGGGGCCCCCACGACACGTGCCGCGAAGGCGCGCCTCCCGGGCACGCCGCCGCCGCGCGGCCCGTGAACCGTGCTGGACCGCGCCGCCGGCTTGGTCGGCGAACGCCTCGCCGCGGCCGCAGAGTCCGTGCCGCATGGCGCCCGCGGCACGGGGGCCCGACGCACCCGTCGGTGCCGCCCGGCCCGCCGGTCTGCCGAAGCCCAGGACGCCGCCGCCCCACTGCGCCTGTCCGTCAGACGCGGAAGACCGCCCCGACGAATTCCGTCAGCAGCCGCTCCTTGAGCGGCACGGGCAGCGCGTCGAGCAGCGCGAGCACCGGCGCCGTCGGCCGCGGCAGGGCGCCGGCGCCCAGGCCCGCGAAGGCCGGCACCGCCGCCACCTCCGGCGGGCCCAGAGCGTCCGGGTCCGGCCCGGCCGAGACCTCGGCGATCCCCGGGTCCACCGCCACCGGTACGAGGGCGCGCGCCGCCTTCGGTGCGGCGTCAGATCGGCGAGGAGCGCGTCCACCAGCCCGGCCGCCGCAGGGGTCAGGGCCAGGTGCGGACTGGGCGGCAGCCCGCCGGAGGACAGTTGCGGCTGCAGGTACCAGCCGCGTTCGCGCATCTCGCCGGCGAGGTGGAGCCGCAGGCTCAGGTCGGGCGCGCCGTCGGCGCCCAGCAGCGTGAACGCGACGAGCCCGGCCTGCTGATCGCCCAGCACCGAACCCCCGCGACGGCAGGCAGTCCCTGCAGCAGCCGGTCGGCGGCCACGGCGGTGCGCTCGGCGAGCGCCCGGTTGCCGTCCTCGCCGATGTGCCGGGCCGGGCACCGTGCCGAAGGCGCCGGTGACCAGCGATCCCAGGCCGTAGCCGATCCGGACCTGCCGGGGCGGAGGCGGATCGGACGCACGGCCGGCGTCCTCGGCTGGTGAGGAGGGCAGCGTCTCCGACATGGCTCCCCCGCGGCGTCCGGGCCGTCAGAAGCGGGGCGGACGTCGCCACGCGTCCAGGTGCCCGCGCGTCAACCCGCGTACGCGTGACCCGCGTCCACCCCACCCGCGTACGCGGCGGCGCGGCGTGCCGTGCCCGGACGCCGCGCGTCGGAGGAGACCACACCCGCCCGGCGCTCGAACAGCCCTGTGGACGGGCGATTCACCCAAGCGCGGGCGCCGGCACCACCCGGCCCGTGACCTCGCCGAAGCCGATGCGGGTGCCGTCCGGGCCCGGGGCGGTCGCCGAGATGGCGAGCTCGTCGCCGTCCTCCAGGAACGTCCGCTTCGTCCCGTCCGCCAACACGAGCGGCTCCTCGCCGTTCCACGTCAGCTCGATCAGCGCGCCCCGCTGCTCGCGCCGCGGGCCGCTGACGGTGCCCGAACCGAAGAGATCGCCCGCCCGCAGCGAGGCGCCGTTCACCGTCATGTGGGTGAGCATCTGGGCGTACGTCCAGTACATGGTGGAGAACGGCGGACGGGAGACGACCTCGCCCCTCAGCCGGACCTCCACGGCGATGTCCAGCCCGCGCGGCGCGCTCCCCGTCCCCCGGTCGTCCAGGTAGGGCAGGATTCCCACGTCGTGCGCCGGCGGATCGACGCGTGCCGCCGACAGCGCGTCGAGGGGGACGATCCACGGGGAGACGGAGGTCGCGAAGGACTTCCCGAGGAACGGGCCGAGCGGCACCGTCTCCCAGGCCTGGATGTCCCGGGCGGACCAGTCGTTGAGCAGGCAGACCCCGAAGACGTGCTCCTCGGCTTCCGCCAGAGGCACCGGCACACCCTGCACCGTCGGACCGCCGACGACGAAACCGAGCTCGGCCTCGAAGTCCAGCCGCTCGCACGGCCCGAAGGACGGGGCGGACAGGCCGGCGCCCCTGCGCTGCCCGTTGGGCCGCACCACCGGCGTCCCCGACACGACGACCGTGCCGCTGCGGCCGTGGTAACCGATCGGCAGGTGCTTCCAGTTGGGCGGCAGCGGCTCCCCGTCCGGGCGGAAGATCCGTCCGACGTTCGTGGCGTGGTGCTCCGAGGCGTAGAAGTCCACGTAGTCCGCGACGTCGAAGGCGAGATGGAGCGTGACCGCGTCGCGCGGCAGCAGGTGCGGCTCGACGGCCGACCGGTGCGCCTCGTCGGTCAGCCAGGCGGTGATCAGCGACCGCACCGCGGTCCAGGCCGAACGGCCCGCCGCCAGCAGCGGGTTGAGCGTCGGCGCGGTCAGCAGCCCGGCCTCCGGACCGGCCGTGCCCGCTCCGGCGGCGCGAGCGGCGGCGCCCGCGTCGAGCACATGGTCTCCGATCGCGACGCCGATCCGGCGTTCCCGGGGACGGTCCGCGGTGGTGAAGACCCCGTAGGGCAGATTGCGGACGCCGAAGGGGGAGTCGTCCGGCACGGCGACCCAGGTGGGGGCGGCCATGGCACCTCCAGATACGTCGGGGCCGCGCTTCCTCGCGCGGTCGGCTCACCCTAACGTCCAGCGCGGCCTGCGCCGCTGTGCGGCCCCGCGTCGGTAATGTCGCCGGACATCGCCCGTTCCGCCCCTTCGCGCCCGTGGAGGACTGCGATCAGCCAACCCGGCAACCAGCCTCAGGAGGCCGACCAGCTGCGCGAACTGCTGCGCCGGCCCGAGTACCGCAGGACACTCGTGCTCTCCGCGCTGATCGGTGTTCCGGTGTCCTTGCTGGCCTTCTGGTTCCTCGTCGCGCTGCACGAACTGGAGCGGCTGCTGTGGCAGGTGCTGCCCGAGCGGTTCGGCTGGGCGGCGCCCGCGTGGTGGTGGCCGCTGCCGCTGCTCACCCTCGCCGGAGCGGCCGTGGGCCTGGTCGCCACCCGCCTGCCGGGTCGCGGCGGCCACATCCCGGCGGGCGGTCTGCACCCCGAAGGGCAGTCCCCCGCGGCGCTGCCCGGTGTGGTTTTCGCCGCGCTGGCGAGCCTGCCGCTGGGCGCGGTGCTCGGCCCCGAGGCCCCGCTGATCGCGTTCGGCGGGGGCGTCGCGCTGCTCTTCCGCGCCCTGGTCCGCAGGCCGGCCGCCCCGGGGAGCAACGCGCTGCTGGGCGCGGCCGGTTCCGCCGCGGCGATCGCCACCATCTTCGGCAACCCGGTGGTGGCCGCCGTCCTTCTGATGGAGGTGGCCGGTGTCGGCGGGCCGCGGCTGTTCGCCGTGATGCTGCCCGCCCTGCTCGCCAGCGGCGTGGGCGACATCGTGTTCACCGGCTTCGGGCGCTGGACGGGACTGCAGACGGCCCGGCTCGACATCGGCCTGCCCCGCCCGTCCACGCTCGACACGGGCGACGTGGTGTGGGGCGTGCTGCTCGCCCTGGCCGTCGGGGCGGTCGTGCACCTGATCGTCAGCGGCGGCAGGGCCGTCGCGGGGTTCGTCTCCGGTCGGCCGCTGCCGCGCACCGTGCTCTGCGCGCTGGCCGCCGGCGCCTGCGCCGCCGTGTACGCGCTGACCACGGGCCGTACGCCGGAGGACGTCGCCTCCTCCGGACAGGCGGCGCTGGCACGTATGGCCGCCGATCCGCAGGCATGGCCGGCCGGCGCCCTGGGCGCGGTGCTGCTGTGCAAGGGCGCCGGATACGCGCTGTGCCTGGGCAGCCTGCGCGGCGGCCCGGTCTTCCCCTCGCTCTTCCTGGGCGGCGCCGCAGGTCTCCTGGCTGCGCCGCTGCCGGGCTTCGGGGTGGTGCCGGCGATGGCGGCGGGTATGGCCGCGGCCGCCGCCGCCGCGATGCGCCTGCCGGTCAGCAGCGTGGTGCTCGTGGTGCTCCTGCTCGGCAACGCCGATTCTGTTCCGGTCGTGGTGCTCGCGGTGGTCGTGGCCTTCGTGGTGGTCGAACTGCTGCCCCCGGGACCGGACATCCCGCCCCTGCCGCCGCCGGGTGGGGGACCGCCCTCGGCACCGGGCCGGGCGCCGCGGCCGGTGTCCTCGCGGCCATGACGGACGCGTCGGGGTGGCGCGCCCGCCGCAGCGATCCACCGCGACGGGCGACGAAGGAACGCCCCCGCAGCGGCCTCGCCCCGAACCGCCGGCCTCACACCCTGAGCCGTGCGGGCCGGCGGAGCGAGCGGGGCCCGGCCCCCCGGCGGGTGGACGGCATCCGATGCCGCCCACGGGGTGGGTGGGGGCGCCCGCCGTGACCGGCCGGGAGGGCCCGGCGGCGGGGCTGCGGCCGCTACGGGTGTCTCCCGCCCGGCCGACCGTCGCTCTTCCCTGTTCGTGTCCGGTGCGGCCCGGACGTCCGGATCCGCTCCACCGGCGACAGCGGCGCGCCGCGCGGCGCCCGCCAGGAGGACCTGGTGCGTATCCCGGACGGGCCGGACAACCGCTCGCGGCGACGGGCCGGCCAGCGGGGGCGCTTGGCGGAGGAGCGCGTGCAACCCTCGCCTCCCGGCCGGGCCGCGACGGCCTCCGGTCAGGCGTTGCCGCCGACGACGGTGAAGCTCATCCAGGGCTCCGCGTCCGGCATGCCCGGGTTGCTGGTGTTCGTCGCCAGGTAGTAGCTCTCCGTGCCCTCCAGGTTCTTGCAGCCTGGGCCGGTGTGCAGGATCACGTCGTTGAGCGTGTTGTTCGTGACGGTCTTCGCACCCGTGGGCGGCAGGTGGTGGCAGCCGTCCACCGAGGGGCTGTCGATCTGCACCACCTTGTCGTCGGGGGTGGTGTACACCAGTGAGCCGACCGCTTTGGGGGTCAGGCCCGAGCAGCCCGCGGCGCCGAGCAGAAGGAACAGGGCGCCGGCGCGGATGCCGTGCCGCCGGAGATCTGCCAGATCTGCCATGGTGAGCGTCCTCGTCTGTGCGGAGAGCGGTGCGAAGGCAACGCTGCCCGGGCGCACCGGCGCTGTCATGCCGGAGGCGACCAGTCGGCTGAACGGCCCGTCACCGGCGCACGGGCGGGCCCCGCCATGAAGACGCCGAGGGCGCCGAAGACGCCTGTGGGCGGCACCGCCGGTCTCCCGTCGTGCCGCCCACAGGCGTCTGCGTGGTGTCCGAGGGGGGACTTGAACCCCCACGCCCGATAAAGGGCACTAGCACCTCAAGCTAGCGCGTCTGCCATTCCGCCACCCGGACAAGGTGTTCGCCACCCGGCTTTCGGCCTGGCGACGTGGAAAACAATAGCAAACATCCGGAGGTCCCCGATCGCAGGCTCCCAGCGGCCCACGCGTGACTGTCGCCCCGGGCCCCTCGCGGGTCGCGGCGGACGCGAGGGAGGATGGCCGGGACCGACGAACGAAGGAGACAACGTGAGTGAGTCGAACCCGGCCGTCCCCGCGATCACCGGAGAGGACGAGGTCGTCGACCTCTGCCGGGACCTGATCCGGATCGACACGAGCAACTACGGCGACCACTCGGGACCGGGTGAGCGGGCGGCTGCCGAGTACGTGGCGGAGAAGCTGGCCGAGGTCGGCCTGGAGCCGCAGATCTTCGAGTCGCACAAGGGGCGCGCCTCCACCGTCGCCCGCATCGCGGGCGAGGACCCCTCCCGTCCGGCCCTGCTGATCCACGGCCACACCGACGTCGTCCCCGCGAACGCGGACGACTGGACCCACCACCCCTTCTCCGGTGAGATCGCCGACGGGTGCGTCTGGGGCCGCGGCGCCGTCGACATGAAGGACATGGACGCGATGACCCTGGCCGTCGTGCGCGACATGCTGCGCAGCGGCCGCCGTCCGCCCCGCGACATCGTGCTGGCCTTCCTGGCCGACGAGGAGGCGGGCGGCGTCTACGGGGCACGGCACCTGGTCGACCGGCACCCCGGCCTCTTCGAGGGCGTGACCGAGGCCATCGGAGAGGTCGGCGGCTTCTCCTTCACCGTCAACGAGGACATCCGGCTGTACCTGATCGAGACAGCCCAGAAGGGCATGCACTGGATGCGCCTGACCGTGGACGGCACGGCCGGCCACGGCTCGATGACCAACACCGACAACGCCATCACGGAGCTGTGCGAGGCGGTCGGACGGCTCGGCAGGCATCAGTTCCCGGTGCGGGTGACCAAGTCGGTGCGGGGTTTCCTGGACGAGCTGGGCGACGCCCTGGGCACCGAGCTCGATCCGGAGGACATGGACGCCACGCTGGCCAAGCTGGGCGGCATCGCGAAGATCATCGGGGCGACCCTGCGCAACACGGCGGCCCCCACCATGCTTGGCGCGGGTTACAAGGTGAACGTCATCCCCGGTCAGGCCACCGCCCACGTGGACGGGCGCTTCCTGCCCGGGTACGAGGAGGAGTTCCTGGCCGACGTCGACCGGATCCTCGGTCCCCGCGTCAAGCGCGAGGACCTGCACTCCGACAAGGCGCTGGAGACCAGCTTCGACGGCGCCCTGGTCGAGGCCATGCAGGCGGCGCTGAAGGCGGAGGACCCGATCGCCCGTGCGGTGCCGTACTGCCTGTCCGGCGGTACAGACGCCAAGTCCTTTGACGACCTCGGCATCCGCTGCTTCGGGTTCGCCCCGCTGCAGCTGCCGCCGGAGCTCGACTTCGCGGGCATGTTCCACGGCGTGGACGAGCGCGTGCCGGTCGACGGACTGAAGTTCGGCGTGCGTGTTCTCGACCGTTTTCTCGCCAACTGCTGAAACGACGTTCGCATCATCGACATTTCTTGCCACTTAGCCGAAAAGAGTGAATGAATCCTGGTGGCAGTAGCGCGCCTTCCCTCTCGTCGTTGGTTCGTGTGCGGTCCGAGGTTGGGGCCGTTTTGCCAACAAGGAGGAAAAATGATCAAGAAGGTCGTCGCTGCTGCCGCTGTCACCGGAGGGCTCGTGGCTGCGGGTGCCGGCGTGGCCGTCGCCGACTCCGGCGCCCAGGCCGCCGCTGTCGGTTCCCCGGGGGTCCTCTCCGGCAATGTGATCCAGGTGCCTGTCAACATCCCCGTCAACCTGTGCGGCAACACCGTCAACATCCCGGGTGTGCTGAACCCGGCCCTGGGCAACGTCTGCGTCAACGACTGACGTCGCCGCGGGCCGCACTGCTGCAGGCCTGATCCCGGCGGCCCCGGATGAGCGATTTCCGCCTTTCGGGGCCGCTGCACCGGCTAGGGGTGGGACACCGGTTATCCGGCCCCGGGGGGTCATTCATTCCCCCGGCGGGCGACTGTCCGTCGGTTTCCATATCGGAAAAGCAAGAGGCAGGGACATTCAATGCGACAAGTCGCGAAAAAGGGGCTGCTCACGGCAGTCGCGACAGGCGGCGTGCTCGCCGTCACCGGCGGTATGGCCTACGCGGACTCCACCGCGTCCGGGGTCGCCGCCGGATCCCCGGGCGTTCTGTCCGGCAACACCATTCAGGCGCCGGTGAACATTCCGGTCAACGTCTGCGGCAACACCGTCAACGTCGTCGGGCTGCTCAACGCGGCGGCGGGCAACGTCTGTGTCAACGGCTCCGTCGACCACGGCGGGGTCCAGGGCTACGGCAAGGGCGCCAAGAGCTACGGCAAGAAGGCCGGTGGCGGCTACGGCGCCAAGGCCGCCGGAAGCTACCGCGACAAGGACGGCGGCTACGGCAAGGGTGGCTACGGCGGCAAGAGCTACGGCCAGGGTGCCAAGAGCTACGGCGGTGCCAAGGGCTACGGACAGAACCGCACCCTCGGTGCCGGCGGCCACGGGCACGGCAGCGGCGCCTCGGCCCGCGGCGCGGCGGTCGGTTCCCCGGGCGTCCTGTCCGGGAACGTGATCCAGGCGCCGGTCAACATCCCGGTCAACGTCTGCGGCAACACGGTCAACATCCCGGGCGTGCTGAACCCGGCGCTGGGCAACACCTGCGCCAACACCGGTGGCCACTACCACGAGCAGGGCGGCAAGGGCCAGCACCACGGTCCTGACAAGCACGGCGACCGCAACAAGCCGGGCAAGGAGCACGGCGGCGGTGGTGGCGGCGGTGGTGGCGCCGGCGGCGGTGGCGGCGGTGGCGGCGGCGGTGGCGGTGGCGGCAAGCAGGCTATGGGCCACGGCGGTCCGTCCCTGGCCCGCACCGGTGCCGGCGACGTGGCGACAGGACTGCTGACCAGCGCCGGTCTGCTGCTGGGTGGTGCGCTGCTCTACCGCCGTGCCCGCACGGTCAAGAACTGAGCGTCACGGTCTCACCCTTTCGGGGCCCCGCGTTTCGCGGGGCCCCGTTCCATGTCCGGGACGCCTCACCAGGTGGCGCGTATCTGCCGGATGATCCGGCGGCGGAGCCGCACCCTTCGGCTGCCGTCCGGGTAGAGGCGGAGCCGGTCGAGCTCCCAGTGACCGTACTCGGCGTGGTCGGTCAGCAGGCGATGAGCCTCCTTGCGGGAGACCTCACGTGGCACGTACACATCTCTGAATTCGTATTCGGGCATCGCATCCATTGTGCGGGGAACGCCTCCATACGGATAGCGTCTTCTGCATGTCTGATGCCGCGCAGCCCGCCGTCGCCGAGGTACGAGCCGCCGTCGAGGCGGTGAAAGCCGCGCTGGACCGCCATCTGGCCGCGGTCGAGAACCGCACCGGGGAGGACGATCCCGCGGTCCACCGGGCCTTCGAGGCGCTCGCCTCGGCCGCCGAGGCCTACGACGAGCTGCTCTACGACACCTATGACGAGGTCACACCCTTCGAGGTGCCGCTCGGGGACACCCTGCCGGACTACTCCGGGCCCGCGGAACCGGACGCGATCAGTGTGCTGATCCGCCGGGACTACACCGTGGCCGACCCCGAGCGGCTGCGCCGGCAGGCGGAACGGCTCTCCGAGTCCGCCGCGGCCGACGGTGGGGACGTCGGCGCGGCGGTGGGTGTCCTCTTCGGGGAGTACGAGCCCGACGAGATCGCCGAGCGCCACAGCGAGTTCGGCCTGGAGGAGGGAGACTCCACGCTCTGGGTCACCGCGGCGGGGCCCGCGGAGCCGGGCGAATGGCTCTCCGCGCCCTTCGACCAGGTGGACCCGCGGCATCTGCTCTGCCGCTTCGACGTCAGCGCGGTCTACGACGACGAGGCCGACGCGGACGCACTCGACCGACTGGCCTGAGCCGGCGCCGGGGCGGCTCCGCGGCGAGGCCCGCGGAGCCGGAACGGGGCCCGGGGAGCCGCCCCGGGCCCACGCGGCGATCATTCGGCGGCGGTGGCCGCCTGCTCGCGCAGGATGTCCCGCAGCCGAGTCGTCCGCTCCCTCGGGGGGACCTCCGCCACGGCGCGCGGGAGCGCCTGCTCGACGCCCTGCACCACCGACAGATGGCGCTCCCCGCGGCTGAAGGCGGTGTAGATCCAGGCCCGGGTGAGGATCTCCGCGGCGTCCCCCGGCAGGACCACCACGGCGGCCGGCCAGCGGCGGCCCGCCGCCTGGTGCGCGGTGATCGCCCAGCCGTGCCGCACCACGGAGGGCACCGCGTCGGGCACGACCACCACGGGAGTGCCCCCGCAGTCGAGCCGCAGGCCCTGCGCGTCTGCGGAGACGACCGTGCCCGGGACGGCCGCCCCCGGTGTCGGGGCGTACACGATCCGGTCGCCGGGGTCGAAGCCCGCGAAGCGGCCCGGTCCGGGGTTGAGACGCTCCTTGAGCGCGGTGTTGAGCGCCCCGGTGCCTGCGGCGCCGCCGTGCACCGGAGTGATCACCTGGGTCTGCTCCGGGGGTACGCCGATGACCCGGGGCACGGAGTCCACGACCAGCTGGACGGTGCGGTGCACGGCTTCTCCCGCGTCCCGCACCGGGACGATCACGACCTCCCTGCCCGGGGCGTCGACGGCGGCCAGTTCGCCGAAGCCGATGCCGGAGACCAGCTCGCCGACCGGGCCCGGGTCAGGCGTGCGCGAGGCGACCTGCGGGCACACCTTCGCCGCCAGCAGGTCGGCGAAGACCCGGCCGGGCCCTGCGGACCACAGCACCGCCGGGTCACCGGAGAGCACCAGGCGCGCCCCGTCGGGAACGGACTCGACCAGGGTCGCGGCCGTCTCCACGTCGAGCTGGGGCGCGTCCAGCACCGCCAGCAGGTCGAGCGCCAGCGCGTCGTCCTCGTCGCGGCCGGGGCCCTCGGAGCCCGAGAGCAGCCCGGCGAGGGTGGCAGTCGCCTCCGTGTCCACGGAGCCGGCGAGCCGCCGCCTGCCGTCCTCGGTGGCCGCGACGGCATAGGCCCGCAGTCCGAGGGAGCGCGCGGCCGCCACCAGCGCCGCCGGCTCCTCCCGGGCGGCCTCCCCGCCGGTGTGCAGGACCAGCCCGCTTGAGGCGACCGCCCGGATCAGCGCGGCGGCGGACGGCGACGGGACCGCGCCCGCCGCGCCCTCCCAGTCCTGCGGCATCTCGTCCCGCGAGGCCTCGTCCCGCGACGCGTCCGCGTCGATGGTGTTCAGCAGCCTGCCCAGGCCGTCCGCGAGGCTCTCCTCGGCCAGGGCGTAGCGGTCCAGGCCGAGAAGCAGCCGAACCGGGGCCTCGTCGTCGTCCTCCTCCCCGGCCGCCGGACGGGCGTCCACGCGCTCGTCCGGTACGTGGAAGACGAGCACCAGGCCGTCCGCGACCGCGGCCCTCAGGGTCTCCTCGGCGTCGGTGACACCGTTGCGTTCGAGCGCCGCGCCGAGCGCGCCCCACTCGAGCGCGGTGTGGCCGCGCTCGGCCGCCCGCTCCAGCAGCCAGACGACCAGCGCCCGCACCCGCCGCGGGTCGTCGGGGTCGCAGCCGCTGCCGAGGAGCGCCTTGGCGAAGCCGTCCGCCTGGTCCACCCGGACCCCGGCGAGCGCCAGCACCTGCCACGGGTCCTCGCGCAGCGCATCCCCGGCCCGCTCGCCCAGCGCCGCCACGGCGGCCTCTGCCAGGCTCTCCGGGGCCCCGCCCGCCGCCAGCACCGTCCGCGCGGCTGCCACGGCGTCCCCGCTGAGCCGAGCCGGCAGCACGGGCGGCGCCGCGGGGCCCGACACCGGCGCGGGGGAGGGGGCCGCCGCGGGGCGCGGCGGCGTGGGACGCGCGGACCCCCCGCTCCGGGCGGGCGCCGGGCGCTCCCCGCGCTCGATGGCGCGCACCGCGGCGGCCAGGTCCGTGAGTTCGGCGGGCAGCTGCGAACCGACGCCCTCGGTGGACGGCCGGGGAGCCGGGGTCTCCTCGCCGGCAGCCTCCTCCGGCACGGCGCGCCCCTCGGGGTCGCGCCCCGCGCGCTCCTCGCGGTCCTCGGTCACGGTGGCCTCCGTTGTACGGCGGACTACGGTCGGGGCCCGATCACAGCGTGCTCCAGTCGTGGTCCGGATAGCGGTGCACCGGCGCAGAAACGTCGTCCAGCGCCTGGCAGATCTCATCCGGAAGACTAAGGGTCTCCACTGACAACGCCTCCGCGAGCTGCCTGGCGGTACGCGCCCCGACGATCGGCGCCGTGACCCCGGGGCGGTCCCGCACCCAGGCGAGCGCCACCTGCAGCGGGCTGGCTGCCAGTCCGTCGGCCGCTATGGCGAGCGCGTCCACGATGCGCCGGGCGGTGCCGTCGAGGTAAGGGGCGACGAAGGGCGCCATGTCCGCGGAGCCACCGCGGGAGTCCTGCGGGGTCCCGTGCCGGTACTTGCCGGTCAGCACCCCGCGGCCCAGCGGCGAGGAGGGCAGCAGCCCGACCCCCAGGTCCAACGCGGCGGGCAGCACCTCGCGTTCGATCCCGCGCTGCAGCAGCGAGTACTCCATCTGCGTGCTGGCCAGCGGTGTGCGCGTCGGCACGGCCTGCTGCCAGGTGGCCGCCTTCGCCAGCTGCCAGCCGCAGAAGTTGGACACCCCCACGTAGCGGGCGCGGCCGGAGCTCACTGCGAGGTCGAGGGCCTGCAGGGTCTCTTCGAGCGGGGTGGCGGAGTCGTACGCGTGCACCTGCCACAGGTCGACGTGGTCCGTCCCGAGCCGCTCCAAGGAGGCGTCCAGCGCGGCCAGCAGATGGCCGCGTGAGGCGTCGAAGCGGCGGTCGGGGTCGGGGACGCTGCCGGCCTTGGTGGCGATCACCAGGTCCGAGCGCGGCACCACGTCCTCGATCAGCCGCCCGAGGAGGTACTCGGCTCCGCCGTCCCCGTACACGTCCGCGGTGTCCACGAGCGTGCCGCCGGCCTCCCAGAAGGCCTTGAGCTGGTCGGCGGCGTCGAGTTCGCCGGTGTCGCGTCCCCAGGTCAGTGTGCCGAGCCCGAGCCGGGACACGCGAAGACCCGTGCGGCCGAGGTGCCTTTGCTCCATGAGGGGTGAGATTACTGGTCGTCGGGAGCTTTGGGCAGAAGTGACGTACCCGACAGGCTCCGGCGCGCGCCGGGACCCGGTAGGGTCCGGGGGACAACGACGTTACTCATCGGTAAGGGGATCGCCATGCGGCTCGGGATCAATCTCGGATACTGGGGCGCCGGGATGGACGCCGACAACCTCGCCGTGGCACGGGAGGCGGACCGCCTCGGCTACGCCGTGTGCTGGGCGGCCGAGGCCTACGGCTCGGACGCGCCCACCGTGCTGGCGTGGGTGGCCGCGCAGACCGAGCGCATCGACGTCGGATCGGCCATCCTCCAGATCCCGGCCCGGACGCCCGCGATGACGGCGATGACCGCCGCCACCCTCGACTCCCTGTCGGGCGGCCGCTTCCGGCTGGGCCTCGGCGTTTCCGGGCCCCAGGTCTCCGAGGGCTGGTACGGCGTCAGGTTCGACAAGCCGCTGGCCCGCACGCGCGAGTACGTCGAGATCGTCCGCAAGGCGATGTCCCGGGAACGGCTGAGCCACGAGGGCGCGCACTGGACGCTGCCGCTGCCCGGCGGCCCCGGCAAGGCGCTCAAGCTGACGGTGCACCCGGTGCGCGAGCGCGTCCCGCTGTACATCGCGGCGATCGGCCCGAAGAACCTGGAGCAGACCGGCGAGATCGCCGACGGCGCGCTGCTGATCTTCGCCTCCGCCGGCCATCTGGAGGACACCGCGCTCCGCCACATCCGGGCGGGCCGGGAGAAGGCCGGGAAGACCATGGACGGCTTCGACGTCTGCCCGACCGTGCCGCTGGCCGTCGGCGAGGACGTGGACGCCCTGGCCGACCTCTTCCGCCCCTACACGGCCCTGTACGTGGGCGGCATGGGAAGCCGGGAGCAGAACTTCTACAACAGGCTGGCGCAGCGCATGGGGTACGAGAAGGAGGCGGCCGAGATCCAGGACAAGTACCTGGCCGGCGACAAGGACGGCGCGGCCGCCGCGATCCCGCGCGAACTCATCGACGCGACCACCCTGCTGGGCTCCGTGGCGCGGATCGCCGACCGGATGCAGGCCTACGCGGCCGCCGGCGTCACCACGCTGACCCTGTCCCCGGCCGGATTCACCCTCGACGAGCGGGTCGCCGCGCTGCGGGCGGGCGTCGAGGCGCTGGAGCGCGCAGGGCTCGCGGAGTAGCCGGGTCGGCGGGCGGCCGCAGGGGGAGCGGCCACACCGGTCCCGGCTCAGCCCTGGACCAGGCGCCCCATCATCCGCCCGAAGTCGATCAAGCGCGCTATCTGGCCCGCCCCGCCGTCGTCGAGGGACTTGCTGAACCGGAACGACTCCGGGCGGAAGCGGGCGGCGGTGACCGAGCCGTCGGCGTCGCCGCGCACCGCGCTCAACTCCTGCGGCATGGTGGTCGCCAGCACCACAAACACCCCGCGGTCGATCCGCCGGCCCTGCTCGTCGCGGCCCACCAGGGTGCGCATGCCGACGTGGCCGATCGCCGCCAGGGGCAGCACCTGCACGGAGGAGTCCAGCACCAGGCCGCCCGGCGCGTCCTCGTCGGCCACCTCCTCGCTGTGCCACAGGATGAGCCGCCGGCCGTCGCAGACGGCGGCCTCCTGCCACACCGAGGTGCCGGCCTCCGTCAGGTCGACGACGCGTTCGAGGGTGAAACCGCGGACCCGCCGCCTGCCCAGGACGCCGTCGATCGCCTCGAGAGCCACATCGGCGTGGAGGAAATAGGCGCGTGCCGCATCGTCAAGGCGTGCGTAAGGGGCCCAGTCCGATCCCGCCGGGCCCCCGGGCAGCGCCGTCGTCCGGCTGCGCGTCGCCTTGCTGAACATGTCTAGGTCGTGACCCCTCCGAGGGGCTATGAAATCACGGGCACTTCGGCCTGCGGCAGGGCCCCTCGGTTTCCGCGGCCGTGGTGGGGGCTCGGGGGTCTTCCCCGCCACGGCCGTCACCAAACACAACGCCCGGAAGCGCCCGGGGTTACGCGCCGTGCCGGACGGCGCTCATCCGATCGGCCGATTCGGCGCCCGGGGAGGTTGCCCCGTTCCCGGACGGCGACTTGACTCTCCCTTGCGAATGCCCGATTCGCGCAGGAGGTACGGCATGCTCTCCGCCCGGAATCTGTTCCAGGAGATCCTCGACAACGACGACTCTTTCCGGCTGTTCTGCTCGATCGCCGCCAGCGGGGAGTCGCAGGGCGGCTGGGAGAACGGAAGGATCGCCGCGCTGGTCCCCGAGTCCCAGCGGGAACTGGCCCCCAAGATCGCCCGGCACGGCGCGGACGAGGACAAGCACGGCCGGATCTTCCACGCCCTGATGCGCAAGCGCGGCCTCGAACCCGTGCCGGTCCCGCCCGAGGCCGACTACACCATGCTCCTCGAGCGCGGCGGCATCGGTCTCGCCCACGACAAGCTGCGCCGCGACGAGCCGCTGACGGAGCGGGACATCGTCACCTACCTCGCGCACAGCCGGGTCACCGAACAGCGTGCCTCCGAGCAGATGGCGCTGCTCACCAGGTACTTCGCCGGCCATGCCGGCATCGGCAGGGCGGTCCGCATGATCTCCGCCGACGAGGACAACCACCTCGCCTACTGCCACGAGGAACTGCTGCGCCTTGCCGACGCCGGCCACGGCGCGACCATCGAGCGCACCCTGCGCGAGTGCGCCCACGCCGAGATCCGCGTCCACCGCGACGTGAGCCTGGCCGTCATGGGGCACATGGGGCGGATCCTCGGCTGGTCCAGGGCGAAGGCGGCGGTGCTGCGCGCCGGCATCCACGGGGCCTACGCGTACGAACGGCTGGCCGGCTGGCGGCGGATGGTCCGGCTCGCCATGCCCCAGCGGCGTGACGCCCTCGGCGGTCCCGAGCCCGCGGCGGAACCGGCTCTCTGAACGGGCTTCCGCCCCCGGCCGGCGTGCCGCGCGGGACGCCGGAGCCGCTCGGGGTCGGCGTGCCGCTCGAACGTTCCGGTACGGCAGGGCCCCGGACACGGCGACGACGGCCAGGTCCGCGGGGCGGTCCCACGGCGGCCCGCGACGGGCTCCGGGCTCGTACACGATCCCCCGGCAGGCGGCCGTCACCGGCGGCGCCCCCTCCGGCGCCTCGGCGAGGTCCTCGGAGGCGTCGGTCCGCTCCCCCGACGCGGTGGACGGCAGAGTCGGCGATCGCCTCTGTCCCTTTCCGCGCTCCGCCGGCACCACACCGGACACCTGTGGCCGTAGGGTGGCGGGCATGCCCACCGTGATCCTGGTCCGGCACGGCCGGTCCACCGCCAATGCGGAGAAAGTGCTGGCCGGACGGCTCCCCGGAGTCGCCCTCGACGAGACCGGACGCGACCAGGCCGCGGCGCTGGCGGCCCGGCTGGCCGGACTGCCGCCGGCCGCCGTCGTCACCAGCCCGCTGCAGCGGTGCCGGGAGACCGTGCAGCCGCTGCTGGACGCGCTGCCCGGTGTGCCGCTCCATGTCGAGGAGCGGATCACGGAGTGCGCCTACGGCGACTGGAGCGGCCGCAAGCTCGCCGAGCTGGCCGACGAGCCGCTGTGGGGCGTGGTGCAGCGCTATCCCTCGGCCGCCGTCTTCCCCGGTGAGGAGGGCGAGTCGGTGCGCGCCATGCAGAACCGCGCCGTCGACGCGGTACGCGAGTGGAACACGCGCATCGAGGAGACCCACGGACCTGACGCGCTCTATGTGATGTGCTCCCACGGCGACGTCATCAAGTCGATCGTCGCCGACGCCCTCGGCGTGCACCTGGACCTCTTCCAGCGCATCGCCGTCGATCCCTGCTCGGTCACCGCCATCCGCTACACCCAGGAGCGGCCCTTCCTGCTCCGGCTCGGGGACACCGGCAGCCTGGACGGCCTGCGCCCGAGGGAGCGGCCCGCCGCGGCCCCGGGTGACGCGGAGGTCGGAGGCGGCGCGGGCGCATCGTGATCAGCTTCCGCAGTAGGGTGGACCGAACCGCCAAGAGACCGAACTAACGGAGCAGGACGTGCCTCGTCAGGTGTTCCTCTACGACAAGCCGGAACGCTTCGTCGCCGGCACCGTGGGCCAACCAGGTCAACGCGCCTTCTTCCTGCAGGCGAGCGCCGCCGGCCGGACGACCAGCGTCGCGCTGGAGAAGACCCAGGTCGAGGCCCTCGCCGAGCGCATCGACGAACTGCTGGACGAGGTCGTGCGCCGCACCGGCGGCGCCGCCCCGGTGCCGGCCGTGGCCCCCGCGGAGCTGATGGACAACAAGCCGCTCGAGGTCCCCGTCGAGGAGGAGTTCCGGGTCGGCACGATGGCCCTGGCCTGGGACGGCGCCGAGGAACGGATGATCCTCGAGGCCCAGGCGCTGGTCGAGATCGAGGCCGAGGACGAGGACGGCCTCGAGGCGGCCGAGGAGATGCTCCTGCAGGACGAGGAGAACGGGCCCCCGCTGCTGCGGGTGCGCCTGACCGGCGCCCAGGCCCGCTCCTTCGCCAAGCGCGCCCTCGACGTCGTCGCGGCCGGCCGCCCGCCCTGCCCGCTGTGCAGCCTGCCCCTGGATCCGGAAGGACACGTATGCCCGCGTCAGAACGGGTACCGGCGGTCGGCGACGGCCTGAGCGGGGACATAGCGGCCGAGCTGCTCACGCATGGCGAACTGACCGTGCGCGGGCGGCTGCGCGACGCCTCCAACGCGGTGCTCTACTGCGCCGTCGAGCACGACGGGGTGTCCGCCCACTGCGTGTACAAGCCGGTGGCCGGCGAGCGGCCGCTGTGGGACTTCCCCGACGGGACGCTCGCGCAGCGCGAGGTCGCCGCCTATCTGGTCTCCGAGGCCACCGGCTGGAGCCTGGTGCCGCCGACCGTGCTGCGGGACGGCCCGTACGGCCAGGGGATGGTCCAGCTGTGGATCGAGACCACGCCGGAGGACGGCGAAGGGCTCCTCGCTCTCGTCGAGGGGGAGGAGCCGGGCGAGGGTTGGAAGGCCGTCGGCTTCGCCGAGGTCGGCGAGGGCCGCACCGCGCTGCTGGTCCACGCCGACGACCCCCGGCTGCGCCGGCTGGCCGTCCTGGACGCCGTGATCAACAACGCCGACCGCAAGGGCGGCCACCTGCTGCCGGCCGCGGACGGGCAGCTGTACGCGATCGACCACGGCGTGACCTTCAACACGCAGAACAAACTCCGCACGCTGCTGTGGGGCTGGGCCGGCGAAGCGCTCACCGACGAGATCGTCGAAGTCCTCGGCACGCTCTCCGCGCAGCTCGCCGACGGCAGCCTCGGCGCCCGGCTCGCGGAGCTCATCACGGCCGACGAGCTCGGGGCGCTGCGGGACCGCGTCGCCGCGCTGCTGGCCTCCGGGCGCCATCCCGAGCCCTCCGGGGAGTGGCCCGCGATCCCCTGGCCGCCCATCTGATCCGCGGCCCCGGACGTCCCGGCGCGTACACCGGGTCGTTTGTCGCGGACGCGGGCGGTTAATCTCATGACATGCATGCCTGGCCCGCTTCCGCCGTCCCTGCCCTCCCGGGCACAGGGCGCGACCTCCGCCTCCACGACACCGCGACCGGTGGCCCGGTGACCCTGAGCCCCGGTCCGGTAGCCCGCATCTACGTGTGCGGCATCACCCCCTACGACGCCACCCACATGGGTCACGCGGCCACGTACAACGCGTTCGACCTCGTGCAGCGCGTGTGGCTCGACACGAAGCGCCAGGTCCACTACGTCCAGAACGTCACGGACGTCGACGACCCGCTGCTGGAGCGGGCCGACAAGACCGGCGAGGACTGGACGGCCCTCGCCGAGCGCGAGACCACTCTGTTCCGCGAGGACATGACCGCTCTGCGGATGCTGCCGCCGGCCCACTACATCGGCGCCGTCGAGGCCATCCCGGGGATCGTCCCGCTGGTCGAGCGGCTGATCGAGGCCGGCGCAGCGTACGAACTCGACGGCGACATCTACTTCCACGTCGACTCCGACCCCCGCTTCGGCAGCGTCTCCCACCTGGACGCGGCCGCGATGCGCGCCCTGTCGGCCGAGCGCGGCGGCGACCCGGACCGCCCGGGCAAGAAGAACCCCCTCGACCCCGTTCTGTGGCTCGCCGCGCGCGAGGGGGAACCCAGCTGGGACGGCGGCAGCCTCGGCCGGGGACGTCCCGGCTGGCACATCGAGTGCGTCGCCATCGCCCTCGACCACCTCGGCATGGGTTTCGACGTGCAGGGCGGCGGTTCCGACCTCGCCTTCCCGCACCACGAGATGGGCGCTTCGCACGCCCAGGTACTCACCGGCGAGTTCCCCATGGCGAAGGCCTATGTGCACGCCGGCATGGTCGCGCTGGACGGCGAGAAGATGTCCAAGTCCAAGGGCAACCTCGTCTTCGTCTCCCGGCTGCGCCGCGACGGGGTGGACCCGGCGGCCATACGGCTCAGCCTGCTGGCCCACCACTACCGCGCGGACTGGGAGTGGACGGACGCCGTGCTCGCCGACGCCGTGGAGCGGCTGGCCCGCTGGCGCGCGGCCGTCGCCCGGCCCGACGGCCCGCCGGCGGAGGCGCTGCTCGAGGAGATTCGCGAGGCCCTCGCCGACGACCTGGACGCCCCGGCCGCGCTCGCCGCCGTGGACCGCTGGGCCGCCCGGCAGGAGACCGAGGGCGGCAGCGACACCGGCGCCCCCGGCCTGGTCTCCCGCGCCGTGGACGCGTTGCTCGGCGTCGCGCTCTGACGCGCCGCGGGAGCCTTCCGGAGGCTCCCGCGGAAACGGGCGGCCCGGCCGCCGTCCCCGTGCGGGGCGGCGGCCGGGCCGTTCGCTTTCCTGACGTCATCGAGGTCCCGGGCCCTCGCCGTGGCCGCCCCCGGCAGGCCGGAAGGGCCCGTGGGCCGCATGGCGCTGGTGGGCCGCAGGAGGCCGGATGGGCCCGCCGAGTCACTCCCCGTCGGGGCCGTCCTCCTTCTCGTCCCGGTCGTCCTTGGGCTTCGGCGACATGTCCCGCAGGTAGGGGCCCGTGTCGGACTCACCGGCCTGCGGGTCGCGGCGCCGCAGGTAGCGCTCGAACTCGCGGGCGATGGCCTCCCCCGAGGCCTCCGGCAGTTCCGCCGTGTCGCGGGCCTCCTCCAGCGTCTGCACGTACTCGGCGACCTCGCTGTCCTCGGCCGCCAGTTGGTCCACGCCGACCTGCCAGGCACGCGCGTCCTCCGGCAGCTCGCCGAGCGGGATGCGCAGGTCGAGCAGGTCCTCCAGACGGTTGAGCAGCGCCAGCGTCGCCTTCGGGTTCGGCGGCTGCGACACGTAGTGCGGCACGGCCGCCCACAGGCTGACCGCCGGGATGCCTGCGTGGGTGCAGGCCTCCTGGAGGATGCCGACGATGCCGGTGGGGCCCTCGTAGCGGGACTCCTCCAGGCTGAGTGCGGTCGCCAGGTCCGGGTCGGAGGTGACGGCCGTGACCGGCACCGGACGGGTGTGCGGGGTGTCGCCGAGCAGCGCCCCCATGACCACCACCATCTCGATGCCGAGCTCATGGGCGAAGCCCAGGATCTCGTTGCAGAACGAACGCCAGCGCATGCTGGGCTCGATGCCCCGTACGAGGACGAGGTCGCGTGGCTTGGGGGTCTCGATGCGGATGACCGACAGCCGCGTGGTCGGCCAGGTGATCCGCCGTGTGCTGCCGTCCATCCAGACCGTGGGGCGGTTGACCTGGAAGTCGTAGTAGTCCTCGGCGTCCAGCGCGGCGAACACCTCGCCCTTGAACTCCCGGTCCAGATGCCCGACCGCGGCGGAGGCGGCGTCCCCGGCATCGTTCCAGCCCTCGAACGCGGCCACCATGACCGGGTCGATCAGCTCGGGAACCCCCTCGAGCTCGATCACCCAGCGCCTCCTTCCGGCCGGAAGGGGGCGTGTCCACCCCCGCCGGCTGCCGTTCCTTCGCGTGCGGCACCAGCCTACGGCTTCGCGAGGCAGGTGCCGCCCCGCCTTCACAGGGGATGATCCCCCGCGTCATCGGACGTACGCGTCGTCATCCGCCACTCCAGGCCGAGCGGTACGCGGCCCAGTCCGCCGGGGTGGCGGCGAAGTCGACGTACAGCGCGAGGCCGAAGCGCTCGCGGGCCGGCGCCTGCCGGGCGAGGCCCAGCCGGGCGCCGCGCACGGCGGCCGCGACGGTCTCCGCCGCGGCGTGGTGGCCCCAGCTGTCCGTGTGGTAGCCGGGCAGGCCGACGAGCAGGTCCGTGTCCGCCGGGGTCACCTCCAGGGCCAGCGCCGTCTGCTGGGCGACGTAGCCGCCGTAGAGGCTCTCCAGGGGCAGGGCGGTGTCGTAGGTCATCATCGCGACCTGGTCGACCCGCCGGGCCACCTCGCCGAAGTAGCGCTGCGACCACCACTTCGGGTGGCCGAACAGCGTGCCGCCGACCGTGTGCAGGGAGGGCAGCGGGTCGATCTGGTGGGTGGCGACCGACAGCGGAACCCCCCGGGCGGCGGTGAGCCGGTGCACCGAGTCCAGCAGGGTGAGGAAGTCGCGGTCGTCGGAGTACATCGGCTCCAGATCCAGGTGGACCCCGTCGAAGCCGGCCGCCAGGACCTGGGCGGCGCCGGCCTCGACGCGGGCGCGGGTCGCCGGGTCGTCCAGGCGCAGCCCCTCGGAACCGTCGTGCGACAGGACCTGGCCGAGCCACGCCTGGACGCGCACCCCCGGCAGCGCGGTGTGCAGTCGGCGGATCATGTCCCGCGCGCCCGGGTAGAGGCCGGCGTCGAGGCGCCCGTCGAACTCCAGGGGCCCGGTGTGCACATACAGGTCCCGGGTGCCGCTGCCGCGCACCTCACGGGCCAGCTCGGCAAGCTCGGCGCTGCCCCGTTCCCCGTCCACCCACGCGTGACCGAGCCACACCGCGTTCCGGCCCCGGTCGGCGCCGGCGCCGGAGGGGTCGCCGACGTACTCCAGGCGCAGGGCGAGCCCGGCGGCGAGCACCGGGAGCAGGACGGCGAGGACGGCCGGCAGCGCGGCGCGGCGCAGCGTGCGGGCCGAGGGGCGGCGCAGGCGCAGCGTGAGGTGTGGATTCATCCGATCCCTCTTCTCGATTACACAGACGAAGGATCGGACGCTCCCCGGCACGGAACGGTTCGCCCGCGGGCGGGGCACCGGGGATACGGGGCGCGCCGCCGGGGATGTCAGAGGGTGGAGCGCAGCCACTGCTCCACGCTGGCGACGTGCACCGTCGCCCAGGAGCGCGCCGCCTCCGCGTCCCGGTCCCGCAGGGCCGCCAGGATCGCCCGGTGCTCGTGCAGGGTCCGGCTGACCGCGTCCTCCTGGGTCAGCCCGCGCCAGATCCGGGCCCGGGTGGTGGGCCCGGACAGCCCGTCCAGCAGCGAGCACAGCACCGAGTTGCCCGAGGCCTGCACGATGCCGCGGTGGAACTCCAGGTCACCGGCGACCAGTTCCTCCACCGAGGGCGCCGCGCCCAGCGCGTCCAGCTGCTCGGACAGGGCGTCGAGCCGGGACTCGGATATGCGGGCCGCCGCCATCGCCGTGGCCGCCGGCTCCAGGATGCGGCGCACCGCGAGGAACTCCAGGACGGTGTCGTCGCGGTGGAAGTCCACCACGAAGCTCAGCGCCTCCAGCAGCAGCTGCGGATCCAGGCTGGTGACGTAGGTGCCGTCGCCCTGCCGTACGTCGAGGATCCTGATCAGGGACAGCGCGCGGACCGCCTCGCGCAGGGAGTTGCGCGACAGCCCGAGCTCCGCGGCCAGTTCGCTCTCCTTGGGGAGCCGGTCGCCGGGGCGCAGCGCGCCGGAGACGATCATGTCCTTGATCTTCTCGATCGCCTCGTCGGTGACCGACATCAGTCCCTCGCCTCCCCGGACATCCGATGTATCGGCCCATTATGCCCGCACGGCCGCCTCCGGGGAGGCCTCGTCGCAGGGCCCGCTCCACCGCTTCGGCCCCAGAACGCCGCAAGGCCGTGTCCGCAGCAGCGGACACGGCCTTGCGGCTCACGACATCACCGTCGGGACGACAGGATTTGAACCTGCGACCCCTTGACCCCCAGTCAAGTGCGCTACCAAGCTGCGCCACGTCCCGGTGAGGCCCCCGGGGCGGCGCCCCGGAAGATCACGTAATGAGGAGGATACCCGAACCTCGCTGATCAGCCGAATCGCTCGATGCGGATCCGGTCGAGCGGCTGCCCGCCGTCCGCGAGCAGACGCGAGGCGTGCTCGGCGAAACCGTTGCCACCGCAGACGTACGCCTCCCAGCCGCCGCGGGGCGGATCCGACAGGTGCGGGGCCAGGTGGGCGGCGGTCAGACGGCCCTCGGCACGGGTGAGCAGCACGGTCGTCTCCGGCCCGTACTCGGCGGCGTAGATCAGGTCCTCACGGGTGCGGGCCGAGACGATCAGCCGCAGCGGCACGTCCAGGCCGCGCAGCCGGTGGTGGCGCACCATCGACATCAGCGGGACGACGCCCGACCCGGCACCCAGCAGCAGCGCCGGACGGTCCCCGCTCCAGGCGAAGAAGCCGCTGTGCGGGCCGCGGACCTCGACGGTGTCGCCGGGCCGGGCGACGGTGTGCAGGTGGCCGGAGACCTCGCCGCCGACCACGTGGTCGAGGGTCAGCTCGATGTGGCCGGAGGAGTCCGGGGCGGAGGCGACCGAGTAGTTGCGCTGCGCCGTGTAGCCGTCGGCGGCCGTGAGGCGCAGCGTCACGTACTGGCCGGGCTGATGGCCCGCCCAGCCCGGCACCGCCAGCCGGAAGGTGGACGTGCGCGGGGTCTCCGGCCGGATCTGCGTGATCACCGCGCGCCGCCAGACCGAGGACGCGGCCTCGGGGACGGGGATCCGGCCGGGGACGGCGAAGCGGGTCGGCGGAACGAACGCCGGGACGGGTGCGGGGGCCGGGGTGGTGAGGTCAGTCATGGGCGTAGCGCTGCTCCTGCCAGGGGTTGCCCCGGGGGTGGTAGCCGTGCTGCTCCCAGAAGCCCGACTCGTCGTGGTCGAGCAGGCGCAGGCCCGCGATCCACTTGGCGCTCTTCCAGAAGTACAGGTGCGGGACGATCAGCCGGGCCGGGCCGCCGTGCTCGGGGGGCAGCGGCGCGCCGTCGTACTCCCAGGCGATCCAGGCGCGGCCGCCGGTGACGTCGGCGAGCGGCAGATCGGCGGCGTAGCCGGTGTGGGACCAGGCGACGACGTGGGTGGCGGCGGGGGAGGGGCGCACGGCCTCCAGGAAGGCGTCGACCGACACCCCGCCGAAGCGCATGCCGAACTTGGACCAGCCGGTCACGCAGTGGATGTCGCCCCGGTACTCGGAGGCGGGCAGGGAGTGCGCCGTGTCCCAGTCCCAGGTGCGCGGGCGGTCCACCAGCCCGTCCACCCGCAGCGTCCAGTCCTCGGCCGCGATCGTCGGCGTGACCTCGGCGGAGAGGACCGGCCAGGTGTCGCGGGCGTCGTACTGGCCGGGAGGCAGCCGCGGGTCGCGCTCCCCGGCGGCGCCGCGCCCGGTGAAACCGCGGGTGGGTTCGACGGCGGAGCTCATGCGGGGTGCTCCAGCTCCAGCGCCTCGAGCTCCCGCAGCGCGGCCGCCTCGTCGAGGGTGAGCAGCACCCGGTCGCGCATGAGGACCCGGCCGTCGACGACGGTGTCCCGTACGTCCGCCGCGGCGGCCGCGTACGCCAGCGTCGACCAGGGGTCGTGGCGTGGCGCGAGGTGCGGCCCGCCGAGGTCCAGGACGGCCAGGTCGGCCCGCTTGCCCGGCTCCAGGGAGCCGAGGTGGTCGGCGAGGCCGAGCGCGCGGGCCGCCTCGATGGTCGCCATCCGCACCGCCTGCTCCGCGCCGACGGCGGTCGGGTCGCCGCCGGCCTTGTGGACCAGCGCGGCGGCCCGCACCGCGCCCAGGACGTCGAGGGTGTTGGAGCTCACCACGCCGTCGGTGCCGAGGCCGACCGCGACCCCGGCGGCCAGCAGATCCGGCACGCGGGCGATGCCGCAGCCCAGCTTCAGGTTGGAGACCGGGCAGTGCGCCACCGACGTGCCGGTCCTGGCCAGGGCCGCGATCTCGCCGTCGGTCAGGTCCACGGCGTGCGCCAGCAGCACGTCGGGCCCGAGGACACCGAGCGAGTCCAGCAGCTCGACCGGCCGCTTGCCGTGCGCCTCGACCACCATGGCGACCTCGGCCGCGTTCTCCGCCGCGTGGATGTGCAGCAGCGCGCCGTGCTCGCGGGCGAGCGCGGAGATGTCGACGAGCTGCTCGGGGCCCAGGGTGTAGGCGCTGTGTGCGAAGACCACCGGACGGGTGCCCGGCGCCGGAGCGGTGCGCGCGGCCAGGTCCGCCGCGGCCCACGCCATGCGGTCGCCGTAGGGACGGCCGTCCGGCGGCCCCGGCACGTCCATGAACGTCGGACCGGCCAGCAGCCGCCAGCCCGCCGCCCGTGCGGCCTGCTCGGCGGCCTCGTGGAACCAGTACATGTCCAGGCCCGTGGTGACGCCGGCACGTACGCTCTCCGCCACGGCCACCCGCACGCCCGCGGCCACCGACCGCGGCGAGAGCAGCTCGGCCTCGCGGGGGATGACCCGGGCCAGGAACTCCTGCAGGTCGACGTCGTCGGCGCAGCCTCGCAGCAGGGTCATCGCCAGGTGGGTGTGGGTGTTGACCAGCCCGGGGAGCACCAGGCACCCCGAGGCGTCGATCTCCTTGGCGGCGCGGTGGGCCGCGCGCACCTCCTCCGCCGGGCCGACGGCGACGATCTCGCCGTCCCGCACGGCGACCGCGCCGCCCGGCACGACGGTGCCCGACGCGTCGACGGTCAGCACATCGCCGCCGTGCACCAGCAGATCGGCGTCCTGAGCGCTCACTTCTCGTCGCTTCCGTACTCGGTGGCCAGCAGATGCAAGGCGTCCAACGTTACCCGGCTGCCGCGGGCGACCCCTTCGGCGACCACCCGCCGGTGGGGGTCGTAGCCGCCGGTGGTCTCGACGTCGACGAGCTCGTCGGCGTTGGCCCCGTCGACGATGAGCGCCCCGCCGGCGACCAGGCCTCGGGTCGAGGCCAGGACCAGCAGCGCCGACAGCTCCATCTCGATCGCGGCGATCCCGGCCGCCGCGTACGCGGCCCCGGGCAGCGGCAGGAAGCCCGGCTGGAAGGCCGCCCGCGTCCAGACCACACCCCGGTGGTGCGGCGCCCCGGCCGCCCGCGCCGCACGCTGCAGCGCCAGCACCGCCTCCGGCGCCGCGAACGCCGGGTACTCCGGCGGCAGCAACTGCTGGGTCACGCCGTCGTCCCGCACCGCCGCCTCGGCGATCACCAGGTCGCCGTCGCCTATCCCGGCGCGGATGGCGCCCGCCGTGCCCAGGCGCAGGATGGTCCGGACCCCCGCCTCCGCCAGCTCCTGGAACAGGCACATCGCGCCCGGCGCGCCGACTCCGTGCGAGGACACCACGACAGGGGTGCCCTTCCAGGCGCCGGTGAAGGTGCGGTACTCGCGGTGGTGCGACACCTCACGCGGGTCGGTGAGCAGCGCGGCGACCGCGGCCGCGCGCGCCGGGTCGCCGACGACGACCGCGTACGGTGGCAGTCCGGTGCGCGGGATGCGGGAGATGGGCAGCTGGTCGGGGGTCATCGGGCCTCCGGGCCGGGCGGGACGATGCTGTGCCGATCACCCTACGGGTCCGACCTCGGCGGTCCGGCGGCGGAGCAGCGCGAAGCAGGCCCAGCAGGCGAGGGCGGCGAGGGCCAGCACGGTGCCGGTCTCGACGAGCTGCAGCGGCCAGTAGTGCGAGGCGGGGTGGCCCACGGCGTAGACGTCCGTCCACCCGTTGTCCCTCAGGCACTGCTCGAGATCTCCCGGCCGGTCCATGTTGCACTCGATCCCGGGCACGAGTTCCCCGCCGGCGGTGACGATGCCCACCTCCATCCGGTCCGAGCCGATGGGCAGGCGGGCCGCCTCGAAACCGGTCCACCGGGTCGTCGGCCACAGGTGGGACCGGGCCAGCGCGAGGGCGACGGTGGTCAGCAGGGTGGCGGTGAAGGCCAGTCCCATCCCGCTCAGCGTGCGCCGCACCACCGTCCCGGCCAGCGCCCCCACGGCCAGGGCGAGAAGCACACGGGCGAGGCCGGCCGGGCCGGTGGCGAGGAAGACGTCGTTCTCGAACCACCGGGGACGGTCCTCCGGGTGACCCGTGGTCCACACCCACCGGAAGAGCAGCGCCAGGCCTGCGGTGCCCGCGGTCAGCAGCAGCGCCGGGACGGCCAGCTTGGCGGCGAGCCAGCGAGCCGGGGAGACCGACTGGGTCCAGGCGAGCGCGGCCGTGCCCCGCTCCATCTCCCGGCCGATCAGGGCGCCGCCCGCGAACGCGGCGACGGCGAGCGGAAGGAGCGCCATCACGCGACCCTGCAGGAGCAGGGGGATGAAGGCGTTGTAGGGCTCGCGGTCGATGCAGCGCGGCGCGCAGGCGGGGTCGTACCCCGCGGTCAGCCACAGGGCCCACAGGAGCCAGCCCGCTCCGGCGGCGACGAAGGCGATCCACAACCACAGCGCCACGCGATGCAGCCGCACCACCGACCAGGGCAGGCCGCGCAGGGCGGGCGGGCGCGGGGGAGGGGCGACGGCGGTCATACGGCGGCCTCCTGGGGGGACACGGGGGCGGGCGTGGCGTCGGCGGTGAGCAGGGCAGGCACCCCGGTGTTGCGTAGATGGGCGAGGACCAGTTCCTCGAGCGTGGGCTCCTCCACCAGCCAGTCGCCGCCCTCCAGCGGCCTACCGGGGCGGACGAGCGCGGTGCGCCCCCGGCCGTTGGGGTGCTCCTCGACGACGGTGTGGGGGCCGAGGTCCGTCCCGGTGCCGGTGATCCGGCGGTGCGCTGCCAGCAGGTCGTCGGTGCCTCCGGCCAGCCGGACCCGGCCGTCGGCGACCAGCAGCAGGTGGTCGCAGACGCCGTCCAGTTCGGCGAGGACGTGCGAGGACAACACCACGGTGGTGCCGTGCTCCGCCGCCGAGCCCATGAGGGCGCCGGTCAGCTCGTGGCGGGCGAGCGGGTCGAGGTCGGCCATCGGCTCGTCCAGGAGCAGCAGTTCGGCCCGCTTGCCCAGGGCCAGGGCGAGTGCGACGCGGGTGCGCTGGCCGCCGGAGAGCGCGCGGACGCGGGCACCGGGCGTGAGACCGCCGCTTTCGTACGCCACGCGTTCGGCGGCCTCCCCGTCCCAGCGGCCGGGGTTGAGCTCGGCGCCGAGCCGCAGGGTCGCCGCCACGGTGAGCTGCGGGTGGAGCGGCTTGTTCTGGGCGACGTAGGCGAGCCGGGGGCGGGCCGCCCCGGGCGTCGTGCCGCACACGCGAAGCTTCCCCTCGGTGGGGCGCAGCAGGCCCGCGGCGAGCGCGAGCAGCGTCGACTTGCCCGCGCCGTTGGGCCCGACGAGCGCGCAGATCCGGCCGGCAGGCAGCCGGAACGAACAGTCCCGGAGGACGGGCTCCCGGCCCCTCGCGTAGCGCATCCCGAGTCCGGCCGCCTCGATGGCGGCCGCTTCCCTTGTCATCTCTCCCCCTCGGAGTACTCCTGGTCGAGCACGGACTGGAACAACGCGGCGGCGTCCTCGCGGTCCAGCCCGGCGGTGCGCGCCCGGCGCATCCAGTCGGTCAGCTCACCCGCGAGCGGTGAGCCGGCCGGCCCGGCGCCCAGCGACCTGCGGACGAAGGTGCCCAGACCGCGGCGCGCCTCCACCAAGCCCTCGCGCTCCAGCTCGCGGTACGCCTTGAGCACGGTGTTGGGGTTGACGGCGGTCGCCTCGACGACCTCGCGGGCCGTGGGCAGCCGGTCCCCGGGCTCCAGCAGCCCCAACCGCAGCGCCTGCTTGGTCTGCTGGACGATCTGGAGGTACGTGGCGACACCGCTGCGGCGGTCGATACGGAACTCGACCATGCGGAAAACACCCTTTCACTAAGCAAGTGGTGAAAGGGTGGGGCCTCGGATGACGCACTGTCAAGTCATCCGCGTCAGCGGGCGGACGGCGACGCATCGGTGTCGGGTGCCGAGACGGGCCACAGGACAGACGCGGTGTGCACCGACCGGGCAGGAAGCCCGCGTCGCCCTGGTGGAGCCGCCCGCCGGGCGGGCAGAGGCGCAGAGGAGCCTGCCGGGCAAGCGGCCACCCTGCGCGGCACGCATCGTGTGGACGCCGCGGCAGTGCCGCCCCGGGCCGGCGGCGAGTTCTCGGGCGGTTCTTCGCGAGGGATCCCGGCCGGGGAAGGCCGCTTCGCCCTTGCTGCGCCGCAGCGCCGCCCCCGGCGCCGCACGACGCATGCGGTGCCCGGCCGTCCGCGCCGCCCGCGCCGCCCGGCGCGGAGGACGGGGGAGCACCCGGCGCGTGCTCATGGGCGAGCGTCCGAGGGTGTGCCGGTGAGGTGTTGAACCGGGCCGGTACACCCGCACGACCCACCGCGCCGGGACGCCGGCTCCGCAAGTGCCGCGAACCTCGTCGTGGCCGCCAGGTCGCCGCCGCTCCGCCGGAAACACCGCAGGCCCGGGTGGCCGGGGTGAGCGCGGGACGCGCGCCCACCCCGGCCGCCCGGGCCGCGGGACGGTGTCTCAGTCGCGCCGGTCGGCCAGCAGCGACTCCACCCGCGCCCGTACGTCCTCGGTGTCCAGGCCGCGCACCGTCAGGGTGGTGCGACGGCGCAGCACGTCCTCCGCCGTCTGCGCCCACTCGTGGTCGCGCGCGTACACGACCTGGGCCCAGATCTCCGGACCGTCCGGGTGGATCCGCTCGCCGAGCGCCGGGTCCTCGTTGACCAGCCGGGCGATGTCGAACGACAGCGCGCCGTAGTGGGTTGCCAGATGGCGCGCCGTCAGCGGGTCGAGGCGCCGGCCCGGCTCGCGGTCCACCAGGAGCCGGTGGGCGACGGCGTTGGGGTTGGCCACGCCCGGCAGCGGGACCCGCCTGGGCAGGTGGTCCAGCGGCTCCATGTCCTCGTTCAGCGGACCGCCGGGGAGCTTGGCGAGCTTGGCCATGACGGTGCGGCCGATGTGCCGGTACGTCGTCCACTTGCCGCCCGCCACCGACAGCATGCCGCCGCTGCCCTCCGTGACGACGGTCTCGCGCCGCGCCTTCTCCACGCCGCCGGGGCCGCCGGGCAGCACCCGCAGGCCCGCGAAGGCATAGGTGATCAGGTCGCGGGACAGGTGCTCGTCCCGCACCGAGTGGGCGGCCTCGTCGAGGATCTGGCGGATGTCCGCCTCGGTGGCCCGCACGTCGGCAGGGTCGCCGGTGTACTCCTCGTCGGTGGTGCCCAGCAGCAGCTGGTCCTCCCAGGGCAGGGCGAAGGTGATGCGGTACTTGTCGATCGGGGTCGCCATGGCGGCCCGCCACGGGGCCTTGCGCTTGAGGACGATGTGGGCGCCCTTGGACAGCCGGATGCTGGGGGCGGCGTCCTTGTCCTCCATGCGCCGCAGGTGGTCGACCCACGGGCCGGTCGCGTTGAGCACCAGCCGCGCGTCGACGCCGAACTCGGTGCCGTCCAGCCGGTCCCTCAGATCGGCGCCGGTGACCCGGCCGCGGGTGAAGCGCAGGCCGGTGACCTCGGCGTGGTTGAGGACGACGGCGCCCGCCTCGACGGCGGCGCGCACCGTCATCACGGCCATCCGGGAGTCGTTCATCTGGTGGTCGTAGTAGACCGCGACGGCCTTGAGGTTCTCCGTGCGCAGGGCGGGGTTGACGGCCGCCGCCCTCGCCGGGGATATCACCCTGCCGACCCCGTCGCCGAAGGCGGACAGCGCCGAGTAGGCGAAGACGCCCGCCCCGAGCTTGGCGGCGCCGACCGGGCCGCCCCGGTAGACCGGCAGGTGGAAGGTGAGCGGGTTGACCAGGTGCGGAGCCACGTCCCTGGCCAGCACCCGCCGTTCCATGTGGTTCTCCGCCACCAGCTTGACCGCGCCGGTCTGCAGATAGCGCAGACCGCCGTGGACGAGCTTGGAGGAGGCGGAGCTGGTGGCGCCGGCGAAGTCGCCGGCGTCCACCATCGCGACCCGCAGCCCCGACTGCGCGGCGTGCCATGCCACGGAGGTGCCCAGGATGCCGCCGCCGATGACCAGCAGGTCGTAGGTGGCGCCTCTCAGCAGTTCCCGGGTCTCGGCGCGGCCCGGGTTGCGGCCGGCGGTCGGATGCGTCCCGAGAGCCGGGACGTGCTGCGGGGTGCTCATGATCGGTTCACTTCTCCTCTTCGATCCAGCCCATGGTCCGCTCGACGGCCTTGAGCCAGTCCTTGTACTCGCGGTCGCGGACCTCGGCGTCCATGCGGGGGGTCCACTCGGCGGCCCGGCGCCAGTTGGCGCGCAGCTCGTCGGTGTCCTGCCAGAAGCCCACCGCGAGGCCGGCCGCGTAGGCGGCGCCCAGGCAGGTGGTCTCGGCGACCAGCGGGCGCACGACCGGGGCGTCCAGGAAGTCGGCGAGGGTCTGCATCAGCAGGTTGTTCGCGGTCATGCCGCCGTCGACCTTGAGCGCGGTGAGTTCCACGCCCGAGTCCTTGGTCATGGCGTCGACGATCTCCCGGGTCTGCCAGGCGGTCGCCTCCAGCACGGCGCGGGCGATGTGGGCCTTGGTGACGTAGCGGGTGAGGCCGGCGATCACACCGCGGGCGTCGGAGCGCCAGTACGGGGCGAACAGACCGGAGAAGGCGGGCACGAAGTAGGCGCCGCCGTTGTCCTCCACGGACAGGGCGAGGGTCTCGATCTCGGCCGCGGTCTTGATCAGGCCCATCTGGTCGCGCATCCACTGCACCAGCGAACCGGTGACCGCGATCGAGCCCTCCAGTGCGTACACCGGCTTCTGGTCGCCGATGCGGTAGCCGACGGTGGTGATCAGGCCGTTGTAGCTGTTGATCGGCTTCTCGCCGGTGTTCATCAGCAGGAAGGTGCCGGTGCCGTAGGTGGACTTGGCCTCGCCCTCGGAGTAGCAGGTCTGGCCGAACAGGGCCGCCTGCTGGTCGCCGAGCGCGGAGGCGACCGGCACACCGGCCAGGGCGCCGGAGGCGGCGGAGCCGTACACCTCGGCCGAGGAGCGGATCTCCGGCAGCACCGCCGCGGGGACCTCCATCGACTGGAGGATCTTCTCGTCCCAGTCGAGGGTGTGCAGGTTCATCAGCAGGGTGCGGGAGGCGTTGGTCACGTCGGTGACGTGCCGTCCGCCGTTCACACCGCCGGTGAGGTTCCAGATCACCCAGCTGTCCATGGTGCCGAAGAGGATCTCCCCGGCCTCGGCGCGCTCGCGCAGGCCCTCGACGTTGTCGAGCAGCCAGCGGATCTTCGGCCCGGCGAAGTAGGACGCCAGCGGCAGTCCGGTCTCCCGGCGGAAACGGTCCTGCCCGACGTTGCGGCCGAGCTCCTTGCACAGGACGTCGGTACGGGTGTCCTGCCAGACCAGGGCGTTGTGCACCGGCTCGCCGGTGTTCTTGTCCCACAGGACGGTGGTCTCGCGCTGGTTGGTGATGCCGATCGCCTTGACGTCGGCGGAGGTGATGCCGGCCTTGCGGACGGCCTCCTCGACGACCTCCTGCACGTTCGTCCAGATCTCGGCCGCGTCGTGCTCGACCCACCCCGGCTTGGGGAAGATCTGCTCGTGCTCCTTCTGGCCGACGGAGACGATCCGGCCGTCCTTGTCGAAGATGATGCAGCGCGAGGACGTGGTGCCCTGGTCGATGGCCGCGATGAACGGGCCTGCGGTGTGGGCGTCGGTCACGGTGTGCTCCTCGGGTCCTTGGGTTGTCGGGGGCTGCGTGCTCAGAAAGCGAGCTTGTAGAGGCCGGCCGCGAGGACCGAACCGACGATCGGGCCGACGACGGGTATCCAGGCGTAGCGCCAGTCGGAGCCGCCCTTGTTCGGCAGCGGCAGCAGGGCGTGCACGATGCGGGGACCGAGGTCGCGTGCGGGGTTGATGGCGTATCCGGTCGGCCCGCCGAGCGAGAGGCCGATGCCGACCACGACCAGGGCGACCATCAGGGTGCCGGTACCGGAGACGGCGAGGCCCTTGGTGAGGCCGAGGGTGAGGATGAACAGCACCAGGACGAAGGTGCCGATGATCTCCGTGGCGAGGTTCTGCGCGACGTTGCGGATCTCGGGACCGGTGGAGAAGACGCCCAGCACCGGGCCGGGACCCGTGGTCTGCTTCTCGGCCACCGCGGTGGCCTGCGCCCCGGGACCGCCGGTGATCTCGGCATCGGTCAGGTGGGCCTGGAACTGGCCGTAGTAGGCGATCCAGACCAGGACCGCGCCGATCATCGCGCCGAGCAGCTGGCCGGCCAGGTACACCGGGACCTGGCTCCACTCGCCGCTGTCGATCGCGAGACCGATCGTGACGGCGGGGTTCAGTTGGGCGCCGGAGAGGGAACCGGAGATGTAGGCGCCGGCCAGGACCGCGAGGCCCCAGCCGAAGGCGATGGCCACCCAGCCGGCGTTGCGGGCCTTGGACTTCTTGAGGGTGACAGCCGCGCAGACGCCGCCGCCGAGGATGATCAGTACAGCGGTACCGATGGTCTCGCCGATGAAGATGTGGTCGCTGGACACTCGCGACTCCTTTGTCCTTCGTCCAGAGGAAGGCGGACTCCGGTCCCGTTCCGGAGTCCGCAGGCCTGTCACCAGGCACTCGCCGGTCCCACGGTGGCGATCACCTTACCGACTCCGTCGGCTGGTGTTCGACAATGTCGACCGTTGAACGTGAGTGTTCACCTGCTGGACGGGCCAGTCAAGGGCTCGGCGGGTTTCGGAAAGGTCTCCGGCCCGGTGTCCGGACCGTGTCCCGCCGGCGTCAGAAGCGCCCGGCGCCCAAATCGCGGGAGACCGCCCTGGCGCAGTCCCGCACCGCGGCGACCAGCTGCGGCCGGATCTCCCCGTCCACGCAGACCCGTTCGACCGCGCCGGTGACGGCCACCGCCCCCACGGGCATGCGGTGCCGGTCGTGGACGGGGGCGGCGATCGAGGCCACGCCGTCCCAGGTCTCCTCCAGGTCGGCGGCCCAGCCGCGGGCGCGCGTCAGATCCAGCACCCCCTCGAGGGCCGCGTCCTCGGTGACGGTGCGCGCGGTCAGCGGCTCGCGCGTCATCTCGGTCACCTCACTGTGCGCCACCGGGTCGAAGGCCGACAGCACCTTGCCCAGCGCGCTGCTGTGCAGCGGGTGCATGGCGCCGACCTCCAGCACCTGACGGCTGTCGTCGGGGCGGAAGACGTGGTGGACGATGAGCACCCCCTGCTGGTGCAGCACACCCAGGTAGACGGCCTCGCCGCTGGAGCGCGCCAGGTCGTCGGTCCACACCAGGGCGCGGGCCCGCAGCTCGTGGACGTCCAGATAGCTGTTGCCGAGCCGCAGCAGCTCGGCCCCCAGCTGGTAGCGGCCGGACACCGGGTCCTGCTCGACGAAGCCCTCCTGCTGCAGCGTGCGCAGGATGCCGTGCGCGGTGCCCTTCGCCAGACCCAGGGAGGAGGCCACGTCCGACAGGCCGAGCCTGCGCTCACCGCCGGCCAGCAGGCGCAGGATCGCGGCCGCCCTGGCGAGCGACTGGATGGGACCTGGCATGAACACCCCTCCGTTAGGAACGATCGCGAGCAGAGTCGACAATGCTGAACGATGTCAGACGATGCCGACCGTCATCATCCCAGAGGAGAGTGTGGCACCGGCGTCCGCCCCTCGGAACGCCCCGCGGCGGATTCCGGGGTCGCGGCTACGCTGGCCTGGTGTGGACCGGCAGGACCGGCACACACCAAGCCGACAGCCGTCGCACTCCAGGGAGCACACCCATGGCCCAGCCGTCCCTTCCGTCCACGAGCAGTGCCCGCGCCGCAGCACTGCGTCAGGCCCTGGCCACCCGGGTGGTCGTCGCAGACGGGGCGATGGGCACGATGCTCCAGGCGCAGGACCCCACGCTGGAGGACTTCCAGGGACACGAGGGCTGCAACGAGATCCTCAACGTCTCCCGCCCCGACATCGTCGCCTCCGTCCACCGCGAGTACTTCGCCGTCGGAGTGGACTGCGTGGAGACCAACACCTTCGGCGCCAACCTCTCCGCCCTCGGCGAGTACGACATCGCCGACCGCATCTTCGAGCTGTCCGAGGCCGGCGCCCGCATCGCCCGCGAGGTCGCCGACGAGTTCTCCGCGGAGGACGGCCGGCTGCGCTGGGTCATCGGCTCCATCGGGCCCGGCACCAAGCTGCCGACGCTCGGTCACGTCGACTACGCCGCACTCCAGGAGGGCTTCCGGCGCAACGCGGCCGGACTCGTCTCCGGCGGCGCCGACGCCCTGCTCGTCGAGACCTGCCAGGACCTGCTGCAGATCAAGGCCGCCGTGCTCGGCACCAAGCAGGCCCTCACCGAGGCCGGACTCGACCTGCCGCTCTTCGTCCAGGTCGCCGTGGAGACCACCGGCACCATGCTGCTGGGCTCCGAGATCGGCGCCGCGCTCACCGCGCTGGAGCCGCTCGGCATCGACACGATCGGCCTGAACTGCTCCACCGGCCCCGCTGAGATGAGCGAGCACCTGCGCTACCTCGCCCGCCACGCGCGGGTCGCCCTGTCCTGCATGCCGAACGCGGGACTGCCCGTCCTCGGCAAGGACGGCGCCCACTTCCCCCTCGACCCGCAGGGCCTCGCCGACGCACAGGAAGCCTTCGTCCGCGAGTACGGTCTCTCCCTGGTCGGCGGCTGCTGCGGCACCACCCCCGAGCACCTGCGCCAGGTCGTCGAGCGCGTCCGCGGCCGCGAGATCACCCCCCGGACGCCGCACCCCGAGCCGGGCGCCTCCTCGCTCTACCAGACCGTCCCCTTCCGCCAGGACACCTCCTACCTGGCCATCGGCGAGCGCACCAACGCCAACGGCTCCAAGAAGTTCCGCGAGGCCATGCTGGACGGCCGCTGGGACGACTGCGTGGAGATGGCCCGCGAGCAGATCCGCGAGGGCGCCCACCTGCTCGACCTGTGTGTCGACTACGTCGGCCGGGACGGCGTCGCCGACATGAAGGAGATCGCCGGACGCCTGGCCACCGCGTCCACCCTGCCGATCGTGCTGGACTCCACCGAGCCCGAGGTGCTCCGTGCCGGCCTGGAGAAGCTCGGCGGCCGAGCCGTGATCAACTCCGTCAACTACGAGGACGGCGACGGCCCCGACTCCCGCTTCGCCCGCACCGCCCGGCTCGCCGTGGAACACGGTGCGGCGCTGATCGCCCTCACCATCGACGAGGAGGGCCAGGCCCGCACCCCCGAGACCAAGGTGGCCGTGGCCGAACGCCTCATCGCCGACCTGACCGGGAACTGGGGCATCGCCGAGAGCGACATCATCGTCGACTGCCTGACCTTCACCATCGCCACGGGGCAGGAGGAGTCCCGCAAGGACGGCATCGCCACCATCGAGGCGATCCGCGAGCTCAAGCGCCGCCACCCGGACGTGCAGACCACACTGGGCCTGTCCAACATCTCCTTCGGCCTCAACCCGGCCGCCCGCATGGTGCTGAACTCGGTCTTCCTGCACGAGTGCGTCACGGCCGGCCTGGACTCGGCGATCGTGCACGCCGCCAAGATCCTACCGATCGCGCGCATCCCCGAGGAGCAGCGGGAGGTCGCCCTGGACCTGGTGTACGACCGGCGCCGCGAGGGCTACGACCCGCTGCAGCGCTTCCTCGAGCTGTTCGAGGGCGTCGACACCAAGTCCGTCAAGGCCGGCCGCGCCGAGGAACTGGCCGCGCTGCCGCTGGAGGAGCGCCTGCGGCGGCGCATCATCGACGGCGAGAAGAACGGGCTGGAGGCCGACCTGGACGAGGCCCTGGCCTCGCGGCCGGCCCTCGACATCGTCAACGACACCCTGCTGGAGGGTATGAAGGTCGTCGGCGAGCTGTTCGGCTCCGGCCAGATGCAGCTGCCGTTCGTCCTGCAGTCGGCCGAGGTGATGAAGACCGCGGTCGCCCACCTCGAACCGCACATGGAGAAGTCCGACGCCTCCGGCAAGGGCACCATCGTGCTGGCCACCGTCCGCGGCGACGTCCACGACATCGGCAAGAACCTCGTCGACATCATCCTGTCCAACAACGGCTACAACGTCGTCAACCTCGGCATCAAGCAGCCCGTCTCGGCGATCCTGGACGCCGCGCACGAGCACTCCGCCGACGTCATCGGGATGTCCGGCCTGCTGGTGAAGTCCACGGTGATCATGAAGGAGAACCTGGAGGAGCTGAACCAGCGCGGCCTCGCCGCCAGCTATCCCGTCATCCTCGGCGGCGCCGCGCTCACCCGGGCCTACGTCGAGCAGGATCTCCACGAGCTCTACCAGGGCGAGGTCCGCTACGCCCGCGACGCCTTCGAGGGACTGCGCCTGATGGACGCCCTCATCGCCGTCAAGCGCGGCGTGCCCGGCGCCACCCTCCCCGAGCTGAAGCAGCGGCGTGTGGCCGCCCGCCAGGGCGTCGTGCCGGAGCCCGAGGAGAACCGGGGCCAGATCCGCTCCGACGTCGCCGTCGACAACCCGGTGCCCACCCCGCCGTTCTGGGGCTCCCGTATCGTCAAGGGCATCCCGCTCAAGGACTACGCGTCCTGGCTGGACGAGGGCGCCCTCTTCAAGGGCCAGTGGGGGCTGAAGCAGGCCCGTACCGGCGGCCCGACGTACGAGGAACTGGCGGAGACCGAGGGCCGTCCGCGGCTGCGCGGGCTGCTGGACCGCCTGCAGAGCGAGGGGCTCCTCGAGGCCGCCGTCGTCCACGGCTACTTCCCCTGCGTCTCCAAGGGCGACGACCTGATCATCCTCCACGAGGACGGCACCGAGCGGACCCGCTTCACCTTCCCGCGCCAGCGCCGCGGCCGCCGCCTGTGCCTGGCGGACTTCTTCCGGCCCGAGGAGTCCGGCGAGACCGACGTGGTCGGACTGCAGGTCGTCACCGTCGGCAACCGGATCTCCGAAGCGGCCAACGAGCTCTTCGCCGCCGACGCCTACCGCGACTACCTGGAACTGCACGGCCTGTCCGTCCAGCTCGCCGAGGCCCTCGCCGAGTACTGGCACGCCCGGGTCCGCGCCGAGCTCGGCTTCGCCGGGGAGGACCCGGCCGCCATGGAGGACATGTTCGCCCTGAAGTACCGGGGCGCCCGCTTCTCGCTGGGCTACGGCGCCTGCCCCGACCTGGAGGACCGGGCCAAGATCGCGGAGCTGCTGGAGCCCGAGCGGATCGGGGTACGCCTTTCGGAGGAGTTCCAGCTGCATCCGGAGCAGTCCACCGACGCGATCGTCATCCACCACCCGGAGGCGAAGTACTTCAACGCGCGGTAGCCGGACGTACGTCGTACACTGGACGGTCCCGATACGGCACCAGGCCGGTCGCACGCCCCCACCACCAGGGCGCGAGGCGACCGGCCTTTGTGCCCCCTGGACGCAGAGGAGTGGGGCGCATGACGAGCGGTATTCCCGCCACCGAGATCCGGCCGGCCGCCGAGGCAGGTCTGCAGGCCGTGCTCCTGGACATGGACGGCACGCTGGTCGACACCGAGGGCTTCTGGTGGAACGCCGAGGTCGAGGTCTTCGCGGAGCTCGGCCACGTCCTGGACGACACCCACCGCGAGGTCGTCGTCGGCGGGCCCATGACCCGCAGCCTGGGGCACCTCATCTCGGTCACCGGGACGGACGCCACGCTCGCCGAACTGTCCACCCTGATCAACCTGCGCTTTGTCGAGCTCATCGGCCGCGGCGTGCCGCTGATGCCGGGCGCCCAGCGCCTGCTCACCGACCTGGCCGCGCACGGCGTGCCCACCGCCCTGGTCTCCGCCTCCCACCGGCGCATCATCGACGCCGTCATGCTCTCCCTCGGCGGCCACCACTTCGCCTTCTCCCTCGCCGGCGACGAGATCGAGCGGACCAAGCCGCACCCCGACCCCTACCTGACGGCCGCCGCACGGCTGGGCGCGGACCCGTCACGATGCGTGGTCGTCGAGGACACGCCCACCGGGGTCGCCGCCGCCGAGGCGGCAGGCTGCCGGATCGTGGCCGTCCCCTCCATCGCCGGGATCGAACCGGCCCCGGGACGGACGGTGGTGCCCTCGCTGGAACGGGTCGACGTACCTTTTCTGCGCTCTCTGATTATGCCCGTTCACTGAGCGTCGCCTGCAAATCGACCTGAAACTCTGGGCGTTTGCCCGGCTATTTTGTGTGACGCCTCGCGGCCCGCCGAATTGCTTGCGGAGCAGACCTTCGCGGCGTGATGTTTTTCACGTTCCCGGGTATGGACAGGACGCTCCGCATGAGTCCCTCGCCGCCGGGAGGCGGTGCGGTCGGGGTGGTGTGTCCGGATTGGGGAACCCTCGCGCACTTCGTTCTGCTGCCCGGATATCGACGGCGCTCTTCCTGTTATCGCGTCGTGACGCGGGCTCAACTTCTCCGTGTTCGTGGGCGGTCCACCGGAATGTCGGCACGTCTCGAATTACGGGTAAGGTCGCCCCGCTCAACACTGCGCGGCCGGAGGCCGGAAGAGGGAGAACGACGAGGATGAATCGCAAGCTGCTGGTGTTGCCGGCCCTGCTGGGTCTCGCCGCGCCCGTACTCGCCGGATGCGGTGGCTCGACCGGTGGCGGCGGTGGCGGGGATGCGGTCGTCATCGGCACGACGGACCCCATCGCGGTGTCCGAGGACCAGCCTTCCCCCCTCGACCCGGCCACGGCCTACGACGGCGGCACGTACAGCTTCTTCAACAACACCTTCCAGATGCTGCTCGGTTACGCGCGCAGCTCCTCCACCCCCGAGCCCGACGCGGCCCGGTCCTGCGAGTTCTCCGACACCAAGTCGGAGACCTACCGCTGCACCCTGCGCGACGGCCTGAAGTTCGCCAACGGCCACGAGCTGACCTCGGAGGACGTCAAGTTCTCCATCGACCGCGTGCTGAAGATCAACAGCGACATCGGCCCGGCGAGCCTCCTGGTGAACATCGACAGTGTCGAGGCCCCGGACCCGAAGACCGTCGTCTTCCACCTCAAGACCTCCGACGCCACCTTCCCCTACAAGCTGGCGACCCCGGCCGCGGCCATCGTCGACAGCGAGGTCTACAGCGCCACCGAGCCGCTCAAGGGCCTGAAGATGGAGGGCTCCGGCCCGTACAAGCTGGACTCGTGGGAGGACGGCAAGGCCGTCCTCAGCGCCAACCCCAACTACACCGGTCTGTTCAGCAAGCGCGCCAACGACAAGGTCGAGGTGCGCTTCTTCTCCTCCGCCGCCGACATGCTGAAGGCGCTCAAGGCGGGCGACGTCGACCTGGTCAACCGCACCCTGACGCCTGAGCAGATCAGCCAGCTCGAGGCGGGTGCGGACGAGGTCAAGCTGACCGAGACCACGGGCGCCTCGGTCCGCTACATGTTCTTCAACGTCGAGGACCCGTCGGTGAAGTCCGAGGCCGTCCGCGAGGCCATCGCCCGGGTCCTCGACCGCGGCAGCCTCATCCGCGACGTGACCCGCCGCACCGCCACCCCGCTGTACGGCGCCGTCCCGACCGGCATCACCGGCCACGCCAACTCGTACTTCAACGCCTACGGCGAGCCCAACCGCGCCAAGGCCGCCGAGGTGCTCACCGACGCGGGCATCAGCACCCCGGTCAAGTTCACCTGGACCTATCCGACCGAGCACCCCTCCACCCCGGACAAGGAGGAGGCGGAGCACCTGAAGGAGCAGCTCGAGGGCACCGGGCTGTTCGACGTGACGCTCCAGCCCATCACCTGGAAGAAGTTCCTGAAGGGCGCCACCACCGGTAAGTTCGCCGCCTACTCGCTCAGCTGGCTCCCCGACTTCCCGGACCCCGAGACCTACATCGCGCCGTTCTTCGCCGACGACGGGTTCCTCGACCTCAACTACAAGGGCGAGACCATCAAGAAGTCGCTTCTGCCGGCCACCGGCCAGTCCGCGGACCGCAGCAAGACGGACAAGGACTTCGCGCAGATGCAGGACATCCTCTCGCGTGACCTCCCGATGATCCCGCTCTACCAGGACAAGCAGTACGTGGCCAGCCGCGACGGCGTCACGGGAGCCGAATGGTTCCTCAACACCTCCTCCAGCGCCCAGTTCTGGGAGATCGGCCGCGGCGTGACAGGGTGAGCCACCGGCCGGCCGGATTCGGGAGTTCTCCCGGTTCCGGCCGGCCTGGCCGGCCTGGTCGGCCCCGACGACGTGAAGAGGAATCGGCCCGGAAACCGCACGGCCAGCGCCGCCCGCGCCGCCCAAGCCGGACACGCACGCGCCAATGCGACGCGACGCGACGCACGCCCCGGGGACGCTACTGCCCGCCGGGGCGCACCAGTCCGCTCTCGTAGGCGTAGACCGCCGCCTGCACCCGGTCGCGCAGCGCCAGCTTCGTCAGCACATGGCCCACATGGGTCTTCACCGTCGTCTCGCTCACGAACAACTCCGCGGCGATCTCCGCGTTCGACAGGCCCCGCGCCACCAGCTTCAGCACCTCGACCTCGCGATCGGTCAAGGTGTGCAGCGCCTGCGGCACCGACTCCTCGCCCGACGGCAACCGCCCCGCGTACTTGTCCAGCAGCCGCCGGGTGATGCTCGGCGCCAGCATCGCCTCACCCGCCGCGACCACCCGTATCGCCTGCACCAGTTCGTGCGCCGGTGCGTCCTTCAGCAGAAAGCCGCTGGCGCCCGCCCGCAGCGCCTCCACCACGTACTCGTCGAGATCGAACGTGGTCAGCACCAGGACCTTCGCCGGTCCGTCCCGGCCCGGCCCGGTGATCCGGCGCGTCGCCTCCACCCCGTCCATCCGCGGCATGCGGATGTCCATCAGCACCACATCGGGCTGCAGCGCCCGCACCTGCTCCAGTGCCTGCTGGCCGTCCCCGGCTTCGCCGACCACCGCCAGATCGCCCTCGGCCTCCAAGATCATCCGGAAGCCCGTGCGCAGCAGCGGCTGGTCGTCCACCAGCAGGACGCGAATAGCCACAAGATCTCCTTCGCCGTCAGGACTCCCCATTCTGGCTCACCAGGGGCAGCGGATACGGCGGGGGAGTCCCCCCGAACGACGGGCACACCGCCCGATGGTCGCACCAGTCGCACAACCGGCTCGGCCGCGGCCGCCAGTCACCCGACGCAGTGGCCTGCGTGATCGCCTGCCACAGCGCCTCCAGCTTCCGCGCCACCGCCCGCAGCTCACCCTCCGACGGGTCGTACGTCAACACCTCGCCGCTGCCCAGGTAGACCAGCTGCAGCCGACGCGGCACCACACCCCGCAGCCGCCACAGCACCAGCGCGTAGAACTTCATCTGGAACAGCGCCTCGTCCGCGTACTCCGGCCGCGGCGCCCGGCCGGTCTTGTAGTCCACCACCCGCAGGTCGCCCGAGGCCGGCGCGACGTCCAGACGGTCGATGTAACCGCGCAGCGTCAGCCCCGACTCCAGCTCCGTCTCCACGTACAGCTCACGCTCGGCCGGCTCCAGCCGCGTCGGATCCTCCAGCGAGAACCACCGCTCGACCAGCCGGGCCGCCTCCTCAAGCCACTCCGCCAACCCCGGCCCGTCCGCCGCCGCGAACAGCTCCGAAAGCTCCGGACGCTCCTCCAGCAGCCGCTGCCACTGCCCCGGCACCATCGCCCGGGCCCGGTCCGCCGTCCGCTCCGCCGCCGGCACGTCGAAGAGGCGCTCCAGCACCGCGTGCACCACCGTGCCGCGCGTCGCGGCCGGACTCGGCTTCTCCGGCAGCCTGTCGATCACCCGCAGCCGGTACAGCAGCGGGCAGCGCATGAAGTCCGCCGCGCGCGACGGCGAAAGGGAGGACGGCGGCCTCGGAGGAACGGCTTCAGTGCTGGTGCCCATGGCAGGACCTTACGGGGTGGCACCGACAGCCGGTGTCGGGTCCACGCAACCGGGCAATACCATCGACGTCGGAGCAACAGCGACAGAGGGGAACCAGTGAGCGAGAGCCAGCAGCCGCCGCCGGGCGGCGAGCAGACTCCCGGACCCGGCGACGGGCCCGCCCAGCGCCCCCCGGCGCCCGGCGGCGGCATCCTCATGGGCCGCTTCTTCGGCGTACCCGTCTATGTCGCACCCAGCTGGTTCCTCGTCGCGGCCCTCATCACGTGGGTGTTCGGCGGCCAGCTCGACCGCGTCCTGCCCGAGCTCGGCAGCGCCCGCTACCTCGTCTCGCTCTTCTTCGCGGTCGCCTTCTACGCCTCGGTGCTCGTCCACGAACTCGCCCACACCATCGCCGCCCTCCGCTTCGACCTGCCCGTGCGCCGCATCCAGCTGCAGTTCTTCGGCGGCGTCTCCGAGATCGAGAAGGAGTCCGAGACCCCCGGGCGCGAATTCGTCCTCGCCTTCGTCGGCCCCCTGCTCTCCCTCGTCCTCGCCGGCGTCTTCTACCTCGCCATGTACGGCGTCGAACCCGACACCGTCCCCGGCGTCCTGCTCGCCGGACTCATGATCAGCAATCTGCTGGTGGCCGCCTTCAACCTGCTCCCCGGCCTGCCGCTCGACGGCGGCCGCATGCTGCGCGCCGTCATCTGGAAGATCAGCGGCAAGGCCATGACCGGCACCGTGGCCGCCGCCTGGACCGGCCGCGCCCTGGCCATCGCCGTCCTCGTCGGACTGCCCCTGCTGTCGTACGCCGGCGGCATGAACGAAGGCGGCGACGGCGCCACCGGATTCGACTCCCTCACCGACGCCCTGCTCGCGGCCATCCTCGCCGCCATCATCTGGACCGGCGCCGGCAACAGCCTGCGCATGGCACGGCTGCGCGAGCACCTCCCCGAACTCCAGGCCCGCACACTCACCCGGCGCGCCCTCCCCGTCGCCTCCGACACCCCCCTGTCCGAAGCCCTGCGCCGGGCCAACGAGGCCGGCGCCCGAGCCCTCGTCGTCGTCGACGGCCGGGGAGCCCCCACCGCCGTCGTCCGCGAGTCCGCCATCGCCGGCGTCCCCGAACACCGCCGCCCCTGGGTCGCCGTGTCCGGTCTCGCACAGGACCTCAAGCCCGGCATGAAGGTCTCCGCGGGACTCGCCGGCGAAGCCCTCCTGGACACCCTGCGCGCCACCCCGGCCACCGAGTACCTCGTCATCGAGGACTCCGGCGAGGTCTACGGCGTCCTGTCCACCGCCGACGTGGAGAAGGCCTTCCTCGCCGCGATGGCCAGGCATTCCTAGCGGCCCGGTCCGCCCCGGAGGCGCCCCGCGATGCGGGGCGCCTCCGGGGCGGACCGAAAGAGGGCGGCCGTGCCCGGCCCCTCCTCCGCAGGGGAACCGAACCCCGGAAAATCAACGGTAGGCTAGTGCGCATGTCCGAACCGACCGGTGCCGCCCGCCGTCGCGGGCCCTTCAAGGTCGGGGACCAGGTCCAGCTCACCGATCCCAAGGGACGCCACTACACCTTCACGCTCGAAGCCGGGAAGAACTTCCACACCCACAAGGGTTCCTTCCCCCACGACGAGCTGATCGGCGCCCCCGAGGGCAGTGTCGTCCGTACCACGGGAAACGTCGCCTATCTCGCGCTGCGCCCCCTGCTCCCCGACTACGTCCTGTCCATGCCCCGCGGCGCCGCCGTGGTCTACCCCAAGGACGCGGGGCAGATCCTGTCGATGGCCGACATCTTCCCCGGCGCACGCGTCGTGGAGGCGGGCGTCGGCTCCGGTTCGCTCAGCATGTTCTTGCTGCGCGCCGTCGGAGACCAGGGGATGCTCCACTCCTACGAGCGCCGCGCCGACTTCGCCGAGATCGCCACCCAGAACGTCGAACGCTACTTCGGCGGCCCCCACCCCGCCTGGCAGCTCACCGTCGGCGACCTGCAGGACAACCTCAGCGACACCGACGTCGACCGCGTCATCCTCGACATGCTCGCCCCCTGGGAATGCCTCGAGGCCGTCTCCAAGGCGCTGGTCCCCGGCGGCATCCTCTGCGCCTACGTGGCCACCACCACCCAGCTCGCCCGCACGGTCGAGGCGATCCGCGAGCACGGCACGTTCAACGAGCCGTCCGCCTGGGAGACGATGGTGCGCACCTGGCACATCGAGGGCCTGGCCGTACGCCCCGACCACCGCATGATCGGGCACACCGGCTTCCTGCTCACCGCCCGCCGTCTCGCCGACGGCGTCGAGCCCCCCGTACGCCGCAGGCGCCCCGCGCCCGGCGCGTACGGCGAGGACTACACCGGCCCCGGCGGCGGCAAGGCGGCCGGCGGCGCAGCGTGACCGTCCGACCCCGAAGGGGGGGGGGGGGGGGGGGGAGGGGGGGGGGGGGGGG
>NZ_CBDRBL010000010.1:0-118067 GCF_965342175.1 Actinacidiphila sp. bgisy167
GGCCGGTGCGGGCGGCAGTCAGTGCAGCCCGCACCGGTGGTGCGTCAGCCGATCGCCTTGTCGATCGTCTCCGTCGCAGCCTTCCACGCGTCAGCGGGCTTGGTGCCCCGCTGCTCCATGTTGTTGATCTGGTTCGAGATCGAGTCCTTGATCACGCCGTCCTTCGGGCCGAGCACGGCCTCGGGGATGCTCTGGGCCTCCTCGGCGTAGATCTGGCCGACCGGCGCGTTGTTGAAGTACTCGAGCTTCGCGTTCTTCACGTCGGGGAGCTCGTAGGCGCCCTTGTTGGACGGGAAGAGACCGGCAGCCTTGAAGAGCGCGGCCTGCTGCTCCGGGGCGGTCAGCCACTTGACGAGCTCGGTGGCCTCCTTGACGTGCTTGCCGGCCTTGGGGACCGCCAGGAAGGAGCCACCCCAGTTGGCCGCGGTCGAACCGGGCGCGCGGGAGATGTCCCACTTGCCCTTGTACGCGTCACCGGAGTTGTTGGAGATCTGGTTGGCCATCCACGCGGGGCACGCCACGCTGGCGACGGAGCCCTTGCGCAGCGCGGCCGTCCAGGCGTCGGTGAACTGCGGCAGGCCCTGGGACAGCTTCTTCTGCGCCGCCTCGGCGGCCAGGTCCCAGCCCTTCTTCACGGCGGGGCTGTCCTTGTAGACCGCCTTGCCGTCGGCGTCGTAGTACTGCTGGGCGTCCGAGCTGACGACCGCGTTGTACATGGCGCTCGCGGAGTCCATGAAGAAGGTGCCCTTGGGCGCCTTCGCCTTGTACTGCTCACCGAGCTTGAGGTAGTCCTGCCAGCCGCCCGCGACGGCCTTGGCGACGTCCTCGCGATCGCTCGGCAGGCCGGCCTGCTCGAAGAGGTCCTTGCGGTAGCACAGCGACATCGGACCGATGTCCGTGCCGGCGCCGATGACCGCACCGTCCTTCGTGGTGGCCTGCTTCTCCTTCCAGGACACCCAGTCGTTGACGTCGATCGACTTGCTCAGGTCGACGAACTTGTCGGCCTGGGTGTCGACGACCTCCTTGATGCGGCCGACCTCGAGGCCGGTCACGTCCCCCAGCCCGCTGCCCGTGTTCAGCTGCTGCAGAAGCTTCGGGTAGTAGTCCTGCTCGTTGGCAGTGACCTCTTCCTTCACCGTGATGTTCGGGTGGAGCTTGTGGTACTGCTCGAACAGGCCGGCCTCCTTGTAGCCGAACTGCCCGTAGTCCTGCACGGTGAGGGTGATGTTGCCGTCGGAGCCGGAAGCGTCCGAGTCGCCGCCGTCACTGCCGCATCCCGTGAGCAGTACTGCCGAGGCCGCCAGGACCGACGTGGTCAGGGCCGCCACTCTGCGGCCGCGACCGCCGCCGGTGCCAGTTATGCGCATTTCCACTACTCCTTGTTCCATTGGGGGAACGGACCTCAGGACTCGGGCCGCCAGCGGTCGACGGTCCCGACCTGCCCCTCCCGGGTCGAGCAGTGGCCAGCACGACAGCGTGGTGCGCGGTGCGTCAGCGCTGGTCACGCGGGTTCGATGCGCGATCGGAGGGAAAGGCCTTCGGTTCTTCGGGGTCGCGTGAGACGCCCCCGGCGAACCGTGGGACCGCTCCCACGCGGCATGCCGGAAGACTCCTTCGTGGCAGGCCAGATGTCAAGACTTGAAGGCGCGGTCGTTGCGTAAGCGTGTCCCACATGTCACGTCGATGTGTCCGACCTGTAGGTTGTCGGCCTAGGAAACCTGCAGGTCATCGGCAGGATGCCGGATCGGATCGGCCCCTTTGCCCACACCGGGGACAAGCCGCCGGATGCCTGGGGTCACAATGAAGCGGTCCATGCACCACGCCGGAAGGTGAAAGATGAGTCCTGCCTCCCAGCCGCCCGAGACCAGCCGCGCCCGGCGGCCGACCCTCGAGGCGGTGGCCGCTCGCGCCGGTGTGGGCCGTGGCACGGTCTCTCGGGTGATCAACGGTTCTCCCCAGGTGAGCGAACACGCGCGCGCGGCCGTCCAGCAGGCGATCGCGGAGCTCGGCTACATCCCCAACCGCACCGCGCGCTCCCTGGTGACCCGGCGCACCGACTCGGTCGCCCTGGTCGTTCCCGAGACGGAGACGCGGCTCTTTTCCGAGCCGTACTTCTCCGCCATCATCCGCGGCGTGACCTCGGGTCTCGCGGGCAGCGAGATGCAGTTGCTCCTGGTGCTCGTCCGCGACGAGAGCGAGCGGGCCCGGCTCGCGACGTATCTGACCGAACAGCGTGTGGACGGCGTGCTGATGGTGGCCGTCCACCGCGACGACACGCTCCCCGACCTGCTCGCGGAACTGGCCATCCCCACCGTGCTGGCCGGACGCCGCGGCCCCGCGGAGAGCTTGGGGCACGTGCAGGCCGACAACCAGGGCGGAGCCTGCGGGGCGGTCCGGCATCTGCTGGACGGCGGGAGGCGCACGATCGCCACCATCACCGGACCCCTGGACATGGACGTCGCCCAGGCCCGACTCGACGGCTACCGCGAGGCCCTGCGGACCGCCGGCATCGCGGTGGACGAGGAACTGATCGCCACCGGTGACTTCACCGAGGAGGGCGGACGGAAGGCCATGAGCGCGCTCCTGGCCCGACGACCCGGTCTCGACGCCGTCTTCGCTGCCTCCGATGTGACCGCCTCCGGCGCCGTGCTCGAACTGCGGGCCGCGGGACGGCGGATACCCGACGACGTCGCCGTCATCGGGTTCGACGATTCCATCGTGGCCCGGCACACCGATCCGCCTCTGACCAGCGTGCGCCAGCCGATCGAGGAGATGGGCCACACCATGGCGAGGCTGCTGCTGGACGAGATCGCCGAACGTGGCAAGGGCCGGCGGGAAGTCGTCCTGCCGACGCGTCTGGTGGTGCGGCAGTCGACCTGACCGGTGCCGGCTTCCCGCCCACGCGTCGCGCATGAGTGGGCGGTTGGGGCACAATCAGCGTTCGTGGCTCCGCAACGTGACCCAGCCGAGCTCTTTCCGGACATCGCGGAGCGGGGCGGCCTCGCCGCCGCCCTCCGGGCCGAGGCGGAGCAGGCCGGCCCCTCCCTGCCCGTGACGGCCTTGCCCGGTGACCCCGACCCCATGACCGGTGCCGCCGTCGCAAGCAGGCTGCCGCACCGGGCGCCGCTGCGGGTCACCGCGTCCACCTGGGAGCGGGAGTGGTGGATCCGCGGTACGGACACGGCGCAGGGGACGCCCCTCGTCGAAGGCTGTGCACGGGAGTTCGACCAGCTCATGAGGGCCGCACGGGCGTGGCACGAGGGGGCGTCGTTGAGCGACATCCGCCGGGCCGCGCCGTTCGTGCGCCTGACCGACCGGTTCGAGGTGCCGGACGGGGACCCCGTGCTGCTGGCCGAGTCCGAGTGGCGGGGTCTGCGCAACGAGGCGCGGACGGTGGTCGTGCCCGGGTACCGGCCGCTGGTCGAGGAGGCGTACGTCCAACCGGCCCTGCGGGCTCTCTATCCCTTCAGGATGGGCTGGACGCTGTGCTTCTCGACCACCACGCGCCCGGGCCTGAACCCGACCGGGCCACGGCTCTCATCGTATGACGGCGACGAGTACACGGTCAGCGCCGAGCTCGCCGGCGGCGGCGTCCTCGCCGTGACCGCCACCGCGCGGGAGGCGGTGGCGGCCGCCGTCCGTCATCTGCCGAGCGGACTCGGCCCGGTCACCTCCGGGGCGTCCGGCTCGTACTTCTGACGCACCGGCCACGGGCTCGGCCGGGACGGCGCCGACTGCGCCCGGCGGCCCGTCAGACCGCTGAGCTGACGTCGTCGTGGTCGGTGGACAGCGCGAGGGCCCGCCATGCGTCGGCCTCCTTCCGGAGCTGGGCGATCTTGCCGTCCATCGCGGCGGCGCAGTCGCTGCCGAGTTGCGCGCGCATCGGAGGGTGGGCGGAGTCGGCGAGCTCGATCATGGCTCGGGCGCCCTTGACCGGGTCGCCGGGCTGGTCGTGGTTGAGGCCGGGGACGGCGTCGCGCACCGCGCCGGCGGTGGCGGCGTAGTCGTCGATCACCCGGCCCTCGGTGTGCAGGCTGGAGGCGTCGAGGAAGTCGGTGCGGAAGTAGCCGGGTTCGACGATGACGACGTGGATGCCCAGCGGGGCCAGTTCGTCGTGCAGGGCTTCGGAGAGCCCCTCCACCGCGAACTTCGTCGAGCAGTAGACGCCGAAGCCGGGCGCGCCCCGGAAACCCCCGATGGAACTGAGATTGAGGATGCGGCCCGACCTCTGCCGGCGCATGACCGGCAGGACGGCACGGGTGACGTTGACCAGGCCGAAGACGTTCGTCTCGTAGACCGACCGGAACGCCTCGTCGGAAATCTCCTCCACCGCGCCGAGCACACCGCGCCCCGCGTTGTTGACCAGGACGTCGATCCCGCCGAAGGCGTCCACGGCCGCGTCGACCGCCGCACGGGCCCGCGCCTGGTCGGTGACGTCCAGCGCGACGGCGAGCACCCGGTCGCCGTACCCGGCGAGCGCCTTCTCCACGCCACGGGGATCGCGTGCCGTCGCCACGACGCGGTCACCGCGTTCCAGCGCCTGGCGCGCGATCTCCAGACCGAATCCGCGGGCCGTTCCCGTGATGAACCATGTGATCATGACAGCCTCACTCCCGGGAGTCAGTGCGCGATGAGGTTCTGGCCGCCGTCGATGTCGTATGTCGCGCCGGTGAGCGCGTCGTTGACCATGATGTGGGTGGCGAGCGCGGCGACGTCGGCGGGGCCGACGAGCCGCCGGACGGGCAGGGCGGCGCGCAGCTCCTCGCGCCGGGCTTCGATCCGGTCGCCCAGGAGCGACGCCGACAGCGGGGTGTCGACGAAGCCGGCGGCGATGAGGTTGACGCGGATCGGAGCCAGCTCCAGGGCCAGGTTCGCGGTGAGCGCGGGAAGTGCGGCGGTGAGGGCGGACGCCACGGCCATGCCGATGCCGGGGCGCCGGCCGCCCGTGCCGCCGAGGAACAGCACCGTGCCGCCGGGGCGGACCCTGCCGGCACTGTGGAGCGCCACCCCCAGGGTCATGGCCAGGCGTTCGCCGAAGTGACGGCGGGCAGCCGCGAGGTCCATCCCGTCCAGCGGCATGTAGAAGGGGCTGCCGGCGGTGAGGAGCACATGGTCGACCGTGCCGGGCAGGCCCTCGAAGAACGCGCCGAGACGGTCGGTGTCCGTCGCGTCGAACGCCGCCGTGATCGATGGCCGCAGCTCGGCAGCCGCCTGCCGCAGCCGCTCGGGGTCGCGGCCGGCCAGCACGACCTCGCCACCGGCGGCCCGTACGCGGCGCGCTGTCTCGAATCCGATGCCCGCGCTGCCGCCGATCACCACGACGGTCTGGCCGCCGAGGTCATGGAGGTCAGGAGCGCCCTGCGCGTCGCCGCCCGTCATGGAATCTCCCGTCCCGGTCCGCCGCGGCGAGTCAGACCAACGCCTCACCGCCGTGCAACTGCGGGTACAGCGTTTCCAGATCACCGGACAGGGCACCGCGGACCTGCCGGGTGACGTCGTCGGCGAGCACCTCGTGGGCTCCGGCCGCCACCGCGTCGAGCGTGGCGCGCGCCACGGTGGCGGGATCCGACTTCGGGCCGGTCACGGCCGCGGCCATCTCCGTGGCGAGGTAGCTGACGTGCAGCGCCGTGACCTGCGTCCCCTGCTCGGCGAGGGCCACCCGCAGGGCATTGGTGATCGACCACTCGGCGGACTTCGCGGCGGCGTACCCGGCGCTGCGCGGAATGGCCAGCCAGGACAGCACGGAGAGCACATTGACGATCGCGCCGCCCCCGTTGCTCCCAAGGACGGGGGCGAAGGCCCTGCTCATGGCGAGGGTGCCGAGCACATGGGTCTCGAACTCCGTGCGGAACGCGTCCAGTTCGGCTGTCAGGATGTTCGCCCGGGTGGTGGAACCCGCGTTGTTGACGAGGAGGTTCACGTCCCCGGCCTGCTCGGCCGCGGCGAGGACCGACGCGTGGTCGGTGATGTCCACCGGGATCGGGACGGCATCGGGGACGGAGACCTTCGCGGGGTCGCGGGCTCCGGCGTAGACCTTGGCGGCCCCGGCGTCGAAGAGCGCCCGCACGAACTGCTCGCCGAGCCCGCGGTTGGCTCCGGTGACGAGGGCAACGGCCCCTTGGACCTTCATGGAGGCACCCTTCCGGCTGCGGTGTCGGGCCCCGGCACGCGCATCCGTCGCGGCGCCGCCGCAGGCCCGTCGTCGTCCTCCCTTCCCCGAACGTATATCGGCGGTGTGGCCGCCACCACCCGAGCCGACCCAGGGCCGACCCCTCCCCGCCGCTCAGCGGGGAGGGTGCCGTGTGCCGGGGGACCGGAAGGGGCCGGGCGGGTGGCGGGGCACTCATTCGGCGGCGCTCACGATGCCGCGGCCGCCGCGCCGCGGAGACTGGTCATCGGCAACGGAATGTCGTCGAGGAGGTCGGCGTGACGGGCGAGTCTCCCGGCGGGGCGGATCGGCAGGAGTCGACGGGGGCGACGCCCGAGTCGAACGAGGCGGACGGCGCGGGGGAGCCCGTAGCCCTCGCCGGGGGTCGCCGGACGCTGCTGGACGAGCTGACGAATCCTCCTCCGCCCCCGCCACCCCCGCCGCCCGCGGAGACGGCCGAGCGCACCCCCGGCATCCCGGTGTGGAGCTGGTTCCCGGTGCTCGTCCTGCTGCTGCTCGCCTTCTGCGGGGTCCAGGCTGTGCGCCCGCTGCCGGCGCCCACGCTGCGGCTGACGGCGGCGTCCTCCCACACCTTCGCCGGCGAGTGGCCGTCACTGCCGTGGCCCACCGAGGGCCAGGCGGTGCTGGAGGCCGAGGGCCTCGGCCGGATCGGGGCGTCCGGCGCGCAGCGGCCGGTGCCGATCGCGAGCGTCGCGAAGGTGATGACGGCGTACGTCATCCTGCGCGACCATCCGATCGAGGAGGGCGGCACGGGCGAGACGGTGGAGGTCGACCGCAAGGCCGAGGAGCAGTACGGCAGCGGACTCGCCGCGGGGGAGTCGGTCGTCAAGGTGACCGCGGGGCAGGAACTCAGCGAGTACGAGGCGCTGGCGGCCGTCATGCTGCCCTCGGCCAACAACGTCGCCCGCCTGCTGGCGCGCTGGGACGCGGGTTCCGAGGCCGCGTTCGTGGAGAAGATGAACGCCGCCGCCCGCGAACTCGGGATGGACGACACGACGTACACCGACCCGAGCGGTCTGGAGGCGACCACCGTCAGCACCGCGAGCGACCAGGTCAGGCTGGGGCACGCGGCGATGAGGATCCCGGTCTTCGCCGAACTCGCGGCCAAGACCCGCTACACGGATGTCAACGGCGACGTCCAGCGCAACGTCAACGGGCTGCTCGGCTCCGGCGAGGTCGTCGGCATCAAGACCGGCAGCAGCACCAAGGCGGGCGGCAACCTCCTGTTCGCGGCGGTCCGCGAGGTCGGCGGCACGGAGCAGCTCGTCGTCGGCGCGGTGCTCGGACAGCACAAGGCGCCCATCCTCGACACGGTGCTGAACCGCAGCGGCATCCTGCTCGAGTCCGGTCTCGGGGCGCTCCTCTCCCAGCCCGTCGTCAGGAAGGGCGAGGCCGTCGGCTATGTCGACGACGGTCTCGGCGGCCACACCGAGGTCGTGGCGACGCAGGACGTCCGGGCGATCGGCTGGAGCGGGCTGAAGGTCAGCGTCTCCTTGGACGCCCCCCGAGGCGGCCTCCCGCACGCGGCGCCGGCCGGCTCACCGGTCGGTGTCCTCACCGTCGGCGGCGACGGCAGCGCCGTCAGGGTCCCCGTCGCCCTGGGCGGCCACCTGTCGTCGCCGTCGTTCGGCGCGAAGCTGACGCGCCTGGGATGACGTTCCGCGTGGGCCGGTTTGCTCCTCTTCGCGGTGTCGACGCTCAGGGCCCCTGTGCGCTTGTCGCGCACAGGGGCCCCGGTTCATGGTGCGGCGCGGCGCCTACGTGAGGCCGAACGCCCTGACCAGCGTCTGGCTCACGCTGTTGCCCTTGGCGTCCCGCACAGTGGTGCGCAGGCTCACGTAGCGGGCCTTGGACGGCGCCCCGAGCTTCGCACTCCAGGCGCTGCCCTTGTGGCTGAGCGGCGTGCGGTGCCAGGTGGCACCGTCGTCGTAGGAGACGTCGACGGTGGTCGTGCGGATCGCCCCGGCGCCTGTGGCGCTGGGAAGATGTGAGGGAGTGACGGTGAGAGTCGCCTGCCGCGGTGCCTTGCCGGACAGGTCGGTGGGCACCGAGTAGCCGACCTGGATGAGCGGCAGGGTGGCGTAGTCGTCGTTCTCGTAGCCGGAGCGGAAACCCCACTCGGTACGGGTGCGGGTGGAGTAGGCCAGTTGCGGCATGTCCTGACGGCCTTCCACCACGAGCCGGTAAGGCGTCGGCTCCGGCGACACGTCCGGGACGTTGATGATGTGCTCGTTGTCCACTTCGTCCAGGAGCTGGTCACCCTGGTACAGCGAGGTCTTCGACGTACCACCGTCGCTGAAGAGCAGGCCGGCGTGGCCGCCGGCGTCCCCCCAGGGCGTGAGGATGGACGAGCTGAGGATGTTGCCGCTCCGGTAGGGCGCGGGGATTCCGCCGGTGTGGTCCAGCAGCCGCGGGTGGAGGACGGGCGAGAACCAGGTCTCCTTGAAGACGCTGCCCGGCTTGTAGGAGCGCGCGTCACCCCACAGGGCGAGTGAACCGGGATTGCCGAGTTGATTCGTGCTCGCGTTGTTGGTCCATTCGACGTTCGGACCTGCCGTGACCCACGAGGTCAGGGTGCCCTGGGCACGCACCCTGCTGTCGGCGCCGGTCAGAGTCCTGTGATCGAGGGACATGTCCTGCCGCATCTCCAGGGCCTGGACCTGCTGGGTGTGGCGGAACGATTCGTCGATGCGCGCGAGGGCGTTCGCACGCGGGTGGTAGGAGGGGTCCTGGGCGACGGCACCCTTGTGGTACCGGATCAGGTCGTACAGATACCGCGCATACGGGTGCGACACGAACTTGAGCGGTGCCTCGTGGAGGCGGATGCGGCTGAGCAGCCGCACGCTGTCGTCGGTGCCGAGCGACGCGACCGGCAGCGGCGGGGCGTCGCCCCGCTCGGCCCAGGCGTCCAGGGGCCCATAGCCGTCGTTGAGGATGAGCAGCGTACTGGCGCCGGCCTTCTTGGCGGCGGCGGCCTGGTCGGGCGCGGGCACCGAATCGCTGCGGCGGACCACTGCCGCCTTGCCGCGGAGCCGCTGCTTGCCGAAGTCCGCGGCCGAGCCGTCACCGGCGTAGACAGCCGGGTAGGTGAGCGTGCCCTCGGGCAGTATCGGCGACTGGCTCTGGATGACGAGACTGTCGTAGGACTGCGAACCGGACGACAGCGTCAGCGGAGGCTGGACCTGGCGCCAGCGGGTGGCAGCGGTGTAATGGCCCAGTGTCACCTTCGGGGTGGGTGCCAGCCAGAGGCTGTCGTAGAGCCACCACACGGGCTGGTAGGAGTCGGCATACGGCGCCAGGTCACCGTAGGAGCGGTACTGGTCCACGCGCAGGAAGCTGTTGGCGGTCCGCTGGGGGGTGGTGGCCTCCGCCTTGCGCAGGGTGGCGGCGTCGAAGACCACCGTGCGGTCGCGGTCGACGGTGATCTGGGGCGCGCTGAACACGGCCATGCCCCGGCTGTGGGTGCCGTCGACACCGGGCACATCGGCGTAGAGCCACGCCGCGTAGGTGCCGGGCAGAACGCCGTCGCTGACGCCGGCGGCCCCGTCGAGCGTGTGGATCCTGGGCACGACGTTCCGCGTGATGTCCTGGAGGATGAGGGTGCCCGACAGCGGCTTGCCTCGCCGGTCCTTGGCGCTGAAGGACAGCGTGTGCCGCGGGCCTTCCTTGTTCAGGCCGATCGGCGTGTGCGTGTACGCGGTGCCGTCCTGGCCCGTCGCGGTGAGCAGGGAGCTGTAGCCCGTCTCGTTCTCGGCCTTGTCGAGGTGACTGATCACCCCGACGGTGGCGGTGCCGTGCGCCGGGACGGTCAGCCGGGATGCCGTCAGCGTGAACAGGTCCTCCGGGAGCTGCTGGCCTTCCGACGAGGTTCCGCCGGTGATGGTCAGGTCCACGGTCACGGGAGCCGCGCCGGTGTTGGTGTAGGTGACGTCCTTGCGGACCGTCTGGCCCGCCGTGTACGGGTAGCGGGCATCGGCGAACACCGACGCGGGGGTGATGAGGGTGGCCTTCGCGGTGGCGGCGATGTCGAGCCGGCCGCTGCCCGCCTCATACGGGCTGTATCTCGAGGCCCCCTTGGCGGTGCTCACCAGCGCGTCCTTGAGCTGTTGCCCCGTCCAGTCCGGATGCTCGGCCGCGAGCAGAGCGGCGGCGCCCGCGACGTGCGGGGTGGCCATCGACGTACCGCTCATGGAGAGGTACGGGCCCTCGCCGCCTGCCATGTACTGCGAACGGGCGGCGAGCACGGCCACGCCGGGGGCGGACAGATCGGGCTTGAGGCCGTGGTCGCCCTGGCGCGGACCACGGCTGGAGAAGCCGGCCAGTTGGTCGGCCTGCTTGCCGGAACTCGCGACCGCCGCGACCGTCAGCGCCGCGTCCGCCACGCCCGGAGAGCCGAGGGTGTAGGCATCGGGGCCGGAGTTGCCCGCCGCGACGACGAAGAGCGCTCCGGTCTCCGCGCTCAGCCTGTTCACGGCCTGGCTCAGCGGGTCGGTGCCGTCACCGCCGTTGTCCACACCAAGGCTCATGTTGATGATCCTGGCGTGCTGGTCGCGGGCGGCCCACTCCATACCGGCCAGGATCCAGGAGTCCTGCCCCTTGCCGTCATTGCCCAGGACCTTGCCGATGTGCAGCGACGCCCCCGAGGCCACGCCCTTCTCGGTGCCGCCTGACGCGGCGCCGGTACCGGCGATGGTCGAGGCGACGTGGGTCCCGTGCCCGGCATGATCGGAAGTGTCCTCGCCGGGCACGAAGCTCTGCGTCACCGCGATCCGGTCCGCGAAGTCCGGGTGCGCGGCGTCGATTCCGGTGTCGAGTACGGCGACGTCCACGCCGCGCCCGGTGTTGCCGTTCCCCCAGACTTCGGGGGCGCCGATGTACGAGGTGGTGTCGGACAGGGAGACCTCGGCCTTGCCGTCCAGCCACACCTTGGCGATGCCGCCCGCCAGTGCCCCGTCGCGGCCGTCGGCCTGCGTCGACCTCCGGGCTCCCGGCGAGGTGCCGGTGAGGGAGGACCAGAAGCCGGCGGCGTCCGCGTGCCCCGCGGAGATCGCCGCTCCCTGGATGCTGTCGAGCGTCAGGGTCTTCCTCGCGCCGTCCGGGACCGTGGCGGTCCGGAAGCGGGCGGCGTCGTTGTACGTGACGAGCAGCGGAAGGCGGTCGCTGTGCGCGGCGTCGTAGCCGTCCTCGACCAGCTCGGTGACGTTGAACAGCTGCTCGTCCAGCGCCCCGGACGAGATGTAGGGCAACGCCTGGTCGGGGTACACATAGGTGTCGTCGCCGACCGACATGACGTGCACGCCACTGGCCCGGCCCTGCGGATCGACCACTGCCGTCGCCGTGCGGCCGTCCTCGGCCACCGTCACTTTGTCGCCCGTGATCAGCGTGACGGTACGTGAGGCGGCGGAGCGTCCGGAGGCGGACGCAGTGGAAGAGATCGTGGTGCCGGGCGACGAGGCAGGAGCGACGTCCGCCGCCGCCGGGCCGACGGCCGTCATCACCACCACGGCGGCCAGAGCGGCTGTCAGCCCGCGTCCGCGGGGCAAAGGCAACGACAAGGGAATCCTCCGGGTTCGGGGCGCTGAATAGTCGCCAAATTCAGGCACACCCGTGAATGGATGGCAACGAAGTTGCCGTAAAGTTACCGATCTTGGAGATTCCCAGAAAATGCGGGATGTCGTTTCACACAAATACCGGGCTTTTGGTCTTGACTTCGCCGGACGCGACCAGGACTGACGGGCCGTGAGGTCAGCCGCGTGCAGCGGGGCTACTTCCGCTGGGCGACTTCAGCGGTGACGAGGGCTGTGCTGTGCCGCGGCCGCCTCCCGCCCGCCGCTCGAGAACCCGGTGTACGGGAGTCACGTGCCCGCAGCCGAAGCGCGGAGCGCGACGAGGGGATACCTGCGGGTATCGTGCGCCGGCGAACCGCGCAGACTCGGACGTCCACTCCGGCGACGTGAATTGGAGGCGCGTTCGTGGCTGTTGGCGGCAGCGAGCGACCGGGCGGGCCGCACGCCATCTGTCGCCGTCGGCGCGGGAGTCTGCGACAGCGGGCACCGGACGCGGTGCGCGGGGCCGTCAGGCGGATTCCTTGCCGATGCCGCCGCATGCCGTGCCCAGGAGCAGAGCGGCCCCGTCGGCGAGTTCGCGGACCACGTCCAGGGCCGATTCGATCCGGGAGACCGCCCCGACGGCCTCGCCCGCGTACAGGGCCATCGCGTCCAGGTGCCCGGTCGTCGCCCGCAGCGGGCAGACCGGGCTGGATGCCGGAACGGGCACGGGCACGCCGCCCAGCACCGTCTCGCCCGCGACGCCGGTCGCCAGGGCGCGGGCACGCTCCACGCAGGACGACAGGACGCGATGCGGGGCGTCCGGCCATCCGGCCGAGAACTGCGTCGTCAGTTCCGTGTCGCCGGCGCCCGCCCTGACCAGGGCCTGCTTGTACTGCGGGTGTGCGTCGGACTCGTACGTGGCGACGAAGCGCGTGCCGACGCGGGCCGCGTGCGCCCCGGCTGCCAGCACCGCTGCCAGGGACCTCGCGGTGCCGATGCCGCCCGCCGCCACGACGGGCACGTCGACCGCGTCGAGCACGTCGCCGAGGAGGGGGAGCAGCGGCCGCACCCCGCGTACGTGACCGCCCGCCTCCCTTCCCTGGACGACGACGAAGTCGCACCCCGCGTCGGCGGCGGCCCGGGCCTCGTCGTCCGAGCCCACCTGCCACGCCGCCAGTGCCCCACCGCGTCGGGCACGCGCGACCAGGCGGGGGACCGGAGCGGCGTAGGAGAACTCGACGACCGGCATCCGCTCCGCGGCGACGTCGACGCATGCCTCGTCCTCGAGCAGCGGGAGGACGAAGTTGACCCCCACCGGGCGGGAGGTGCGCCGTCGGACGGCGTCGAGCAGACCGGCGAGCACGGGCGGGGAAGCCGTCGGGTAGCCGACCATCCCGAGCGCCCCCGCGGCGGACACCGCGTCGGCGAGGTCGAGCCCGCTGACCCAGCCCATGCCGGCCAGCTGGATCGGGACGTCGCAGCCGACGAGATCGGTGAACCGGGTGCGCAGGGGGATGGGTACGGTTGCCATGGGCTGATGCAAGCGCCCCCCTCGCGGTGCCGCCACCGCGACGCGTCGAGGTGGCGGAGCGTCACCCGGGCGGCCTCATGCGAGCCGTCACGCGGGCCGGTCAGTGGACGTGCGGTCCCTCGCGGTGGACGGGGCCGTGGGCGTCACCGCAGTGCCCCGTCATGCGGCTGCCCCGGCCGTCGCCCACGCTGAGGAGTTCGGCGGGCGCGTGGTCCACCTGCAAGGTGGTGTGCGTCAGGCCGTAGCCGGTGTCGAGGAGTCTTTCCAGGTCGAGGCGGACGGCGTGGCAGTCCCCGCCCTGCCGGACCAGGATGTGCGCGGACAGCGCGGGTTGTCCGGAGGTGATGGTCCAGATGTGCAGGTCGTGGACCTCGGTGACGGCTTCGTGCGCGGCGAGCCGGTCGCCGACCTCGTCCGGGTCGAGGCCGGCGGGCGCGGCCTCCAGGAAGATGCGGCCCGATTCCCGGACGAGTCCGTAGCCCGCCCTGACCATGAGGCCGACCACGACGAGCGTCGCGATGGCGTCGATGCGCGCGAAGCCGGTGAGCAGCACCACCAGGCCGGCGACGGCGGTGCCGATGAAGGCGTACAGGTCGTTCAGGACGTGCTGGAAGGCCCCTTCGACGTTGAGGGACGTGCGGTTGGCCCGTGAAAGGCACCAGGCCGCGGCCACATTGACGACGATTCCGGCCAGGGCGGTGACCAGGACCAGGCCGCCCTCGACGGCCGGGGGCGAGATGAGCCGCCGTACGGCCTCGTAGGCCAGCCACCCGCCCAGCAGCAGGAGGGTGATGCCGTTCGCCTGGGCGGAGAGGATCTCGGCGCGCTTGAGGCCGTAGGTGAAGCCGCCCCGCGCCGGGCGGGCGGCCAGGCGCATGGCGACGAGGGCCAGCACGATGGACGCGGCGTCGGTGAGCATGTGAGCGGCGTCGGAGAGCAGCGCCAGCGACCGGGCGATCACGCCGACGACGACCTCGATGGTCATGAACCCGGCTATCAGGCCCAGCGCGATGCCGAGCCAACGGCGGTCGGCGTCCTCGGACACACCGTGCTCGTGGCCGTCGGCACCGTGCTGATGAGTGTGGTCGTGGCCGTGGGCGCGCATGTGAAATTCCTCCACTTTCGCGGGTGCCGGAACGGAAGGAAAACACATCGGTGCGTTGCTCCGCAAAGGCTGTACCGGTGACCGTTGTCAACACCGATAACGCGCCGGTGAGCTGCGGAAACGCCATCGGCCGCAGTGAAGGGCGGAGCTCGCGGCGCCCGGGGGGCCGTGCCGCGCGGCAGGCATGCGGCTCAAGGCGCCGCACCGAGGGGCAGGGCTCGCCGCGGCCCATCGGGGAGCTGACGAGGCGGGCCCGCGCCACGGAGCGGGCCGTACGAGGCACCCGCGGTGTGCGCCGCGGAGCACACCCTCCAGCCGCTTCGTCCGCCGCGGGCCTCCGTTCGAGTGGCCGCCCGGCCGGCCGCCGACGCGGCACGCGCATCCGTGCCCGGATCCGGGCTTCACTCGAAGGTGCCGAAGCACGTATGTCCATGACCGAAACGGTGTGCCCGTGAGGATGACCGGTATCAGCGCAGGCCGCAGCGGGGCCGCGGCCCCGCTGGAGGGCAGGGTGGCCGTCGTCACCGGCGCGGCCCGCGGAGTGGGCGAGGCACTGGCCCGGCGCCTGTCGGTCCTCGGTATGCGAGTCGCCCTGCTGGGCCGGGAGGAGGCGACCCTGCGGAAGGCGGCGTCCTCGCTGCCCCGCCGGAACATCTGCGTCGAGGCGGACGTCACCGACCGCTCCGCGCTCGATGCCGCCGCCCGCCGGGTGGAGGCCGAACTCGGACCCGCCAGCGTGGTGGTGGCCAACGCGGGCATCGCCGCCGGCGGGCCCTTCGCCCGGACCGACGCCGAGCTGTGGCAACGGGTCGTCGATGTCAACCTGGTGGGAGCCGCGAACACGGCCCGGGCCTTTCTCCCCCAACTGACGTACACGCGAGGTTACTTCCTGCAGATCGCCTCGACCGCCGCCTTCTCCTCCGCTCCGCTGATGAGCGCCTACTGCGCCTCGAAGGCCGGCGCCGAGTCCTTCGCCCAGGCACTGCGCGGCGAGGTCGAGCCCGACGGCGTCACCGTCGGCATCGCCTACCTCCACTGGACCGGCACCGACATGATCAGCGGGCTCGACGACCACCCCGTCCTGCACGCCCTGCGGCGCAACCAGCCGTCGTTCGCCCGCCGTGTCCACCCGCCCGCCCAGGTCGCCGACCGGCTCGCCACCGGCATCGTCCGCCGCGCCCACCACGTCTACGCACCGTCCTGGCTGCGCTGGTGCCAGCCCCTGCGACCGCTGTTCCCCCCGGTGGTCTCCTGGATGGCGCGGCGCGAGCTGCGCGCCCGCTCCGCCGCCGAACTCGGCTCGCACACCGGCGTCATGGGGGCCGGAGGCCGCGCCGATTGGGACGCCTTCACATCCGCCGCCGGACCGGAGCGGCCGGACCGCCCCCCGCCCGGCGACGCCGGCTGATCCGGGGGCGGCTCGACGGCCTCCCTCCAGCCGCTTCCCCGACCTGGCGTCACCGACGGGCAGGAGGAGGGGCGGCAGCGTGGGCCGCGCGGCGTGCGGCCGGCAGCCGCGAGGTCGGGGGTGGGGCGGTGGCGGATGCGCGGCTGGGTACGCGGTGTCGCCCGGCCGCGGCGGCATCGTTCCGGCCCGTCAGCGGGGAGGACGTCGCCCGGTGAGCGCCTGCCACCGGTCGCGGGCGGCTTCGAGGCCCGAGAGCGCCGTGGCGCGTGCCGGGTCGCGGCGCTGCCGGGCCGTCACCGAGTCGAGGTGTTCGCGGGCGTCCCGGGCGGGACCCGTGTCGGCGAGGGCCGCCATCAGGTCGTCCTCCGCCTCCTTGACCGACGTGGCGAGCCGCGTGCGGAACGTCCGCTCCTTGGCCACCGCGTTCTCGACGCGGACGCTGAAGCGGCGCACGCCGTCCTCGCCGGGCCCACCGGGCGGGTAGGTCACCAGGTGCACCCCGTCCGGTCGCCTGAGGTAGAGGTGGTTGCCGGCCGGGCTGTGCTCGAACCGCACCTCCAAGTCGCCCAGCGGCAGCACTGTCGTCTCCGGCCCGGATATGACCAACACGTGCGTGTACAGGCTGACTCTGCCGAGCCTCGCGACGAACGCGCCCCTGCCCGGTCGGCGCAGCCTCGCCAGGTGCCGCTCGGCGTCGCCGACGCGGCGCCGGTGGCGGCGGTCCGCACCGGCCACCCGTGCCCGGGCCGCGGCCAGTTCGCGCCGAGCCCTGCGGCGGTGCGCGCGGACGGCCCGCCGGGCGCGTGCCAGAGCGTGCCGCTCGGGTTCATGACGGACGGAGAGCGCGAATGTCCAGCCGCCGGGGTATCGGTGGAGCCGCCTCCCCACTCCAGCGAGCGCGAGGATCACGACGGTCAGGGTCATCCCCACTATGCCCACGTGCCCACCTCACCCGGAGACAGCCGCCGAGGTGCTGGTCGTGCGCTCGGGGCGGAGGAACCAGTCGAAGGTGTCGAATCTTGTGCATATCGGAAGATATGCCCAGTCAAGTCCCCGTACACGCACGCTCACCGGCAGTGATTCCGGGCCGCCCGTCAGGCTCGATACCGGCTGACGCGCTGTCGGCGGCGGGGGAGTCGCTGTGCGGGCTCAGGCGGCCTGGTGGTGGGCCAGTTCGGCGTGCGGGTCGGCCATGCCCGGGGGTGGCGTGGGGTCGGCGTGCACCAGGGCGGCGGTCAGCCGGGGAACGGCGTGCAGCAGCGCGTGCTCGGCCGCGACGGCGACGTGGTGTGCCTGACGCACGGTGAGGTCACCGTCGACGACCACGGCGACCTCGGCGCGCAGCCGGTGCCCGATCCAGCGCAGGCGCAGTTCGGGCACCGTCCGGACCCCCGGCACCTGGCGCAGGGCGTGCTCCGCCGCGTCGACCAGCGCCGGGTCGACGGCATCCATGACGCGTCGGAAGACCTCCCGCGCGGCGTCCCGGAGCACCAGCAGGATCGCCGCGGTGATGGCGAGGCCGACGATCGGGTCCGCCAGGCGCCATCCCACCGCGGCGCCCCCGGCGCCGAGCAGCACGGCCAGCGAGGTGAAGCCGTCGGTGCGGGCGTGGAGGCCGTCGGCGACGAGCGCCGCCGAGCCGATCCTCCGCCCGACGCGGACGCGGTAGCGGGCCACCCATTCGTTGCCGAGGAAGCCGATCACGGCCGCGGCGGCCACGGCGGGCAGGTAGGCGACGTCCCTGGGGTGCAGAAGCCGGTCCAGGGCGGTCCAGGCGGCGAAGCCTGCCGACGCGGTGATGGTCAGGACGATGGCGAGCCCGGCGAGGTCCTCGGCCCGGCCGTAGCCGTAGGTGAAGCGCCGCGTGGCGGCGCGCCGCCCGATGACGAAGGCGACGCCGAGGGGCAGCGCGGTGAGGGCGTCGGCGGCGTTGTGCGCGGTGTCGCCGAGGAGGGCGACCGAGCCGGACAGGACGACGACCACCGCCTGGGCCACGGCGGTGGCGCCGAGGACGGCGAGCGAGATCCACAGGGCCCGCATGCCCTCGGCGGAGGACTCCAGGGCCCGGTCCACCTTGTCGGCGGAGTCGTGTGAGTGGGGGTGCGGCAGGTGCGCCGGCCGGCGGCGCAGGCTGGGCCGGCCCCGTCGGCCGCCGTGGCCGTGGGCGTGGCCGAGGTTCCGCGCGTGCGCGTGGTCCCGGACGGGTTCGTGGTCGTGTGAGTGCCGGCCGTTCATGGGGAGCCGCCTTCCGGGGGCCGGGGTGGACATGGTTCGAGCCTTCCCCGATTATGTGCGTATGAACGCACGCATGCACCTATCACCTGCGCATGGTGCGCATCCGCGAGAGACGGGCGTCGACCACTACGCCCGCGGTGCGGAGATCCTCGGTCTGCTCGCGGACCGCACCCGCCTCGCCGTGCTGCACACGCTGACCGAGGGGGAGGCCGACGTCTCCTCGCTGACCGCGCGGGTGGGCGCGGCGCGTCCCGCCGTCAGCCAGCACCTGGCCAAGCTCCGGATCGCGGGCCTGGTCTCCGCCCGTAAGGAGGGCCGCCGGGTCGTGTACACACTCTCCGACGGCCATCTGCGTCGGCTCATCGACGAAGTGCTCAACCTGGCGGACCACCGTCTGAGCGGCACACCGCAGCACGCCTGAGACCGGTCCTCGGCACTTGATGGCGTAAGGTGCGCCCTGTGCGAGGCCGCCACCGCGGAACATGTCCACCGTTCCTCGTCGCGCTACTGGCCGCATTCTGCTTCGCCGTGGCCGGCTGGCCCGCGCACGTCCACCACGGGCCCCGCGCACACGTCCATCTGACGGACGTGAAGGAGAAACCCCACCCCGCCGCTCCCCACCACCCCGGCGAGGACTGCACCCCGGGCTCCTTCGAGCTGCCGGGGTCGCGCACCGGGCCACGCGAGAACGGAACGGGGCCCACGCAGATCGGAGCCTGCGCAGCGACGCCCGGGCGGCTGCCCGCCGCGCACAACACGCCGGGGAGCGGCCCGGCCCCCGGCGCCCGCATAGCGACCGCGGCGCCGTCCGTCCTCAGCGTCTGGCGTATCTAGAGCGTGTCCGCCCGGACCGGCTGACGGTCCCTCACCCCGCCCGTCCCGTCGGACGGCGGGTGAGCCGCGCACGGCATCCCTCATGACACCAGAAGGCGGACATTATGTACGAGCCCACCACCGGCCGCGACCTCGCCTCCGCGGTCGGCGACACCCCCCTGCTGTGGATCTCCGACCCCCTGACCCCGCCCGGCCGCGGCTTCTGGGCGAAACTCGAGGGCGCCAACCCCGGCGGCCTCGAGGACCGCGCCGCCGTCCACATGGTCGGCCGCGCGCGCGACCGCGGCGACCTCCTCCCCGGCGCCACCATCGTGGCGTCCACCAGCGGCGCCTTCGGCCTGGGACTCGTACTCGCCGGACGGGTTCACGGCCACCCCGTGACGCTTGTGACCGACCCGGACCTGGAGCCGGACATGAAGCGCCTGCTGCGCTCCCGGGGCGCCCGTCTCCACATCGTCCGCGACGACCACCCCTACGAGGGCTGGCAGGAGGCCTGCCGCCGGCGCGTGAGGGAACTCCTCGAGCAGGATCCGGACGCGTGGTGCCCCGACCCGTACGACAACCCCGACAACGCGGACGCCTACGCACCCCTGGCCGCGGAGCTGAGCGAGCGGCTGGGCCGGGTGGACGTCCTGGTCGCCGCCGTCGGCACGGGCGGGCACTCGGCGGGCGTCAGCCGGGCACTGCGCGCCGCCAACCCCGCTCTGCACGTCATCGGTGTGGACTCCGTCGGCTCGGTCACCTTCGGCCAGCCCGTCAGGCCCCGCCTCGCACGGGGCATCGGCAGCAGCATCCACTCCCGCAACGTGGCGTACGAGGAGTTCGCCGAGGTGCACTGGGTCGCCCCGGCCGAAGCCGTCCACACCTGCCGCGCCCTGGCGCGCTCCCACTACGCGTCGGGCGGCTGGAGCGTCGGCGCCGTCGCCCTCGTCGCCGGCTGGGCCGCCCGCACCCACCCCTCCGGGGCGCGCATCGTGGCCGTCTTCCCCGAGGGCCCGCACCGCTATCTCTCCACGATCTACGACGACGACTACTGCCGGGACCGCGGGCTGCTCGGCGCCGCCCCCGCCACGCATCCCACGGAGATCGCCTCGCCCACCGACGCCGAGGCCACCTCCTGGAGCCGCTGCCGCACCGTGATCAACCCCGTGGCGTCCCTCGTCGCCCCGCCGGCGTACTCCGCGCAGGCGCCCGAGGCCGTGTGACCGGAGAGCTGCCGCGGACGCGGCCGGGTCCGCCGTACCGCCGGCACGGCGGACCCGGCCGTCCACGAGGGCGTGGACCGGGGCGGCCACACGTCCGCCGGGAGTGACCGTCAGGTGAGCCGAGCCCGTATCGCGCGGCGGCGTCGCCGGCATTCCGGTACCCGCGGATTCCGTTCGGCGGCTCGGTGCCGGCGGTCGTCCTGGAAGGCACGACGGGCACGGCGGCGCACGGCCTTTTCCCCTGTGACCGCAATTCCACGGCGGCACCATCGCGACGGACCGCCCCGGCAGGCCGGCGGCGACGGAACGCACGTCAGTGCCTCGGTCCCGGCGGCCGAGGCGCTGCGCCGCGCCGTACCGGGGTGAACACAGCGGACGGGCGCTTGAACGCCAGGAATACGGAAGGTGAATTTCCCCGCGTTTGTGAGGCATAAGTCACCATTGCCCGCCTGAGCGTGCCCTCAGGGCCGTGTGAGAATGCTTGCGTACACGCCCTGAACCAGAGAGCAAGATACTTCTGATGCAACCCTCGGTGTACATGGCCGACGTCGACAGCGACACGCCCCAAGTGGTGGGGCGCGCGGGGGACGTGGAGCGGATCGAGGGACTGCTCGGCTCGGTCGAGTCCGGCGGTGCGGTGCTGCTGTACGGCGATCCCGGTGTGGGCAAGACGGCGCTGCTGGGCCACCTCGCCCACAGGGCGCTGGCGGCCGGCGCCAGGGTGCTGCGGGCGGCGGGCACGGAGTCCGAGAAGGACGTCGAGTACGCGGCGCTCAACCAGCTTCTCTTCCCCCTGTGGGAGGAGACGGACCCGCAGGAGCTGGACGGGGCGCACCGCGAGGCCCTCCGTGTGGCCCTCGGCTTCGGCGAGGGGGCCCCGGCCGAGCGGTACCTCGTCTCCAACGCGGCCCTGGTGCTGCTGCGCCGGGCGGCAGCCGCGGCGCCGGTCCTGCTCGTCGTCGACGACATCCAGGTGGTGGACCGCGCCAGCGCCGCGGTGCTGAAATTCGTCGCCCGCCGGCTCGCGGGCAGCAGCGTCACGTTCCTGGCCGCCTCGCGCAAGGGACGCGGCGGGTGCGTCGGATCCGGTGTGGGAGCCGAGCACGAGGTCCTGCCGCTGGACGAGGAGGCGGCGCGGCTCCTGGTCGGCGCCGCCCACCCCGACCTCGCCGGCCAGGTCACCGAATGCGTCCTCGCCGTGGCACAGGGCAATCCCCTGGCGCTGGTCGAGCTGCCGGCGGCACTGACCGGTCCGCAGCGCGCGGGGCTGGAGCGCCGCCCGACAGCGCTGCCGCTCACCCGGCGTCTGATCCAGGCCTTCGGCTCGTGCGTGGCGAACCTTCCCGAGAGGACACGGCGGGTGCTGCTGGTGCCCGCGCTGGAGGGGACGGGTGACCTCACCGTCGTCCAGCGCGCGGCGCGGAGGCTCGACGACGGGGCCGACCTGGACGATCTGGAGGCCGCCGAGCGCGACGGCCTCGTACGGATCGAGGAGAACGACCACCGCGTCACCTTCCGGCACCCGCTCTTCCGTGCCGCGGTCATCGACGCGTCCACCTCCGCTGAACGCCGGCGCGTGCACAGCGAGCTCGCCGAGGTACTGCGCGACCGGCCCCATCAGCGGGCGTGGCACCTGGGGGAGGCATGCGTCGAACAGGACGAGGACGTGGCCGCGCTGCTGGAGGACACCGCGCACCGGGTCCTGCGCCGCGGCGACGCCCTGGCCGCGATCCGGGGCCTCACCAAGGCCGCGCACCTGAGCCCCGGCGCTGCCGACCGGGGTCGCCGGCTGGCCGCGGCGGCCTACCTCCGCACGGACGCCTCCGGCGAACTGACCATGGCCTCGCGCATCCTGGACGACGCCCGGCCCCTCGGGTCCGACGACCGCGCGTCCCTCTACTCGACGGCGGTCGCGGTGCACCGGATGCTCGACGGCGATGGCGACATCGATACGGCCCACCGTATGCTCCTCGGCGCGATCGAGAAGGCCGACCTCACTCACGCGACCTGCGACCCGGCCCTGGAGGAGGCCCTCTACCTGCTGCTGATGCTGTGCACCCTGGGCGGCCGGGAGGAGCTGTGGTCGCCCTTCCGCACGATCGTGGACCGGCTCGGGCCGGACGTGCCCTGCCTGCTGGCGGTCAACGTCGCCACCCAGGGCGATCCGGCACGCACGGCGCTGCCGGCCCTGGGCGATCTGGAGAAACTCCTCACGGACCTGCCCCAGGAGACCTCCCCGGCCAGGATCACGCGGATCGGCTCCGCGGGCATCGCCGTCGACCGGGTCACCGGAGTGCGCGACGCCATAGCGCGTGTCCCGTCCCGGGGGCGCCGGCAGATCGTCACCCTGCCGCTTCTGTGCACGGAGGCGTTCCTCGCGGGCCGGTGGGACGAGGCGGCCGAGCTCGCCGACCACGGGGTGCGGCTGTGCAAGGAGCACGCCTTCGAGGCCGTCTCCTGGTACTTCCGGTACTACAAGGCCGCCATCGCGGCGGCGCGCGGCGAAGCCCGCAGCGCTGAGGAGACGGCCGACGCCATGGCCCTGTGGGGCGCGTCCCGCGGCGCCCGGCACCTGGTGACCCTCGCGGAGCACGTCCGGGTGCTCGTCGCCCAGGGGGAGGGCGACTTCGAACGCGCCTACCGGCACGCGGTCGCCATCAGCCCGGCCGGCGAGCTGGCCTCCTACACGCCGGTGGCGCTGCTGGTGATCGGGGACACGGTGGAGGCGGCCGTACGCACCCAGCGTCCCGCCGAGGCCGCCGCCCACGTGGCCGCCGCCCGGCACGCCCGGATCGCCGAGATCTCCTCGCGCAGGGCCATGCTCGTCGACGCGTCCGCGGCGATGGCGGCCGAGGCGGACGAGGAGGCGATCGAGCTGTTCGAGCGGGCGCTGTCGCATCCCGGGATCCAGCAGTGGCCCTTCTGCCTGGCACGGGTGACCCTCGCCTACGGGGAACGGCTGCGCAAGGCGAGGTCGACGACCGACGCGAGGGCGTCGCTGAGCGCGGCGCTGGCGACCTTCGAGCTACTCGGCGCGCGCCCGTGGGTGGAGCGGGCCAGACGCAGCCTGCAGGCGACGGGATGGATGGTCAAGCGCGCCGGGGGCCCGGAGTCGGTCAGCCTCACGCCACAGGAGCTCGAGATCGCCCATCTCGCGGCCTCGGGTCTCACCAACAAGCAGATCGCCGAGCGGCTCTACCTCTCCCCCCGCACCGTGGGCGGCCACCTGGGCCGGGTCTTCCCCAAGCTCGGCATCACCTCCCGGGCGGCGCTTCGCGACGCACTGACGGGCCTGGCGGAGCGCTGACCCGGGAGGTGCGGCCCGCCGGGCGTGCTGTGTGGCCTGCCGCACGGGGTAGGACGGTGCGGCAGGCGCCTGGCGTGGCCGTGCGCTGATGCGGGGGCCGCGCCGAGCGGCGCGCTGACGCTGATCCCGCTGTCGTGGGCCTCACCGGCGGGGAGGTCTCCGAGCAGGTCTGTCCCTGCCCCCGCACCGAGTACCGGCTGGACCTGACCACCGCCCGTACCTCGGACGACTGGCGTCTCGCCACCGGCCCCCGCGCCTCGTGGAGGTTCCGCTCGGGCACGCGGCGCAGCCGGCCGCGCTGCCGCTGCTGCAGGTCGACCACGCCGTGCCGGTCGACACCCGCGACGCGGTGGCCCCCGCCCGCCGCCACGACCTGGTCCCGTCGGCGGCCACGCCTTCGCGGCTTCTGCACGGGCGGGCAAAGGCGCGTGCACGGCGGGGCAAGGCGCCCGGCGTGAGCCCTCCTACGGTCGAGATGTCCCCCACACATGGGGTGCCACGGCACGGGGCCGGGAGCGCTCGTGGGATCCGCCGTTACCGGTCCCGCGCACGGAGTTGAGGAAGTGATGCCTATGCCCGACATCGAACAGTTCGAGGAGGAGCCGGGTGGCGACCGGCCCAGGCGGCCCATGGCGGTCGCAGGGAGTGTGGCGTGGATCCTTGCGTTGATCGCGGTATGCGTGACCCTGCCGTTCTACGAGCACCCGAGTCTCGTGTGCGGGCTGGCACCCCTGGTCACCGCGGGAGTGGTGGCGGTGGTGATGGGGCGCGTGAAGGACCGGTACCGACACGGCGCGGCGCGAGCGCGTGCCGTGTCGGACACGGTGCGGCGGACCCTGCTGCGGCCGCTCCCCGAGCGCATCGGCGCTCTGGAGCTGGCCTCCGTCTACCGGCCCTGCGGGGGGCGGGGACAGGTCGGCGGGGACCTCTACGCCGTTGCGCGGAGAGGCCGGACGACCCGACTGATCATCGGTGACGTGTGCGGCAAGGGACTGCACACCTTCGAGGACGTCGCCGCCGTGCTCGGGGCGTTCCGGGAGTGGGCCCCGCGCGCCGCGACCCTGGGCGAGCTGTCGGCACGCCTGGAGGAGAGCTTCCTGCGGCACCTCGCCGAGACCGACGGCGCTGTCCGCGACACGGACGAGCGCTTCGTGACCGCACTGCTCTTGGAGGTGTGCGAGGGCGAGCAGTGCGCACGGATGATCAACCACGGTCATCCGCCGCCGGTGCGGGCGAGTCGGGGTGACGTCGCCCTGGTGGCGGGCTGTCCCTCGCCCCCCTTGGGACTGCACGCCCTGCGCGGGTGCGGCGCCATCGAGGAGTGCTTCGAACTGGCTCCCGGTGACACGCTGCTGCTCTACACCGACGGGCTCGTCGAGGCGCGCGACGCCGCCGGCGACTGCTACCCGCTGCTGGACCGCGCGACGGCGTGGCGGTGGGTGCGGCAGGACCCCGCGCACCACGAGTGTCCCTGCCTGACGGACGCGTTGGGGGAGATCCTCCGGGACCTCGTCCGACACGCCGGTGCGCTCCCGGAGGACGATCTCGCGATGGTCGCGCTGACCCGGACGAAGGAGCCGGCCGCTGCGCTCTCCGGGACCCCTGGCACGGTCTTCCGTGAGGGAACGGGGCAGCTGCGGCAGGACTGATCAGCTGTCGGATTGCTGATGGAGGAAGCCGGTGGCCTGCAGGGGTGCAGCCTGCAGGCCGCCGGCCTGTCGCCATTCGGCGGGGGAGTGACCGTAGACCGCCCGGAAGCTGCGGCTGAAGTGGGCGTGGCCGGCGAAGCCCCACCGGTGCGCGACGGCCGTCACGGTCTGCTGCTCCGGTTCCGGCCGGACGCTCAGGCGCCGACGCGAGGGGGCCAGGTCGTTCCGTGGACCTGCCGGGCGTAGGAAGCGTACCGGCGGCGGGCCACAACGGGGACGATCATCTGGACCGGCAGCGGGAACGTCGCCAGGACCGACTTGACGACCTCCGGGTCGCCCTCGTACATGGCCATGCCGAAGATGAGCGGCATGTCGTTCCTCGGCGTGTTCCGCATGCCGAGCTGAGACACGAGGCGCCACTCGGCCGCAGTGATGTACTGCGCGGCCAGCGGCAGGACCTCCTTCTCCTTGAGCGTCAGATGCCGGAGGAGCGCGGTCAGAAGCCGCTCGAGCGCATGGGCGAGGTCCTCGCCGCCCTGTCCGGTCGAGCGCCATTGGGCGAGCAGTCCGACCACCTCGGTGTACCTGACGTCGACGGCGTGCTGCTGCTCCATCATCGGCATGATGAACTCCGCGTCGACGCCGGCCCGCTCGACCAGCTTGGGCCAGAGCACCCTGTCCTCGCCCTTGTGATGCGTCCGCAGGATCCGGCACATCAGTTCGGCGTGGGCTCCGACGACCCGCGTGCGCCGGCTGTCGCCCGGAGCGACGGACCGGACGAGGTCGGGAAGCAGTCGGAACTCCCGGCGCAGCGCGCTGTGGGCCATGAGCATGTCGCGCGTGTCGGCCATGGGTTCGTCGACGAGTGGAGCCATTCTCTCTTCCTTGTGCGGCTGCCCGGCATCCGGACGCCGCCTCGGCTGCCTGCGCCGGGCGCGACCTCGCGCGCCCGCCGTGCCGCGGAGTGTGCTGGGTGATCAGGGCAGGGGGAGGCGCGGAAAGGGCGCGCACCAAGGGCCCCGCCCGCAGCCCGGACCACTGTGCCTGCGGCCACCCGGCCTCCGCATGCGTCAAATGTCCCGTCGCTCCCGCGGTCGCACGGGTCGTCTGTCGCGTCCGTCCGCCGCGGGAGCGTCCAGGTCACCGGCAACGTCCCCTGCCGCCGGCCTTGGTGACGGTGCCGGGGCCGTGGGCCGGTCCGGGATACGAACCGTCACCGGTGTCCGAACCGGGCGGCGCCGATCGCCAGCCGGGCTGAACGGGCCTGTCGAAGAAGGAATTTCGAGCCGGGCCACCGGGCCGGCGTCCACCGCGACGTGCTCTGCGCCGATGGCGCGATCCATTGGGGCGCACGATGCGGGACCTTCGCCCGTGACCGCACGGGCGGCAGCCGGGGATGCCGGCCTCGGCGCGGGCCGGGCGCCGGCCTCGACGTCCCGCCCGGGCGAGAAGACGTGATCGCGTACGGGCCCCTGCTCTCCGACGGCGGCAGCGCATGGCTCGGTACGGCGGCCCTCCTCCGGGCCGCGGGCCAGGACACCGCACGCGCCGTCCAGGCGGCCCGTGTGTACGACGGGATCGGGGTGCACCCTGGCAGTTCGGTGGCCGGAGGTGATCCGAGCCGGCGGCGCCCGCTGAGCGGAGCGCTCGAGCCCGGCGGGGCGGCTGACACCGGATCGCCGGGCCTGCCCCCGCCGTGAGGGCAGCCGGAAGGGGCGCCTGGTGGTCGGCATCCGCCGCAGTGTTCCGTCGGTCACTCCGGCATCGCCGCGTTGCCGCCGGCCGGCCTGACGCCGTACGCGTCCCCTTGATCGCCAAGGTGACCCTGCCATGCGGGACTGGAGCATCGCCGCAGGTCACCGGCGTGTGAAGGACGCCTCGTCGGGGTGCGGCCGACAAGGCGACCGCCGGCGATCCCTTCTGTCCGGGGCATGGGATCGCCCATCGGGTCGCTGCTTGACGCCGGCCACCCCCGGGAGGATGCTTGACGTGTCAATCACTTTGGTGCTGCGGGCACCGACGCCTACCCGAGGAGTGCCCCATGGCCCCCACCGCTTCGGCCGCCACAGGGCGCGCCACGGCGACCGCGTGGTCCGGTGCCGCGGCCTCCCCGCCGACCGGACCGGCCCGCCCCCACCCGGCGGCGTCCACTCCGGTACGAGCAGACGCCGCCACGGCCGGCCCCGGCGCGGTGCTCTTACCGAGGCGAGGCGACGGAACCGGGCGCACCGCGCGCCCGAGCACCGCCCGCCTCTGGACGCCGGCACAGCCGAACGCACGCACCCCGTTCATCCCCTGGCAGGAGAAGATCCCATGGCAACACTTCTTGACAGCAAAGTCGTACTGATCACTGGCACCGGCGGCGGCATGGGCCGCGTCGCGGCCCAGGTGTTCGTGAGGGAAGGCGCGAAGGTCGTCGGAGCCGACATCAACGCCGAGGCCAACGAGGAGACCGTCGAACTCGTACGACGAGCGGGAGGCGAGATGACGAGCATCGCGCCCGTCGACCTCACCGACCCCGAGCAGGTGCGCCGCCTCGTCGACGACGCCGCGGCCGCCTACGGCGGGCTCGACGTCATCTACAACAACGCGGCAGCCCTGCGCTTCGGCCCACTTCCCGACTTCTCCGTCGAAGACTGGCACACCACCATCACCGGCGAACTCGACATCCCCTTCTTCGTCTCCGAGTCCGCCTGGCCGCACCTCGTGCGCCGTGGCGGCGGCGTGATCATCAACATCGCCTCCATGGCCGGCATGATCGCCGGCGCCAACCCGCCGATGGTCGGGCACACCGCCGCCAACGCGGGCGTCATCGGTATGACCCGGCAACTCGCCCTCGAGGGCGCGCCCCACGGCATCCGCGCGGTCGCGATCAGCCCCGGCCCCGTCCTGACCCCCGCCAGCGACCGGGACCTCGGCGACAACCAGGCCGCCCGCGACGCGATCACCGGCAAGACCCTCCTCAAGCGCTTCGCCCGGCCCGAGGAGATCGTCGAACTGGCCGCCTTCCTCGCCTCCGACCGGGCCTCCTACATCACCGGAGCGAACTACGCCGTGGACGGCGGAGCCAGTGCGTGGTGACGCATCGCGCCGGGCCCCGCTCCGGCCTGCCTCCGCTCCCGGTCCCGCTCTCGCGGTTCCCGGGGGCGGGGGCTGTGGGGCGGCCCCCGCCGAGCCTGCGGATCAGGACCCGGACGCGAGTCCATCGGCCAGCTGCTCGGCGCGGGCCGCGGCCCTGCCCGCCCGGCGGCGGGCGTCGCGGGCGGCCTTGCCGGCGTCGCGGTGCCGGCGCCGTACCTGGTCCAGGTCGTCGCGGGCGGCGCGTAGCGTGCTCTTGGCGTCCTTGACCTGTTCCAGCAGGGCGTCGAGGTGCTGCTGGGCCTCGTCATGGTGACGGACCGCGGTCTCGAAACCCTTTTGGGCGGCTGCGGCGTCGTTCTCCAGGTCCTCGGCCTCCCGCTCGGCCTGGCGTGCCTGCTCCTCGGCTCGCCCGGCCTCTTCGCGTAGGCGCCGTAGCTCCGCCTTCCGGCGGCCCGGCTGCCCGCCCCCCGCCGTCTTCGCCGGTTTCCGCCGAGGCTTCGGTCTCTGCTTCTGCTTCTGGTCTCGCTTCTCCTGCTGCTGTGGCTGCTTCGGTGGCGGGCGGCGCGGAAGGTCGCCCCCGTCGGCGGTGGTGGCCAGGCCCGTGAAGTCGACGGTGGCCGCGAGGGGCCTGGTGAGGCGGCCTCGCGTGAGGTCCGTCCCGGCCTCTGGGTCGGCGAGTGCGGCGTGCAGGGTCTCCTCGACCCCCTGTACGGCTCGGCCGGTGAGGCGGTGTCCGGAATCGGCGGCGAGCTGTGCGGCCTGCCGGGACAGGGCCCGCACGAGTTCCCCCTGCCGGCGGCCCAGTTGGCGCAGCTGATCGCCGTCGAGTTCCCGGTGGGCCTGGCGCAGTGCTTCGCCGAGCCGGAGCAGCGGGCCGACCTCGTCGTGGCGCTCGCGAGCCAGCAGATTGGCGGCCCACGCCGAGATGGTGGGCTTGCGCAGTGCCGTGATCCGGTCGGCGAGGGCCCGGTCGCCGGCCTTCCGGGCGGCCCGGGCGTGTGCGTCTCGGGCGCCGGTGAACCGCGCGGGCGGCAGCCGGTACAGCTCGTCGGCGACCGCGTCGAGGTCCGGGGGAGCGTCCTTGTCTGCCACGGTGTACCACCTGCCCGGCCGTCGGCCCCGTACCCGCTGCCCGCCGGGAGCCCGCGGTCGCGCCGGGGCCCGGCGCCGGGCCGGGGACTGCTGCGGCCCATCGAACAGCCGCCCCTGCCGCCCCGCACCCGCACCGCGGCCGATCGAGTGGGCGCGGATCGGACGGCGGCCGCCGCGGGCGCGGTCCGCCCTGCGGGAGCGTGCCCGTTCCGGCGGATGACGGAAAACGAAAAGGCAAGGAGAACGCTCTCCTTGCCGCTCTCAAGGTATAGCGCACTGGGGGGCTTGCGGCAAGGCCCGGGTCAAGGCGCACAATCGTCGCTCGCTGCCGCGACTCGTGACAACGGGCTCGGCAGCGGCGAGGAGCCGGGCGGTCGTGGACGCGCGGGCTCGCCGCGCCCAGGCGCGGGGGCGCGACCGCCACCGCATCCGGGACGTTGCCTGACGATCGATCAGGAGCGGGGAATCAAGGACAAGGACGTGCTCGCGATGAGGTTCGACGACATGGGAACGCCGGTGGTGCGGTCGGCCACCGCGCCGCGACGGAGCGCGGCAGGGCGGGAGGCGAAGCGATGACCGGGCGATATGTGCTGGATCTGCGCGAGGTCGACGCGACGCATGTCGCGCTCGTCGGCGGCAAGGGCGCGCACTTGGGCGGGCTCTCGCGGATCGAAGGGATCCGCGTGCCGGGCGGCTTCTGCGTGACGACGGAGGCCTTCCGGCGGATCACGGCCGAAGTGCCGTCGCTCGGTGACCTCCTGGATCGGCTTTCGCGCCTGGACCCGGGGGACCGGGAGGCGATCCGCGCGCTCAGCGCCCACATGCGCCGGTCCGTCGAGGCAGTCGGGATCCCGGGCGATCTCACGGCGGCGATCACCGGGGCGCTCGCCCCGTTCGGCGAGCGGGTGGCCTTCGCCGTCCGGTCCAGCGCGACGGCCGAGGATCTGCCGACGGCGTCCTTCGCGGGCCAGCAGGACTCCTATCTGAACGTCATGGGCGCCACGGAGATCCTCCGACACGTCAGCCGCTGCTGGGCCTCGCTGTTCACCGAGCGGGCCGTGACCTACCGTCTGCGCAACGGCATCGATCACCGTGCGGTCCACATGGCCGTGGTCGTCCAGCGGATGGTCCTCCCGCAGGCCTCCGGCATCCTGTTCACGGCCGACCCCGTCACGGGAAACCGGAAGGTCGCCACCGTCGACGCCGGCTTCGGCCTCGGCGAGGCCCTGGTCTCCGGGCTGGTGAGCCCGGACGTCTTCACGGTGCGCGACGGCGAGGTCGTCGCAAGGACGATCGGCGAGAAGCGGCGTGCCGTGGACGCCCTGCCGGACGGCGGTACGCGGGAGGTGGCGATCGACGCGCGGCGGCAGGGGCAGCCGGCGCTGACGGATGCGCAGGTCGTGGAGCTCGTGCGACTCGGACGGCGGATCGAGGGGCACTTCGGACGACCGCAGGACATCGAGTGGTGCCTGGCCGAGGACGGCTTCCGATTCGTCCAGAGCCGGCCGATCACCACGCTGTACCCCGTCCCCGTCCCCGTCCCCGGGACCGGCGACCGGGGACAGCGCGTCTACGTCTCCGTGGGCCACGGCCAGATGATGACCGACCCCATGAAGGCGCTGGGGCTCTCCATGTGGCGGCTGACGGCCATGGTGCCGATGCACGAGGCCGGCGGGAGGCTGTTCGTCGACGTCACCCCGCGCCTGGCTTCGCCCGCGAGCCGCACCGCGCTGCTGGACGCCATGGGCCGAGGCGATCCGCTGGTCAGGGACGCTTTGGAGACCGTCCTCGAGCGCGGCGACATCGCCCCCACGCCGCCGGCCGCGGGCTCCGGCGGGCCGCCGGCCGGCACCGCTCCCGAGCCGGTCGCGACCGATCCGGCCGTCGTCACCGCACTGATCGAGCGCAGTCGGGCGTCGATCGCCGCTCTGCGGCGCGACATCCGGACGAAGACCGGACCGGCGCTGTTCGACTTCCTCCTGGAGGCGTTCGAGGAGCACAAGCGGATCCTCGGGGATCCCCTGAACCTGCAGGTCGTCACCGCTGGGATGGAGGCCACATGGTGGCTGAACGACAATCTGCGGGAGTGGCTGGGCGAGAAGAACGCGGCTGACACGCTCACGCTGTCCGCGCCCGGCAATGTCACCTCCCAGATGGGGCTGGCGCTGCTGGACGTCGCGGACGCGATCCGTCCGCATACGGAGGTCGTCGCGTACCTGCGGGGCGTCGAGGACGAGGACTTCCTGGACGAGCTGGTGAAGCTGCCGGGCGGGGGAGAGGCGCGTGATGCGGTGGAGGCGTACCTCGACCGGTACGGCATGCGCTGCGTCGGCGAGATCGACGTCACGAGGCCGCGCTGGAGCGAGCGTCCCACCGCTCTCGTGCCCCTGATCCTCGACAACGTCAGGAACTTCGAACCGGGCGAGGCCGCGCGGCGCTTCGCGGAAGGCCGGGAGAAGGCGCGGCAGAAGGAACACGACGTGCTGTCCCGGCTGCGGGCCCTCCCGGACGGGGACCGGAAGGCCGACGAGGCCAAGCGGATGATCGACCGGGTCAGAACCTTCGTCGGGTACCGGGAATACCCGAAGTACGACATCGTCAGTCGCTACTTCGTCTACAAGCAGGCGCTGCTGAAGGAGGCGACGCGCCTCGTGCGGGCCGGTGTGCTCGACGAGGAGGAGGACGTCTTCCACCTCACCTTCCACGAGTTCCGCGACGCCGTGCGCGAGAACCGGGTGGACGGCCGGCTCATCCAGGAGCGCAAGGAAGCGTTCCGGTGGTACCACTCGCTCACGCCGCCCAGGGTGCTCACATCGGACGGCGAGGCTCTGACCGGGGCGTACCGGCGCGACGACGTCCCGGCCGGTGCGCTGAGCGGCCTGCCGGTCTCCGCCGGGACCGTCGAGGGCAGGGCCCGCGTCATCCTCGACCTGGCGGACGCCGACCTCGAAGCGGGCGACATCCTGGTCACGACCTTCACGGACCCCAGCTGGTCGCCGTTGTTCGTCGCGGTCGCGGGCCTGGTGACGGAGGTGGGGGGTCTGATGACCCACGGGGCGGTGATCGCCCGGGAGTACGGTCTGCCGGCCGTCGTGGGGGTGGAGCGGGCCACCCGGCTGATCGAGGACGGGCAGCTGATCCGCGTGCACGGGACCGACGGGTACGTCGAGATCCTGTCCTGAGCGGTGGCACCGTGAGTCCCCGCCGCCGTGGAGCCGCTGCGGAGACTCACGGTCGAGTTTCATCCCGGCCACGGCGCCGGTCCCGTGTGGCCCCGCCGGCCCGTCGACGGCTTCACTCCGTGCCCACCTCGGGCTGGCGCCCGAGGTGGTACCCCAGGCGCGTCTCGTAGTCGCCCGGCTGATTGCGTCCCGCGGCGATCGCGGCGGGAAGCCTGCTCTGCGACCCCGGCCAGTCGAAGGAGTGCAGGTACAGCTCGTAGGAGGACCGCAGATCCTCCGCGGAGGGCAGCGTGCAGCGATTGATCTGCTGCTTGACCGCGGCGATCGATTCCTTGTCGAAGGAGGCGATCCGGCGGGCGAGCGTGTCGACGAAGGCGTCGAGATCGCTGTCGGGAACCATGCGGTTGATCCACCCGTACCGCTCGGCCACGTCACTCGGGTAGTCGTCGCTGGACAGGGCCACCTCCAACGCCCGCGCCCGGCCGAGCAACCGGGGCAGATGCTCCAGACCGCCACCGCCCGGGAGGTTGCCGTTGGCCGTCTCCGGCTGGCAGAACAGCGCCCGCTCGCTGGCGAAACGCATGTCTATCGCCTGGATCAGCTCGCAGCCCACGCCCCTGGCCCGTCCGCGCACCTTCGCGATGGAGACGACGGGCAGACGTGACAGCCGTGCGGTGGCGTCGATCAGCAGCGGGTAGCTGCCGGCCCCTGCTTCTTTGGGGGTCTCGCTGATCCGGGAGGTGTCGTAGTGGTTCAGGAAGTACTCGGGGTTCGCCGACTCGAAGACGGCCACCCGCAGCTCCGAAGCGGCCTGCAGGAGATCGACCAGTTGCGGGAGATCGGTGAGCATCTCCGGTGACACCAGATTGATCGGCGGACTGTCGAGCGTGATCCGCCACAGGCGTGCGGTCTCGGCGGTCACGGAGAAATGGGCCCATTGCTGCACGCGTTCGTCTCCTCTGTTCACCGCTTCCGGGAGCGCAGTGGGCGTGTGGGTCACGGAGGTGCGCACGGCAACACTGCGGCCACCGCTGCTTCGCTGTGTGAAGGCGCGGTCGGAGCGGCGGTGACCTCCACCCTGATGGCGGGCGCGAGCGTGCGGAGCAGGCCGCCCGACGACCCTGGCGGCAAGGGTGCTTGCCCGACGGGGTACGGGCGTACGGATCGCGAACCGAGCTTGCTGGAGCGGGCGTTCCGGCACATGGGGCCCAACCCGGCGCCCTGGGACGGAGATACGGCGCGGGAAACCCATGTACAGGCCAGGGGTTTCCCGCTGCGCGTCAGTCGGCGATCTCGATCCTGCCGTTGGACTTCTCTGCGGGAGCCGGAGCCGCGGTTCCGCGCTTGGCGAGGCTCTTGAGAAGGTCGGCGAGGTCGACTCCCGTGGTGGAGCTCAGCAGCTCCATGCCCTGGGCCACGTTGTCCGCGACCGTACGGGACAGCTGGCCGGCACCGTCCGTCGAGATCACCGTCATCTTGTCCACGGCGGCGAGCGGCTCGGACGCCTTCTCGACGACCTGAGGCAGCACCTCGACCAGCATCTGCAGCACCGCGGCGTCGCCGTACCGGGCGAAGGCGTCGGCCTTCTTCTGCATGGCCCCGGCCTCCGCCGAGCCCTTCGCGGCGATGGCCGCGGCCTGCGCCTCGCCCTCGATGCGCACGGCCTCGGCGAGTGCCGCGCGGCGCGCCTTCTCACCCTCACCGGTCAGCCGGGAACGCTGGGCGTCCGCCTCGGCCTGCTTGACCAGCGCGATGCGCCGGGCCTCGGCCTCCTGCTCGGCCTGGTAGCGAGCGGCGTCGGCCGGCTTGCGCACCTTGGTGTCGAGTTCGCGGTCGGTCAGCGCTGCCTGCCGGGCGGCGACCTTCTCCTGCTCGGTGAGGACCTCCTGCCTGCGGGCCGCCTCGGCGAGCGGGCCGGCGGCCGCGGCCCGGGCGGCGGCCTCGTCCGTCTCGGCCTTGATCTCGGCCTGCTTGAGCGCGAACGTCCGCTGGGCGATCGCGATCTCCTCCTCCGCCTTCAGCCGGGCCTGCTCCGACGCCTGCCGCGCGAGGGCCTCGGCGATGTCCGCCTCCTGCTTGGCCCGCGCGGCCTCGGGCCGTCCCAGGTCCTCGAGGTAGGAGCCCTCGGTGGTGATGTCCTGGATCTGGAAGGCGTCCAGCACCAGCCCCTGCCCGGACAGGCTGGCCTCCGCCTCCTCGGCCACCTGGCCGGCGAAGGCCGCGCGGTCACGGATGACGTCCTCCACCGACATCCGCCCGACGATCGAGCGCAGCGCACCCGACAGGACTTCCTGGGTGAAGCCGACGATGCCGTTCTGCTGCATCAGGAACCGCTGCGCCGCCGCGCGGATGGAGTCCTCGGTGCCGCCGACCTTGACGATCGCGACGCCCTCCAGGTGGGCCTTCACCCCGCGCAGCGTGACCGCGCCCCGGACCGCGACGGGGATGTGCCGGCTGGACAGGTCCAGGGTGAACCTCTGCTGGACGAAGGGCACGACGAACACGCCCCCGCCGACCACGACCTTCTGACCGCTGTTGTCGGTGAAGACCCGTCCGGTCTCGGGGTCGGTCGACTTCTTGCCCCGCCGGCCGGTGACGATGAACGCCTGACTGGGGCCGGCGACCTTGTAGCGGGTGATGACGACGAGGGCGAGCAGAACGACGAGTACGACGACGCCCACCACGGAGGTGAGTACTGGGCTCATGCCGGATTCCCTTGGTCGGAGAAGGAAGGACGAGGACGACGTGGCGCCGCGGCGGGGCCGCGCGCGGGGCGAAGCGAGGAGTGTCGGCGGACGGGGATGCGGGGTGCGGGGGCGCGGTCAGTCCTCGACGGGGCGCACGGCCACCGATGTGGCCGACAGCGCGGCCTCCACCCACACCCGGGATCCGCGCGGGAGCGCGACGGAGCTCTTGGCCGCGAGCTTCACGGGCTGGCCGGCCAGGTACGCCAGCACCTCGCCGTAGCCGTCCGCCGGAATAGCGGTGACCACCGTGCCCGCACCGCCGATGAGATCGTCGCCTCGTGGTGTGACCGAGGTCCCCCCGTGCAGCAGAGACTGGCTGAACTTCCAGGTCAGCCAGCCCGCCACGACCCCGGCGGCCACCCCCGCCGCGGTGGCGGGCACCGTCCCGAGATCCGTGGTGCCCGAGACGATCGCCCCGGTGAAGCCGAGCATCGACACGAAACCGGCGACCACCGGCAGGGAGAGCAGACCGTCCAGGCCCCCCAGCCCGTCGAAGAGTCCCTCGAGCACACCGTCGAAGAGGAGCCCCAGCGCCAGCACCACCAGACCGGCGATGCCGATACCGAGAAACCACCCCATCCCGCCCCCCGCGGCTCGCTGGTCTGATCTTCTGTGAAGACACCGCGATGGTGACACGGTGCCTGGCACCGGGTCATTGCCTGGTCCCGGCAAACTTACGCGTTCTTTACGGCCTGCTCCGACCGCTCCGACGGCCTCCGGGGGCGGCGCGGTACGGCGGGCGGACGGTCGGGCGGCTTCGGCAGCGCCAGGGGCGGGAACGCGAGCGGCCCCGCCGGAGCTCGGGCAAGGAACGTCGGCGGGACCGCGCTATGAGCCCGTCCGGCCTCGTGCGCCGTCACCACTCGGGGCCGGGCGGGCGTCCGGGGGAGCGTCAAGGACTGCGCTCCGTGTGGACGGGGGTCAGCAGCCGCCAAGAGACGCCGGGGCAGCCTGCCGGTACCGGCGGGAAGGTGTGGCCCCGCACGTCCGTGGTGGTGAAGCGGTGGCTCTTGCCGCAGGTGCACTCGTAGACGCCGCTGACCGGCACCTTCTCCCCGGGACGATGGGTACGGATCTTCGGGATCACGGGGTCCTCCTCGCCGACCGGGGGCCTGGGCGGGCCGCCGCGCCGATCGCCGGGGCGGGGCACGCCCTTGGGAGGCCGCCTCGGGGTGGGTCACGGGCGGGCCGTTCCCATGTGGTCCCCTTGCCTCACGCCCCGGGGTGCAAACCCCTCCGGGCGGCGGCTTCGTACCCCGCCGGGTGGCGGAGGCCGGTGCGCGGGCGCACTCCGGTCGCCGGGATTCGCCGCGAACGGCCGGGGAAGCGTTCGGGGCGGTCCGGATCCCGCTATGTTGAAGCTGTTCGGAGCTGCGAGCTGCTGTGCCGGATGGAGGAGCGGTGGGGATGGAAGGCGGCGAGGGCGCGGAGCGCCTGCCCCGTTTGCGCCTCGACGATCTCCTGGACGAGCTGCAGGTGCGCATCGACGCGGTGCGGGGGACACGTGACCGGGTGCACAGCCTGTTGGAGGCGGTGCTGTCGGTCGGCGGGGAGCTGGATCTGCCGCATGTGCTGCGGCGGATCGTGGAGGCCGCGGTCGCTCTCGTGGACGCCGAGTACGGGGCTCTCGGGGTGATCGGGGACGACGCGAAGCTCGCCCAGTTTCTGACGGTGGGCGTGTCGGACGAGCAGATCCGGGCGATCGGCCACCTGCCCTCCGGGCACGGCATCCTGGGCGAGCTGATCCGCCACCCCGAGCCGCTGCGCCTGGAGGAGCTCTCCGAGCACCCGGCGTCGTACGGGTTCCCCGCCGGGCATCCCCCGATGCACTCCTTCGTCGGGGTGCCGATCCGGGTACGCGACGAGATCTTCGGCAACCTGTACCTGACGGAGAAGCGCGGCGGCAAGCGCTTCGACGAGGAGGACGAGACCGTGCTGTCCACCCTGGCGGTGGCCGCGGGCGTCGCCATCGACAACGCCCGTCTGTATCAGGAGGCCCGGTCGAGGCAGCGGTGGCTGGAGGCGAACTCGGAGATCACCGCGAGCCTGCTGTCGGGGGTCGATGAGTCGCGCGTCCTGGAGCTGATCGTCGAGCATGCCCGTGATATCACCGGGGCGGACCTCGGCGTGGTGGCCCGCCCGATCGGGGGCGGGACGGAGGTCGAGGTGGCGATCGCCACCGGCACCGACGCGGATCTGCATCGCGGCCTGACCCTGCCCCGCGAGGGATCGTTCGCGGGCGCCGCGATGGCGGCCAGTGAACCGATCACCAGTCCCGATGTCGCGCATGACTCGCGTATCACCGCCGGCCCGGCCCGGTTCGCGGGGCTCGGTCCCGCCGTGGCTGTTCCGATGAGCACGCCCCAGGGGGTGCGCGGGGCGCTCCTGCTGGCCCGCGCCGAAGGCCAGGCCCCGTTCACCGACACCGAGACGGCGCCGCTGCTGGCGTTCGCCGGTTCGGCCGCGCTCGCCATGGAACTGGCCGAGCGACGCCGCTCCGCGGAGCAGCTGGCGCGGCTCGAGGACCGCGACCGCATCGCCCGGGACCTGCACGACCTGGCCATCCAGCGGCTGTTCGCCACCGGCATGACCTTGCAGAGCGCCGCGCGTTTCGTCGACCATCCACAGGCCAGCGAACGCCTGCTGCGCGCGGTGGACGACCTCGACGAGACCATCAAGATCATCCGTTCGACGATCTTCGGGCTGCGGGTCCGCGACTCGGGCCCTGGACGTCAGGGGCTTCGGGTGCGCACCGCCCGTGCGGTCGAACAGGCCGTGCCTTCCCTCGGGTTCACCCCGTCGCTGCGGATGGAGGGACTCGTCGACACCGACGTCCCCGCCGCCGTGGCCGACGACGTCATCGCGGTGCTGGGCGAGGCGCTGTCCAACATCGCCCGGCACGCGCACGCCGGTTCCGCCGAGGTCGCCCTGGTCGTCGGCTCCGGGACCGTCTCCCTGACCGTGACCGACGACGGCGTGGGACTGCCTGAGGGTGGCCGCCGCAGCGGCCTGACGAACCTCGCCCGACGCGCGGAGAAGCTCGGCGGAACGTTCACCGCTGCGGCACGCGACTGCGGCGGCACGCAGCTGGAATGGCGCGTACCCGTGCGCTCCTAGCGCCCGGCCGTTCCTCCGGGCGCCTCGCCCCTGCCTGGCCACCCCGGCGGCGGCAGGGGCCCGCCGCCGGGCGTGGCGCCCGTAGCAGGGTCTCAGCGGTGGGAACGCGGTTCTCCGCCGGCCGACTGGTGCTGGGTGGCCAGCACGGCCGCCTGGATGCGGCGCTCGACGCCGAGCTTGGCCAGCATCCGGGAGATGTGGTTCTTCACCGTCTTCTCCGACAGGAACAGCCGCTTGCCGATCTCCCGGTTCGTCAGCCCCTCCCCGATGAGCTCCAGGATCTCCCGCTCCCGCGGGGTGAGTGCGGCCAGCGTCTCGTCCTGCGGCTCCGGCGGCTCGTCCTGATGCCGCAGGCTGGACATCAACCGTGCGGTGGTCGCCGGGTCCAGCATGGACTGGCCGGAGGCCACCGTGCGGACCGCGGAGATCAGGTCGGAGCCCTTGATCTGCTTCAGCACATAGCCCGCCGCGCCGGCCATGATCGCGTCCAGCAGCGCGTCGTCGTCGTCGAAGGAGGTCACCATCAGGCATGCCAGCCCCGGCATGCGGGAACGCAGCTCCCGGCAGACGCCGATGCCGTCGCCGTCGGGCAGGCGCACGTCCAGGATCGCCACGTGCGGCCGCAGGGCCGGCCCACGGGCCAACGCGTGGTCGACGGTGCCTGCCTCCCCGACCACCTCGATGTCCGGCTCGGCGTCCAGCAGGTCGCGCAGGCCCCGTCGCACGACCTCGTGGTCGTCGACGAGGAAGACGCGGATCGGGGTCTGCGGCGAGAACTGTCCTGCACCGGTCATTCTGGCCCCCTGTTCCTGTACGCACCGGCTGCTGATGTCCCGTGACACCGTGATCGTCGCCCATGAGCCCCGCGCCCGCCAGGGCCGGACGGGCCCTCGGGCTTCGTCCGCCGCCGCCCTTCCCTCAGAATGCGTCAGGGTCGGCGGGCTGCCGAGGGCACGTCGATGTCCCGCCCGCTGATCCCCGCCACGTCGATCCGCACCCACAGATCGCGGTCGTCGTCCCCCGGCCAGGGGCCGCTGTACACCCGCTCGGCCAGGTACCGCACGGCATCCGGGTCCCGGACCCGCGAGGCCCGGCCCCGGACCAGGACGCTCCAGCCCTGGCTGAGCGCATCGTCGACATGGTCCACCTCGAAGACGACGTCCGTTCCGGTGACCTCGGCCGGTCCCGAGCCGGGCGCCGTCCGGAACACGACGGACCCGTCGATCACGCTGTAGTTCACGGGCAGGATGGCCTCACGGCCCGTCGTGGTCACCGCGACGCGGCCCACGCCGTGGCTGCCCAGGCGCGACCAGCACTGCTCGGGGGTGAGTTCCCGCAGCTGTGCGTGCGGCGACGCGCGGCCGAGACGACCGGGCGGCAGGTCGGCCTCCCCGCCGTTGAGCGCCACGACCGTCGTGTCCAGCACGGCTGCGAGCGTCCCCAGCGTTCCAGGACCCGGAGCCGCGGTGGACTGCTCCTCGATGAAGCGCAGATAGCTGGTGGCCATGCCGGCCCGGGACGCGACCTCCTCGCGGGTCAGGCCCAATTCGCGACGCCGGTTGGCCACGCGCCGCCCCAGGTCGCCAGGGGCGGCGGGAAACGGGTTCTGTGCCATGCTGCTCACGTCCTCGTCACGGTTGCGCGGGGCGGTGCGCCGGGAGGACGTGCTCCCCTCGGGCCCTTGGGCGCTTCTGGAGCCCTGCCTGCTCACTGCGCCGTTCTCCGCATCTGCCCGCTCTTCGGGCCGCTCTCGGCCTCCGGCCCGCTCTTCGCCGTTCTCGGCCGCTGTCTGTCGATCGTGTCCCACCCCCTCGGCCCGCGCCAGGGCCACCCGGCCCACCCGGATGGTCGATCCGGCCCTGCTGCGCGGCCTGACCGGGTGCCACGATGTGTGCCCCGCCCACCCACGCGGCCCCTCAGTCCCAGACGGCGTCGACGACGCCCTGCACCGCGCGGGCGACCCTGCACGCCAGCGGAACCAGCGAGGGGTCCGCCGGGTCCCCGGAGAAGTGGACGACGCCCTCCTCGACGCGTGTGCCCGCACCGGCGGCGGCTCACCGGGGAACACATGGGCGACGATGTCGCGGTTCACCTCCGCGACGATCTCCTCGTCAGGACGGAGGAAGACCTCCAGCAGGTCGCCCCGGCTGACGATCCCGCGCAGGACCCCCTGGCGATCGACGACCGGCAGCCGTTTCACCCCCCGCACTGCCATGGCCCGTGCCGCCTGTGCCGGCGTGGCCTCGAGGCGCACGCACACGGCGGGGGCGCTCATCAGCTCGTCGGCGGTGGTGGCGCCCGCCTTGCCCGGATCCGGCAGCCGCCGCGCCCGCTCGAAGCGGGTGGGCGCTCCGTCGCGGTACTCCTCCTTGGGCAGCAGATCGGCCTCGGACACCACCCCGACGACCCGGCCCTCGCCCTCCAGGACCGGCAGTGCACTGACCTTCCACCGCTCCATCGTGCTGACGATCTCCTTGAACGTGGCGTCCCGCCCGACGGCGACGACGGCCTCGGTCATCACGTCGGACACGGTGCGCGGGCTGCCGTTCATGACGGCCTCCTCGAGGGAGCGAGCTCCTTGTCGTGGACGGTCGCCCTCGGCGGGCGGACGCACTCGGGACGGAGGGCGCGGGGTCCCGGGGCGTCGGGCGGATCGGGTGGCGCCGTCCGCCGTGCCGGACACGGCCTCGGCGCCCGGACCGCACCAGGCTCAGTCGATGGGCACCAGGACGACGGGGCAGTGCGCGTGATGCAGCACGGCGTGGGTGACGGGGCCCAGCCGCATCCCCAGCGGACGCCCTTCCCGGCGGTGGGCGCCGATCACGACGATGTCCGCCGCGCGGCTGGCCTCCACCAGCGCCGCGGCCGCGTGTCCGGAGGCGGAGTCCACCCGGACGGCGACGTCGGGAAAGCGCTCGGAGAGCTTGGACACCGCGAAGCGGGCGAGCTCCTTGTGCTGCCGGGCCTGGACCGCCAGGTCCTGCTGGTGGGACACCGGCCATTCGCCCATCGGCACATGCGGGTGGGTCCAGGTGTGCAGCACCCGCAGCCGCGCGCCGCGGCGCTCCGCCTCCTCGAAGGCGAACAGGGCCGCCTCGGCGTCGCCCTCGTCCTTCAGACCGAGCAGCACCCTGTCGTGCAGGAGGCCCCGGCGCGCGGCCGCGTCCTCGCCGCGGACGACCATCAGAGGGCTGACGCTGTGGGCCGCCACCCGCAGGCTGACGGAGCCCAGGAGCAGCCCGGCGAAGCCGCCGCGACCCCGGGTGCCCACGACCGTCAGGGCGGCGGTCCTGCCCGCCCGCACCAGGGCCGAGGCCGCCGGCTCGGCCGACAGGTCCAGCGTGACGGTCAGGCCCGGGTGCCGGTCCGCCACACGCCGGGCGGCCAGATCCAGGATCGTCCGCGCCGCCTCGCTCGCCGGACGCTCGCGGTCGGCGTCCAGCCCGAACCCGACCTCGCCCGGGTCGGGCCACGGCAGCCCGTGCACGACCCGCAAGGCGGTGTCCCGCCGGTGCGCCTCGTCGGCCGCCCGGTCCAGGGCGCGCACGGCCGGATCCGATCCGTCGACCCCCACGACGACCTCGCCGCGCGGCGTGTGGAGCCCCGCGGGGGGAGGGAACGCGCTGTCGGTCATGCCGGGTCTCCCGTCGGTGTCGATGTCCTGCCCATGTCCTGCCGGCTCCTGCCGTCTCCTGTCAGCCGACCACGATGCGGCGGCCTGTCACGGTCGCCGGGGTGACCCGCAGCCACAGGTCGCGGTCGCCTCCGGCCCACGGCCCGGTGTAGGCCTGTTCGTCCAGCCGCCGCACACCAGCGGGGTCGGTGACGGTGTGCGCCATGCCGCGGACGAGCACGCTCCAGCCCTGGCTCAGCGCGTCGTCCACCTCGTCGACCTCGAAGGCGCAGGTGGCGTCGGAGGCCTGCGCGGGGGTGGCGGCCGCGGAGGTGCGGAAGGCGATCGTGCCGTCTGCGACGCAGTAGTTGACCGGCAGCACGGTCAGTCCGTCCGGCGTCGACAGGGCGACTCTGCCCACCCCGTGCGTGGACAGCAGACTCCAGCACTCCTCGCGGTCGAGATCCACCAGTTCCGCGTGCCCGGCCGCCATTCCGCGTCCCGGCGGCAGATCGGCGTCGCCGCCGCAGAGCGTGGACACACTCGTGTCCAGAGCCCTCGCCAGACCGCGCAGCGTCGCGACACCGGGGGCGGCGGTGGAGTCCTGCTCGATATACCGCAGATAGCCCGGGGCGATGCCCGTGCGAGCGGCCACGTCCTCGTGCGACAGACCGAGTTCGCGACGGCGCGCCGCGATACGCCGTCCGATGTCCCCCGGTGCTGTGGGCGCGGAGTGCTTCGTCATGACCGGTCACGTCCTTCCCCGTTGCCGGCCGCCGGGCAACGGCTCCGTGTGCTCCGCCTGCTGCCAGGGTCGCGCGCGACCCTCGGCCGCCGCTTGGGCCGGTCGGACCCGCCGGAGGGTCCGACCGGGCCGCCCGTCTCCGCGGGCCCTCGCGGCCGCCTCCCGCCGGACGTCACACCCGGCTCGAGGTGAGATCGAAGCGCACATCGACCACCCCTTCGACGGAACGCGCCATCCGGGCCACGGACGGCACAAGGGAGCGGTCGGCGAGCAGTCCGCTCACCGTCACGACTCCTTCGGCCACGTCGATGTCCAGGGATCGCCACGCCTCCCGGAGCAGCTCCGCCATGACGAGTTCCCGCACCTCGCGGGCGATGTCCTCGTCGCTGCGGAGGAACACCTTGAGCAGGTCGCCCCGGCTCACCACGCCCCGCAGCACGCCCTGTGCGTCGACGACCGGCAGCCGCTTCACGCGGTGCAGTGCCATGGCCCGCGCCGCCTGTGCCAACGGTGCGTCCTCGTGCACGGTGACCGCCGGGGCGGTCATCAACTGCTCGGCGGTGACGGCGGCCGCCTTGTCGGGGGCCGCCGCGGCGGGATCCGCGACGACCGGTGGGGCGACATCCTCGCGGTGTTCCTCCTTGCGCAGCAGATCCGCCTCGGAGACCACGCCGACGACCCGGGTGCCGCCGCCCACCACCGGCAGTGCGCTGACCTTCCACTGCTCCATGGTCCGCACGATCTCCTTGAACGACGTGCCCGGGGTGACCGCGACGACCTTCCGCGTCATCACGTCGCCGACCGTCGCCGGGCGCCTGCCGGGGTTCATGGCCTCCTCCTTCCCGAGCGGGCCGGACAGGCCCGCCCCACCGGTCCCGGGTCGACGGGCAGCCGTCGCCGCCGGGCCGCCCGTCCCCTTTTCGCTGACGTCGTGCCGGGACGGGGAACCGCGGCGCGGCGGCGTCCCCCGGTCACGGCGAGCGGCTCGCGCGGACTCCGGTCACACCGCCCGGCAGCGCCGCACCGTCGGCGGCGTTGCCGCGCCGGTGCCGCCACGGCCGGTCCGACCAGGGCCGCGAACACCGGCCGCCCGATCGGTACCGAAGCCGGACCGCGGCCGTTCACGCGGTCATGGACGGACATGGCCCGCTCGTCCTTCCCATCCTCCTCGTCCTCCTCACGCGGTGTGCGGCCGGTCGTCGGGGACGCGGTGGACCGCGGGCCGGGCGGGCTGCTGGTGCGTGTCATCAAGCCGGTAGGCGAGCCGGTTCACCACGGCGACGACGCCGTCGACCTGGCGGGCCATGGCCTCGGCCAGCGGGACCTGGCTGCGGCGCTCCAGACGGCCCTCGAGGGTGACCACGCCGTGGTGGACGTCCACCACGATCTCACGAGGGGGCTGCAACAGCGCGCGCACGACCACCTCGTCGACGACCTCGTCGCGGATGTCGGGGTCCGGGCGGAGGAAGACCTGGAGGAGGTCGCCGCGGGTGACGATGCCGACGAGGCGGTCCTCGTCGTCGACCACGGGCAGCCGGTTGACGCGGTGCCCGGTCAGGGTGCGGGCCGCGACGGCGATCGAGTCCCGTGCGCGTACGGTGACCGCCGGAGCGGTCATCAGCTGTCCGGCGGTCCGTGCTCCGGCCCGGGCGGCGTCACGCCGCGCGGTGGGGGACAGCGGTGGCAGGCGCCGTCGGGGGCCGCCTCTTCCCGCCGCCTGGCGTGCCATCAGGTCGGTCTCGGAGACGACGCCGAGGACCTTGTCGTCGTCGTCGACCACGGGCACGCCGCTGATCCGGTGCCGTGCCAGCAGTGCCACGAGGTCCTTGTAGGGGATGCCCTCGCGGACGCTGACGACCTCCGCCGTCATCACATGCCCCGTCGTGCGGTGCCTCATCGTTCGTCTCCTCCTCGCCGCGGCGCGTGTTCGGCCGTGATGCCGACGGGCCGAGGCGCGCCGGCCTCGGATCCCACTGTCGGCCGATTCCGCCGGGCCCCACATGGGCCGGTGGGGGCCACCGGTACGCCCGAGGGTCCCCCGAACGGGCCGAACGGCCCATGCCCGCTGATGACCGGCGCGGGCCCGGCCCCGCCCGAAAGGGCGGAGCAGGGGCGCGGGCCGCGGGCCGGTCGGGGCGGTGTGGACGAACGCCGGCCGGTTCGGGCCCGTCGTGCGGCCCGCAGCGGTGCAGGCGGCCCGGCCTGCTCGCAGGGGGGAACGGCGGCTTTCAGCCCACGCGGCGGGCCCTCACGCCTTCTGCCTCGAGGCCGTGGACGAACCGGGTGATGCGCAGACCGTCGACGGCTCCGCCCCAGTTGTCGTCGCGGCCCTTGCCGACGGCGAAGGAGCAGAGGGTCGCCTGCTGCGACGCGGTCCTGAGCGTCGTGAAGGAGCACGGAGTCGCCTGCGCGCCCACTGGCGCGAGTTCCTTGCCGCTGAGGACCCGGGGACCGCTCGTGGTGGCGTCGAGGAAACCGCTCCGGGATGGGGTGGAGCAGCGCCACAGCACGCGGATCGGGCCGGTACCCGTGGGCCTGCGCCATGAGCAGGGTCTCGATGACGTCGACGGGGGCGCCGACTTCGGCGGCGGGGCCTTCGGGTGCATGTCCCTCCTGCGAGGAACGGGCGAGACTTAAGATTAGAGGTCGCGCGGGCGAGGCCCCACCGCGCAGCCCACAGGCGGCAGGGCCTCTCATTTCTCAGGTGGCCGTGCGCCGCGTGGAGGAACGGCGATGCGCCACAATCCCAGGGTGCGCCTCGGACCGGGCCGGTGCACGCGGAACAACGTGTGGCTGTTCGACGCCCGTGTCGTTCGGGGCGGGGTGCGTCGGCTGGGCGGTTCCGCGGCGTCAGCGATGGTCCTCCTCGGTGCACAGCCGCCGGTAGAGCCGGTTGCGGCGGTGCAGCAGCAGTGCGGCGAGGCATGCCGCTGCCAGGGAGGCGACAAGGACGGCGGCCTTGACGTGCTCCGCCTCGGCCGGGGGGAAGGCGAGCTCGCCGATCAGGAGGGCGACGGTGAAGCCGATCCCGCCCAGGACGGCCAGGCCGAACACGTCGCCCCAGGCCAGGTCGGGGTTGAGGCGCGCGCGGGTGAAGCGGGCGGCCAGGTAGGTGCCCGCGAAAATGCCGACGATCTTGCCGAGGAGCAGGCCCACCACGACCCCGAGCGGCTCCGGACGGGTGAACACGTCACCCAGGGCGCCGGCGGAGACGGTGACCCCGGCCGCGAAGAGCGCGAACAAGGGAACGGCGACCCCGGCGGACAGCGGGTGCAGCAGGAAACCGGTGCGCTCCGCGGGGGAGGCGGTCTCGTCGTCGTCCCGGGTGGTGCGCAGGATCAGCCCCATGGCGACGCCGGCGACGGTGGCGTGGACGCCCCCGTGGTACATCAGGGCCCAGATCGCCACACCGAGCGGTACATACCACCACCATCCGGTCACCCGCAGCCGCTGCAGCGCGTAGAAGACCGCCAGGCCGGCCGCCGCCCCGAGCAGAGCCCAGAGGTCGAGGTCGGAGGTGAAGAACACGGCGATGACGAGGATCGCGCCGAGGTCGTCCACCACCGCGAGGGTGAGGAGGAAGGCGCGCAGAGCCGTGGGCAGGTGGGTGGAGATGACGGCCAGCACCGCCAGCGCGAAGGCGATGTCGGTGGCCATGGGGACGGCCCAGCCCTCCAGGCTCCCGCCCCCGAGCGCGGCGACCGCGACGTACAGTCCGGCCGGCACCACCATCCCGCACACCGCCGCGATGACCGGCAGTGCCGCGGTCTCGGGCGTGCGCAGCTCGCCGACGACGAGCTCGCGCTTCAACTCGATGCCGGCGACCAGGAAGAACACCGTCAGCAGCCCGTCCGCCGCCCAGTGCCCCACCGACAGGTCCAGCCCGAGGGCGGATATGCCGAAGTGGAACTCACGGACCGACTCGTACGTCCCGTGCCACGGCCCGTTCGCCCACACCAGCGCCACCACGGCGGCGGTGAGCATCACCAGGCCACCGACCGTCTCCGTCCGCAGCGCGCGGGCGATGGCACGGCGCTCGGGCAAGGGGAGCACGCCGAGGAACAAGGGGCGGGAACGCGGGGCGGCAGCCATCGAGGCGGACCCTTCCGGGACGTCGGCAACGGGCACTCACGCCCCTGACAAACGCCGACCAGACTTCCCGGCACACCCTGCGCCCCCATCTTGACGCATTGTTGACACCCTAAGGGCACGCGCACGGCAAACCAAGTCCTGGCCCGTGCACAGCGGTGAAGCGGGGGCTCTCGGCCCGGCGCCGCTGCCGCCCCCTTCGCGCCCCGTGGCCGCACCCCTCATGGCGCGGACAGGACCCGGCATGGTGACGCCGCCGACGGAATGACGGGGCTCGGCCAAGTCCGTCAGCGCACCCGACGCGTCACGCGCCGCTCTGCCGCCGCCGTGCGGCGGCGTTTGCCCCCGCCCCGCTCGGGCAGGCGCGCACACGAGACAGAAGACGCCGCATCCCGAAGCGGATGCCGACCAGAAAGGTGGGCACATGTCGACGGTCGAGGAGTCGGTCGAGGTCGCGGTGCCGGTCACGACGGCATACAACCAGTGGACCCAGTTCGAGGAGTTCCCCCGCTTCATGGAGGGGGTCGAGCGGATCGAGCAGCGCACGCCGACCCTGACGCACTGGGTCGCCAAGGTCGGCGGCGTCAAGCGCGAGTTCGACGCCCAGATCAGCGAGCAGATCCCCGACGAGCGGGTCGCCTGGACCACGGTGGGCGGGGACGTCCACCAGGCGGGAGTGGTCACCTTCCACCGCCTGGACGACAGGCACACCAAGGTCATGCTGCAGCTCGACCACGAGCCTCAGGGCATGGCCGACACGGTGGCCGACAAGCTCGGTGTCGTCAGGCGTCAGGCCAAGGGCGACCTCAAGCGCTTCAAGGAGTACATCGAGGCCCGCGGCAGGGAGACCGGCTCCTGGCGCGGCGAGGTGTAGGTCAGCGTCCGGTCGGGCGGCGGCAAATGGTCCCGGGCGCCGAGGGCGTCCCCAGACCCGCTCCTACCCGGTACACCCGGCGCGCGGAGCCGGCCGCGCGCCGTGCGTCGGGGAGGACCACCTGAACGACACGGTCGGACACGCGCCTATTCGGTGGCGCGCGGGGTGGATCATCGGGTAAGCAAGGCCGGGGCCCAGTAACGGGGTCGCCGGCGCACCACGGGGTGCGCCGTAGCAGCAGCACGTGAGGGACGAACACAGTGGCATCTGGCGTTGTGAAGTGGTTCAACTCCGAAAAGGGCTTCGGCTTCATCGCACAGGACGGGGGCGGACCGGACGTGTTCGCCCACTACTCCAACATCGCGGGCAACGGCTACCGCGAGCTGGTGGAGGGTGAGCACGTCACGTTCGACGTGACGCAGGGGCAGAAGGGCCCCCAGGCGGAGAACATCGTCCGCGGCTGATCCCCGCGACCCGGGTGACCCGGTGTCGCAGCCGGCGACGGCGGGTCGGTGCGGTCGTGGCAGGGGCGGTACGGGATCCATCCCGTACCGCCCCCGGCCGTGTCCGGGCACAGGTCGGACGCGGCTACGGCGTGTGCGGCGGCGGTGGCCGACGGCCGTTCGCACCACCGCGGTTCGCGCCACCGACGTACGCGATCGGCGGCCCCGCCCACGTGTGCGGACGGCGGATCAGAACCCGGTGAGGGTGATCTTGCCGATCGCGGTGCCCGACTCCAGGATGCGGTGGCCCTCCCGGAGGTTGGCCGCGTTGACCGGGCCGAGGTCCCGGTGGGCGGTGGTGGTGAGGACTCCCGCGTCCACCAGGCGCGCCACCTTGCTCAGGATCTGGTGCTGCCGCACCTGGTCCGGCGTCCGGAACAGGGACCTGGTGAACATGAACTCCCAGTGGTAGGAGATGCTCTTGGGCTTCAGCACGCCGAGGGGCAGGGAGTCGAAGTCGTCGATGGCGACGATCTCCCCGAACGGTTGCAGCGCCTCGGCGTAGTCGGCGAGATTGCGGTCGGTGTTCGCCGTGCTGAACACATGCGTGAGCCCCTCCGGCGCCACCTCGGCGAGCTGGGGGACGAGCGGCTCACGATGGTTCACGATGTGCTGGACGCCCATCCGGCTGGCGAACTCGACGGTCTCGGGACGGGAAGCGGTGCCGATGACCGTCAGACTGGTCAGGGCACGCGCCATCTGCGCCGCGATCGCCCCGACGCCGCCGGCCGCGGCCGTGATCAGCAGTGAACCGCTGCGCTCCAGGCCGCCGTTCTGCAGGCCGAGCCTTTCGAAGAGGCCCTCCCAGGCCGTCAGGGAGGTCAGCGGGAGCGCGGCCGCCTCGGTGAAGTCCAGCGTGGCGGGCTTCAGGGCGACGATGCGCTCGTCGACTGCGTGGAACTGCGCGTTCGCCCCCGGCCGGTCGATGGCGCCGGCGTAATACACCTCGTCACCGACGGCGAACATCTCGACCCGGTCGCCGACCGCCACGACCGTGCCCGCCGCGTCCCAGCCCAGCACCTTCGGCTCGCCGCCCGGGTCGTTCCCCTGGCGCACCTTGTAGTCCACGGGGTTGAGCGCCACGGCCTCGACCCGTACCAGCAGGTCGTGCGGGCCGGTCTGGGGCATGGGAAGCTCGAGGTCGGTCAGACTCGCCTCGTCGGTGACCGGCAGGCTCTTGCGGTATCCGACGGCACGCATCGTGGCATTCTTCATGGGTGACTCCGATCGCGGTGGGATGCTGGGCACTGCAGTGAAAACGGCGACACAGCGTGACGGCTACGCCGGGTCGGGCCGCAGTGCCGTCCGGAAGCGGCGCTGATAAGCGGCCGGGCTGATGGCCATTTTCTTCACGAATACTCTGCGCATGCTCTCGTAACTCGGAAATCCCGCGAGAGACGCCACCTGGGTCGCGGTGTGGCCCTGGTCGAGCAGGGCCTTCGCCATGTCGAACCGGATGCTTTCCACGTAGCGGGCCGGCGTGGTGGACATCTCGTCGCGGAAGAGCCGGGTGAGATGCCGGCTGCTCAGGTTCAGGTGCTTGGCGAGTTCACCGACCGAGTGGTCGCCCGCGGGATCGGCCGCCACGAGGTCGGCGATCCGCCGGATGGCCGGAGAGTGCGGAGCAGGTCTCTGCAGCGGGGCCGAGAACTGCGACTGACCGCCCGCACGCTGCAGATAGACGACGAGGGAACGCGCGACGTCGCGGGTCAGATCGGGGCCGTGGTCCTCCTCGACGAGGGCCAGGGCGAGGTCGATCCCGGCGGTCACCCCGGCCGAGGTGTAGGTGGCGCCGTCCTGGACGTAGATCGCATCGGGGACGACGCTGCTGCTCCGGCATCGGGCGGCGAGCTCGTGGGCGACCCTCCAATGTGTGGTCGCGCGCTTGCCGTCCAGGAGACCGGCGGCGCCGAGGACGAACGCCCCGGTGCAGATGGACGCGATCCGTGTGGCCTCGCCGGCCAGGGTCCGCGCGGCCTGGACCTGGTCGCGGGCGACGGCCTCGCGCGGGTAGCGGTCCGTCCCGACGACCATGAAGGTGTCCGGGGCGGCTTCCCCGGCGGCGCCGGCGACGGCGATCCGGATCCCGGCGGAGGAGGTGACGTCGGCGCCGGTCGGCGAGACCAGCACCACCTCGTACGCGGCCCCGAACCGGTTCGCCTCCGCGAACACCTCCGCGGGGCCGGCCACGTCGAGCAGCGTCACCCCGTCGTAGACGAGGATCACGACGCGATGCGCCGCGGAGTCCGCCTCCCGCCGCTCCGCCTGTCCGGATCCGTGGGCCTCACGGCCAAAGTGGGGTGGCGCGGAGGGCCCGGTGGTCGGCAGGGTGGAAGACGGAAACACCGTCCATTCATAACACGCGCATGTCGGGAAGTGCAGAGCCGATGTCCGAGATCATCGCCGGGGTCGAAATTCCGGAAACAGCCGCGGCCGCCGAGGCGACCCGAATCGTTCGGGAGATGACCGGCCCCCTCGTCTACCATCATTCGCGGCGCGTATTCGTCTTCGGCGCCATTCACGCTCGCCGGCTGAAGAGGGAGCCCGACCCCGAACTGCTCTACCTGTCCGCGATGTTCCATGACACCGGCCTCATGACGCCGTTCTCGGGTGCCGAGCAGCGATTCGAGGTCGACGGAGCCGACCACGCCCGCGCCTTCATGCTCGACCACGGCTTTTCGGCCGCCGCCGCCGACGTGGTCTGGACCGCCATCGCGTTGCACACGACGCCGGAGATCCCCGGACGGATGGGCGCGGAGATCGCCCTGACGAATCTCGGCGTTCTGACCGACGTGCTCGGCCTGGCCCTTGACGAGCTGGCCCCCGCCCAGGTGGAGGAAGTCACCGCGGTCCATCCGCGGGGGGACTTCAAGAACCAGTTCCTCAAGGCCTTCGTCGACGGCCTCGGGTACCGCCCGGAGACCACGAACGGGACCGTGAACGCGGACATACTGGAGCACTTCGTCCCCGGCTTCCGGCGCACGACCACGGTCGAGCGCATCCTCGGCGCCCCCTGGCCGAGCTGATGACTGCGCCGTCCGTCCACCGGCACGGCGCCGGGCGGGGGCGGACCCCTCCTGCGCGCGCCCTGCCGCCGGGACCCCGACGACGGCCACGGCGAGCGCACGTCCACCGATCCACCGCGGCTGTCCGCCCCTTCGGCAGCCCTGCCCCAGAAAGGTCCACCCATGCAAGCCATCACCGTTCGCGACCGTGACGCCGGAGTCGGCGGGCTCGCCCTCACGGAGTTGCCGTACCCGCACACCTCCGAGAACGACGTCATCGTGCGGGTGCATGCCGCGGGCTACACGCCGGGGGAGCTGGAGTGGCCCGCGACCTGGACCGACCGGGCGGGGCGCGACCGGACACCGAGCGTGCCCGGGCACGAGCTGTCGGGCGTCGTGGCCGAACTGGGCTACGGGACGACGGGCCTGACCGTCGGCCAGCGGGTGTTCGGCCTGGCCGACTGGACCCGCAACGGCTCGCTGGCCCAGTACGTCGCGGTGGAGGCCCGCAATCTGGCCCCGCTTCCCGCGGACGTCGACCACACGGTGGCCGCGGCCCTGCCGATCTCTGGGCTGACCGCGTGGCAGGGCCTCTTCGAGCACGGCGGGCTCGTGACCGGCCAGACCGTCCTGGTCCACGGTGCGGCCGGCGGGGTCGGCTCGATCGCCGTGCAGCTCGCCCACGAGGCGGGCGCCCGGGTGATCGGCACTGGCCGCGCGGCCGACAGGGACACCGTGCTCGGCCTCGGCGCGCACGCCTTCGTGGACCTGCAGAACGACCGGCTCGAAGACGTCGGTGCGGTGGACCTCGTCCTCGACGTGTTCGGCGGCGACATCCTCGAACGCTCGACCGCCCTGGTCCGCACCGGCGGAACGGTGGTCACCATCGCGGCGCCGCCCTCTGTGCAACCTGACAAGGGCCGGGCCGTGTTCTTCGTCGTCGAAGTCGACCGGGCACGCCTCGAGGACCTCGTCCGCCGCGTCAGGGAGGGCCGGCTCAAGCCGGTTGTCGGGGACGTGCGGCCGCTGGACGAGGCGCCCGACGCCTTCGCCCGTGTCGGGCGTCGGCTTCCCGGCAAGACGATCATCCGGATCACGGAGGACTGAACGAGGCCGGGGCACTGCCGCGGGACTGCGCTTCGGGCCCGGCCGCCGGCCGGGCCCCAGGCGCACGTCGGCGCCTGCCTAGAGGGACGCCATGACCCGGGCCGCGGCCTTGTCGCTGGCGTGGCCCTCGAGCGCCGCCCACTCGGCGACGTCGAAGGGCCAGCGCGGGCTCGCGTAGGCGATGACCACATGGCGCCCGTCCTGGCGGACGGTGTGCTGAGGATCGCCAGGCTCGGATCCGGCCGCCACGACAGCGGCGGCCGAGGAGTCATTGCGGCACTTGAGGCGGGTTTCGGGCATGTCAGCGCTCCGCGTTCGCTGGTCGACATCCTGGGAAATGCTCGTGGGGAGCCTAACCCGAGAGGAGATCGACTTCCTCCCGTAAGCCGCATTCGGCGCAGAAAAGCAGCGGACGGTGACGGTCACCCCTCAGCAGCCGGCACGAAGGCGCTGTCGCCCAGGGCAGCGGGCGGAGCGCCCGGGAGGATGCGGAAGAGGTGGCGGGTCCCGGTCAGTGCCAGGACGCGTTCCGCCTGGTGCCGCAGGCCGGTGAGCTCGAGCGAGCCCATCTCGGCTTCGGCGCGCAGGCGGAGGCTGAGCAGCATGTTCAGACTGGTGGAGCCGATGAAGGTGACGTCGGAGAGGTCGACGCGCAGCGTCCTGCCGCCGAGCGGCAGGGTGTCGGTGACCGCGGTGACACGGGGGCACGTGTCGAGGTCCAACTCGCCGGTCAGGATGATCGTCGTCAGCTTGCGTTCTTCGCTGACGGTGATGCCGAGGTTTTGCATACAGGTCGCCGATTCGGGTCGAAGCCCATCACGGTCGACTCCCGCTGGGAAAGCGGCCGTAGTGCAGGCGACGCATTGCCGCCCGAAGTCGAGCGAGACCACCCGCACCGGCCGTCGGCCACGGAATGTGACCGTTCGGTGGCGCGGGGTCCCTCACCAGGCCAGGCTGGTTACCTCGAGCCTGGCACACCGCTGCCGGAAGCACCAGTCCCCGCCCCTGACCGACGGGCGCGACGACACGGCCCCGGCGGTCGTTCCGTACCGCTCTTCGAAACAGCCAGGCAGGGCGGCTGTCTGCTGGGGTTAAAGTCATCAGCGGCGTGACGGGACGACAGAGGGAGCGGCGGTGGTGGGGCGGGATACCGATGCCGGCGAGGTCCAGGCGCTGTCCGCGCCGCGGTTCGTCGGGCGGGAACGCGAACTCGCCGCCCTGGGCGAGGCGCTCGGGCCGTCCCCCTCGGTCGTCCTCCTCGACGGTGAGGCGGGCATCGGCAAGACGCGGCTGCTGCGCGAGTTCCTGGCGCGGCAGGCCGAGAGAGGGCGGCGGGCCCTCGTCGGCGCCTGCCCGGAGCTTCGGGTGCCGTACACGCTCGGGGCGGTCGTGGACGCGGTGCGCGACGGCGTCGACACCATCGCCGGACTGGGGCTGAGCGGGCTGGGCGGGGCGCTGCGGCCCCTGTTCCCCGAGTGGGCCGACGATCTGCCGCCGGCGCCGGAGCCGCTGGAGGACCCGACCGCCGCCCGGCACCGGTTGTTCCGCGCGTTCGTCGAGCTCCTCGGCCGGCTCGGCGTCGCGGTCCTCGCGCTCGAGGACGTGCACTGGGCTGACGAGGCGACCCTGGAGTTCCTGCTGTTCCTGGTATCCCGCAGGCCGCAGACGGTCAGCGTGGTGTTGACCTACCGGCGGGACGAGGTGCCGCCCGACTCGCTGCTGCTGCGGCTGACCTCGCGGCCGCCTGCGGACGCGCACCTGATCAGGCTGACGTTGAAGCCGCTGGACGTCGACGGGACGGCGTCCCTGGTCTCGTCGATGCTGTCCGGGGAACACGTCTCGAAGGAGTTCGCGGCCTTTCTGCACGCGCGCACCGAGGGCGTTCCTCTGGCGCTGGAGGAGTCGGTGCGGCTGATGCACGACCGGGCCGACCTGATCCGCCGGGACGGCGGGTGGGCGCGGCGCCGCCTGGACCGCATCGACGTCCCGCCGACGATCCGCGACGCCGTGCTCGACCGCATCGGCCGGGTCGGACCCGACACCCGGGCCGTTCTGTACGCGGTGTCGGTGCTGTCCTGCCCGGCCGACTACGAGACCCTGCGCGCCGTCACCGGCCTGCCGGACGACCGGTTCGCCGCACAGGCGGCCGAAGCCCTCGGCGGCGGCCTGCTGCGCGAGGTCCGGCCCGGGCAGTGGTCCTTCCGTCATTCGCTGGCCTGCCACGCCGTGTACGACGCGATACCCGCCGAGGAACGGCGTGCCATGCATCTGCGGGCGGCCCGGGCCCTTGAGCGGTGCCCGCTGCCGCCCGTGGCGCAGCTGGCCCGGCACTTCCGGCTCGCCGGCGAGGTCGAGGCGGCGTGCCGGTACACGGAGCAGGCGGCCGACCAGTGCGTCCAGTCCGGGGACGTGGCCACCTCGGCCCTGCTGCTGCACAGCCTCGCCACCACCGTGGCCCTGCCGGCGGAGTCACTGGTGCGGCTGGTCACGAAGATCCAGTTCCAGGCGCTGTCCGGTTCCGACCCGTACTCGCAGATCATCGAAGCGCTCCGAACGGCCCTCGACCACCAGGTCCTGACGCCGCGTGAGCAGGCGTCTGTGCGCTTCCAGGTGGGCCGGGTGCTCATGGCGGCGGGCGAGATCGAGGCGGGCCGCGGTGAGATCCTCGAGGCGGTGCCCGACCTCTCCCCGCACTCCGCCGAGGCGGCGCGCGCCCGCATCCTGCTCGCCCTGCCCCTCGGCCACGCACTCCCCGTGACGGAGCACCTGCGGTGGCTGCGGGAAGCGCCGCCGGCCCGCTCGCTGTCGGCCGTCGACCGTGTGCACCTGTCTGTGGAACGCGCCTTCGCGCTGCTGATGCTGGGCGAGGAGGCCGGGTGGGAAGCGGCCCGGCTCATCCCGGAGGAGGTCCGCGACCTGCGGGAGGCGTCCGTCGTCGCGATCGGCCACACGAACGTCGGCGAGGAGGCGATGCGGTGGGGACGGTACGACGAGGCCAGGGCGCGGCTGGCCACGGCCCAGGCACTCGCCGAGCGCCATCAACTGCTGGACTACCTCGACAGCATCGCCTCCTGCCGGGCTCACCTCGACTGGTTCACCGGTGCCTGGACGGGACTCGCCGAACGGATGGGGCGGCTGGCCGACGACGACCGGGTGCGGTGGAAGGACCGGTGCGAGGCCGCTCTGGTGGCGGGCCTGCTCCTGGGGGCCGCGGGGGACCGTGCCGCGGCGGAGGAGCGCCTGCGCTTCGCCGGACGCGACGATCAGCAACGCATCGAGGCCGCGGCCGCGTTGGCGCGGATGCGGCTGCGCGAGGGCAAGGCCGGTGAGGCGCTCCGGCTCACCGACGAGGTGGCCGAGACCGCCGTCGGCAGCGGAATCTGGACCAGGGCGGTCGAGCTCGCCCCGGTGCGGGTCGCGGCCATGGCGGCCGCCGGTCGGATCGGGTGCGCCACCGAGCTGGTGGACTCCTTCGAGAAGGCGCTGGGTGACCGGGACGCCCCGGCGGCGCAGGCGTCCCTGGTCCTGTGCCGTGCGATCCTGGCGGAGGCCGACGGCCGCTTCACGGACGCCGCGGCGCTGTTCGGCGCGGCGGCCGCCGCGTGGGAGGCGCTGCCGCGCCCGTACGACGCCCTGCTCGCCCGGGAGCGGGCCGCGCACTGCCTGCTCGCCGACGGCGGGGACGAGGCCGGGTTGCCGCAGCTGTCCGACGTCGCGCGGGCACTGTCGGAACTCGGCGCCCGCCATGACGCCGACCGCATCGGCCGGTTCCTCACCGCGCAGGGGGGCGAGGCCCCCGCGGCGGTGCGCGGCCGGGGGCGTCCGGGCTACGGCGACCGGCTCTCGCCGCGAGAGGTGGAGGTGGCCCGGCTGCTGGTCACTGGTTTGACGAATCGTCAGATCGCCGAGACCTTGGTGGTGTCGACGCAGACCGTCGCCAGCCAGGTGAAGTCGGCGATGCGCAAACTGCGCGTGACCTCGCGGACGGCACTCGCGCTCAAGGTCGTCGAGTCCGGCATCGCGGGGGAGGTGCGGCGGCCGTCGTCCCCCGGCGACGAGTAAATTCCGGGTGCCGTCGCCACGAACGAAGAATTTCGCGGGCCGGGCGGCGGGATTAAATCCCGCATCTGGCCAATCGAGGCCCGGCCGCGTCCGGTTGCACACTCGTGCCATGGTGCCCGCACAACAGCCGTCCCCCGAACCGGTCGATGACCCAGCCGGTTCGCCACGCCGCGCAGAGGACGGACCGGTGCCCGCACGACCGCGGGCCGAGCCGGACGACGCCCCGACCCCCGAGGGCGCGGGCCGTGACGTCGTCGGCGGCGAGTACGAACCGCTGTAGCGCGGAGGCCGTCGCCGAACCGTGAGCGCCGTCGGCGCCGGGTGCCCCCGAGTCTGCTGTCCGGACGCGGAGTCCTCGCCCGGACCTGGAGCCCGATCGATGGCGTCCTGCGTGGTTTTTCTCTAATGCTCCGTCAACCTTATTCAGGAGAGCCATAGATGAGGCCAAGTGCAAGAAAGCGCCCAGGCAGACGTCTCGGCGCGTTGACCGTCGGTCTGACCGTCCTCGGCATGGTCGTGTCGACGACGGCGACCTTCGCCGCCGAGCCCGCCGAGCCTGCCGCCGCGCAGACGCCGAAGGCCGGCGTCGCGCGGACGGGCAGCCCGACGGCGGGCGCGGACGGCGACCTGGCGCGGATCGTCGCCGCGTCCGGCGGGTCCGTCCCGGTCACGCTGATCACCGGTGACAAGGTGCACCTCGGCGTCGGCGACGACGGCAAGCCCGTCGTGCGGGACATCGACCGTGCGGCGCGGCCCGACGGACCTCCGGTCGTGTTCCACACCCTCACCCGCCAAGGCAAGGTCTACGTCGTACCGGACGACGCCCTCGCCCTGGTCGGCCAGGGACTGCTCGACTGGTCGCTGTTCGACGTGAGCGAACTGGCGACGCTCACGGCGGCGGGCAAGGGCGCCACGGTGCCGGTGCTCGTGACCTACACCGGCACCTCGGGCGCCGAAGCGGCGCGCAAGGTCGCCGGGGCGTCCGGCGGGAGGGCGCTGCCGAGCATCAACGGCCGCTCGATGAACGTCGACGACGACGGACGGTGGTGGAAGGACGTACGGGGCAAGACGGCCGCCACGTCCGCCGCCGCCCGGTCCGCCGGATCCCTGGCGGGCGTCAAGAAGGTCTGGCTCAACGGCATGTCCCATGTCGACCTCGAGCAGTCGGTTCCGCAGATCAGCGCGCCCGTCGCGTGGGAACGCGGCTACGACGGCACCGGGGTGACCGTCGCGGTGCTGGACACGGGCATCGACGCCACCCACCCGGACGTGGCCGGAAGCATCGTCGGGGCGCTCGACTTCACCGGCAGCCCCACGGGCCCCAAGGACGGGCACGGGCACGGCACCCATGTGGCGTCCACGGTCCTCGGCAGCGGCGCCGCGTCCAAGGGGCTGCGCAAGGGTGTCGCCCCCGGCGCCAAGCTGCTGGTCGGCAAGGTCTGCGACGACGCGGGGCAGTGCCCCGACGACGCGGTCATCGCGGCCATGGACTGGGCCGCCCACTCGGGGGCCAAGGTCGTCAACATGAGCCTGGGCGGCGAGCCGACCGACGGCACGGACCCGAAGAGCCAGGCGCTCAACGAGCTGAGCCGCGCCACGGGAACGCTGTTCGTGGCCGCGGCCGGAAATTCGGGTTTTGTCGCCCAGAAGGTCGTCACCCCGGGTTCCGCCGACGAGGCCCTGACCGTGGCGGCCGTCGACAAGAACGGCGACATGGCCGGTTTCTCCAACCGCGGACCGCGGATAGGTGACGGTGCCGCCAAGCCCGACATCGCGGCGCCCGGCGTCGGCATCGTCGCGGCGCGCGCCGCGGGCACGTCCATGGGCGCGCCGGTGGACGAGTACTACACCGCGTCCGACGGCACCTCGATGGCCACCCCGCACGTGGCAGGCGCCGCGGCGATCGTCGCCCAGCAGCACCCGGACTTCTCCGGTCAGCAGATCAAGGCGCTGCTGATGGACACCGCCGACGACCTGGGGCACGACCTGTACGCCCAGGGCGCCGGCCTGGTGGACCTGGCGACAGCCACCAACCCGCGGGTCGTGCCGAAGGGCAACCTGAACTTCGGCCGCGAGGCCTACCCGCACGCGCCGGTGACCAAGAAGATCACCTACACCAACCGCGGCGACGAGGCGACCACGTTGCATCTCACGATGCCGGTCTCCTTCGCCGACGGCACGCCCGCCAGGTCCGGCCTGTTCACTCTCAGCGCGGACAAGGTGGTCCTCCCGGCGGGCGGCTCCGCCGAGGTGTCGGTGACGCTCGACGGCAGTGTGCTGGGCACCGACGGGGCGTACGGGGCCTACAACGGGGTGCTGACCGCCCGGGACGACTCGGGCGCGATACGGCTGAGCTCGGGCGTGCACAGCTTCGTCGAGGACCAGAAGTTCCCGCTGACGGTGAAGGTCGTCCCGCCCGCGGGCGCCACCGACGTCCGCTACGGCACCGCCACCTTCATGCCGGTCGACGACAAGGTCTACCTGCACCCGGCCCTTGTGGACACCGCCACCGGCGCGGAAACCGTGACGGAGCAGCTCTTCCGCGGCGCCTATGCGGCGGAAATGCCCGTCAGCTGGCGGGACGCATCGGGTGAGTGGCAGCAGGCCGCACCGTTCGCACCCGAGGTGAACCTCACCAAGGCGACCACGGTCACCCTGGACCTGCGCGAGGCCAAGCCGCTGAGCGTGCGGTACCCGGAGTCGACCGAGACCTACTCCGCGTCCGCAACCGCCAACCGGGTCTCGGCGACCGGCGCGTGGTCGCACAGCACGGTGCTCCAGGCGGACTACCAGGCCGGCGAACCGCACTGGTGGGTGCTGCCGACCGGCAAGGTGAGCATGGGCGCCTTCACCCATGACTTCTACAGCTCGCGGACGACTCCCGTCGTCACCCTGCGGGCCACCGGCGGCGCCGCGCCCATCAGCCTGTCCGCTCGCTATGTGACCCCTGACGTCTCGCTGGGCGAGACGCAGATGTGGTTCGGCAACGACGGCGACCCGGTCTTCCGTGAGGCCGCGATCCCGGTCCCGCGACTGCCGGTCAAGGGGCACCTCCCGGTGGTCTACGGGGGAGGCGGGTCCGCCGCCGAGCTGGCGGACGTCGACGCCCGGGGCAAGCTCGTCCTTCTGACGCCGTCCGACATCTGCGCCGGCACGTGCGACTTCACCAAGCTGCGCGACGAGCGGGTGGCGGCGGCGGCCGCCGCCGGCGCCGTCGGCGTGCTGGTCGCGGCCCCGGAGCTCACCTCGCTGGGCCGTCCCTCGGAACTCGACCAGTGCCTGGTCGGGCCGCAGAGCTGCCCGGCGCTCCAGACGTACGGCGCCCTGCCCGTCGTGAGCGTGCCCTACGCCGAGGCCGAGGGACTGATCAAGCGCCTCAAGGCCGACCGGGGGCAGGTCAAGATCGATCTGGGCGGCAGCGCCGTGCCGAAGGTGTACGTCGCCCGGTACCACGACGAGGGGCAGATCCGGCCGAACGACTACCGGGTCGAGAAGGGCGACCTGGACAAGGTCGACCTCTCCTTCCACGCGGCACGGCCCGGAGTGGTCCACCAGCTGAGCTGGATGCAGCACCTCAAGGCCACGCCCAACACCTCGCAGGTGTCCCTGCCCCAGCCGGCGACGCAGCAGAGCATGACCGTCTTCGTCAAGCGGCAGGACGACGCGATCAGCCGGTTCACCGCATCCTGGGCCGAGCCCGGAACGGACTCCTTCCTGGAGCACAACCGCCAGGAGATGAGGGACATGGTCCTCACGGGCAGCGACGCCATCCACTGGAACGCGGGCCCCTCCGTACCCGGAGCGGTACCGCAGGTGCGGACCGAGTCCGGCTTCACGGTCCCGGTCGGACTGTGCGCGGGCTGTCGGCAGGGGGACACCTTCTATCCCACTGTCTACCTGACGGGCAGCGGGGGCGGGCGCCAGGCGCTCATCGGCATCATCGGCGACGAGCTCATCCAGCACACCTTCTCGGATGTCCCGAGCTGCGGGCCGGTCGTCTCGCCCACCTTGCCGAACCTCGACTACACCTGCGACGTCAAGCTGCGCGACGCGTCCGGTGACGAGATCGAGCGCCGCACCGAGCACCTCCCCGACGAGAGCTACGAGCTCCCCCTGTGACGGCACCCCAACACCTCAAGGAGACCTACACGATGAACACCGGTGTGCCATCAGCACGGCGCCGCAGAGGAGCCCTCGCGGTGCTCGCCGCCGCGGCGGTGCTGGCGCTCTCCGGCTGCAAGGGCGGTGACCTCGTCTCCTACGACCTGCCGGCGAAGTCGGCCCGGTACACGTTCGAGGCGCAGACCGACGGCGTCAAGACGGTGTGGGAGTACACCTCGGCCACGGCGACCAAGAACGGCGCACCGTCCCTGAGCCCGTGCATGGGCGATGTGCTCGGCAGCAACAAGGCGGCGTGCCGGCCGGAGCCGCTGATCTTCCTGCGCTACGACTTCGACCTGGCCCTGGACAACACCGCCCCGGCCGGCAAGAAGCACGAGATCACCGTCGTCGCCTACTACCAGGAAAGCCTCACCGCCTTGCCCAAGGTGACGTCCCTGAAGGCGGAGACCACCTTCGACGGGGGCAGGACGTGGCACCCGGCGACCACCAGGGCCGCCGGCAAGGACACCTTCACCGCGACGATCGACAACCCCCTGCGGGACAAGGCCCCAGGCGGTGTCGGACTGAGGATCAGCGCGACCGACAGCCAGGGCGACACCGTCAGGCAGACCATCCCGACGGCGTACACCCTGCGCTGACGGGGATCCGCACGACGCAGGCAGGGCCCGCCGGAGGTGACCGGCGGGCCCTGCCGTGCGGTTCGGGACTACTTGAGGAGGTAGGCCTTCACGACGGTCTGCCGGAAGGAGTTGCCGGCGGTGTCCTTGACGTACGTGCGGAAGCTGACGGATCCGCCCTTGGCGTTGCGCGGGTGGTCCACGGTCACGGTGCGCTCGGTGCCGGAGCCGGCGACCTCGGCCGGGCGCCAGGTCCTCCCCTCGTCGTAGGAGACCTCGGTGGTGAAGGTGCGGATCGCCACCTCCGCGGCGCCCACGGGACGCTGGATGACCACCGGCACGCGGAGCTTGTGCCCGGCCCGGGCGCGGTTCCACTCGTCGAGCTCGGGGGCCATGCGCACCGCGTACAGCGGCAGCGCCTGACGTGCCGTCGGGGTCTGCGACCGGAACCGCCACTCGGCCCGCAACTGCGTGGAGACGGAGCTGCGCGGGGCCAGATCGCGGTCCTGCTCGAGCGTCAGGCGGTAGTCGGCGGGCTCGGTGTCCTCCGGCACGGCGGCGTACCCGTAGAGGTAGGGGACCTCCTCGCCGTTGCGTGACAGCTCCCACTTCGGCTCACTGCTGCTGCTTGTCCCGGCCAGCAGGTCCATGCCTCCGTTGGCGGCCTCCTGGACGCCGAACCACATGTCACCGCCCTCGCGGTAGGTGTCCATCTGCTCGGGCGAGAAGCCGACGGCCTGCACCGCCTGGTTCCAGCGCTCCTCGAACGCGCCCCCGGCCCGGTAGCCGCGCAGGGTGCTCAGGTACATCTGTCCGCGCGGGCTGTCCGGGTCGAAGATGTTCCACTGGTCGAAGCCGGTCTGCCAGCGCAGGCCATCGGCGGCCGAGAAGTAGTCGACCCGCCGGTCCGGCAGGCGCAGCCCGTCCATCCGCTGCAGGGGGAACCGGACGTTGTCGACGTACATGTAGAGCAGGCGCGTCGCGGTGGTGCCGGGCGCGGTGGCGGCGAAGGTGGTGGTCACCGCGGCCAGTTCGGACTTGCGGGGACGGTAGCCGGGGTCGGCCGGGATGGCGCCGTGCACCGGCCGGGTCAGGTAGTAGGCGGAGGAGGGGTTGCCGCCGCCCGGGGCGGGTTCGCCCCAGACCGAGCTCACCAGGTAGGTGAACGCGGAGTCCTTGGCCCGTGCCGTGGGGGTGGCGTACAGGTTCTCGATGTGGTCGTCGCCGACCGCGTCGTTCACGGTGACGGACAGCAGTTCGTCACCCTGGCTGATGGTGCCGATCTCCGTCGAGATGATCCGGGCGGTCCGGCTGGGGGCGGAGATCGTGACGGGCTTGGCGGCACGGGCGTCGATGACCGCCGACCGGTCGGCGGTCGTGACGACCTTCGGCACACCCACGACGGTGGCCTCGGTGAAGTCGCCGTCGAAGAAGAAACCGCTCACCGAGTAGGTCCCGTTGGGCAGGCGCAGCGCGGTGCCGGCCTTGCCGAGCAGTTCGCGCTCGTAGGTCCTGCCGTCGGCGGAGTCGATCAGCAGGTAGGCGTACTCGGGGGCCTCGCCGGCGCGGTCCTTCAGCTCCAGGCGCAGCTCGTGGGAGGGCTGCTCCAGGTCCATGCCGAACGGGACCCGGACCGACACACCGCCGTCGGTGGTGGTCGCGCGGACGACACCGCTGTAAGCGGCGTACGCGGTGGTGGCCCGCGGGTCCACGGTGAGGGTCACGTCCGCGCTTTCGCCGGCCGGCACGGTGACCTGATCGGCGCTGAGCCGGAAGAGCCCCTGCGGCGCGGGCTCGCCGAGTCTGCCGTGGCGCGCGGTGTGCGTCAGGTGCAGGGTGACCGGCGCGGTGCCCGGGTTGCGGTAGGTGATGGTCTCGGCCACCGGCGGCCGTTCGCCGTCGGACCACTGGAGGAGGCCGAAGTCCAGGGCGGTGGGCTCGGCGGTGACCTGCTGGTCGACGGCGCGGGCGAGGTCGACGCGGCCCGCGCCCTGGTAGTAGGCGCCGAGCTCCTTGGCGCCGGCGGTGGAGTGCATCAACTGCCGCTTGACCTGCTCCGGAGTCCAGTCCGGGTGCTGCTGGAACATGATGGCCGCGGCGCCGGCGACGTGCGGGGTGGCCATCGAGGTGCCGCTCATCGCGACATAGCCGTCATCGGCGGAGGTCCCGCCGGCCATGGCGGCGGTGACGTTCACACCCGGGGCGATGAGGTCGGGCTTGAGCCCCGAGTCACCGGTGCGCGGACCGACCGAGCTGAACTCGGCGCGGTCGTCGTCGGCCTCGGCGGCGCCCACGGCCAGGGCCCGGTCGGCGGAGGCCGGCGAGGAGACCGGGCTGCTCGCCCCGTTGTTGCCGGCGGCTGCGACGACCAGCGTGCCGTAGTCACGCGTGACGGCCTCGATCATGGCCTCCATCGCGTCGGTGTCGGGGGTGTCGGTATCGCCCAGGCTGAGGTTGACCACCTTCGCGCCCTGCCGGGCGGCCCAGGCGAGCCCCTCGATGACGGCGGAGTTGTCGCAGCTGCCGTCCGCCGTGCAGACCTTGCCCGCGAGGATCCGCGCCCCGGGCGCCACACCCTTGTACCGGCCCCCGGAGGCCGCACCAGAACCGGCCACCGTGGACGCCACATGGGTGCCGTGACCGTTCCGGTCGGCGGCGTCCGGCTCGCTGGTGAAATTCGCCGAGTCCACCACCAGCCCCTTCAGGTCCGGGTGGTTCGGGTCGTAACCGGTGTCCAACACCGCGACCTTGACCCCGTCACCGGTCAGGCCCTTCTCCCACGCGTGCGGCGCGCCGACGCGCGGCACCGTCGTGTCGAGCTGCACCTTGGCGCGGCCGTCGAGCCACACCCGGCGCACCCCCGCGCCGAAGGCCGCCGCGCCCGCCTCGCCGGGGGCGATGCCCTTCCAGAAGGCGCCCGCGTCCTCGCGGCGTTCGGACAGCGTGGCGAAGGAGGTCCCGGCGATGGTGTCGACCTCGCCGGCGCCCGCCGCGGACAGCCGCCGCTGGGCGGTGGCGGCGTCACCGGTGTACTGGACGATCAGCGGCAGACTCTCGCGCCGCCCGTGCTCGCCGTTCGCCAGCGCCGTGACGTTGAACAGCGCACGGTCCACGCGGTCCGCGGCGAGCAGCGGCAGCGCGTCGACGGGTATGACCGTCCACTCGCCGCGGTGCTGCCGCTTGACGAACCTGATGTCCGCGCGGCCCTCGGCGGGCTCGACCGACACGCTCTGCCTGCCCGAGGGGTCCGTCTCGAGCGTGACCTTGTCCCCTGTGATCAGGGTGACCTGCCGCCGCGCGGTTCGGTCTCCTTCGGCCTGGCCCTGCGCCGTCACGGTGCCCGGCCCGGTTCCGTGGGCGGTGCCGGGGGTCACGGTCAGTCCCGCCAGCAGGGCCGCGAGGGCCGCCGCCGCCACCAACTGCGGCCGGGGGCTTGTGACACCCGTCCGCCATCTGTTGTCCATGTGCCTCATGGGGGCAGCGTGACCCCCGGTGCCCGCCGTGGTCAGCCCCATGGAGCTGGCGTTCACAGGACAAGTCACCTTTGCGCCACGGCGCGCAGCGTCCGACGGGGCCTCGCGCGGTCGAGAGGCCGACGCGGTCGGCCGGCCCTCGTCGCCGTCGCGCCGTCACATTCGTGCGAGCGGCCTCGTCTACGTGGTGTCGGAGCCCGTGCGCCCGCCCGTCCCCGTAGTGCGAGGAGAACCCACGATGACCGGTCAGCCGACCGCTGAGGACCTCACCTGCCCGGCCGACGCCGAGGAATCGGCGGTCGACGACCTCACCCGCCTCGTCGAGGCCGTCGCCCGCTCCACCGGCGACTCGCCGGAATCGGTCGTGGCGGGGCTGTCGGACGACATCGTGGCCGGGCTGTTCGTCTTCCTTCGGGCGCACCGCGCGGACGAGGCCGGCCGGCGCGCGGCGCGGCAGCCCGGCGTGCGGTGAGCGCGGCCGGCTGCGGTCCTTGCACCATCGCTTATGCACTGGATGTATAGACGGCATGTATAGTCAGGGGTCATGGTCACCACTCTCGCGCCCCGCCGTGGCGGCACAGCCGCCGTCCAGGCCGCCGCCGTGATGGCCTTCGGGCTGCTGCTCGGCTGGGCCACCTATCGTCTGCACGGCACCTCACCCTGGTTGGAGCGGGCGACCAACTCGTCGTCGACGTGGATCCTGTGGACGGCCGCTGCGGGTGCGCTGATCCCGGTGAGGGCCCTGGCCGTCTGGGGTGGCGCGGCGATGATGCTCGCCACCTGCTGCGGCTACTACACGGCATCCGCACTCGGGCACACCTTCGGAGCCGGGGGGCTGGGAACCGCCGCCGTGTGGGGTGCGGCGGGGCTCGCCGGAGGACCGCTGCTGGGATGGGCCGGATGGACGGTGCGGCGCGGGCAGGGCGCCGTCAGGGCCGTCGCCGGGGCCGTGATCGCCATGGTGGTGCCGGCTGAGGGCCTCTGGCTGGGGCTGACCCTCCGTTACTGGGGAGAAGCGGCCGTCTTCCTGTCCGCCGGCGCGCTGCTGACCGCCCTCCTGACCGTCTGCCTGGCGCGCGCCGGGGTGCGCCGCTTCTGGTTGTGCCCCCTGCTGACCCCGGCGGGCGCTTTCGTCCTCTACCTCGCCGAGCTCTACGTCCTCGACGCGCTGCTGTGAGGAGGGCTGAGGTGTCGGGCCCCGCCGCCTGCTTCCGGGTGGGGCGGGGCCGGGCGCCGGTGGGCGCGTCAGTCGAAGAGTTCCTCGACGAGGTCCTCCGCGGCCTCACCGCCGATCTCCTCGGCGATCTCCTCCACGATCTCCTCGACGATATCCCCGAAGATGTCGTCCATGTCCTGAACCCTCCCTGACTGTCGCGCGGCGCGCTGTCCACCGACCCGGACAAGCCCGTGATCGTCCGTTCAACGTACCGCTTCCGGGCGGGGGTTGCCGCATGCGGGCGGTGAGGCGCGGATCGCGTCAGAGGCCGTCGGCCGGCCTCGCCCGCCGCGCCCGCCGCGCCCGCGACGACTCCGGCCGCCGGCCGGAAGCCGCCCCGCCGTCCGCGGGAAGCCTCGTCGGCGGGCTCGCCCCCCTGGGTGACCCGCGATGGTGACGTCGCCTCGCCCGCGTCGCCCGCCGCCCCTGCCGCGCCCGCCTCGCCCGTCGCGGTCAGCGCGTGGCGACGGGTCGGCCCAGGTCGATCCACTCGCCGTTGCCCGCCGTGCGCAGGCGCCGGGCGAGACCGGCGTCGTCGAAGGCCCGCTCGATGTCGGAGCGGCCCTCGCTGAAGTGCGCCCATCCGTCGCAGTGAGCGGCCACCACCACCGGCGACCCCAGCACCGCGGCGGCGGCGCTGGCCCGCTGCGCGGTGAGCGTCAGCGGTCGGCCGCGCATCTTCGACGGCACGCGCGCGGCGCCCACGAACAGCACGGCCACGTCGACGGGCGGCATGCGGCGGGCGACCTCCGCCACCACGGCGAGTGAGGCGTTGTCACCGCTGACGTAGACGGTGGGGAGTCCGTCACCGGACAGGACGAAGCCGGTGACCTCGCAGTTCACATGGCCCTGCTCGTCGCGCTCCCCGTCGTCGGGGCCGTGCTGGGCGGGGACCGCGTGGACGGCGACGGTGCCGCCGGAGGGACGGGGGATCTCCACGCTCTCCCAGAGCGGCAGCGCCTGGGCCGGGGGGCCCAGACGCCGTGCTGCGGCGGGGCCGGTCAGCACCAGGGGCGTACCGAGGGCGAAGGCGCGGCCCCGCGTGTCCAGGTTGTCGGGGTGGAGGTCGTGGCTGACCAGGACGGCGTCCACCCGTCCGAGGTCGTCCTCCGCGGCCGCGGGTCCCGCGGTCTTGGTGAGGTATCCGTGCTCGCCCGGGTCGTCGAAGGTGGGATCGGCCACCAGGCGCAGCCCGCCGATGTCGATCACCGTGGTGGGTCCCCCGAGGACGCTGACCGCCCCCGGGTGGCGGGCGGGAGTGACCCGATCGTTCATGACGGCACCTTTCCGGTGGGGATGTCCCACCGTACCCGCTGACGCCGGTCCTGCCGTCCGTCGCCGCGTTCCGTCGCGCGGCCCCCACCGGCAGGCGCCCCGCGGCGGCGGCTGCCGCCCCGTCAGGGGCCGTGCGCCCTCGGACGCCGGGGTCGGCGACGGCCGGTGCGGCCGTCGGCACCCGGCGGAGCGGCAGGCCCGGCGAGCGGCTGGACCGAAGCGGTCGCTCGTCGCGGGTGACGGCAAATCAAACTACTTGCCCGTAATTTCCTTCAATGTTCTACTACTAATTGCACGGGCAAGCACCGCGGTGTGGGGACGCCCCTTGCCCGGAACATGGGGACGCGGCCTTGCGGTGATGAGCCACCGCGAGGCCGCACATGGCATGCCGTGCGGAGCCCGTTCTGTCGCGGCCCGTCACAGCACCTCGAGCAGGCGCTCGGCCAGTCGGACGGCGAAGGCCCGGTACCGCCCGGTTGCGCGCCTTCCCGGAGACGGGGGCCGCTTCGCTCCTGCGCTACTTGCCCGGCGTTCCGGAATCGCGCAGGGCCGAGAACGCGGCGCGCAGTTCCCTGGTGAAGATGCCGGGGACCTCCCAGGCCGCGAAGTGCCCGCCGCGAGGCGCCCTGTTGAAGTAGACGAGGTCGTGGTAGGCCCGTTCCGCCCAGCTGAGCGGTGCCTGGTAGATCTCGCCGGGGAACACCGTGATGGCCGCGGGGATCGACACCGACACGGCGTTGAAGTTGTTCGCGTTGTTCTCCCAGTACAGGCGTGAGGAGGAGACCGCGGTGTCGGTCAGCCAGTAGAGGCTGATGTCGTCGAGGATCTCGTCCTTGGTGAGCACTCGAAGCGGGTCGCCGTCGCTGTCGGTCCACGCGGCGATCTTGTCGTACATCCAGGCGGCCAGACCGGCGGGGGAGTCCGTCAGCCCGTAGCCCTCGGTCTGCGGGCGGGTGACCATCATCGCCGAGTAGCCCGAGCCCCTCTGGTAGAAGGCGTTGAGCTTGTCGTACGCGGCCTTCTCCTCCTTGGACAGGCCGCGTGGCGCCGGGTCCTGGCACTGCAGCTTCTCGGCGATGTCCGGGGGGACGGTGGCCGGCATGGTGACGTGGATGCCGATCAGGCCGGGAGGCTTCTGCGCCGCCATCTTGTCCGACACCACCGCGCCCCAGTCGCCGCCCTGCGAGACATAGCGGTCGTACCCCAGGCGCCGCATCAGCACCGCCCAGGCGCGGGCGATGCGATCGGGGTTCCAGCCGGTGGTGGTGGGCCGCTCGGAGAAGCCGTAGCCGGGCATCGAGGGGATGACGAGGTGGAACGCGTCCCGCGCGCGGCCGCCATGGGCGGTGGGATCGCTGAGCGGGCCGATGACCTTGAGGAATTCCAAGACCGAGCCGGGCCAGCCGTGGGTAAGGATCATCGGCAGGGCGTCCTGGTGGCGGGACCGTACGTGGATGAAATGGATGTCGAGCCCGTCGATCCTGGTCTTGTACTGCGGCAGCGAATTGAGCTTCCCCTCGATCTTCCGCCAGTCGTAGTCCTTCGCCCAGTAGCGCATGAGGTCGTGCATCGTGCCCAGTCGGACGCCCTGAGACCCGTCGCGGACGGTCTCACGGTCGGGCCAGCGCGTCGCATCGACGCGGCGGCGAAGCTCGGCGAGATCCGCTTCCGGGATGTCGATGTGGAAAGGCCGAACGCCGGCGTCGTCCGCCGCCGCCATCGCCGTCTCCGACCTGCGCGATGCCAAGCCGAAGGCCCCCGTGGTCGCGGCGGTCGTCACGGCGGCGGAGGAGAGCAGAATCTTTCGCCTGGAAAGCACATTGGAAAAGCCGGGCATGTCAGATCTCCGGTCGTCCCGATGATGGTGGGCAGTCCCGTGCCGCCTCCCTCATGGGCGTCGACGGACATGCCGCTCGGAATCGCCGCATGTCGAGGGAGCGCGGCGAGACGAGACGCTATGAGGCCTTTCCTGCCCCTGCAACTCGTCAGCGCGGGCCGGTACCCCGCGGCCCCTGGCGCCGCCGAGTGCTGACGCCGCCGACGTGTCATCGTGGTTCTCACGACGCTGCGGGCACGCGCGGGTCACCTCGCGCGGCCCGCGCCCGAGACGGCAGGGGAGACCGAGTGGCATCGTTGCGCGACTTCGCGGAGCTCGCCCGCACCGAGCAGGGCCTCGGCGTGGTGTCGACGCTCCGCGCCGACCGGAGCATCCAGTCCTCCGTGGTCAACCTCGGGGTCATGGGGCATCCGCTCGCCGATGGCGAGGTGGTGGCGTTCGTGACGTACGGCAGGGTCAAGCTCGGCAACCTCAGGGAGCGCCCGCGGCTCGCCGCCTGTGTGCGCTCCGGGTGGCGCTGGGTGACGGTGGAGGGCGCGGCCGGGATCATCGGCCCCGATGACCCGCACCCGGCGTTCGACGCGGACAGGACCCGCCTGCTGCTCCGCGAGATCTTCACCGCGGCGGGCGGCACCCATGACGACTGGGACGAGTACGACAGGGTCATGGCCGCGGACCGCCGGGCGGCCGTCCTGGTGCGCCCCGAGAGGGTCTACGGCGTCTGAACGCGTCCGCCGCCGCGCTCTGCCGGACCGCGACCGCGGACGGGGCACGCCGACGCCGCGGTCACGGCTCGGCCGGTGCGCGGGGCGGTGCGCTCGACGCAGGGTGACGCGGGGCACGGTGGGCTGTTGCGTACCCTTGCGGCATGCGCATGCGCCCCACATTGAGCTGGACGCCCACCGAGGACCTGCCGCCGGGCACCGCGGACGTCGGTCCCGTCGCCGAGGCGCTGGACGGCGGCGGTGTGCTCGTGCTCAGCGGGGCGGGCATCTCCACCGAGTCCGGCATCCCCGACTACCGGGGCGAGGGCGGCAGCCTGAGCCGGCACACCCCGATGACCTACCAGGACTTCGTCGGCGGCGCCCAGGCCCGGCGGCGCTACTGGGCCCGCAGCCACCTCGGGTGGCGTACCTTCGGCCGCGCCCGCCCCAACGCCGGGCACCGGGCGGTGGCCGCCTTCGAACGGCACGGACTGCTCAAGGGAGTGATCACCCAGAACGTCGACGGTCTGCACCAGGCCGCCGGCAGCGAGGGCGTCGTGGAGCTCCACGGGAGCCTGGCCAGGGTCGTCTGCCTCACCTGCGGCGCCCTCACCTCGCGCGGCGAAGTCGCCCGGCGGCTGGAGGAGGCCAACGCCGGCTTCGAGCCGGTGGCGGCGGGGATCAACCCCGACGGGGACGCCGACCTCACCGACGAGCAGGTCGGCGACTTCCTTGTCGTGCCCTGCGCGGTCTGCGGCGGCGTCCTCAAGCCGGACGTGGTGTTCTTCGGCGAGTCCGTGCCGCCCCGGCGGGTCGAGCACTGCCGCGAACTGGTCCGTGGGGCGACCGCGCTGCTCGTCCTCGGCTCCTCCCTGACGGTGATGTCCGGGCTGCGCTTCGTCCGGCAGGCGGCCGAGGCGGGGAAGCCGGTGCTGATCGTCAACCGGGACGAGACCCGCGGCGACCGCTACGCCCTCAGCCGGGTCGCGCTCCCGCTGGGGGCCGCCCTCACCGCCGTGGCCGACCGGCTGGGCGTCCCCCTCGACGGCCAGGAGGCTGGGGCCCCGGCGAACCGGTGACGGCGGGCCGGGGCCGTGCCGGGTGGGTGCGGCGCGAGCACGGGGCCGGTCCGTCCGCGGTCGTTCGCCGCCGACGGACCGGCCCACTGCTGCACGGATGCCCGGGGCCCTGAGAGGGCCCCGTCTCAGCGCAGGCCGAAGGCCCGGATCACCGTCTGGTGCACGGCGTTGCCCGCCGAGTCCTTCGCGGTCGCACGCAGTGAGACGAAGGACGCCTTGTGCGGGGCGTCCAGGCGGAAGCGGCCGTCCGCGCCGCCGCCGGCGGCCTTGTGCCAGGTCCGGCCGTCGTCGTAGGAGAGCTCCAGGCCGGCCTTTCCGATCGTGCCGGTGAGCCCGGCGCCCCACAGGTGGGCGGCGGTGACGGACAGGGCGTCGTGCCGTCCCGCGCGTCCCGCGGCGTCCGTGCCGACCCGGTAGTCGAGCTGCAGCAGCGGCAGAACTCCGGTGGCGGCGTCGGTCGGCGCCTCCGAGACGAAGTCCCACTCGGTGCGTGTCCGCGTGGAGTACGGGGTGTAGTCCACGTTCCGCTCACTGGTGACGACCAGCCTGTACGGCAGCTTGCCGGCGCTCGGCGCGTCGCCGAAGACGTTCGTGAAGTTCCCTTGTGCCAGTTGGGTGGCGCCCTGGTACAGGGTCTGCTGCTGGGTACCGGCCGGGTCCTGGTTCCACCCGACGTGGTTGCCGCCGCCCCAGCCCGGGATGTCGATGTACATCTGGTCGCCCTTGCGGGAGGGCGGGACGTTGTTGAAGAAGGTGTCGTTGAGGAAGGGGCGCTGGATCGGCTTGAACCACTCCTCGGACTGCCTGCTGCCGGCCCGGTAGGCGGTCCTGGCACCCTCCTCGAAGCCCACCGATTCGGCGTTCACTTGCTGGTGCCAGCTGACGCCGTCGGTCGACACCCAGTCGGTCCGCTTCCCGTTCGCGGGCTCCGGCATGAGGGGGCCGGAGGTCCAGTCGACGCCGTCGAGCCACTCGTAGCGGAACTCGCTGCCGGGTACGTCCCGCTTGGGGCTCGCGAAGGTGACGTCGATCCGGGCCAGGTTCTTCGCGTCGCCCTTGACCGTCATCTTCGACGGGATCTCGTTGTGCCAGACGTGCGCGAGGTCGTAGACGTACGGGCTCGCGGTCTCGGATTCGACGGTGATCGCGGTCTGGCCGGCCTCGACCTGCCGGATCAGCTGCTCGCCTTCGTCGGCGCCGAGCAGACCGACGTCGAGAGCGACGGCCCGCTGGCCCCATGGCGCGTAGGAGCGCAGCGGACGGCCGTACCCGTTCTCCACCACCAGCATGAGCTTCGCGCCGGCGGCGATCGCGTGTGCCGCCTGGTCGATGTCGCTGACCTCGTCGCTGTGCCGGACCACCACGGCCTTGCCGCGGGCGTCGAGGTGGGCGTAGTCCGCGCTTGAGCCCTGGCCCGCGAGGACCAGCGGCAGTTCGTGGGTTCCCCTGGCCAGCGGGGTGACGCCCTCCTGGCGGAGGATGCCGGTGAACTCGGTCGAGCGGGTGGACACCGCCAGCGCCGGCTTCTCGCTGCGCCAACGGGCCGTCAGCTGGAAGTCCCCGTGGGTGACCTTGCGGCTGGTGGGCTGCGCCCAGATGCTGTCGTAGTACACGCCGTCGGCGGACAGACCCGACCTGACGCCGTTCATCACGCGGTTGTAACCCAGCTTCTGGAACGTCACGTCACTGCGCTGCGGGGTGGTCATCTCGATGCGCTTGGCCTTGGACGCGTCGAACGTGACCGTGGCGTCGTGGTCCAGCATGACGTCGGGGTCGCCCAGCAGGGCCAGGCCCTTGGAACGGGGACCGCCGGCGCCCTGAACCTCCTGGTAGGAGAGCACCGAGTACAGGTCGTCAGGCAGGAACAGCTCCTCGGTGCCCGAGGGTCCGACGGACAGGATGAAAGGGTTCGTGTCGCCGGCCCGGAGCAGCCAGAAGTCGCCGGACGTGGGATTGCCCTCGGAGTCCTTGAACCTCAGGGTCAGTTTGTGCATCGTGGCGAAGCCGAGGGCGACGGCGGTGTGCGCCACGGGCCTGCCGACCGTGTCGGTCGCGATGATCCGGCCCGAGTAGTGGTTCCCGGAGGTGCCCGCGGCTCCGTCGATCGTCACCGTGACCTCGGCGGTGCCGTGTGCGGGCACGACCACGTGGGAGGCCGACAGGCGGAACATCCCGTCCGGGGCCTGCGCCGCGTCGACGGACAGGGTGAGCGAGACCGGCGTGGCGGTCATGTTGGTGTAGGCCACCGGGCGCGAAGTGGCGCCGCCCCCGGCCTGGGCCGCGTAGGCGGTGGCCGAGGCGAAGACTCCGGCCTGTGCTGCCGCCGCGACGTCCAGCCGGCCGCTCCCCGCCTCGAAGGCGTCGTATGCCGGGGTCTGCCGGGAGCTGCTGGCCAGCAGGTCCTTCAACTGCGCACCGCTGAGGTCCGGGTGGGCCGCGGCGAGCAGGGCGGCGGCGCCCGCGACGTGCGGGGTGGCCATGGAGGTGCCGCTCATCGACTGGTAGGCGCCCTGGCCGTTGCCGGTGAATCGGGAGTTGGCCGCGAGGATGTCGACGCCGGGGGCGGTGATCTCCGGCTTCAGCGCGCCGTCGATGCGGGGGCCCCGGCTCGAGAAGGACGCGAGGGAGTCGGCGGAGTCGACCGCGCCCACGGTGAGCGCGGACGTGGCCGTTCCCGGTGCGCCGACGGTGCCCGGACCTCCCACGTTGCCCGCGGCGACCACGAACAGCGCGCCGGTCTGGGCGCTCAGCCGGTCGATGGCCTGGCTTATCGGGTCGGTCCCGTCGGACGGCTGGTCGGTGCCGAGGCTCATGTTGATGATCTTGGCGTGCTGGTCGAGGGCCGCCCACTCCATGCCGGCGAGCGCATAGGAGATGTTTCCGCCGCCGGAGTTGTCGAGCACCTTGCCCACGTGCAGCCGGGCGCCCGGCGCGACGCCCTTCTCCTTGCCGCCGGAGGCCGCACCGGTGCCGGCGATGATCGAGGCGACGTGGGTGCCGTGCCCGGCATAGTCGTCGGTGTTCTCGTCCGGCACGAAGCTCTGCCGGCTGACGATGCGGTCCGCCAGGTCCGGGTGGCCCGCGTCGACGCCGGTGTCGAGGACGGCGACGTCCACGCCCTCGCCGGTGTCACCGCCCTGCCAGACCTGCGGGGCGCCTATCTGCGCGGTGCTGTCGGCGAGGTCGGCGCGGATGGGCGCGTCGAGCCAGATGTGCGCGATGCCGCCGCCGAAGGACGGCCGGGTGTTCCGGGCCCTGGCGCCGTCCCCTGTGGCCGTCCCGGCCACGGACTTCCAGAAGTCGTCCGCGCGCGAGCGGTCCGCGGTCAGGGCCGCGCCCTGGATGCTGTCGAGATTCCGCACCCTGGTCGCGCCAACGGGAACGGCGGACGCGCGACGCGCGGCACCGGCCTGCGTGTAGGAGACGATCAGCGGCAGCCGGTCGCTGTGCGCGTCGTCGTACCCGTCCGCTACGAGGTCGGTGATGTTGAACAGCTCCCGGTCCAGGGCGCCTTGGGCCAGGTAGGGCAGCACGGACACGGGGTAGACGTACAGGTCGTCGCCCGCCGTGACGATGCGGGTCGGCGTCGGCAGCCCGTCGGCGCCGCGCACGGTGACGGTGCCGCCGGACCGCCCCAGCCCTCGCGCCGCCTGACGGGTGCGCACCACGTCGCCGGTGATCAGCGTGACGGAGTGCTCGCCGGCGGGCACCTCGGCCGCGGCGGAGGCGGGCGGGGGAGCGGGAGTGCCGGAAGAGGTCGCGGCTCGCGCCGTGACAGGGTTCACGAGGGCGAGCACGGAGGCTCCGGCGATGGCCGGGACGCTCCAGCGTCTCAGGTGTCTGTTCAAGGTGTCCCCGGTAAGGGTCCGGGCAGAGGGCGATCGACCTCTGCCGTTCAAGGGCGCCGGCCGTTGTGGATCGGCACGCCTGGGCCGGGTGATCATATGGACGTTTCACATCGCTGTGAAGAGTCATGTTTTTGTGGTGAACCTTGGGGCAACGACGCGAGCCGGTCCAGCCGGCGGCACTGGGGGAGATTCGCGCCCGCCGGAGTCGTCGCGCGCGTTCGGGCCTGCGACTGCGGCCGGTTGAGCCGTGCCCGGTGGCCCCGTGACCGCCGCCCCCTGGGAGTACCGAGGGTGCGTGCAGCGCCTGTCGCGTGACACCCCTGCCGCGAGCGACTTCGCCGCAGCCATGGCGGTTCCGCGTCCCAGGCGCGTGCGCGAGGCGGAAAGCCGTCCTTCCTCGATCGGGCGGCTACGCGTCGGGGCAGGAGTCGGCCGTCCGCGTTCTCGTCCAACCGTCGCCGATCACCTTGACGCCGCTGTACGTCAGGAAGCCCCCCTTGCCGGCGGGCGGCTTGGGCTTCACTTCGGCGCCGCCGCCCCCCGACGAGCGCGCGGCGAGTGAGCTGCCCACCGCGGACACCGTGCAGGCGAGCTGCAGCATGGCCGGATCCGTGAGCGGCGTGACGCCTTCGGGCAGCAGCACCAAGACCGTGCCGTCGGACTCCGTCGACACCTTCGGCCCGTACGTCACCACGGGCAGTTCCGTGGTGACCTTCTTCGCGGTCTCGTCGTGGTTGGGTCCGCCGAAGAGCATGTCGACGGCGCCTTCGAGGTTCCCGGGCTCGGTGGTGTCGCGCGCGTGGGCGATCAACCGGCCGTCCCGCAGGAAGTAGAGATAGACGGTTCCCAGCTCCGCGGTCCGCGAGCGGGGAGGCACACCGCGCGCCGCCTCGCCCGCCTCGATGACGCCGGACGGGGGGACCCCGCAGGCCGTCAGCGTCGTCGCGGCGGTCAGCCCCGTCACGAGCGCCGCCAGCCGCGCCCGCTTCACCGGGCACTCCCGCCGGCACCGGCGCCGCCGCCGACGGTGTGCTCACCGGTTGCCGCGGCGGCGGAGTCGCGGTGCAGCGGGAGTTCGACCGTGAACACCGCGCCGCCCCAGGGCAGGTTGGCCGCAGCGACCCGGCCGCCGTGCAGGCGCACGTTCTCCGCCGTGATGGCCAGGCCCAGCCCGCTGCTCTCGCTCCTGGTGCGCGAGCTGCTCGCCTTGTAGAAGCGTTCGAAGATGTGCGGCATGGCTTCCTCGGCTATCCCCGGCCCGTTGTCGGACACCTCGATGACGGCCCACGCCGCGCCCGCGGGCTCCTCCCGCATGCTCATGCCCAGCCGCACCGGCGGCTCCCCGTGCCGCAGGGCGTTGCCGACCAGATTGGCGAGCACCACGTCGAGCCGGCGAGGATCGACCCGCGCCCGGAGCGCGCCGGGCGCGGGCAGGCGGGTCTCCACCCGGCCCTGCCACCCCCGGGCGGCCAGGGTGTGCTGCGCGAAGTCCGCCAGGTCGATCTCGTCGACGTTGAGTTCGGCCGCGCCCGCGTCGAACCGGGAGATCTCCATCAGGTCGTTCACCAGCACGCTCAGTCGGCTGGTCCCCTCGCTGATGAGCCGCAGCGCCTCGCCGGTCTCCCGGTCCAGCCGCAGCGCGTTCTCGTCCAGGACGTCGGTGACCGCCGACATCGCCGCCAGCGGCGTGCGCAGTTCGTGGGAGACGTCCGCGACGAAGCGGCGTGCCTGGGCCTCCATGCGGCGCAACTCCGCGACCGACCGTTCGAGCGCTGCCGCCGTGTGGTTGAAGGACTGCGAGAGGTCGGCCAGTTCGTCGGATCCGTTGACGGCCAGACGGACGTCGAGGTGTCCCTCGGCCATCCGGCGCGTCGCCCCGCGCAGGGCCCGCACCGGACGGAGCACGCCGCTCGCGGCCACCAGCGCCAGGACGACGGCCAGGGCCAGCGCGACCAGTGTGGCGTGCTCGATGGCGCTGACCATCGCCTTGACATAGGCCTGTTCGGTATCCTGCGGCACGACCAGGTACATCACGAGCCCGGAGAAGCCGAATTGCTTCCCGCCGTCGTCGTAGGTGACCGGCATTCCGACGACGAGCCAGGGGCGCCCGCCGTCGTTCACCCGCTGGAACACCGCGGCGCGCTTGGTCGCCACGGACCGGCGCAGTTCCGGGGTGAGCTTGTCGAAGTCGGTACTCGGCGCGGAGGCGCGGAGGCTGCCGTACGTCGCCAGGACCCGCCACCCCTGCGACTGGTTGGAGCTGAGCACCTGGCTCACCGCAGCGTCCAGGTCCGACTGGTCCGGCGGCAGGGGGATCGTGGGCGCCTGGTCGTTGACGCCGGCCCGGAACTGCCGGATCACGGCGTCCTGGCTCTGCTGCAGCACCCCCGTGCGGGCCTCGCGGAAGGTCACGGCTCCGGTGCTCAGGGCGCCGGCCATGGTCACCAGGACGAAGGCCACGACCAGACGGAAGCGCAGGCCGCGCAGCGGGAGCGGGAGTTTCGCCAGTGCCGCCCGGTGGAAGCGCCTCCACCCGGGGCGGTGCCCGGGCTGATCGTGCCGCTCGGCCGCGACGTCCTCCCACCCGCGTGAGGACCTGCGCGACCGTACGGTTCCACGGCGGCTCACGTGGTCCCGAAGCGGTAGCCGAAGCCGCGGACGGTCTGGACGTACCGGGGGGCGCCGCCGAGCTTGCCGCGCAGTCGCTTCACACAGGCGTCCACGAGCCGGATGTCGCCGTAGTAGCTGTGCTCCCAGACCGCCTCCAGCAGCTGCTGGCGGCTGAAGACCTGTCCGGGCGAGGCCGACAGGGTCAGCAGCAGCCGCAGTTCGGAGGGGGCGAGTGCCACGTTCTCACCCCGGTGCGTCACCACGAGCCCGGCGCGGTCGATCATCAGCTCCCCGTGCGACTCCGCCCGGGGCCGGACGGTGTCGGGGGCCGACGCGTCGTGCCTGCGCAGTACGGCGCGTATGCGTGCGTCCAGGACCCGCGCCTGCACCGGCTTGACGACGTAGTCGTCCGCGCCGGCCTCCAGCCCCACGACGACGTCGATGTCGTCGCCCTTCGCGGTGACCATGATGATCGGCACCTGGTCCCGCTCACGTATGCGCCGGCACACGTCGAGACCGGATATCCCCGGCAGCATGAGGTCGAGGACGACGACGTCCGGACGGAAGGGGTGGAGCTGTCGCAGCCCGTCTTCGCCCGTGGGGGCGGCGAAGACCTCGTGCCCTTGGTGGCGCAGTCCCAGTTGGACGGCCTTACGGATATCTGGGTCGTCTTCGACAATAAGGACTCGTGGCACCTCGCCAGTCTAAGCAGGCGAGGATCGGCGACCGGCCCGGACGGGGGCCCTCCCGCGAGCTGTTACAGAAGGGTCATACGCGGGGTGCGCGGCTGACTTCCCGTGCGTAGGCTGCCGCAAGGGGCTCGTTATCCGTTCGTTATTGCGCTGCCTCACGGCGATCATTTGAGATGACCAGCTTGGGTTGCCATGCACGCTACCCACCGCGCCGGACGCCACCGCTCCTCCCGTCGCAGACGCCGTCAGCGCCGCCGGGGCCGGAGCTACCTGGTCGGCGCGCTGGTGCTCACCGGACTCCTCGGGTCCGTGGCGTTCTTCCTGGGCGACGGGCGCGGCGAGGCCGACAGTGGTGCGGGGCAGGCGCGGGGTGCGGTGCCCGTCACCTCCCCGCCGACACGCACCCCGACACCGACACCCACGCCCACGCCGACGCCCACCGTGAAACCGACGCCGACGAAGATCGATGTGCCCGCGACGGGAAGCGGCTCGTTCGTCACCGCGCAGGCGAGCGGCGAGAAGGTCGGCCGGGGTCCGCGTCCGCTCCGGTATGTGGTGAAGGTCGAGACCGGTCTGGACATCTCACCCGACCAGGCGGCCGCCGAGATCGCCGACATCCTCGCCGCCGCCCGGGGCTGGAGCCGCAACCCGGCTTTCGCGTTCCAGCTCGTCGGGGCCGGACAGCCGCATGACCTCACGTTCCGGATCGCGACCCCGGGGACAGCGGACGCCCTGTGCTGGGAAGGCATCCACCAGGACACCCAGGGCGAGTACAACTGCGAGGTCCCCGGCGGCGTCGTGGTGAACCTCAAGCGCTGGGTCGAGGGCTCGCCCATGTTCGACGGACCGATCCACGACTACCGGGCGCTGATCATCAACCACGAGATGGGGCACTTCCTGCAGTACACGCACTCGACCTGCGCCGGCCCCGGACAGCTGGCCCCGGTGATGATGCAGCAGATCAAGGGCCTGCACGGATGCGTCGCCAACGCCTGGCCCTACGACAAGAAGGGGCGCTTCGTGACCGGGCCGCACGTGCCGTGAAGCACGCCCACCGGGTCGGGGCCGCCGCGGTCGGGAGCGCGCGCTGATACACGATCGACGCACGACCGAGCGGCCTCGGATGCCCGCTGCGGAACCGCCTCGCGCATCATGGGGAGGTTGTGTACACGCGTCCGATGGGAAGACATGCCGGTTTCCGTGACTGAGGAGGCGGCGGCCCCCGCCGCCGTGGCCGTCCTGCTCGTGGAGGACGACGAGGTGATCCGGCGGTCGGTCACCATGGCGCTGGAACGCTACGGCTACCGCGTCGTCTCGGCCGCCGACGGCCTGACCGGACTCGAGATGTTCCGGGAGGCGCGCCACGACCTGATCCTGCTGGACGTGATGCTGCCGGGCCTGGACGGCATCGGGCTGTGCCGCCGGATCCGGGAGACCAGCATGGACCCGATCCTGATGATGTCCGCGCGCGGCGACGCCCTGGACGTGGTCTCGGGCCTGGAGGCGGGCGCCGACGACTACGTGGTCAAACCCGTGGACACCGCCGTCCTGGTGGCCCGGATCCGCTCCCTCATGCGGCGGGCGAGCTTCGCCCCCGGCCCCGCGGCGGCTGCCACGGGCTCCGCCGCGGCCGCCCCCGGACCCGCTCCGGAACCGGCGGCCCGGCCGGAGCGGCCGGACGACCCCGCACGGCTCGTCTTCGGCGACCTGACCATCGACACCGCGGGCCTCGAGGTGTCCCGGGCGGGCGCACCCGTCGCGCTCGCGCCCACCGAACTGCGGCTGCTGCTGGAGTTCGCCGCGAACCCCGGTGTCGTGCTGGACCGGAACACACTGCTGCGCAATGTGTGGGACTACGGCTGGGACGGCGACAGCCGGGTGGTCGACCTCTGCGTGCAGCGGCTCCGGAAGAAGGTCGGAGCCGAACGGATCGAGACGGTCCGCGGCTTCGGATACAAGTTGCGGCGCTGAGATGGAGACCGTACGCGACCTGCTCAACTGGCGTTCGCTCCGCTGGAAGATCGCCCTTCTCGTCACGGTGGCCTGCTGTGCCGTGGCGCTGACCGTCGGGGTGCTGGTCCACCGCAGCACACTGGCGCGGTCGATGAACGACGGCGGCGCGAAGGCCGTCGCGCAGCTCGACCGGGCCCTGGAGGACTACGGGCGGGACGGCGTTCCGCCCGTCGGGCTGGTGACGGCGCCCGACGCGGTGCCCGGGCCGCTGCTGGACGCGGTGCGCCACGCGCAGGGGCCGGGCATCCGGCACGCCACCTGGTACGAGGGTGACGGCGGCGGGGACCATCCGCAGATGTGGGCGGCGCGGATGTACGAGGGCCGACCGGTGGCGCTGCCGACCGACATGACGTCCGACCTGCTCACCCGGCGCGCCCTCGACCGGCACATGTGGAAGTACTCCCTGGTCGTGCTGGCCGTCGTCCTCCCGTTGACGGTGCTGGCGGCGGAGCTTCCGCACCGCAGGCTGCGGCGCGTGGCGCGAACCGCGCGCCGCATCGCGGCCGGTGACCTCGCCGCGCGGACCGCAGGCGGCCACCCCGCCGGCCGTGGCGGCGACGAGATCACCGAGATTTCCGCAACCGTGGACTCGATGGCCGACAGCCTGCTCGGGCGGCTGACGGCCGAGCAGCGCTTCACCGCCGACGTCGCCCATGAACTGCGCACCCCGCTGATGGGCCTGGTGACCGCGAGCGGGCTGCTGCCCGAGGGGGAGGCCGCCGACCTCGTCCGGGACCGGGTGGGGGTACTGCGAGCCCTGGTGGAGGAACTGCTGGAGATCTCCCGGCTGGACGCGGGCGCCGAGCGGGCCGAACTCAGGCCGGTTCCGCTGGGCGCGGTCGTCGAGGACCTGTTGGCCCGCATCGGACTGCCGACGCGGTTCGACGCGGACGGCGCCGGGTCTGTCAGCACCGACCCCCGCCGGGTCGACCGGATCGTGGCCAACCTGGTCGTCAACGCCCACCGCCACGGCGGCGCACCCGTCGAGGTCGCGGTGGCGGGCGCCACTGTGACCGTGCGGGACCACGGCCCTGGCTTCCCGCGTGAGCTGCTCGCGGACGGGCCCCAGCGGTTCCGCACCGGGGCGTCGGAGCGCGGGCGGGGCCACGGCCTGGGGTTGACCATAGCGCTCGGGCAGGCACGCGTCATCGGCGCGTCGCTGTCCTTCGCCAACGCACCCGGCGGCGGCGCCGTCGCCACGCTCCGGCTGCCCGCGGCGCGCGGAGGCACCGCGGGGCCGCCGCGCGGCGGTGCCTGCACGCACGGGGCGGCGTGATGCGCGGCGGAGGACCGGGTGAGCGGTCGATACACGGCGGATGACCGACTGAGCGGCGGCGGAGACACAATCACCGCGGGGCCGACATCGGCGACCCCCAGGGTGGGCGGTGTGCGTGACAGCCACGCCGTTCCCCGTGGAGGTGCCCCGCTCATGCGCTCAGTGTTCGACCACCCCGAGCCGGACACCGGACGTCCTCGGCGGCAGCCCGCCGTACTGACCGGGCCATGGCGCGGGTCACCCGGCCGCCGGCGGGTGCCCGTGCCGATCGCAGCCGGTGTCGTCGCCTTGGTCACCTTGATCGTCCTGACCCTGCTGGTGATGGCCACGGCATACGGCGGGAGCCGTGGACGCGGCGGGTCCGGCAACGGCGGGTCCGGGAACGGCGGGAGCTGGCCGGCGGCCTTTCCCGTGGCCCGCATCGACCACATCCTGGTGCGCGGCATGCAACCGCGCTCGGCCTGGACCCTCCCCGCCGACGGCAGTGACCATCTGCCGGTGGCGGCAGCGATCCGCCTGTAGGGCCCGAACGTGCCAGGCTCGGGGCCGGGCCCGGGCGGGAGCCGTCCCGTCGGCCGTGGCCCCGCCACTTCCCGGCTCCGGGGACAGAACCTGCCTGGTAACGGTGGTACCAGGCACGTCGCCCGACCGCCTGCGGCTACGTTCGAAGGTTGGCCAACGGATCACCTGAGCAGATGGGCCACCGGCCGCCGGCGCCGCCTGCGACCGCGCCCTGGAAACGTCGCGGCGTCCGAGGGCGCGCGCCGCTTCGGGAGTACCGAGCCGTCATCGCCGGTATCTCCGACCGTCTGCTCGCCCAGCGCCTGAGGGAGCTCGAGGCCGGGGGCCTCATCGAGAGATACGTCATCCCCAGCACTCCCGTGCAGGCCCGCCACGAGCTCGCTCCCGACGGCGAGGCGCTCGTCGCCGCGCTGCAGCCGCTGGGACGTGGCATGCGCCGACCGCGCCGCTTGAGATAGGTATGACCCCGTATGGATGAATTTCGGACATTATGGTTAATAAGCATGCAAAATCTTCAGAGGTAGTGCAGAGAGGTGCCACATGACCCGAGGAGCCGAGGCAACCACCCGACCCACTCCCCGCGCCGACGTCGACCTCGCACGTGACTGCGGTGCGTGTCTGGGCTGGGGGACGGTCGTCACCAACAATGGCCGCCACGAACTGTGCCCCGACTGCCAGGACGGCGGACTCGTCACACCAGGGCGCGTCAGGGCCGTGCGCCTGCGCCCCGGCTCCCGCTACGTCTCCCCCCGCTGACCGGTCGCCCCGCCTTCCCGCCCCCTTGTACCGGCTGCTGACCGGCCCCGCGCCATGCCCCGGCGCGGGGCCGGCGACACCCGCCCGGGCGGCCCCGCCCCGAGGGCGGATCCGGCAAGCAGGAGCGGGGCCGCACCTCCAGGGTGCGCCGGAGGCGTGCCGGGCACCCGCCGGGTGGCGACCGCTGCGGGACACGGGCTGCGCCGCGCGCCATAGACGAAGGTATAGGTGCCGTCTCCTGCCGTGCCTCCGGTCACCCGTGGAACACAGACTTTCTGCCGAAGTACGGGCCCCAGCCCGCCCCATACCGTCGGGGACATGAGCCACACGCGTACAGAACCCCTCTCACCCCCCTCCCTCACCCAGCGCCCCGCGCTGCTGCTCGTCGGCCTCGCCGGTGTCGCGCTCCTCCTGCTGGGCGGTGTGCCGCTCGCCGAGCGGTTCCTCGCCCACGTGGCCGTGTGGGGCGCCGCCGTGAGCGTCCCCGGACTGCCCCACCTGGTGCTCGTCGTCGCGGGCGCCGGGCTGTGCGCCCTGTTCGCACGCCGCCGCCCTGGCGCGGCCGATCCGGCCGCCCACCACCACTGAACGACGGACTCGCACAGGAAGAGCACCCGGACCACCACGTCATGACCACATCCCCCAACGTCCCCGCCATCGAGACCGTCGGGCTGGGCAGGCGCTACCGCCGCGGATGGGCGCTGCGCGACACCTCCTTCCGCCTGCCGGCCGGCCGTGTGTGCGGTCTCGTCGGCCCCAACGGCGCGGGCAAGACCACCCTGCTGTCCCTGGCCGCCGACCTGATCACGCCGACCACCGGCACGATCACCCTGTCCGGACACCGGCCCGGCAGCGTCGAGGCCCGCCAGAGCACCGCCTTCCTCAGCCAGCAGAAGGCTCTCTACCCGCGCTTCCGCGTCAGCGAGGTCCTGCGCATGGGCGGTGAGCTCAACCCCACCTGGCACCACGAGACCGCCGAGTCCGTCATCGACGCCGGCCAGGTCCCCATGGACGCCCGGATCGGCACCCTCTCCGGCGGGCAGGCCACTCGCGTCGCCTTCGCCCTCGCCCTGGGCAAGCGCCCCCGGCTGATGCTGCTGGACGAGCCGATGGCCGACCTCGACCCCTTGGTGCGCCACCAGATGACCGACATCCTGCAGGCGGAGGCCCGGCGCAACGGCTCGACCGTCGTCATGTCCTCGCACCTGGTCTCCGAGCTCGAGAACGCCTGCGACTACCTCGTGCTCGTCAACAACGGAACCGTGCGGCTGGCCGGCGAGGTGGACCTCCTCCTCGCCGAGCACCGGCAGCTCACCGCGCGGCCCGGGGAGAAGCTGGACCTGGAGGGCCACCAGGTCATCGCGACCTCGAACGCCGACGGCGGCAGCCTCAGCGCGCTCGTCCGGGCCCCTCACCCCTCCCCGGCCGGTTCGGAGCACCGACCCCCCACCCTCGAGGAACTCGTCCTCGGCTACCTCCGGACGCCCGACGCGCCCGCCCTCCTCACCCCCAGCGCACAGATCACCGACGACATCGAGGTGTCCGCATGAGCACCGCGACCGTCCGTCCCCGCACCGCCGTCCGCCGCGGTCCGCGACTGCGCGGACTGATCTGGCTGGCCTGGCGGCAGAACCGCATCGCCTTCTGGACAGGACTGGCCTTCGCGGCCGCCGTCGCGGTGTACGCCCTCGTCCAGCACCACCACGTGGCCGCGGCGGTCCAGCACCTTCAGGCGTGCGAGGGCGGCGACCAGCTCACCCAGGAGTGCTCCCGCCGCATCAACACCTTCGGGAAGCAGTACCAGCGTCCGATACGGCGGCCGCTCCAGGCGATGCTGCTGCTCCCGTTCCTCTTCGGCCTCTTCCTCGGCGCTCCGCAGTTCGCGCAGGAGATGGAGTCGGGAACGTACCGCACGGTCGTCACCCAGTCGGTGACCCGCATGCGCTGGTTCGCGGCGAAGCTGGGCGTGCCGCTCGCCATGACGGTCGTCGTCAGCGGTGTCGTCGCCGCCGCCATGACCTGGTGGTGGCACCCGGTCGCCGAGGGGATGGGCGCGGCGTTCTCCTGGTTCTGGTGGTACCCGTTCTACGGTGTGGGGCCCGTCGTGGTGGGCCTGAGCGTCCTGCTGTACCTCCTGGGGGCGACCCTCGGGCTCGTCCTGCGCCGCACCGTCCTGGCCATGGGCGCCACGCTCGCCTTCGGCGCCGGGCTGTTCGCCCTCCTCGAGGCGGTCCGGCCGCACCTGGTGCCCGTTCGTACGGTGAACGTGCAGCACGTCGCCGAGGCGCCGGTGCCCGACGGCGCCTGGGTGATCGCGTCGGGCTCGCTGTCCACGGACGGGCACCGCGTGGCACTGCCCTTCGACTGCTACGCCTACGACAACATCAAGCAGTGCCTGGCTTCCCGCGGCATCTCCGGCGGCTGGGCGGAGTACCACCCCGCGTCGCACCTGTGGCCGCTGCAGTGGACGACGACGGGCGTGTGTGTGGCGCTGGGCGCCGTGCTCGTCGCCCTGGCCGTGTGGTGGACCCGCCGCAACCCCGCCTGACCGCGGCGGCGTGCAGGTGGGCGCGGGGCGGCGGCCTCCAGCGCGTAAGCGCTCCCACCGCTGACGCCGGTCACCGCCGGCACACCGATGCCTCGGTGTGCCGGAGGTCGGCGCCGGTCGGACTCACTCCTCGCCGTGCCCGTGGCGTCCCCGCCCGGGAAGCATCTCCTGGACCTTCGCCTTGAAGCCCTGCCGGATCATGGCGGCGCGGTCGGAGTCCCCCTTGAGCATGGAGGCGCTCGCCGCCTCGATCTGGTCGAGCGTGGCGTGCGGCGGGATCGGCGGGACCGCGGGGTCGGTGCGGAAGTCCAGGACGAAGGGCCGGTCCGCGGCCAGCGCCCGCCGCCACGAGTCCTCGACCTCGTCGGGTTTCTCCACGCGCAGGCCGTCCAGGCCGATGGAGCGGGCGAAGTCCGCGTAAGGGACGTCGGGCAGGTCCTGTGAGGGCAGGAACTGCGGAGCGCCGGACAGGGCGCGCATTTCCCAGGTCACCTGGTTGAGGTCGCCGTTGTTGAGGACGGCGACGACCAGTCGCGGATCAGTCCAGTCGCGGTAGTACTTGGCGGCGGTGATGAGTTCGGCCATCCCGTTCATCTGCATCGCGCCGTCGCCGACCAGGGCGATCGCCGGCCGGTCGGGATGGGCGAACTTCGCGCCGATCACGTACGGCACTCCGGGCCCCATGGTGGCGAGCGTGCCGGACAGCGAACCGCGCATGCCGCCGCGCATCCGCAGGTGCCGGGCGTACCAGTTGGCCGCGGAACCGGAGTCGGCGGCCAGGATGACGTCCTCGGGCAGGAGGGCGTCCAGAGCGTGCACCACGAACTCGGGGTTGACGGGCTCCGCCGCCACGCCGGCCCGCCGTTCCATGACCTCCCACCAGCGGGCCGTGTCCTTCTCGATCTTCTTCCGCCAACTGCCGTGCTTCTTGCGCTCCAGCCGCGGCAGCAGCCGCGTCAGCGTCGCCTTGGCGTCGCCGACCAGATTCACCTCGAACGGGTAGCGCAGCCCCACCATGAACGGGTCGACGTCGATCTGCACCGCGCGGGCCGTGCCGAACTCCGGCAGGAACTGCGTGTAGGGGAAGCTGGAGCCGAGGACCAGCAGGGTGTCGCAGTCCCGCATCAGCTCGTAGCTGGGCCGTGTGCCGAGCAGCCCGATCGCCCCCGTGGCATAGGGCAGTTCGTCGGAGAGGACGTCCTTGCCGAGCAGTGCCTTCGCCACTCCGGCGGCGAGCGTGTCGGCCAGCCGCTCCACCTCCGGCCGCGCGCCGCGCGCGCCCTGGCCGATCAGTATCGCCACCTTCTCGCCCGCGTTGAGGACCTCGGCCGCCCGGTCGAGGTCGGCGTCGTCGGGCACAGGGGCGGAGGAGGACATGCCGAGGCTGGAGGGCACCATCTTGAACGCGTGCTCGGGCGGGGAGTAGTCGAGTTCCTGGACGTCGGCCGGGATGATCACGGCGGTGACGGTGCGGCGCGCGGCCGCCACCCGCAGGGCACGGTCGATGACGTTGGGCAGCTGCTCGGGGACGGTCACCATCTCGACGTACTCCGAGGCGACGTCCTTGAACAGGCTCAGCAGGTCCACTTCCTGCTGGTAGGAGCCGCCCATGGCACTGCGGTCGGTCTGCCCGACGATCGCCACCACCGGCACGTGGTCGAGTTTTGCGTCGTACAGCCCGTTGAGCAGGTGGATGGCGCCGGGGCCGGAGGTGGCCGCGCAGACGCCGACCCGGCCGGAGAACTTGGCGTAGCCGACCGCCTCGAAGGCGGCCATCTCCTCGTGGCGGGCCTGCACGAACCGGGGCCTGTCCTCGGCCCGTCCCCAGGCGGCGAGCAGTCCGTTGATTCCGTCGCCCGGATACGCGAAGACATGCTCGACCCCCCATTCCCGCAGCCGCCGCAGAACATGGTCGGACACTTTGCCGGACATGGGGATCCGCCTTTCTGTCGGCTTCGGCTCTCTGCCGGCGCCGCCGGCGGGCGTTCCGGCCGGGGACAGACGGCCCGCGTCCGTACGCCTGCCTGCTCGCCGTGCCGGGCGCCGCAAGGCGGGCCCGCGACACTCCGCTTCGGCGCCCCCTTCACGCGTGCCCCGCGCGCCCGGTCTCTAACGCCTGCGGCGGCTTGATCGCCCGCCCCATTCGGCGGGCGCGCGGTTCACCGGCGGCCCCATGGGTACCCGATGGTCCTGCCGTGAAAAGACGAGCGCAAGGAAGTGATCGACATGCGGGCCACCGTGTGGCACGGCAAGCGCGACGTACGCGTCGAGACCGTGCCCGACCCCCGGATCGAGGAGCCGACCGACGCGCTGGTGCGCATCACGTCGACCGGCCTGTGCGGTTCGGACCTGCACCTCTACGAGGTCCTCGCGCCGTTCATGACGCCCGGCGACATCCTCGGGCACGAACCCATGGGCGTGGTCGAGGAAACCGGCGCGGAGGTGGACGGCCTCCGGCCGGGCGACCGCGTCGTGGTGCCGTTCCAGATCGCCTGCGGCACCTGCTACATGTGCCGTCAAGGGCTGCCCACGCAGTGCGAGACCACCCAGGTCACCGAGTACGGGTGCGGCGCGCGGCTCTTCGGCTACACCAAGCTGTACGGACGCGTCCCCGGCGCCCAGGCCGAGTACCTGCGTGTTCCGCAGGCCCAGTTCGGGCCGATCAAGGTGCCGGACGGACCGGCCGACGACCGCTTCGTCTACCTCTCCGACGTCCTTCCCACCGCCTGGCAGGCGGTGAAGTACGCGGACTTCCCCGAGGGCGGCAGTGTGGCCGTCCTGGGCCTGGGGCCGATCGGGGACATGTGCTGCCGCGTCGCCCGCCACCTGGGCGCGGGCAAGGTCATCGGCATCGACTTCGTACCGGAACGGCTGACCCGGGCGCGCCACGACGGGGCGCAGGTCTTCAGCCTCGACGAGTACGAGGACCAGGAAGAGCTCGTCAAGGCCGTCCGGGACGCCACCGACGGCCGCGGCCCGGACGCCGTCATCGACGCCGTGGGCACCGAGGCTCACGGCAGCCCCCTGGGCAAGGCCGTCCAGCAGTCCGCCGGGCTGCTCCCGCGTCCGTGGGCGGCCAAGCTGATGCAGAGCGTCGGCGTCGACCGCCTCGGGGCGCTGCACCTGGCCATCGAGCTGGTCCGGCGCGGCGGCACGATCTCGGTCAGCGGCGTCTACGGCGGCATGACCGACCCGCTGCCGATGCTCACGCTCTTCGACAAGCAGATCCAGCTGCGTATGGGGCAGGCGAACGTCCGCAGGTGGACCGACGAGATCCTCCCCCTGCTCACCGACGAGGACCCTCTGGGCGTGGACGGCTTCGCCACGCACCACGTCCCGCTGGAGGAGGCCCCGCAGGCCTACGACATGTTCCAGAAGAAGGCGGACGGCGCCGTCAAGGTCCTGATGGTGCCATGACGTCCGCGTCGCCCGGGCGGCGCGCCAAGGGGCGCGGCCGGGGCCCGTCACCCGTATGTCCCATCAAGGCGGTGGCCACGGTGCCGATATCGCGGGAGTGCGCTGAGGATCTCCGTGACGAGACGGCCCGAGTCCCGCGTCCACGGGAGACGTCGCCCGTGGACGCCCAGCCCGACCCGCGATCGCCGTGGGAGCGCGGAGTGGACGAGGGCGACGTGCTGTGTCTCGTCGTACGGGAGCTGTGCTCCCGCGGTCTGCTCGCGCTGAGACTACCGGGCACGGGGGCGGCGGCGGCCGACCATCCCTCAGCGCCCGCGCGGTGACCGGCGCGGGCTGCCCCGGGGTCAGCCGGCCGACTGCCGGTTCCGTGTGGACGATGGCTGCCGCTCACCGGTCCCGCCCTCACGCCGCTTGGACGCGGCGGTGCGCCGACGGTGGCTGGTGTCGCACCAGGGGTACGTGCGGCTGCGCCGGCAGGCGCAGAGGGCCACGACGAAACGGTCGGAACGCACGACCCGTCCGTCGTCCAGGACGACCTCGACGGGGCCCTCGATCAGGATCGGGCCGTCCCTGGTGAGCGTCACCCTCGTCGGGTACGGCTCATCGCTCGCGTTCGGCACGGACCACCACCAGCTCTTCCTTCTCCTCGCCCGGGGCTATAAGCCCGCGCGCCTCCAACCACCGCGCCCGGGCGCGCAGCACCGGCCCGAACGGGATGTACCGGCGCTCGGTGACCACCGCCCGCAGTCCGGCGTGTCGCAGCCGGCCCAGGGTGCGCTCCACCCCGCACAGGCCCGAGTGGACCATCAGCAGGACGCCGCCCGGTGTGAGCAGCGGTGGCGCGTCGGAGCAGATCCGGTCCAGCAGCACCCGGCCGTCCGCACCCGCGTCCCACGCCAGGGCGCGTCCCCGGGTGGGCGGGCGGGCGCGCGGAGACGGCACATAGGGCGGATTGGCCATGATCAGGTCGAAGTGGCGATCCGTGACGGGGGCCGTGAGATCGCCGCGCAGCACCTTCACACGCCGCCCGTTGAGCCGGGCGTTGAGCCATGCGGTGAGCACCGCGCCGAAGGAGGCGTCGACCGCGGTCACCTGGGCCGCGCCGTGCTCGATGGCGGTCAGGGCCAGCGCGCCGGTGCCCGTCCCCAGGTCGAGGACGGCGGCATCCGCCGCGAGGGTCTCCCGCTTCAGCGCGTCTTCCAGCAGAAGCGTGTCGTCCTGGGGGCAATAGACCCCCGGTGGGCACAAAAGCCACATGGAGCGCTTGTACCCCATGGCGGGTGGGCAAACGCGGTTCGTCCCGTCCCGTGGTCCGGTCCCGGCCCGGCAGGGCACCCTGGGCGGGGCGCGGGACCGGGTGCGACGTCCACGTGGACGCCGGAGACGGGTGACCGCCACGCTCGGACCGTCGCGCCGCCGCGGCTCCGCCGGACTCGAGACGTGCCACACGGCGGCCAGGGGCCGGCGCGCCGCATGGGATGCTGGTGCCTGGGTAAGCCAAGAGACCGAGGTTCCGCCCCGAGGACTGGAGAGCATGGACGCCGTTGTACCGGACACCGGACCGCCCGTCCCGGCCGGACCCGGGGCCGCGCAGGGCGGCCTGCTGGACGCTGTGCTGGCCCCCGCCTATGTGGTGGACGGCGACGGAGTGATCGTCGCGGTCAACAGCGCCGTCGAGCGGCTCCTGGGTCGGTCGGGCGCGGAACTCCTCGGCCGAAACGCCCACGACCTGCTGCACCGCGACATGCACGGCGGTGCTGTGCCGCACTCTCGCTGCGAGTTGCGGGACGCCCTCGTCACGGGGCGGACGAATCAGAGCGACGTGGGGTGGTTCGCCCGCGCCGACGGCAGCCTCATCGGACTGTCCTGGTTCATGACGCCCTATGTCCTCGGTCCGGGACGGCCCGGAGCCCTGGTGCTGCTCCACCAGCGGCAGGACGCTCCGGAGCGGGAGGAAGGGGAGGCGCGCCCCGGCACCCTGACCGAACTCGACCGCCTCGCCCTGCTGGCGGATACCACCACCCGGCTCACCTCGACCCTCGACGTGGAGGAGGCGTTGCACCGGCTGGCCGTGCTGACCGTGCCCCTGCTGGCGGACTGGGCCGTCGTCGACCTGCTCACCGAGAACGACGAGGTGCGGCGGGCACTGGTCGTGCAGCACAAGGACGGGGTCCTGGTGCAGCGCGGCGACCTCCAGGGGCCGATGCCCCCCCTGCCCCAGGAGTCCCCGATGCCGCTGTCCCGTGCGCTGCGCGGCGCGGCCTCCAGCGTCGCGTGCCCCTCCACGTACCAGGGGCCACCGGACTCCGGTATCGCCGTCGAGCAGCACCGGCTCTTCGAGGCGACCGGTATGCACTCCGCGGCCATCGCCCCGATCCGCGGCCCGCGGGACGTGCTCGGAGCGCTCACCCTCGGCCGTTCCGCGCGCCCGGACCCCTTCACGGCGGCCGACCTGCCTCTCCTGGAGGACATCACCCGGCGGGCGGGCCTGGCGCTGGACAACGCGCGCCTCTACCAGCGGCAGCGCAAGGTGTCCGAGACGATGCAGAGGCATCTGCTGCCCCAGATGCCCACCATCCCCGGTCTGTCGCTGACGGCCCGGTACGTGGCGGCCCCCCAGGCATCGCAGGTCGGCGGTGACTGGTACGACGCCTTCCCGCTCGCCGACGGCGCGACCGCTCTCGCCATAGGCGACGTCGTCGGACACGACCTCGACGCGGCCGGTGGCATGGCCCAGGTCCGCAACATGTTGCGGGCCTTTGCCTGGACACAGCCGGAGTCGCCCTGCGATGTGGTCAGCCGGCTCGACCAGGCCCTCATGCACATCGCCCAGGTGCCGATGGCGACCATGCTGCTCGCGCGGCTCACCAGCGCGGAGGACGGCCTGTGGCGACTGAGGTGGACCAACGCCGGCCACCCGCCGCCTCTGCTGGTGGACTGCGACGGCCGGAGCCGCTTCCTCACCGAGGGCCACGGCATCCTGCTCGGCACCGGCGCGGGAAGGCCGCGCGAGGACGCCGTCGTCACCCTGCCCCCGCGGTCCACGCTGGTGCTCTATACCGACGGACTGGTCGAGTCCACGCGGCACCCCATCGATGACGGCCTCGAGCTGCTCCGCAGGCACGCCGCCGGCCTGGCCCGGCGTCCCCTGGACGCGTTCAGCGACGCGCTGCTCGACCGGGTCCGTCCTCAGGACAACGACGACGACGTCGCCTTCCTCGCGCTGCGCACACCCGACCCCGAGTGAGGGTCCGCACGCACGCCGAGGACGGCCGAGGGCGGCGTGCGTGGCAGGGGGAGCGGCCGTCCGAGACGGCGGCAGCGACAGTGCCGGGTTTGCCCCGGGGTGTGACGGTAAGCCGCTCCTTATGAGGCTTATGAGGCATACGAGCGAAAAGCGGGACTCCCCGAACGGTCCGCTGCCCGCCGCGATCGACGCCCTGGAAGGCCAGGAGTGGCTCGACACGGCCGCCACGGGCGTCCGCCGGGCGGTGCGCGCGCTGCCCCTGGGCAAGGGGCGCGACGCATTGCGCGGCCTGTGGCTCGGCCACCCCCTGCATCCTGTGCTGGTCCAGGTGCCGATCGGCGCCTGGACCTGTGCCGGGATACTCGACCTGCTGCCCGGCGAGAGCCGCGCCGCCCGCCGCCTGGTGGCGGTGGGTCTGGCCGCGGCCGGGCCCGCGGCGCTGGCCGGCTGGGTGGACTGGGCGGAGCAGCGCCCCCGCCAGGCCCGCGTGGGCCTGGTGCACGCGGCCGCCAACGTCGCCGCCGTCGCGACGTACACCGCTTCCCTCGTCCACCGCTACAGGGGCCGGCCCGTGCTCGGCCGGGCCCTCGGTTTCGGCGGCATGGCCCTCGCCACCGCGGGTGGTGTGCTGGGCGGCCACCTCGCCTACCGGCAGGGCGCGGGCGTGAACCATGCGGAGGCGGTGCCCGTGCTGGTCGAGCCGGGCTGGCACCGCGTCGGGGTGCCGGAGGACTTCCCGGTCGGCGAGCCCGTGCAGCGCATGGCCGATGAGGCGGCGGTGGTCGTGGTCCGGGAGTACGACGGGCGCTTCCACGCACTGGCCGGCCGCTGCAACCACATGGACGGCCCCCTGCACGAGGGAAAGGTGCTGGAAGGCTGCATCGAGTGCCCCTGGCACGGCAGCCAGTTCCGGCTCTCGGACGGCGCCAATGTGCAGGGACCGGCGACCGCGCCGCAGCCGCGGTTCGACTGCCGGATATCGGCCGACGGACAGGTCGAGGTCCGGCTCGCCCAGAGCTGAGCCCGGCGCAGAGCCCGCCGCGAAACCCGCCGCAGACGGCACACGAGCGCGTGCCCGTGGCTTTCGCGCCGGGCCGCGGGGTAGGCGCACGGCATGGCGGACTACGACGCCTCGCCCTACGTCCCCGAAGACGCCGACCTCGCGGCACTCAGCAGCGCGGCCGCCCGCTGCCACGGCTGCCCGCTGTACGCGGATGCCACCCGGACCGTCTTCGGGCAGGGCGAGCCCTCAGCGAGTGTCGTCCTGGTGGGCGAGCAGCCGGGGGACCACGAGGACCGGCAGGGCCGCCCCTTCGTCGGCCCGGCCGGAAGAATCCTGCACAAGGCGATGGAGGAGGCTGGGATCGACCCGGGCGACGCCTATGTGACCAACGCCGTCAAGCACTTCAAGTTCACCGTCCCCGAGGGCGGCAAGCGGCGGATCCACAAGCAGCCCTCGCTGCGCGAGGTGAGCGCCTGCAAGCCGTGGCTGGACGCGGAACTGGAGCGGATAGCCCCGCGGGTCGTCGTGGCCCTCGGCGCGACCGCGGCGAAGGCTTTGATGGGGCCCGAATTCCGGGTCACAAGGCAGCGCGGGAGACTTCTCACCCCTGGCGTACCGATCGACGGCGCTCATATCGTCGCCACGGTCCACCCCTCCGCCGTGCTGCGCGCCGGCGACAACCGCGAGGAGATGTACGCGGGGCTGGTCGCGGACCTGCGCGTGGCCGCCGACGTTCTGGGCTGAGCACATGGCGGACGACCTCGGCCGACCCCGGTCGCGCCCGTTTCCGTCCCGTCCCGCGGGGCAGCCGCACAGAAGATGGGGGGACCGTCCTCAGGGAGGTGCGCCATGAGTACGCCGCCCACCGGCAACCGTTCCGCCCCTTATGGCGGCACCGAACACGCCGAACACAAGGTGCCGCCCACGGAGACGCCTCCGGCGGAGAGCAGCACGACAGAAGGGATCTCCCTGCCTGAGCGCCCGGAACTGCACAACGCGTGGGGTTTCACCCCCCTGGTGCTGATCCTCTGCGTGGTCGCCGTCTTCGTCGCGGGCGTGATCGCCATGATCGTCGCCCTGTCCTCGTAGGCACTCGAAGGCGCCGCCGCTGTGCGGCGCCGCGAGGGTGCGGTCCGGCTTCCGTCCGGCGAGACGCCCCATGTGGTGACTTAAGGCGATGTGACCTGTAGCAATGTGACACGCGCCATTTTCACCTGTTTGGGTGAGGTTGTAGATTTCCTTCAGCGAAGGGCGCCCTGATGCTTTCAGTCGGCGTGCCCGCCACGCCGAAGGAGCAGTCAATGGGTGCCGACCTCACCCCCGTCACGACCGCCACGACGCAGTGGCTCCTGCGTTCCTACCCCCACGCCGGCGGTGTCCTCGGAGCCGCCCTGGCCGAGGCCCAGGCCCGGCAGGCAGTCACCGTCGCGGCGTGGCTGCGGTACCCCACGACGACGGAGGCCGCGCTCGTCACCATGGCCGGTCCAGGAGGCTCGGGGCGCCTGGACCGGTTGGTGGGCGCAGTCGAATGGGCCGGCGAGGAGGAGTCGGCCTGGCGGTCCTGGGTCGACGAGGTGGTGGCGAGTTGGGCGGCGTGCCTGCTCGGCCGACCCGACCTGGCGCAGGAGGCGGTGGCCCTCGTGGCGCACCGGGAGCACATGGCAGGGCTCGCGTTCGACTTCCGCCGCCTGCTCTCGCCCGACGACACCGACCTGAGGGCCGCGGCGCTGCTCCGGCATCCCGACCTGCTCGAACCCGTGGCCGTCCTGCACCGCGACGCCCTGACCCTGCGCCTGGGCCTGTCCCGGGGGTGGTCCGACGCGGCCTGAACGGCGCCGGACCATCCCCGGTCCGGGCTCAGTCCCCGGTCAGGAGCACCAGGAGCGGCACGGGGACGCAGACGGCCGCTGCCAGCAGGGCGACGGTGACGACCGTGCACAGCAGTCGCTGCCGCAGGCTGCGGTAGCGCTCCTCGTACGCGTCCCGCAGAGCCCCCTCGCGCCGCGAGAGACGTCGCAGTATCACGCCGGTCAGATCGAGGCGGTCGGCGACGTAGAGCCGGAGCACCTCCTCCCGCTGGCCGGTGGTCAGCCACGGCATGCGGTCGGCGAAGGCCCCCGCGGCGATCCGGGCGTCGCCTGCCTCCGCGTGCCAGGACAGGAAGTCCTCGCAGCGAGCGATGCCGTCCGCGGCGGCCGGATCGCCTGCCTTCTTGGCCGGGCGCATCATGCCTGCCCCTCGTCGAGCGGCTTCGCGACTCCCTTGCCGGGCTCGACGACGTCGCGGCGGCCGGCGTTGAGTTCCTGGTCCATGGCGGCGACGTCGGGGTGGTGGAGGTCGAAGGCGGGGGACTCGGAGCGGATCTTGGGCAGGGTGAGGAAGTTGTGCCGCGGCGGCGGGCAGGAGGTGGCCCACTCCAGGGAGCGGCCGTAGCCCCAGGGGTCGTCGACCTCGACCGGCTTGCCGTAGCGGGCGGACTTCCACACGTTGTACAGGAACGGCAGGGTGGACATGCCGAGGAGGAAGGCGCCGATGCTGGAGACGGTGTTCAGGAACGTGAAGCCGTCGGCGGCCAGGTAGTCGGCGTAGCGGCGGGGCATGCCCTCGGCCCCGAGCCAGTGCTGGACGAGGAAGGTGCCGTGGAAGCCGATGAAGAGCGTCCAGAAGTGGATCTTGCCGAGCCGTTCGTCGAGCATCTTCCCGGTGAACTTGGGCCACCAGAAGTGGAAGCCGGCGAACATCGCGAAGACCACGGTGCCGAAGACGACGTAGTGGAAGTGGGCGACGACGAAGTACGAGTCGGTGACGTGGAAGTCCAGCGGCGGCGAGGCGAGGATCACCCCGGTCAGGCCGCCGAAGAGGAAGGTGACGAGGAAGCCGATCGACCACAGCATGGGTGTCTCGAAGCTCAGTGACCCCTTCCACATGGTGCCGATCCAGTTGAAGAACTTCACCCCTGTCGGCACGGCGATCAGATAGGTCATGAACGCGAAAAACGGCAACAGGACCGCACCCGTGGCGAACATATGGTGCGCCCACACCGTGGCCGACAGCCCGGCGATGGAGATCGTCGCTCCGATAAGGCTGACGTAGCCGAAGACGGGCTTGCGGGAGAAGACCGGGATGACCTCCGTGACGATGCCGAAGAACGGCAGCGCGATGATGTACACCTCCGGGTGTCCGAAGAACCAGAACAGGTGCTGCCACAGCAGCGGCCCGCCGTTGCCCGGGTCGTAGACGTGCGCGCCGAACTTGCGGTCCGCGAACAGGGCGAGCAGGGCGGCGGCCAGCACCGGGAACGCGAACAGCACCAGCACCGAGGTCAGCAGGATGTTCCAGGTGAAGATCGGCATCCGGAACATCGTCATGCCCGGGGCGCGCATGCAGATGATCGTGGTGACGAAGTTGACCGCGCCGAGGATCGTGCCGAACCCGGACATCGCCAGGCCCAGGATCCACATGTTGCCGCCGACATAGGGAGTGCGTTCGCCGCCCGATAGCGGGGTGTAGGCGGTCCAGCCGAAGTCCGCCGCGCCCTCGGTGGTGAGGAAGCCGGCCACGGCGATCAGTGAGCCGAACAGGAACAGCCAGTACGACAGCATGTTCAGCCGGGGGAAGGCCACGTCGGGGGAGCCGATCTGGAGCGGCATGATGGCGTTGGCGAACCCGGCGAACAGCGGGGTGGCGAACATCAGCAGCATCATCGTGCCGTGCATGGTGAACGCCTGGTTGTACTGCTCGTTCGACAGGATCTGGATGCCTGGGCGCGCCAGTTCGGCGCGCATCACCAGCGCCAGCACACCGCCGAACGTGAAGAAGCCGAAGGCGCTCGCCAGATAGAGCGACCCGATCTTCTTGTGGTCCGTCGTGGTGAGCCAGTCGACGACGACGGCACCCGGCTTGCGCCGCTCCCGTTCCGCCCCCTGTGTCGGTTCCACCTGCAGTGCCATATCTGGTGCCGCCCTTTCACCTGGATCGCGATGCCCGCCGCCTTCGCCGTGCGTCACGGTGTTCGGGCGCCTTTGCACAGGTCCTTCGTATTGCGGTCGCCTGCCACCGGAGCGGATTGCCTCTTTGGTGGGCGTGGTGCGAACACGGATGAAATGACCGGAAGCGGGCCTTCCCCTCCGTCCTGCAGGGCCGTAAGGGCGACCCGCACTCGGTTCGTCCGGCGCTTCGGCCGTCGTGCTTCGCCGATCTGGTATGCGTTGACCGCGATCCAGTCCGGTGGTGGCCCGCAGGGCGGTGCACTCGACCTCGCCGAGTGCGCCGCCGCCTTCCGAACCGCCGGGCGGCCGGACCAGGGCGCGTCGTTGCGGGGGAAGGGAACAGACGATGCCCACGGGCGTGGTGAAGTGGTTCAACGCCGCCAAGGGCTACGGCTTCATCGCACAGGACGAGGGCCTGACGTGTCCGCCCACTTCTCCGGCATCTCCGGTTCCGGCCACCGCGAGCTGCGCGGCGGGGATCAGGTGACCTTCCGGATCGTCCACGGGCGCAAGGGTCCGCGGGCGGAGGACATCGTCCGCCGCTGAGGCCGTGGCACCCGCCGGCACGGGCAACGGCCCGCCCGCCATACCGTGCGGCGGGCGGGCGGCTGCCCCAGGTCACTCCTCGCGGTCCATGGCCTGGCGGATGGCGTCGCGGGTGCGGTCCATCAGGGCCGCGACCGGTCCCACGGCGATGTTCTTCGCGGCGGTCTCCACCCCCGGGTGGGGGCGGGTGGGCGCCATCTTCTCGGCGGCCTTCACGGCCTTCGCCATCATCGCCAGCCGCTGCGGGCTGGTCCTGTGCCGCAGCTGCGCGAACTCGTACCGCTCCTCGGCCCTGGCGTGCCTGAGCACGTCGTCCCGCAGCGCGAGCAGCGCGGGCATGAACTCCGGGTCGTCGGTGTCCATCTCGTCGAGGGTGGAGAGGGCCTCCTTCGCGGCCCGCTCCTCCTCCAGCCGGTCGTCGACCACCTGCTCACCGCCGTCGAAGGCCGTGCGCGCCGCGGGGTGGACGACCTCCTCCTCCGCGGTCTCGTGCACGGCCAGCAGCCGCACAAGCCGCTGGAAGGCGTCCCGCCGGGCCTCGCCGTCACAGGTGCGTACTTCGTCGAACAGATCGTGGATGTCGCCGTGCTGGCGCGTCAGCAGCGCCACCACGTCGTCGCCGGCCACCGGGTCGCCGGGCTGAGCCTGCTGCGTCACGGGATCTCCTCTCGCAGAATCGGTCGCGCCCGCTACCGCTGCGGGTCCACGGGGTGCGGGCCTTCCGTCTCCTCCCGGTAGTCCCGGCCGAACATCTCCTGGTGCTGGGCCATCACCCGGTCGCTGGGCGGCGCCTCGCCCTCGTGGAGGCGTTCCTGCATCTGCTCGAACCGCTCGTGCGCCTCGCGCACATAGCCGGTGCCCAGGGTCGTCAGGTCCATCTGGGTCTCCAGCAGCTCGCGTAGGTACGCCTTGTTCGGCTCGAAGGTCAGCACGTTCGGCAGCGCGGGCGCCAGAACCTCCTCGGGCTCCCGGCCGTCGTGGCGGCGCATCAGGTCGCAGGCCACCCGCAGGTGCTCCAGCTCCATGTTCAGGTGCAGCTCCCAGATGGCCTTCACCTTGGGATCGCTCTCCTGCTCCATGAAGGAGTAGTAGAGGTAGCACTCGTTGTACTCGTGGTTGACCAGCTGCTCCCACCACGTCTCACCCGGGTCCACGAGGGACTCGTAGTGCGTGACGTGCTCTTCCTCGATGAGGCCGATCTCCTGGTACAGCTGGCGGGCGATCGGCTCCATGTAGGTGGGGCCGGTGTTCATGTAGAAGTTCATCGTCTGCTGCTCCGCCGCCATGATCGTCAGGGCGTGGAGCTTGGACAGCGGATTGACGCTGGTGCGGTCGTACGGCTCGCGGACATTGTCGACCGGGTTGCGGTGGTGCAGCGGTGTGGGCCGTCCGGGCATGACCTCGGTCAGGCCGTCGACGATCGACTCGGCCTTGCGGTGCTCGATCATCTCGTACAGGTTCGCGTACCGGTACAGGTGGTCGAAGTCCTCCAGCACACCGAACTCGTAGGCCTGCTTCAGGTACGGGTCCGGCTCCATGCGGGCCACCCAGGCGGTCAGGTCGACCGCGACCTGCTCGTAGGCGATCGTCGTCTCCAGCACCGACGACACGCCCGGCAGAAGCCAGTTCACGGCCTTCTGCTGCTGTGCCTCGATGTACCGCGTCCTGGCGAGTTGCTGCTTGACCTGGACGTCGTCGCAGTTGCGGGCGAGGTGGTGGCCGAAGAAGATCGCCTCCGTCTCGATCCCGTTCATCGCGATGATGCGACACCGCGTGTACGGGTCCGCCGCGTCCGGGTCGATGGGCTCCACGTTCAGCTCCCGCCAGCTGCGCAGCTGACGGTCGAGCGGGATGCCCCGCTGCTCCAGGGGGTTGAAGGTCACGGCACTACTCCTGCTTCAGCGCCCTCACCGTGGTGAGGCCTGGGGTTCGTTGCCGGGACGGCCTCATGTGCGAGGCAGTCCCGTGCTGTGGTCGACTGCGCCGGCGAGGCGCCCCCCTGTGCTCCCGCGAGGCGGCTACGTCCCGTAGCCGGGCCCCGGCCGTACGGCGGGGCCGGCGCACGGCCCAGGAAGGATCGGGGAGGTCGGACCTGGCGTTGCGGCGCCGTGAACAGCCTGGCAGCCCCCATGCGGAGCCGCACTCGGGGTGCCCGCGTCCGTGTGAGGAGGCGGTGCACGCCGGGCGGGCCGGCTGCCCGCAGAGGTGAGGAATCGGACGAGACGGCAGGGGCAGGCGCATGAGGGCAGGGGTGGGTGGGGTGTCCCGAGGAGGTGTGCCATGGCCGAACGCGATGTCGGCAAGGGCGACCAGGTGTCGTGGAAGAGCCACGGCCAGAAGGTGACCGGACGGGTCAAGAAGAAGATCACGAAACGGACCCGGGCGGCGGGTCGGACCGTCGACGCCTCGCGCGAGGAGCCGCAGTACGAGGTGGAGAGCGACAGGTCAGGGCGCACCGCGGTGCACAAGCCCGGGGCGCTGCGGAAGGAGGACTGAGCCATGGCCGAGGCCGAGCGGCGCGACGACCGGAGGCAGACCGTGGCCGCCTTCGAGGAGGCCGTCAACATGACCGCGGCGCAGCTCGAGAAGTGGCTCGGCACCGAGGCGTCGCAGAGCGTCGGACAGAGCGACGGACACGGCGGTGGTGAGAGCGTCGGCCATGCCTCGGGCCGGCGCATCGTCACACTCCTGCGCACCAGGAAGGGCGATCTCAGCGACGACGACCTGGCGCACATGCGCAAGGTCGTGGGCTACGTCCACCGCCACATCAAGCAGCGGCCCGGCGGCGACGTCACCGACACCAGGTGGCGGTCCTCGCTGATGAACTGGGGCCACGATCCGCTCAAGTGACCCGGTTCGCGCGGGATGAGGCCACTGGTGAGCGAGGCCCCCCGCTCTGACGGACCTGCCGCCACCTCCCACCGCTGTCGCGTGGTGCCTCAGGGGCGTCGCCAGGAGTCGTCCCCGAGATGGGAACCAGCCATCGGCCCCATGCGCAGCATGCCGCCGTCGACCGCCCAGGAGGCGCCGGTGACGTAAGCGGCGTCGCGGCCGGCGAGGAAGGCGATGACGGCGGCGACCTCCCGGGCGTCACCGGGACGGCGCAAGGGGATGCCGGGCCGTGGCACGGCGTGGACATCGGCGTCCTCCTGGCCCGTCATCGGGGTGGCGATCTCCCCGGGTGCCACGGCGTTGACCGTGATGCCGTACTCCGCCAGCTCCAGGGCCATCACCTGGGTGAGCAGACCGAGGCCGCCCTTCGCCGCACAGTAGGGGGCGGCGCCGACCCGCGGCTGGTGCTCGTGGACCGATGTGACGTTCACGATGCGCCCGCCGCCGCCCTGGGCGATCATGCGGCGGGCCGCACGCTGGCCGCACAGGAACGGCCCGACCAGGTCGACGTCGACCACCTCCCGCACCGTCGCCAGATCCAGTTCGAGGAACGCCGTCATGGTGCCCGTACCGGCGTTGTTCACCAGGATGTCGACGCGTCCGAGACGGTCGACGAGCCCGTCGAGGACATCGGCGGCCGCGGGGAGGTCGGTCAGGTCGAGCCGGCTGACCTCGGCCCGCCGGCCGTGCCGGCGGACCTCCTCCGCGGTGGCCTCCGCCCCGTCGCGGTCGCAGTGGTAGGTGATGCCCACGTCCAGGCCGTCGGCGGCCAGGCGCACCGCGGTGGCGCGGCCGATGCCGGAGTCGGCCCCGGTGACGACCGCGACGCGGCCCGTCGCGTCCGCCGTCACGGCCACGAGGGCTCCCTGCGCGGCACGACGACCAGTTCCGACAGCGCGCTGCCGACGGGCACCGACAGGGCGTACAGGACGGTGTCGGCGACGATCTCCGGGCTCTGCAGCAGAGAGACGTCGGCGTCGGGGAACCGCTCCAGGATGAACGGGGTGTGCATGCCGCCCGCGATGACACCTGTCACCCCGATGCCCGGGCAGTCGCGCTGCGCCTCCTGGAACAGGGTGTGGGTGAAGGCGCGCAGGCCCGCCTTGGAAGCGGCGTAGGGTCCGGCCTCGGTCCAGGTCCGGGTCGCCGCGGTCGACAGGATGTTGACGATGTGCCCGCCGCCGCGGGCGACCATGCGCCGGTAGGCCTCCAGGACCAGGTACACCGGGCCGAGCAGATTGGTGGTGACCACCCCGGTCACCTCCTGCGCGCTGAGGCGCTCGATCGGCTTCGACACGTCGACGGCGGCGTTGTTGACCAGGATGTCCACCGGCGTCCGCTCCTCGTCCAGATCGCGGAAGACGGTCGCGACGGCCGCGGCGTCGCGGATGTCCAGTTCCACCACGCGGGCCGAGCCGCCGTCGCGGGTGATCCCGTCGCACACCTCCTGGGCCAGGTCCTTGCGTACGTCCGCCACGAGTACGGGCGCCCCGGCGGCCGCGAGGCGGCGGGCGACGGCCGCGCCCAGTCCGCGCGCCGCGCCGGTCACCAGGGCCTGCCGGCCGTACAGGTCGACGTGGACCGCCTCACTCATGCCGATCCGCCTTTCGCTCGGAGACCCGGGAGACCGGGAAGGGACGTGCCGCGGCGGCGCCGCCCTGTCGCTCTCCACTCTGGGCGCCGTCACGGCCCCGGGCATGCCGGGCAGGGCAACGGTGTGCCCGGCGGCGTGGGGCCGGGCTGTGACCAAGCCCACGCGATGCCCCGGAGCCCAAGGCGCACGCGGGCTGCGGCGGCGCGGACCGGGCGCCCGCGCCGCCGCGTGGCCCCGCTCACAGGGGGCGCTCTGACACGCTGGGCGGCGCCATGGCCGGGTCGGACCCGATGCCGTGGCAACCGTCCGTCGGCGAAGGCGCCGCGCCGCTCCCGCGGCATCGCGGGGGTCGCGGCCCTCCGCCCTCGCCCGCCTTGTGCGCCGCAGGGCTCGTCCCCGATCACACATCACCATGTCCCTCTCCTCGTCCGTCCCGTCCGCCGCCGTGAGCGCCCAGAGCGCCGAAGGCGCCGCGAGCGCCGCCCCTGCCGCGGCCGGCGACTCCCGTTCCCCGTGGCGTTCCCTGCGCTACCGGAGCATGCGCTGGTGGTCCGTCGCCAACTTCGTGTCGAACACCGGCACCTGGATGCAGCTGACCGTGCAGAACCTGCTCGTGCTGCACCTCACGGGCTCCGCCGCCGCCACGGGCCTGTCGATCTCGGTACAGGCCGCTCCGGGCGTCCTGGCGAGCCTTTTCGGCGGCGCCGCGGTGGACCGGTGGCCGCGGAAGCTCACCGCCGGAGTCAGCCAGCTGCTGCTCGGCGTGGTGGCCTTCGTCACGGCGGCCCTCGTGGCCACCGGCGGCCTGTCGATGGGCGTGCTGATGGCGCTGGCCGCGGTGACCGGCGTCATCGCCACCGTCGACGGGCCCGCCTGCGCGCTGCTGGGCAACGACCTGGTCCGCAAGGAGGACGTGCCCTCGGCGATCGGAGTAGGCTCGCTCATCACGAACGCCGGCCGGCTGGCCGGCACCGCCCTGGCCGGGGTGGCCGTCGCCGGGTTCGGCACGGCCGCGGCCTACGCCGCCAACGGGCTGTCGTTCTGCTTCGTCGCCGCTGTCATCCCGTTCCTCCGCCCGGTCGGCGGCGCGCTCACCCGCTCCAGGGGCGGCGCCCGCCCGGCGCCTCGTGCGCGGGCCGCGCAGGAGCAGGAGGCGCTGACCGTGCGGCAGGGCCTGGCCTTCTTCGTGCGCCGCCCTCGGCTGATGGCTCTGGCGGGCGTCACCACCCTCAGCGCCGTCTTCGGCCGCAACTACCAGCTGACACTCGCCGTCCTGGTCACCGGGCCGCTGGCGGCGGGCGCCGGCGCCTTCGGCACCGTCTCCACGGTGCTGGCGCTGGGCGGAATCTGCGGCGCGGTGCTCGGCGCGCGCTTGCGCCGGCCCTCGGTGCGCCTGGTCGGCGTGCTCGCCGCGGCGGGCGGTCTGCTGCAGATCGTGGCCGGGCTGTCGCCGTCCTTGGCGCTGCTGCTGGTGATGGTGCTGCCGATGGCCCTGGTCGAAGCGGTGTCCGACACGGCCGGCACCACGGTGCTGCAGACCGACCCACCGCCGCACCTGCGGGGCCGGGTGCTGGGCATCTGGGGGAGCGTGCGCACCCTCAGCGGGCTGGCCGGACCGCCGGCGCTCGGGTTGTTCATGCAGCTGGCGGGGGCACGGGGAGCCCTGGTCGGAGGCGGGGCGCTCATCGCCGCCACCGTGGCGGCCGGCTGCCTGGTGCGGCAGCGCCGTACGGCCCGTCCCGTGCTCGTGCGGCTGTGGAGCCGGGCGGGCGCCGCCTCGCGAGCGGCGCTCAGGACCGCGGCGTAGCCCACCGGCGGCATCACGGCTCGATCTCCGCACGGGGCGGCCCTCGCCGGACGCGGGCGAGGACCGCCTGGGGGAGCGCGGCCGGGCCGTGGCCGTCGGGAATGGCGCGGCGGAAGATGGCCTGGGCCGACGCTGACGCGTTCCCGCACTTCGCTCCGGGGTGAGCGTAGCAGTGTGCGTTCGCCTCGCTGCAGAACGCGGTCGCCGAGACGCCGAAAGCCGCACCTGGAGTCGGAGGAAGCCCCCGGCCGGCCGCGCCCCGTCCCCGGCAAGGCGCAGGGCCGCACAGGTACACCGTGACCTCAGGACGTCCAGCGGATGCACCGGGTGCCCGTCTGGCGTGAGATGGAGACGGGATGTCGTCGCGGATCGGCGGGACGGATGGGTGCCAGGGAAAGTGACTCGGCCATGGACGCGCTGCTGGACGCGTTGCACCGCGCAGAACCGGGACGGCTGCCGCACGTCGTGCAGCGGCACTACGCGGACCTCGGGCTGGAGAAGACCACCATCTATGTGGCTGATCTTCAGCAGAACGTCCTGGTGGCGCTGCCGGACGACGAAGGCGGCCGGCCTCCGCAGCAGCTGCCCATCGACGCCAGCCTGGCCGGTTGGGCCTACCGGTCCGAGTCCCCGCGCATCGAGCCGGGCGAACATGACACCGTCGTGCTGTTCGTGCCGATCATCGACGGAGTGGAGCGGCTGGGCGTGCTGCGCGTCGAGACGAGCGCGCTGAACGCCGCGACCGTCCGGCGCTGCCAGTCCGTGGCCGCCCTGGTGGCGATGGCCCTGGCGACCAAGGGCGCCTACAGCGACGTGCTGGCCCGTACGCAGCGCGCCGCGCCGATGGGCGTGGCGGCGGAGATGGTGTGGGCGTTCCTGCCGCCCCGCACCATCGGCACCGAGCTGATCACCTCCACCGCCGTGGTGGAGCCCGCCTACGAGGTCGGCGGCGACGTCTTCGACCACTCGGTGGTCGACGACGTCCTGCACACCGCCGTGGTAGACGCCATGGGCCACGACCTGGCGGCCGGCCTGACCTCCTCGGTGGTGCTGGCGGTCTGCCGCAACGCGCGCCGCGCCGGCGCCGACCTGCCGGAGATCCTGGACACCGTCGAAGAGCACCTCCAGCGGCTCTTCCCCGAGCGCTACGCCACCGGGACCTTCCTCAGCCTGCAGACGACCACCGGGCGTCTGCGCTGGGTCAACTGCGGGCACCCGCCGCCCTATCTGCTGCGGGACGACGCCCTGGTGCCCGGGGCGTTCCACAGGGAACCCGGACTGCCGCTGGGGACGGGTATCGGAGCGGCAGGACAGCGGCAGGTGCACGAGGTGCGCCTGGAGCCGGGCGACCGCGTCCTGCTCTACACCGACGGCGTCACCGAGGCCCGGCTGACCGGGAGCGCCTTCGGCGAGGAACGCTTCATCGACTACATCAACCGTGCGGCCGCGGCCGGGGAGCCGGCGCCGGAGGTGCTGAGGCGCCTCGTCCACGCGATCCTCGGATCGCAGGCCGGGCGCCTGAGCGACGACGCGACCATCCTGCTCTTCGAATGGCATCCCCTGCGCCAGGCCCAAATGCCCTGACGGCACCTCTGGCGCCCGGCGACCGGATAGGGTCGCGCGGTGATCATCTGGCTGAACGGAACCTTCGGCGCAGGCAAGACGACGACGGCGGCCGAGCTCACCCGGTGGGTGCCCGGTGCGCGGGTCTTCGACACCGAGCACGTCGGCTACATGCTTCGGCACGTGCTCGAGAAGGCCGTTCCGGTGCGGGACTTCCAGGAGTGGCCCCCGTGGCGGACCCTCGCGGTCGCCTCGCTGGTCCAGGTGCACGGCTATGTCGGCGGGACGCTGGTCGTGCCGCAAACCGTGCTGGTGGAGGCCTACTGGCGGGAGATCGAGGCCGGACTGGAGCGGGCGGGCCTGCCCGTACGGCACGTCGTGCTGCACGCGGACCCGGACACGCTCACCCGGCGGATCGAGGGCGACACGGTGGAGACCGGCGCCCGGCGGTGGAGGCTGGACCACCTGGCGGAGTACGAGAAGGCCCTGCCGTGGCTGCGGGCGGCGGGGACCGTGGTGGACACCACCGACCAGCCGCCGGTAGCGGTGGCGCGGCGCATCGCGGAGTCCGCCGGGTCCTGAAGACCGGCGGCCGCCTTCTCACGGGGCGCGGTCCTCGGCCCTACCCGGCTCGTCCCCGGTGGACGCGGACGCGGGTGGTGCCGTCCGGGGCACTCACCGGGCGTGGCGCCCGCATCGCGTCGCGGGCGGCGTGCAAAACCTCGTCCACCGTGATGCGCAGCAACCGTTCGTCGGGCCGCAGGCCGTGCGCGTCGCCCGGCCGGGCCGCGCCGTGCCGGTCCCCGTGCCAGAGCACACGGTGGCAGGGGCGGTGCGGAGGGCCCCACAAGCGCGGCGACACGGGGCCGAAGAGCACCACCGAGGGGGTGCCGAACGCCGAGGCCAGGTGCGCCAGACCGGTGTCGCCCACGATGACGCACCGGGCGTGCGCGACGAGGGCGGCCAGGCGGGTGAAGGGCACGTCGGCGGTGCCGCCCAGCACGTCTCCCGCGGCGAGGCCCGCTCGGTGCGCGACCCGCCGGGCCAGCTCGGCCTCTCCGGCGCCCGCGGTGATCACCACCCGGTGGCCCGTGCGCCGCAAGCGGTCCGCGACAGCCGCGAACTGCTCCGCGGGCCAGCGCCGTGCCGGTGCGTCGGCGCCCGGGTGGACCACCACCGCACCGGGGGCCGGCGAGGCGGCGCGCGGCCGGAGCAGGGCCAGGTCGGAGGGGTCGGCGGGTAGGCCGTACCAGGTGAGCAGACGGCACCAGCGGGCACGCTCGTGTTCGTCCTCGTGCCAGACCGGGCCGACCAGGGCGGGGCTGCCCGGACGGGCGTAGGCGAGCAGCCGTTCCGGCCGCAGGCGCTGGAGCAGGAGGTGGCTGGGCGGCCCGTTGCCGTGCAGGTCCACCGCGAGCCGGGGCGGTGGGCCGCGCCAGGGGAGGGAGTCTGGGACGGCCCGGCCCGGGGCCGCCGCGGGCAGCAGGCGGTCCACCGCCCCCGTCGCGGCGCAGACGCCCGCCAGTCGCGCGGGGGCGGCGAGCACCAGCTCGTGGTCGGGCAGGGCCCGGCGCAGCGCGCGCAGGGCCGGGACGGCGGTCAGAAGGTCGCCCAGGCCGAGGGCGCGCAGCACCAGGACCCGCGGCCGTGCGGGGCCCGTCATGGCGCGGGGGGTCGCACGCTGGCGGCGGCGCGGTGGGCGAGCCGGGTGGTGGAACGGCCGTTCAGGTAGGGCAGGACCACGCACTGACCGCCCCAGGACCGTACGGCCGCGGCCTCGGGAAGCGCGTCGGCGTCGTAGTCGCCGCCCTTGGCCCACACCTCGGGGCGAAGCCGGCCGAGCAGCGAGGTGGGGGTGTCCTCGTCGAAGACGGCGACGGCGTCGACGCATTCCAGTCCGGCCAGGACGCGCAGCCGGTCGGCCAGCGGCGACAGGGGCCGTCCCGGGCCCTTGAGCCTGGTGATCGACGCGTCGGAGTTGACGCAGACGATCAGGCAGTCCCCGATCCGGCGGGCGCTCTCCAGCAACCCGACATGGCCCGCGTGCAGCAGGTCGAAGCAGCCCCCCGTGGCGACCACGGTGCCGCCGCGCGCGCGGACCTGCTCGGCGAGCGCGAAGGGGTCGGTCCGCGCCTCGGCCCGGACGGCGGGCTGGGCGTGGCCGGTGCTCCACAGGGCCGGGTTGCCCGCCCCGCCATCCGCCACGAACGCCGCGGCCTCGGCGACGCCGCGCTGGACGGCCTCCTCGGGGAGGCAGCCGTCCGCCAGTGCCCCGGCGGTCTCGGCGGCGAAGCAGTCGCCGGCGCCGCAGGCGTCGCCGGCGGCCCGGTACGGGGCCGGCACCAGCATCGGTGATGCCGCTCCCGGCCTGGTGAGCAGGACGCCGCGTTCGCCGAGGGTGACGGCGACGGCCGCCGCGCGCCAGCGGCCGGCCAGTTCGGAGCCGGCTTCGGCGCAGGAACGCAGGGAGGCGTCGGCCGCGGCTCCGTCGGCGAACGCCCGCACCTCGGCGGCGTTCGGCGTGACGAGCCGCGCGCCGGGCACGGGGGTCTGCCCCCGCGGATGGGGGTCCCACACCACCGTCGCCCGGCGTCCCAGCGCCGCCAGGTGCTCCCGGACGGCGGTGGCGGTGCCCCTGCCGTAGTCGGCGACCAGGACGGTGTGCGCCTGCCGCAGCGCCTCGGCGACGGCCCTGCCGGGGCGGCCCGGGGCGCCGTTTCCCCGGTCGACCCGGACCAGGGGGCGCCCGTCGGCCAGGACCCGCGTCTTGACGGGCAGCGTCCCGTGCAGCGGGAGTTCCACCACCCTGACCCGGGAGGTCAGCAGACGGCGTACGGTCGCGCTGGCCGGGTCGCCGCCGAGTGCGGTGACCAGCAGCACCTGCCTGCCGCCGCGGGCGGCCAGCACCGCCGCCAGGGCGGCCCCGCCGGGCCGGTGCCGGTCATGGGCCACGTCGACGACCGGCGCGGGGGCGTCCGGGGCCAGTCGCGCGCAGACCCCCTCGATGTCCTGGTCGAGCAGGGCGTCGCCCACGACCACCAGCGGTGCCCGGGCGGTCATGACGTCCTCCGGCGCACGGCGGCGGGGGTGAACGGGTCGGCCCCGGGAGAGGTGAGGGCGTCGTCGAAGCACGCGCACAGCAGATGGACGGCGACCAGGTGGGTCTCCTGGATGGTGGCCGCACCGTCGGCGTCCACGCACAGCGCCTCGTCGGCGGCGTTCGCCAACGGGTTGGGCCGGGGCCCTGTCAGGGCCCACACGCGCAGGCCGGCGGCCCGTCCGGTCCGGGCGGCGGCGAGCAGATTGGGGCTGCGGCCCGAGGTGGACAGCAGCACCAGCACATCACCGGGGCGGCCGTGCGCGGCGACCTGGCGGGCGAAGACCTCCTGGTACCCGTAGTCGTTGCCGATGGCGGTCACGCTGGACGTCTCCGCGTGCAGGGCGATGGCCGAGTACGCCGGACGCTCCTGCTGGTAGCGGCCGACGAGTTCGGCCGTCAGATGCTGGGCCTGGGCGGCGCTTCCGCCGTTGCCCGCCGCGAGGAGACGGCCGCCGAACGGCAGCACCGCCGCCAGGTGGGCGCCCCAGGCGGCGACCTGTTCCACGTTCTGCCGGCGGAACCGGGACAGGGCCTCCTGCAGGGACTGGCAGTGCCGCTGCACGCTGTCGCGTGTGTAGTCGCTCATCCCGGTCCTCCTCGGTCGGCTGGGTGGTTGGTGGGGCGGCCGGTCAGTTGCGGGCCGCGGCGGCGGGCGTCCCCGCGCGGGAGGTGAGGACGTCCTGGTAGACGCGCTCGGTGGACTCGGCGACGCGGGACCAGGAGAAGCGGCTGAGGACGCGTCGCCGGCCTGCCGCCCCGCAGGCGGCGCGGGCGGCCGGGTCGGCGAGCAGCCCGCGGACGGCCAGCGCCAGAGCGGTGGGGGAGCGGGGCGGGACGAGCCGTCCGGTGCCGGGGTCGGTGACGGTGTCCAGGTGGCCCCCCACGGTCGTGGCCACCACCGGGCGGCCGCAGCTCATCGCCTCCAGCGGGACGATGCCGAACGGCTCGTAGTCGGCGGGGCAGACCACCAGGTCCGCGCCGCGCATGAGCAGCGCGATCTGCTCGCCGGGCACTCCGCCGGTGAAGCGCACCCGGTCGGCCACCCCGCTCGCCAGCGCCAGGCCCCGCAGCCTGCGCACCTCCGCGTCCTCGTGCAGACGCTCCCGCGCGGGGCCGCCCACGACGACCAGTTCGGCGCCGGGCAGCCTCGGCAGTGCGGCGATCGAGACGGCGGCGCCCTTGCGGGGGACCATCCGCCCCACCTGCAGCAGACGGTACCGGTACGGGCCGCGCGGGGCGGCGGGCCCCAGCGGGGTGAAGCGGTCCGTGTCCACCCCGCAGGGCACGACACTCACCCGGTGCTCCGGTATCCCCATCGCGGCCAGTTCCAGCACCTCGTCACGGCATGTGGCGATCACCCGGTCGCAGCCGATGCCGACTTCCGTCTCCCAGACGACGCGGGAGGCGGGACTTGTGTCGGCGGCTCCCTGGTGACGCCGCTTGACCGTGCCCAGCGCGTGGTAGGTGTGCACCAGCGGCAGGCGCAGCTGCCGGGCCGCCTGCAGACAGGCCACGCCCGACATCCAGAAGTGCGAGTGGACGACGTCCGGCGGCCGCAGCCGCCAGGACCGTGCCAGGTGACGGGCGAACTCGGTCATATGCGGGAGCAGTTCGTCCTTCGGCACCGGATGTGGCGGGCCCGCCGGCACATGATGGACCTCCACGCCCGGGCACAGCGGCACCAACTGCGCCAGGTCGGGCGCGTCCCGGCGGGTGTAGACGGTGACGCGGTGGCCGCGTCCGGCGAGCGCCGCGGCCAGCCTGGCGACATGCACGTTCTGACCGCCCGCGTCGACGCCGCCCAAAGTGGCGAGCGGACTCGCGTGCTCCGACACCAGGGCGATCGCCATGGAGTCGGCGGTGTGGCGACCGTTCATGGGCACACCTCCTTGAGCAGGCGCTCCCAGTCGTGCAGGAAGCGTTTCAGTCCGTAGCGCTGGAGCGCCGCCTGACGGGCCCGCGCGCCGTCCTCGGCCGCCGCGGCGGGGTCGTGCACATAGCGGCGGGCCGCGGCGGCCAGCACCTCGGGGCGAGTGGAGACGGTGCCGGTGCCCGGGGTGACGGCCTCGACGACCTCGGTGGTGGCCAGGGCCACGACGGGCATGCCCAGGTGCATGGCCTCCAGCAGCGACAGCCCCAGTGACGTCCAGCGCACCGGGTGCAGGTAGAGGCGCCGCCGCGCCATGGCGTCGTGCAACTCGAACTGGGGCAGGTCGGCCGTGCGGCACCGTTCGGGGGGCACCTCCAGGTGCTCGGCCAGTCCTTCGGTGCGCATGCCGAAGACATCCAGTGGCACGGCCTCGGACAGCGACAGCAGCAGGTCCGTTCCGGTGAACCGGCCGCGCCGGACGGGTTCGTTGACCACGACCGCCGCGCGGGGCAGGGTCCCGCTGTAGCGGTGGCCCGGGTCCACGATGCCGTGCTCGATGACCACCGCGCGGGTGCTTCCGTTGTCCCAGAACAGGCGGTTGAAGTGGGTGACGTGCACCAGGGTGAGGTCGTCGCGGTCGGCGAACGGATGCCGGGTGCAGGGCACCCGCCCGGCCGGGGCATTGTGCTCCAGATAGACGGCGGGCACGTCGCGGCCCGGCAGGCGGCCGTCCAGCCACCGTGCGGCCAACTCGAGTTCGTGCGGCCGCTGCAGGAGCACCAGGTCCACCGGTTCCTCCCGCAACCGCGCCGGGGTCACCTCCCGGACCGTCGCGGGCCAGGGGAAGGTGGCGGCCCGGCCGCGTCCGTCGGGACCGCGCCCGTCGGTGACGGGTACCAGGTAGGTGTGCGGTCCCTGGACGAACGCCGTCGTCCAGGATCCGTGCACGTGCCACAGCAGAATGTTCACGGGAGTGCGCCTCCTCGGGTGCGGCCGGTCAGGCGGTCGACGGCGGCCAGGACCGCCGCGTCGTCCACGGCGTCCAGACAGGGATGTCCGGGGACGGGGCAGCGCCGGGCGCGGCTGCCCGCGCAGGCGGCTTCCTGATCGCCCAGCAGCACGTGCGGCACTCCGTACGGGCGCCACCGCCCGGCCGGCACGACGGGGGAGAACAGGCAGACCACCGGCGTTCCCACGGCTGCGGCCAGGTGCATCGCCCCGGTGTTGCCGACCACCACGGCCCGCGCGGAACGCAGCACTCCGGCGAGTTGGGGCCAGTCCGTGGCGCCGCCCAGGTCCAGCCCGTGGTCACCGGCGACCGCGGCGGTCAGGTGCTTCTCCTCCCGGCTGCCGGTGACCACCACCCGGTGGCCCGCGGCGGAGAGCGCCGCCACGGCGCGGGCGGCCCGGCGGACGCTCCACCGCCGTGCCTCGACCGCCGCGCCGGGGTGCACGACGACGTACGGGCCGGGGCCGGTCAGACGGGCCGTGCCGGGCGGCCGCAGGATGCGCAGCCCGCCGTCGTCGCCGTGCGGCAGCGGGAACCCGGCGGCGCGGGCCAGGTCGAGCGCGGCGGCCGCCTCGTGCCTGCGGGGCCGCCTGGTGTGCCGCAGGTCCAGCAGCGAGCCGGGGTAGTCCTCGCAGTCCGCGCAGACGTCGCCCACGCCCGCCAGCTTGAGCAGCAGGGCGACCGGCAGGGGGCTCTGGTGGAAGGAGACCAGGATCAGAGCCCGGTCGAACCGGCCCGCGCTGATCCGCCGCACCACCTCGCGCGTCGCCTCCGCGGACACCGGGGCCGGGTCCAGCCCCACCCAGGGCGCGTCGTGCACCAGCACCTCGTCCACGCCCGGCAGCATCCGCGCCGCCGGCAGGCCCAGGGGCCCGCACAGCAGGGCGGTGTGCGCCGAGTGCGCGGCGACAGCGCGCACGGCCGGTCCGGCCAGCAGGACGTCCCCCGCACTGTCCAGCCTGACCACGAGGGTGCGCGGCGTGCTCACCGTACGGCTCCCGCCAGCACCATCCGCACCGCCTCGAGAAGATTCTCGGCGGTGGACCGGGCCGCCCGGATCTCTCGCGGGCGGGTGGCCGGGGTGGGCACCAGGATGCCATGCGCGCCGGCGGCCTCGGCGGCGGCCACGTCGGAGCCGATGTCCCCGATGACGGCCACGTGCGCGGCCGGCACCCCCAGCCAGTGGGAGGCGGCGAGGACGAGGCCCGGCGCGGGCTTGCGGCAGCCGCAGCCGACGAGGTGCGGGCACACCGCCCACACGGCGAACGGCCCGAGCAGCGTCTCCGTCCGCCGCCTCACCGCCAGGATCTGATGCTTCGTGAGCAGGCCGCGGGCGACCCCGGACTGGTTGGACACCACGCCGACGGGGATGCCGCGGTCCCGCACGGCGTCGACGGCCTCCCGCGCCGTGGGCATGGGCTCCACCCGGTCCGGGTCGCCGTTGTAGGGCACGTCGGCGACCAAGGTGCCGTCGCGGTCGAAGAGCACCGCCTGCGGAAAGCCTCGGGGCGGCGGTGTCGAGGCGCCGGGGAAGAGCCACGGCCCCCACATGCCGCCGAGTGGCGGGCCACCCGAGGTCCCGGTGGTGAAGCGGGCGGTCATGTCCTCACCTCCTCGGCCGGCTGTTCCGCCGCCGCGGGCGCCCGCGCCGGGAGCCGGCGCAGCGGCGCGACACGCCGGTGCTCACCTGGCCGCGCAGCCAGTGCCAGGTGGCGGCGGGCGGGATCACCGCGCTGGTGAGCGCCATCGCCGTCACCTCGGCGCGCGACCGCGGGCCGGGGGCGATCCGCGCCCAGGCGAACTCGGCGGTGCCGGCGAGCCAGAGGGCCGCGCAGCCCGCGGCGGCGGAGCGACGGCCGAACGCCGCCAGCGGGAGCGCCGCCGCCGCGGCGGCGGTGATCAGCACATGGCGGCGCAGCCGGCCGCGCGGCGCTCCTGCCCGGCCCCACCAGTGCCGTCCATGCAGACGGGTCATCAGCACGTCATCGGCGTTGCCCGCCTGCAGGCGCACCGAGATCCACCGGCCGGCCGGGCGCACCGGGTGGACGGTGGTGCGCCGCCCGGCGGCCAGGGACCAGCCGGCGTCGAGGACGCGCAGCGCCAGGTCGGCGTCCTCGCGGAAGGCGCGGCGGAAGCGTTCGTCGAAGCCGCCCACGGCGCGCAGGGCCTCGGTGCGGTAGGCCATGTCGGCGGTGATCCAGCGCGCGGTGGCCAGTCCGGCGGTGTTGCGTTCCCAGTCGGTGGCGGCCCGGCCCTCGGGCAGCGGCACCTGGATGCGGGCCGTGACGGCGGCGGTGCCGCCACCGGCCGCGGCCAGGTCGCCGGCCAGATCCGCGGCCCACGTGGGTCCCGGGACGACGTCGTCGTCGAGGAAGACCACCCAGGGCACCGAACCGGCCAGCCGCCAGCCGATGTTGCGGGCGGCGGCCGGCCCCGCCGCCCGGCCGCGGACCACGGTCGTGCGCGCGCGCAGGCCGGGGGACACCTGCAACGGCGGGCACTCGTCGCCGGGCCGGTCGTCGACCACGACCACGGCCGCGGGAGGGGGTCCGGCAGCCGCGTCGAGCGCACGCAGGCACACCTCCAGGCTGGGCCGGCCCAGGGTGGGGACGACCACGGCGTAGTCCGGCCCGTCCCTGCGGGGCCTCATCGAGGACCGCCCGCACCATCGGCGAACAGCTCCGCGCGCCGTACCGCGTACGGGCCAATGGCCAGCAGGTCCACCGGGGTGGAGCCGAAGCACTCCAGCGCGTCGCGCGGGTCGTCCACCATGGGCCGGCCGGCGGTGTTGAGGCTGGTGTTGACGACCACCGGCAGGCCGGTGCGCCGCTCGAACTCCTCCAGCACCCGCGCCATCAGCGGTTCGGCGGCCGGGTCCACCGTCTGGATGCGGGCTGTCCCGTCGACGTGGACGACCGCGGGGATGCGCTCCCGCCAGGCCGGCGCGACGTCGTGCACGAAGAGCATGTACGGGCTCGGCAGGGGGCCGTGGAAGATCTCCTCGGCCCGGCCGGCGAGCACCATCGGCGCGACAGGCCGGAACTGCTCGCGTCCCTTGACGTCGTTGAGGCGCTCCAGGTTGCCGGCGTGGCCGGGGTGGGCGAGCAGCGAGCGGTGCCCGAGCGCACGCGGGCCGTACTCGGAGCGCCCCTGGAACCATGCGACGATCGCGTTGCCGGCCAGCGCCTCCGCCACGGCGACGGCGATGTCGGCCGGCCGCTCGAAGGGGACCGCCGCGGTCTTGAGGAAGGCGCCGAGCTCCGCGTCCGTCCACTCCCGGCCGAGGTCCGCGCCGGGCATCGGGGCGGGATCGTCGCCGCCGGTCGCCGCCAGGTACAGGGCGCCACCGAGCGCCGTGCCGGCGTCGCCCGCGGCGGGCTGCACCCACACCGTGGCGAAAGGGCCCTCGGCGGCGACACGGGAGTTCGCCACGCAGTTGAGCGCCACGCCGCCCGCCATCGTCAGCAGGCCGTCGTGCGTCCGGCCGTGCAGCCACCGCACGAGGTCCAGCAGCACCTCCTCCAGCACGGCCTGGGCACTGGCCGCCACATCGGCGTGCTCCTGGGTCCACGGCTCGTCCACGGCGCGGGCCGGGCACAGCTCGGCCCAGGGCACGCCGCCCGCGTGGAAGCCGCCGTCCCCGGTGGAGTACACGTGCCGGCGCAGCTCGCCGAGCATGCGCGGCCGGCCGTACGAGGCCAGGGCCATCACCTTGAACTCGTCCGAGGAGCGCAGGAAGCCCAGGTGCTCGGTGAGTTCCTCGTAGACCAGGCCGAGGGAGTGCGGCAGCCGCTGGGCGTGCAGCGGCTCCAGCCGGTCGCCGACGCGGTGGGCCGCCAGGTGCGAGGTGCTCTCCCCGCGTCCGTCCAGGACCAGCACCGACGAGGAGCGGGCGTCGCGGGCGGCGAAGGCGCTGGAGGCGGCGTGCGCCATGTGGTGTGCGACGAACCGCACCCGGTGCGGGTCCAGGCCGGGAAGGGCGGTGGCCAGGAAGGCGGGCGCCTGCCGCGCGTAGGTCAGCCGGACGTGGTCCCAGGGGTCGTCCAGTCCCATGTCCTCCGCGGGACGTGCCAGCGCGGGGTTGAAGGAGTACGCGACGGCGTCGAGGTCGGCGGGCCGCAGCCCGGCCCGCCGCAGGCACCAGGCCGCCGCCTTCTCCGGCAGCTCCCAGGCGGAGAAGGGCACGGGGCGCTTGCCGTGCTTGCGCCGGGAGAAGCGTTCCTCCTCCGCGGCGGCCACGGTGCGGCCGTCGACGACAAGGGCGGCGGCCGGGTCGTGGAAGAGCGCGTTGATTCCCAGGATGCGCATGGCGTACCGGCCTTTCACGGGACGGCGACGGGACGTGGGACGTCGCGGAGGGCGGAGGGCGGACGGCGGAGGGCGGACGGCGGAGGGCCGGACGGGGGACGGCGACGGGACGTGGGACGTCGCGGAGGGCGGACGACGGACAGACGGCAGACGGCGGAGGGTGGCGCGTCGGGCGGACGCCGTGAGCGGGCGGGGCCGTCGTGGACGCGGAGGTCAGCCGGCGGCCGGCTGGGCGCGGAACCATGCGATGGTGCGCCGCAGCCCTTCCTCGGCGGTCACCGACGGCTCCCAGCCGAGCTTGTCGCGCGCCAGCGTGATGTCCGGGCATCGCACCGCCGGGTCGTCGGTGGGGCGGTCGATGAAGCGGATATCGGAGGCGGAACCGGTGAGTTCGATGACCAACCGCGCCAGCTCGAGCATGCTGAGCTCGGCCGGGTTGCCGATGTTCACCGGCCCGCGCATGCCGTCGGCGGCCACCGCGAGCACGCCCCGCACGGTGTCGTCGACGAAGCACAGCGACCGGGTCTGGCTCCCGTCACCGGTCACCGTGAGCGGCTCCCCGGACAGTGCCTGGCGGATGAAGGTGGGCACCGCCCGGCCGTCGTAGCCGCGCATACGGGGCCCGTAGGTGTTGAACAGCCGCACGATGCCCGCGTCCGTGCCGCGGCTCTCCGCCTCGGCCGTGACCAGCGCCTCGCCGAAGCGCTTGGCCTCGTCGTAGACGCTCCGCGGTCCGACGGGGTTCACATGGCCCCAGTAGCGTTCGTTCTGCGGATGCTGCTGCGGATCCCCGTACACCTCGGACGTGGACGCGAAGACGAAGCGGGCGCCGTGGTCGCGGGCCAGCGCCAGGGCGTTGCGGGTTCCGAGGCTGCCGGTCTCCAGCGTGTGCAGCGGGAGCCGCAGGTAGTCCGAGGGGGAGGCGGGGGACGCGAAGTGCAGCACCAGGTCCGCGTCGCGGTGCACGGCCAGGCCCTCGGCCACGTCGCCCGGAGCGAGGGTGAAGCCGGGGCGGCCGTGGAGCGCGGAGAGGTTCTCGCGGCGGCCGGTGCTGAAATCGTCGACGCAGGTGACCGCCGTGCCGGCGTCCAGCAGCGCGGCACACAGGTGGGAACCGAGGAACCCGGCACCGCCGGTGACGACGGCGTGCTCCCAGGGGGGCGAGGACATGCGCGTCATTCGATCTCCTCCCGTCGGGCGGATCTCGCCGCAGGCGCGGCTGACGTGCCACTCCTCACCATCGGCCCCGGGGGGTGAGGAGGCCCGTCCATGTGCGCCGTTCGGGTGAACGCGGGCTTCGGGCCATGCGCCCCGTTCCTGCCGTCGGCGCAGGTCATGAGGGTGGAGCCGGAGGGGCGAACGCGGAACCCGGGGGCGGGCGCCGGGCCGGCGCGGTGGTTGAACGGAGCTTCGGCGGGGCAACCCGAAGGGCGTACCGCCCGTCTGGGACGCCGCCGGGCCTCGCGGCCGTCCGTCGGCACGGCCCGCCGTCCCAGGTCCCGTGCGAAGGAAGGGGCCCGTATGACGCCCCCCGCTCCTCTCACGCCGCCCCTGCCATGGCGACGCGCCCTCGTCACCGGCGGCGCCGGCTTCCCCGGCACCGCGCTCTGCGAGTATCTGCTGGACGCGGGCGTCGACGTCGACTGCGCCGACCGCGCCACCAAGGCGGCGCGCGTCGGCCATCTCGGCCCCTGCCCCGGCTTCCGCTTCCTGCCGTGCGATCCGGCCGATCCGGAGGCACCGGGGCTGCTGGACGGTCCGTACGACGTCGTCCTCCACCTGGCCTGGCCCGATCCGGGAGAGCGCCGTGCCGACCCCCTCCGCGCCCTCGAGGCGGGCTGCGACGGCACCCGCCGGGCCCTGGCCATCGCCCATCGGGACGGCGCCCGGCTGCTCTTCGCCTCGGCCTCCGAGGTCTACGGCGAGCCGCGGACGCACCCGCAGCGCGAGGACGACCCGGGATGCGTCGACCCGGTCGGGCCGCACTCGCTGGCCGCCGAGTCGCGGCGCTTCGCGGAGGCGCTGGTCACCGCCCATGTGGCCGCTCACGGCAGCGACGCGGGCATCGTCCGGCTGTTCTGCGCATACGGGCCGCGGATGCCGGCGCACGAAGGACACGCCGTACCCACGTTCATCCGCCAGGCGCTGGCGGACGAGCCGCTGACCATCACCGGCGACGGCACCCAGACCCGCTGCCTGTGTTATGTGGACGACGTCGTCGAGGGGATCCTCACCGTCGCCGCGAGCCGCTCCGTGCGGCCGGTCAACATCGGCGGCACCCAGGAGATGTCGGTGACGGACCTGGCCCGCAGCGTCCTGGACCTGACCGGCTCCAGGTCCCCGCTCCGCTTCGTCGACCGGCCGCCGGGAGAGCCCGAGCACCTGAGGCCCGACACCACGCTGGCGACGGAACTGCTCGGCTGGCGGCCCCGGGTGTCCTGGACGGACGGGCTGAAGACCACCATCGCGTACTTCGCGGGCGCCGCCGGACGAACGGAGCTGCCGCACGCCGCGGCCCGCGAGCCGGCGCGCACCGGCCGGCGTCGTCGTCCTGCCCGGGGATGACCGGGCCGCTGCGAGGCCGTCCCGCGGGCGTCCAGGCACCCTCGATCGCGGCGTCGCGGTGTTCCCCCGCCCGCCGCGGAGTGTGCCCGGCTCCTGCCAGGGCAGTCGAGGAGCATGGCGTCACCCCGAACGCCGCTCCAGGCGTCCGGCGCAACGTCGCCCGAAAACACGATCTGCGGGCACTCCGAGGAGCGGCCATGCGGCACGACACCCCATCAGACGACGCGCGGGGCACGCCAGCGCCCCCCGAGGAACGGCACGAGCAGCGGCCGGCCGACGCAGGCGGCTTCGGTGCTGCGGCACGCGAGCGGGACGCGGGAAGCGAGGCTCCTGAGGCGGCACGCGACGTGCCGCCTCCGG
>NZ_CBDRBL010000011.1:0-116847 GCF_965342175.1 Actinacidiphila sp. bgisy167
CTTGAGGCTGCCGTGTGGTCGGCCGAGGTAACCGGCGAATGCGGAGTGGGAGCGCTGGAGCCGCTCCTGCCTCGCGGTGATGCGTGGCGGCACTGGAGCGAGCACCGGAACGGGCGCCTGTACGCTCCGCGCTCCTGGACGCAGGACCTCAACCGGTGTCGGGCGGCGGGAATCCCCGGAGGACTTGAGGTTCGCCACCAAGCCCGCTGGCCACCGGGATGGTCGCCCGGGCTCTGGACGCAGGCGTATCGGCCGCATGGGTCACCGGTAACGAGGTCTGGAGAGCCGTCAGATCGGCTACGCCTTGGCCGTCTCACGCAAGCGGCCGGTCCGCAGGCGTGCGGGCCTCCTCGAAGCAGGCATGCTTGCCACGCAGTTCACCGGGTCCCGCTTACCACGATGGCCAGGTCTTGTCGGGCATCGGCGGTGGACATCCACCGGAATCGACGCCCTGGCTGGATCCGGACCGCTCCCGGCCGAGTAGAGGGAAAGCTTCAGCTTGATACGTGCGCAACATCCGTATGGGAGGGTGTCCTACACTCACCCGACCACCGCTGCGGGTGGCGCCGGCACGCGGAACATCACCAACACCCTAATGCAGTGAACCATGGAGAGTACGTGGAGTTCCTTGACGGGCAGTTCAGCGGATACACGAAACGGCACCAGGATTACATGCACACGGGAGGCGGTCCGCAGTGATAACGCTGGAGGACGCCACGGTTACCGCGCAAGAATTCGCATCCCGCCGTCTCCCCAAAGGCGACGGATTCCAGTGGGGGTTTCGCTTTCGAGGGATTTCAAGTTCGGGCCTCTACCTGTTCCAGATCACCGTGAATCCACCGGCCCCGAACGGGAGGCCAAGGTTCGGCGGCAGCCCCGGATTCGTCGTCGACTCGAAGAGTGGGAGTTGCCGATCTGTGCGAGGCCACTCGGAGTACAAAGACCTTCTCAACCAGATAGCTGACAGAGCCACGTAAGGAAGCCGACGTACCCAGTGTGTCGCTCCGAGCATAGTTGCCCACCGAAGCGGCTGCGGGTGATGTCGGTGGGCAGGTCGGGACGGCCCCGCTCGGGGTGCGGGCGCCGGCCGCACCCGCTCAGCCGGCCGACGTGCTCTGCGTCGCCTCGCGTGCCGCGGTGAGGGCTCGCTGCCTGATGTCGCCGCCGAACAACTGCATCCCGGTGGCGGCCAGGACGTCATCCCTGCCGATGGTCCGCCCGTCCCCGCTGCGGGTGGCCAGGGCCCGGTGGGAATCCGTGAGGAACGGGGAGGGGGCCGGTTCGCCCGGCATCGCCAGGGTGACCGTGCCGAAACGTCTGACCCCGCCCTCGCGGACGACCATGGCCGCGTCTCGGGCAAGGTCCGTCAGGAACACGCTCGCGATCCCGTCCAGGTCGCGGACCATCGCCGGGACGGCCGTCACTCCCCGGCTCCGCAGCAGCTTCCTGACCCCGGCCTGGAACCTGTGGGCGCCGGCAACGGCACTCGGCCTGCGGGACCCACGGCGCCGGCGAGAAGGCACGACGGCGCCCTCGGCGTCGTGGAGGACACCGGTCAGGTTTCGGAACGTCGGGCTGTGGTCGTACCACTTCGTCCCCACGTCGAGCTCGACGTTCCGGTCGAGCGCCGAGAGGAGGTCCGCGGGGATCAGCTTCTTCCGGGCCTGCTCCGCCGCCGCTCTCCTCGCGCCGTCGATGATCTCCGTCAGCACCGTCCGCGTCACCGACGCGGCGGCCCACGCGGCCGACCGGGAGACGTGCATCGGGGTCACGTCCCTGAACACCGCTTTGACGAGAGAAGCCGTGAACGGCGCGACATCCGTCGCGGCGGCGGTCTCGAGTCGGCCGCGCCCAGGACCTGCGGACTGTGTGGTCATCGGAGGAAACGCTCCTTGCTGTCGGAGTGGGTCACCGCCCCACACCTCACCACATGGCCCCGCTCCCTTACTCATCCACCGTCTCTGCGGCACCCCGTCGAAGGGCGCGCCGCCCGCGCCCGCCGAGACATGAGGCCCGGCGGGCGCGAGCGGCGCTTTGCGGTGTCAGCGCGGCGTGATCACGTAGTCGCCGCGCGCCGCGGCCTCGAAGACGACGACGGTGCTCTCCGGACGTTCCACGGCGACCCGGCCGTGGGGACCGGTGGGGTGCACATCGACCGGAGCGGCCGTGCGCAGGCGGACGGTGCCGCCGTGCCGGGCCGTGAGCCGGGCCTGCGACAACGTGCCGTCGCGCCAGGTGAGATCGACGGTCAGGCCCCCGCGGGCGAGCAGGCCCGTGACGCGGCCGTCCGGCAGCTGCGGGGGCAGTGCGGGCAGCAGGTGGACCTCGTCGGTGTGGGACTGGAGCAGCCATTCGGTCACGCCGGCGGTGGCGCCGAAGTTGCCGTCTATCTGGAAGGGCGGGTGGAGGTCGAACAGGTTCGGCGCGGTGCGGCCGGGCGTGAGGAGGTCGCCGAGCAGCTTGTAGGAGCGGGCGCCGTCCTCGGCACGCGCCCAGAAGTTGATCTTCCAGGCGAGGGACCAGCCGGTTCCGGCGTCCCCGCGCAGCTCCAGCGTCTTCAGCGCGGCCTGGAAGAGGTCCGGCGTACCGCGCTTGGTGATCTGGTTGCTCGGGTGCAGGCCGTACAGGTGCGAGACGTGGCGGTGCTGGCGCTCCGGGGCTCCGGCGTCCCAGTCGTCCTGCCATTCCTGCAGCTGTCCCAGAGCGCCGATCTTCATCGGGGGCAGTTGGGCCCGGGCCGCACGCACCAGGTCGGCGTAGGGGCTGGTGTCGCCGAGGGCGTCGCAGGCCGCCAGGTACCCGTCGAACAGGTCACGCAGGATCTGGTTGTCCATGGTCGGTCCCGCGCACACCGACACGCCGCCGTGGTGGGCGTTCTCCGGTGACACGGAGGGACAGGTCACCAGGTGGCCCGTGCCGGGGTCGGGGACGAGCGAGTCGAGGAAGAAGCGGACCGCTCCCTCCACCACGGGCAGCCGGCGGCGCAGGGCTTCCCGGTCACCGGTGAAGCGGTAGTGCTCCCACACGGACGTCGCCAGCCAGGCGCCGCCGGTGGGCCACATCCCCCAGAAGGCGCCGTCCACGGGCGCGGTCCCACGCCAGGCGTCGGTGTTGTGGTGGGCCACCCAGCCGTCGGCGCCGTACTGCACCCGAGCGGTCTTCTGCCCCGCCTCCGCGAGGTCGTCGAGGAGAGCGAAGATCGGCTCCCAGCACTCCAGGAGGTTGGTGGAGGGCGCCGGCCAGTAGTTCATCTCCGTGTTGATGTTGATCGTGTACTTGGAGTCCCAGGGCGGGGACAGCTGGTCGTTCCAGATGCCCTGCAGATTCGCGGGCTGGGTGCCCGGACGGGAGGAGGCGATCAGCAGGTAGCGGCCGTACTGGTAGTGCAGGGCGACCAGTTGCGGGTCGTCTCCCTGGGCGAAGGCCGCGACCCGCCGGTCGGTCGGCGCGCCCGCCGCCTCGGTGGTGCCGAGGTCGAGCGTGACACGGCGGAAGAGCGCGCGGTGGTCGGCCACGTGCCGGGAGCGCAGCCGCCCGTACGGGGTGCCGCCCGCGGCGTTCAACGGGCCCTCGGCGCGGGCGCGGTGGTCGCCGGATGCGTCCTGGTAGTCGTTGTAGCTGGTGCCGACGGACACCAGCAGCGTCACCGCGTCGGCCCCGTTCACCGTGAGCGTGCCGTTCGCGCTGCTCACGGTGCCGCCCTCGGTGTGGGCGCGGACCAGGGCGCGGAAGCGGACCTGGCCGGTCACCCCCTCGCGGGTCTGTCCGGTCCCCTCCAGCCCCACGGTCATCGGGTCCGGGGAGTCCGTCCGGACCTGCTGCGGACTGTCGAAGGCGGCGGTGAAGGACAGGCTGCCGCGGGTGTCGGCGGTGAGCCGGACCACGATCACCTGATCCGGGTGGCTGGCGAACACCTCGCGCCGGTATGTGACGCCGCCGCGGGCGTACGTGGTGGTCGCGACGGCCGTGTCGAGGTTCAGCTCGCGGCGGTAGCCGGTGACCTCGCCCGCGCCCGGGACGGTCAGGCGCAGGTTGCCGACGGTCTGGTACATCAGCTCGCCGACCGGGGTGCCCATGAAGGAGGAGTCGATCAGACTCTGCGCGGCGCTCCACTCCCCGGCGAAGACCCTGCGCCGGATCTCCGGGAGGGCGGCCAGGCCCCGCGGGTTGGCGGGTTCGTAGGGGCCGCCGGCCCACAGGGTGTCCTCGTTGAGCTGGAGCTGTTCGGTGTCGACGCCGCCGAACACCATGGCGCCGAGGCGGCCGTTGCCGAGCGGCAGAGCCTCCAGCCACTGTCCGGCGGGCTTGTCGTACCACAGGGTGAGGGCGGAGGCCTCGCCGGCGGGGCCGGGCGGCGCAGCGGGGGCGGGAAGCGGGGCCGCGGTCGCCTCCACAGCGGGGAGGCCGGCGGCCAGAGCGGCGGACGCGGCTGCGGAGGCGACGAGGAACTCTCTTCGTTCCATGGATTGCCATGCCTTTCGGTCGCGGGTGCGGGCCGGACATCGAGGGCGTGCGTGTTCGGGGGGCGTCGCTCAGTCCTGGACCTTTCCTCCCGTGATGCGGGAGAGCGCCAGGGCGATGAGGATGATCGTGCCGTTGAGGGCGCCGATCCACTGTGCGGGGACGCCGCCGAGGGTGAGGACGTTCTGGATCATGAACAGGAGCAGGATGCCGGTGAAGGCGCCGAACATGGTGCCCTTGCCGCCGTTGAGGCTGATGCCGCCGATGACGGCTGCGGCGAAGACGGTGAAGATGTAGCCGTTGCCCTGGGCGGAGGCCACCGAGGCCAGGCGCCCCGAGAGCAGCAGGCCGCTGAGCGCTGCGAGGACGCTGGCGGCGACGATGACCGTCCACAGGACCCGGTCGGTGCGGATGCCGGCGGCCTTGGCCGCGTCGACGTTGCCGCCGATGGCGTAGAGGGAGCGGCCGAAACTGGTGAAGCCGAGCACCACGATCCCGACGGCGAACAGGAGCAGGCAGATCCAGACCGAAGCGGGCATGCCGGCCCACTGGGCGGTGCCGAGGTAGAGCATCGACGGTGGCAGTTGGAAGAACGTCTGGCCGCCGGAGATCCCGGTCAGGACGCCGCGGAGCACGATGAGCATGCCGAGCGTCACGATGAAGCCGTTGAGTCCGAACCGGATGATGAACAGGGCGTTGATCACGCCGATCAGCACGCCGACCGCCAGGGTGACGGGCACGGACCATCCGCCGGGCAGCAGGCCGATGCCGTGCGTGGCGCCGGCGGGTACGGTGAGCCACGCCGCGACCCCGGGCGCGATTCCGACGGTCGACTCCAGGGAGAGGTCCATTTTCTTGACGATCAGCACCAGGGTCTGAGCGAGGACCAGGAGCGCGATCTCGGACATGGTCTGCAGGACGTTGATCAGGTTGTCGGCCTGAAGGAACACCGGGTTGACGAGTTGTCCGACGATCGCCATGACGATGATCGCGGGAACGAGCGCGAGGTCGCGCAGCCGCGCGAAGGCGATCCTGCGTCCTCCTTGATCCCTGGTGGTCGGCTGCTCGCTCCCGGGCTCCGGCGGGCCGCCGTTCGGGGTCGTCGCGGCAGCCGCGGTCGCGCTGTCAGACATCGAGGTCCACTCCTTCCATCGCGGCCACGAGCTCGTGGTCGTGCCAGCCACCGGCCCTCTCGGCCACGACACGGCCCTGGAACATCACCAGGACCCGGTCACAGATGCGCAGGTCGTCCAGTTCGTCGGAGGCGATGAGCACTCCGGTGCCGGACCCGGCGATCTCCGCGACCTTGCCGAGGAGGAACTCCTTGGACCGCACGTCGACGCCGGCGGTCGGATTGATCAGCACCAGCACGTTCGGATCGTTGGCCATGGCCCGGGCCATCACGACCTTCTGCTGGTTGCCTCCGGAGAGCCCGGAGACGGGCAGGTGGGGTCCCGGTGCCTTGATCGCCAGCCTCTCGATCATGGAGCGGGCGTAGGCGTCCCGGCGGCGGCCGTCGATGAGACCATGCGGGCCGAGCCGCTCGGGGATGGTCAACGTCCCGTTGTCGGCGATGGACATCTGCGGTACCAGTCCCTGGTGGTGGCGGTCCTGCGGGACGAATCCCACTCCCGCCCGCAGCGCGGCCGGCACGCTGCCCGGCCGCGGGCGGACCCCCGCGATCCGCACCGTACCCCTGTCGGCGGACCGCAGTCCGACGACTGTCTCGGCGACCTCCGTGCGGCCGCTGCCGGCCGCGCCCGCCAACCCGACGATCTCCCCGCCGCGGACCGTGAAGGACACGTCCTGGTAGGCGCCCTCGACGACGGCGTCCTCCACCGCGAGCGCCGCCGGGGATGCGGCGGGCACCGGGCGGCGGCCTGCCCCGCCGGTCCCCTTGGTGGCGCCTTCGCCGGTCATGGCGGCCACGAGCTGGGCACGGGGAAGTTCGGCCACGGGCGCCGTCAGGATGTGCCGGGCGTCCCGGAACACCGTCACCGTGTCGCAGATCTCGTAGACCTCCTGGAGGTGATGGCTGATGAACAGGAAGGTGATGCCCTGCTGCTGGAGGTCGCGGATCCGGGCGAACAGCCGCCCGATGGCTGCTCCGTCCAGCTGTGCGGTCGGTTCGTCGAGGATGATGAAGCGCGCGCCGAACGACAGCGCCCGGGCGATCTCGACGAACTGCCGCTGCTCGATGTCGAGTTCGCCGGCGGGAACGCGCACGTCGACGTCGACCGACCACGTCCGCAGCACCTCGCGTGCCCTGTCGCGGACCGTTCGCCAGCTGATCAGGCCTCCGCGGCCACGGCCGTGCCGGTTCAGGAAGAGGTTCTCCGCCACGGTGAGCTGGGGGATGATGGTGGACTTCTGGTAGACGCAGGCCACCCGCTCCCGCCAGGCGTCCCGGTCCGCGAGCCGCGGCGCAGGCTCGCCCCCGAAGGACACCGATCCCTCGTCCGGTGCCTGAAGTCCCGTGAGGACGGAGACCAGGGTGGACTTCCCCGCCCCGTTGCGCCCCACGAGCGCGTGCGTCTGGCCGGGCATGATCGTGATGCCGGCGTCATGCAGCGCGACCGTGGGCCCGAACCGCTTCGTGATCCCCACCGCCTGGGCGACGGGGTGAGCCGTAACCATGCTTGTGTGTCGCCTTTCCGCTCAGCCGAGGTTGTTGCCCCACAGGGACGAGTCGTCGCTCTTGAGGCTGGGAACCCCGCCGTAGGTGCCGCCGTCCGCGGTCACGAGGGGAGCGGAGAGCTGGTCCTCCAACAGGCCGTCACGCACCTGGATGATGGTGCTGTCGTGGTCGGTCGGGCCGGGCTGGAACGTCTTGCCGTCGATCGCCGCCTTGAGGTAATAGAGGGCGTACTTCGCGTAGAGGTCGGCCGGCTGGGAGACGGTGGCGTCGATCTTCCCCTCGCCGATGTTCTTGAGCTCCTCGGGGATCCCGTCGTTGGAGACGATGTACACGTGCTTCTTGTCCTCGGGGCCCACCAGGAGGTTCTTCTGCTTGAGCACCTGGAGGGTGCCGGCGAGCGCGAAGCTGGACTGCATGTAGACGCCCTTGATGTCGGGGTGGGCCGTCAGGTCCGTCTGCAGCTTCTGCGCGGCCACCGCTCCGTCCCAGTTGGTGGCTTCACCGAAGACCTTGATGTCGGGGAAGTTCTTCTTCATGCACGCGTTGAAGGCCTCGGTGCGGTCACGGCCGTTGATCGACGCGAGGTCGCCCTGGAGCATGACGACCTTGCCCTTGCCGCCCAGCTTGGTGCCGAGGAACTGGCAGGCCTTCTCTCCGTAGGCGCGGTTGTCGGCACGGACCACCATGTAGACCTTGCCCGTGTCCGGGCGGGTGTCCACCGTGACGACCGGTATCTTCTTGGCTTCCATCTGCGCCAGCGTGGGCGCGATGGCCGCGGTGTCCTGGGGCGCCATGGCGACCCCCTTGACGCCCTGGCTGATGAAGGTCTGTGCGTTGGCGGTGAGTTTGGCGACGTCGTTCTGCGAGTTGGTGGTCTTCAGCTCCAGTCCGAGTTCCTTGGCGAACTCGGGGGTGTACTTGATGTATGAGTTCCAGAAGTCGGTGTCCGAGCGCGGGTAGTCGACCCCGATGACCGTCGAACCGCCGCCGCCCGCCCCCGACGCGGGTCCTGAGCCGCCGCAGGCGGTGAGCGCGAGGACGGTCAGGGCGGCGGTGCCGCCGAGGAAGGCGTGCCGGGTGAATCTGAGCTCCATTGCTCGTTCTCCTTGCCGGGTGAGTCGCGGTTAGAGCGGTACGCCGGCGGGTGCGGGAGCGGGTGCCGGTACCGCGGGTGAGGGAGGGGGCCGCTTCAGGCGCGCGGGCGAAGCCGCAGACCTTCCATGCCGCCGTCGACGGCGAGGTCCGTGCCGGTGGTCGAGCCGGACGACGGGCTCGCGAGGTAGGCGACGGCAGCGGCGACCTCGTCCGCGGAGACGAGGCGGCCCATGGGCTGGCGTGCGCACAGGGCCGCGCGCTCGGCGTCGGGGTCGGCCGCACGATCGAGGAGGCGGCCGATCCACGGCGTGTCGGCGGTCCCCGGATTCACGCAGTTCACACGGATGCCGTCGGGCACGAGGTCAGCGGCGGTCGCCCGGGTCAGGGCGAGCACGGCGCCCTTCGTCGCGGAGTACAGCGCCCGGTCCGGCAGTCCGGCGGTGGCGGCGATGGAACAGGTGTTGACGACGGACGCCTGACGGGAGCGGCGCAGGTGGGGAAGGGCCGCCCGGGTCACCCGGACCATGCCGACGACGTTGACGTCGAAAACCCGGTGCCACTCCTCGTCGGTGTTGTCCTCGATCGTGCCCTGGGCGCCGATCCCGGCGTTGTTGATCAGGACGTCGATGCCGTCGAGCACCCGCGCGGCCTCCTCGACGCCGGCCCGGACGCTCACGTCGTCGGCGACGTCCGCGCGGATGCCGACGAGGGGTTCGGGAAGCTCGTCCGGGGTGAGGTCGAGGCAGGCGACACGGGCGCCCCGCGCCGCGAGCAGACGGGCGGTGGCCAGCCCGATGCCGGAGGCGCCTCCGGTGACCAGGGCCTTGAGCCCCGCGAACTCGCCGCTCATGCGTCGGCCTCCGCGCTCCACACCGGTCCGTCGGGGTAGCGGTGTTCCTCCAGGGACCGCGTTCGCAGTTCGGCGCTGATTCCGGGCGCCTCGGGAGCGAGGTAGCGGCCGTCGCGGATGCGGACGGGGTCGGTGAAGTGCTCGTGCAGGTGGTCCACGTACTCGATCACCCGGTCCTCGGTGGTGCCGCTGACGGCCACGTAGTCGAACATCGCCAGGTGCTGCACCATCTCGCACAGTCCGACCCCTCCGGCGTGCGGGCAGACCGGGACACCGAACTTGGCGGCGAGCAGGAGGATGGCGACGTTCTCGGTGACGCCGGCGGTGCGGCTGGCGTCGAGCTGCAGCACGTCGAGCGCGTCCGCCTGGAGCAGTTGCTTGAACATCACCTGGTTGTGGGTGTGTTCGCCGGTGGCCACCTTGACCGGCGACAGCGCCCTGCGGATGGCGGCATGGCCGAGGATGTCGTCCGGGGAGGTGGGTTCCTCGATCCAGTACGGGTCGTAGGGCGCCAGCGCGGCCATCCAGTCGATCGCCTGCTGGACCCCCCATGCCTGGTTGGCGTCGACGGCGATCCTGACGTCCGGGCCCACCGCTTCGCGCGCCAGCCGCATGCGGCGTTCGTCCGCCTCGCGGTCGGCGCCGACCTTCAGCTTGATCTGGCCGAAGCCCTCGGCGACCGCCTCCTTGGCCAGCCGCACCAGTTTCTCGTCGTCATAGCCGAGCCACCCGGGGGTGGTGGTGTACGCGGGGTAGCCGTGCTCCAGCAGGTGCGCGGTGCGCCGGGCCCGGCCGGGCTCGGCGCGCCGCAGGATCTCCAGGGCCTCGTCACGGGTGAGGGCGTCCTCGAGGTAGCGGAAGTCGACGAGGTCGACGAGCTGCTCGGGGGAGAGTTCGGCGAGAAGCCGCCAGACCGGCTTTCCGGTGCGGCGCCCGTACAGGTCCCAGACCGCGTTGACGATCGCCGCGGCGGCCATGTGGATGGCCCCCTTCTCCGGGCCGAGCCACCGCAGTTGGCTGTCTCCGGTCAGGCGCCGCGAGAAGCCGCCGAGATCGGCCAGCACCTCCTGCACCGGCAGTCCCTCCACGAGCGGGGCCAGGGCGCGTACGGCGGCCACCTCGACGTCGTTCCCGCGTCCGACGGTGAAGGCGAGCCCGTACCCCTCCTCCCCCGCGCTCGTGCGGACGGTCACATAGGCGGCCGAGTAGTCGGGCTCGGGGTTCATGGCGTCGGAGCCGTCGAGCTCACGCGAGGTAGGGAACCGTACGTCGACCGCCTCGACGGCCGTGATCACCTCAGTCATGGCTTCCGCCACCTCCGGTGCGGAGGTGATGGTTCTGTCCCGGCATCATGGCAACCACCCGTCCTCATGTGTCGGCTAGATGTCCGTCGCGCTACGGCACTCGGACATTGGATGGATTTATAGGGTCGACTCGAGTCGGTGTCCATACCCTCGGACGGCAAAGGTTTCCGTCAAGCTTTCGACCTGCACACATGCGAAACTCTCGATCCGCAGAGCAGGGACCGGCCATCCCATGTCTTCCGCAGCGATGGGATGTATTGCTACGCTGCCGCCGCCTGAGCAGCCATCAGGGGGCAACGGATGTCATTGACGGACAAGGCGATCGACCGCATCAGGGACCTCATCCAATCCGGTGAGCTGCGGCCGGGGGCCAAACTCCCTCCCGAGCAGCAGCTGGCCACGGAGCTGGGCCTCTCCCGCAACCTGATGCGAGAGGCGGTGAAAGCGCTGGTCGTCGCACGGGTGTTGGAGATCCGCCGCGGTGACGGAACGTATGTGACCAGTCTGGAACCCGAGTTGCTGCTGAGCAGCATCGGCTCCGCGGTGGAGTTGCTGCGCGGTGACACCCTGCTGGAGCTGACCGAGATACGCCGGCTCTTCGAACCGGTCGCCACCGGGCTCGCCGCCACACGGATCTCGCCCGCGGGGCTGGCGGAGGTCGAACGGCATCTGGAGGCGATGCGGGCGACCCGCGACGACGTGGAACTGCTCACCGAGCACGACGCCGCGTTCCATCGCGCGGTCGTCGCCGCCACCGGCAACGCCACCCTCGCCACCGTGCTGGAGGGGATCTCCGGCCGGACACTGCATGCCCGCGTCTGGCGCGGACTGGTCGACGAGGACGCCGCGGGACGCACCGTGGCCGAGCACGAAACCATTCTCCGGGCATTGGCCGCCGGCGACGCCGCTCTGGCCGAAGCGGCCGCCCTCCTGCACGTCAGCACCACCGAGCAATGGCTGCGCGAGCACCTGGAACCCGACGGCGACGTCCCGGGCGGCGCCGCAGGCGACCCGCACTGACCGACACCCGAGGCCCCACCCGAAGACCGCCCGGGGCGTGCCGGTCACGGACGGGCACGCGTCACGAGCAAGGAGCACCCGCCATGAGATTCCTGCGCGTCGGCCCCGTGGGCCGCGAGCGTCCCGCCGTCCTCGACGCCGACGGCGTCGCCTACGACCTGACACCGCTCACGGGCGACATCGACGGGGCCTTCCTGGCCGGCGACGGCCCGGACCGCGTCCGCACCGCCCTGACCGACGGCGCCCTCCCGCGCGCCGACCTCACCGGCCTGCGCACCGGTGCTCCCGTGGCGCGTCCCGGAAAGGTCGTGTGCGTCGGACTCAACTACGTCGATCACGCCGCGGAGACCGCGACGCCCCTGCCGACGGAGCCGGTGGTCTTCATGAAGGCCTCCAACACGGTCGTCGGACCCGACGACACCGTCCTCGTACCGCGCACCAGCACCGCGACGGACTACGAGATCGAACTCGCTGCCGTCATCGGCCGGACCGCCCGCTATCTGGAGTCCCCCGACGCCGCTGCCGAGGTGATCGCGGGGTACGCCATCGCCGACGACGTCAGCGAGCGCTCCTTCCAGCACGAGCGCGGCGGGCAGTGGGACAAGGGGAAGTCCTGCGAGACGTTCAATCCGCTCGGTCCCTGGCTGGTGACGCCCGATGAGGCCGGGGACCCCCAGGACCTCGGGATGCGGCTGTGGGTCAACGGCGAATTGCGCCAGGACGGCCACACCAAGGACATGGTCTTCGGTGTGCACCACATCGTGTGGTACCTCAGCCAGTTCATGGTGCTCGATCCCGGCGACGTGATCAACACCGGCACCCCGGCCGGGGTCGCCTTCGGCGCCAACGACTTCGCCTACCTGCGGCCCGGCGACGTGGTCGAGGCGGCGATCGACCGGCTCGGCCGTCAGCGGCACGTCCTCGGGCAGGCCTGATGCTCTCCGCAGAAGGACCCTGGTACACCGAGCGGGTGCCTCTGGGACGTTCCGACGTGACCGTCAGCCGCCTCGGGGTGGGCACCGCGCCGCTCGGCGGTCTGTTCTCGGCCGTGGGAGAGCGGCAGGCCGCCGACACGCTGGAAGCCGCCTGGACGGCCGGGATCCGGTACTTCGACACCGCCCCGCACTACGGCGCCGGGCTCGCCGAGCGGCGGCTCGGCGCCTTCCTCACCGGGGCCGGCCACCCGCGCTCGGCCTACACGGTGTCGACAAAGGTCGGACGGCTGCTCGTACCCGGCGCGTCCGCTCCGGGCGACGAGGCCTTCCACGGCGCACCCGGGCTCGTCAGGGTCCGGGACTACAGTGCCGAAGGCGTCTACCGCTCGCTCGCCGAGAGCCTGGAGCGCTCCGGTCTCGACGCCTTCGACATCGTTCTCCTCCATGATCCGGACGAGCACTGGGAGGAGGCCGTCACGGGCGCCTACCCGGCTCTGGCCCGGCTGCGCGCGGAGGGAGCGGTACGGGCGATCGGCGCGGGTATGAACCAGACGGCGATGCTCACCCGTTTCGTCACCGAGACCGACCTCGACTGCGTGCTCGTCGCCGGCCGCTACTCCCTGCTGGATCGCAGCGCGGCCGACGAACTGCTCCCGGCGTGCGCCGAACGCAAGGTGGGCGTCCTGGTCGGCGGTGTGTTCAACAGCGGCATCCTCGCGAATCTGGCGCCGGACGCCATGTACGACTACGCGCCGGCCCCCGAGGCGGTCCGCCGCCACGCTCTCGCCCTCGGCGCATGCTGCGCCGAGTACGGCGTCCCCCTGGCCGCGGCGGCACTGCGTTTTCCACTGCGGCACCCGGCTGTCACCGGTGTCGTCATCGGCGCGCGCAGCGCGCAGGAGGTCACCGTGAACGTCGCGCACATCACCGCGACGATCCCCGAAGAGCTCTGGGCGAGGCTCGACGCCATGGAACGGAACGGATGATGAACAGGATCGACGCACACCACCACATCTGGCGGCCGGCATCGACCACCTCCCCCTCCCTTGATCCCGCTCCGCTCGCCGGCACCGGGCCTCGACGCCGTGTGCACGCGTGGCTCGACGCACCCGGGATGGCCCCGGTGCGACGGGACTTCACCTTGGCGGACCTGGCACCCGCCGCCGCGGCGGCGGGCATCGACCGCACGATCCTGGTCCAGGTCCTGCCCGACACCGACGAGACCGCGGATTTCCTGGCGCTGGCGGAGGCGGACGAGACGGTCGCCGGTGTCGTGGGCTGGGCGGACCTCACATCGGACCGGCTCACCGACACGCTCGACTCCCTGCGGGCGGCACCCGGCGGTGGACTCCTGGCGGGCGTGCGGCATCTCGTGCAGGGCGAACGGGACCCGGGCTGGCTGACACGTCCGGACGTGCGCCGCGGGCTGCGCACGGTGGCCGACGCCGGCCTCGCCTATGACCTGCTCGTCGTTCCCCGGCAGCTGCCCGCGGCCATCACCGCCGTCAGCGAGCTGCCGGAACTCACGTTCGTCCTCGACCATCTGGCCAAGCCGCCCATCGCCGGCGGCGAGACGGAGCCCTGGGCCTCGCTGATCCGCGAACTGGCGGCGCGTCCGAACGTGTTCTGCAAACTGTCCGGCATGGTCACCGAGGCGGGTCGCGACTGGAACGTGGCCGCCCTGCGTCCCTACGCCGACGTGGTGCTCGACGCCTTCGGACCGGACCGGGTGATGTTCGGATCGGACTGGCCGGTGTGCCTGCTCGCGGCCTCCTACGAGGAGGTCGTCACCGCCGCCGAGGCGCTGACCACCGGCCTCACCGATGCCGAGCGCTCCCGTGTCTTCGGCGGGACCGCGGAACGCGCCTATCGCCTGGGCGCGGGCCGCAGGCGGGAGCGGACCGGCGGCGAAGGGGCCGAGGAGGCGGTCCGGTGAAGCTGCGCCTCGCCTACGGGCGGTCGGGGCTCGAGATCGACGTCGATCCGCGCAGGACGACCGTCGTCGAGCCCGTCCACCACAAGGCGGCCGCGGACCAGGCGGCCGTGCTGCGCGCGGCCCTGCGCGACCCGGTCGCCGGGCCCCCGCTGCGCGAGAGGGTGCGCCCCGGGCAGACGGTCGCCATCTCGGCGTGCGACGGGACCCGTCCGCAGCCCCGGCGCCTGATGATCCCGGCCGTCCTGGACGAACTGGACGGCGTGGTCGACCGGGAGGACGTGGTGATCCTCGTGGCGACGGGTACCCACCGCGGCAACGACACGTCCGAGTTGAGGGCGATGTTCGGTGACGAGATCGTGGACACCGTGCGCATCGTCAACCACGACGCCCGCGACGCGGGGCAGCTGAAGTGGATGGGCAGGCACGGCAACGGCGTCCCGGTGTGGCTCAACCGGGAGTGGGCGGAGGCGGACGTCCGGATCACCACCGGCTTCGTCGAACCCCACTTCTTCGCCGGTTTCTCCGGCGGCCCGAAGCTCGTCGCCCCGGGGCTCGCGGCCCTGGAGACCGTGCTCGTGCTGCACGACGCGGCGCGCATCGGCGACGCGCGCGCCACCTGGGGCATCACCCGGGGAAACCCGGTCCACGACGACGTCCGCGCCATCGCCGAGGCCACCGGTGTCACCTTCGCCCTGGACGTGGTGCTCAACCGCGACAAGGACGTCGTCGCCGCGTTCGGCGGCGATCTGCTGCCGATGCACGCCGCCGCCACCGCCGCGGCCGCGCGGATGGCGATGCGCCCCGTACCGGCGCCCTTCGACGTCGTGGTCACCACCAACTCCGGATTTCCGCTGGACCAGAACCTCTACCAGGCGGTCAAGGGAATGTCGGCCGCCTATCAGGTGGTCCGGCCCGGAGGAACGATCGTGTGCGCGGCCGAGTGCCGTGACGGCTTCCCCGACCACGGCTCGTACCGCAGTGTGCTGGCCTCCGCCCCTTCCCCCCAGGCGCTGCTCGACGAGATCACCGCGCGGACCGAGACGGTTCCCGACCAGTGGCAGGTGCAGATCCAGGCCCGCATCCAGTCGGGCAGCCGCGTCATCATGCACACCTCCTTCCTCAGCGACGCGGAGCTGGCCTCGGCGCATCTGGAGCAGACCCACGACATCTCCGACACCGTCGCGGAGGCGCTGGCCGCCGCGGGCCCCGACGCCCGCTTGTGCGTTCTGCCGGAAGGTCCGCAGACCATCCCGTACGTCGAAGGAGGCCGGGCGTGAACGAGGTTCTGGATCTGGGGTACGCACGAGTCGACATCGGCCGCGAGGCACGGCAGGGGCTTCCGGAAGTCGTGTACGGCCCCGGCAAGACCGTGGCGCAGATCGCCGGCATCGTCACCGGTCTCCTCGAGCACAACAGCGGGCCCGTCCTCGCCACCCGCGTGGCCCCCGACACGGCGGCGGCCGTCCTGGAGCGGGTGGACGCCGGATCGTACGACGAGGAGGCCCGGCTGCTGCTGTGGCGACCGGCCGCCCCCGCCGGCTTCCACGTCGTGGTGGCCGCCGCCGGGACGTCCGACCGCCCGGTGGCCGCCGAGGCCACCGCTGTGGCATCCGCCGTCGGGCTGGCGACGACGGTCGTCCACGACGTGGGAGTCGCGGGACTCGACCGCGTCCTGCGGGTCCGCGAACTGCTGCGGTCCGCCGACGCGGTGATCGTCGTCGCGGGCATGGAGGGCGCCCTCGCCAGTGTCGTCGGCGGCCTCGTGCGCGCCCCCGTCGTGGCGGTGCCGGTCTCCACCGGGTACGGCGCCTCGCTGGAGGGTGTCACCGCGTTGCTCGCCATGCACGCCTCCTGCGCGGCCGGAGTGACCGTGGTCAACATCGACTCGGGGTTCTCCGCGGCCATGGCGGTCCACCGCATCGCCGTCTCCCGCCCGACGGCTGATCACGGGGGCAGCGCATGATCTGCTGGATCAACCCCTTCACAGGACTGGCCGGGGACATGTTGCTGGGCGCCCTGATCGACGCGGGAGCACCGCTCGACCGGATCCGGGCCGCCGTCGCCGCCACCGGCCTGACAGGCTGGGACCTGACGGCCGAACGCGTCACCGACCACGGGCTGTCCGCCACCCGCGTGCGCGTGGAGGTCTCCGATCCGTACACCGAGCGCCGCGCCGCCGAGGTGCTCGACCTCGCCACCCGGGCGGCTCCCCGGCCCGTGGCGGACATCGCCGTCGCCGCCCTGACCGCCGTCGCCGAGGCGGAGGGGCGGCTGCACGATACCGACCCGGCGGACGTCCACCTCCACGAACTCGGCGGGCACGACGCGCTCGTCGACATCGTCGGCAGCGCCGCGGCCCTGCACGCCCTCGGCGTCACCGAGGTCGTGAGCGCGCCCCTGCCACTCGGCCGGGGCGAGGTGAACTCCGCGCACGGCGTCCTGCCCTGTCCGGCACCCGCCACACTCGCCCTGCTGGCCGGCGCGAGCGTCAAGGGCAGCGACCTCCCCGGGGAGACGGTGACACCCACGGGCGCCGCGCTGCTGCACGCCGTCAGCGCCCGGTACGGCCCGCCCCCGCCCATGACGCTGGGCCGCACCGGCTACGGGGCGGGCACACGCAGCCTCCCCGACCGGCCCAACGTCGTCTCCGTCACCCTCGGCGCCCGGACCCCGGCCGGAGGGAACGAGGAAGTGGTCGTTCTGGAGACCAACCTCGACGACGTCACCGGAGAGCTCCTCGGCCACGTCATCAGCCGCGCGCTGGACGCGGGCGCACTCGACGCCTGGACGACGGCCGCGGTGATGAAGAAGGGCCGGCCCGCGCACGTCCTGCACGTCCTCACCGCCCCGCACCACGAAGGACGGCTGCGTGACCTGCTCCTGGCCGAGACCGGCACCCTCGGCATCCGGCGGATCGGCGCGACGCGCACGGTTCTGCCACGCGCCTTCGAGAGCGTCGACGTGGAGGGGCGTCCCGTCCGGATCAAACACGGTCCGCACGGGGCCAAGCCCGAGTACGACGACCTGGCGGCCGCGGCCGCGGATCTGGGTCTGCCGCTGCGCGTCGTCGCCGCGCGCGCACTGCGTCTGAGCCGAGAAGGGGCAGGCATGACGGACCGGGAGGAACCCTGTGCGCAGTGACGACGAACTGGAGCGCCGGCTCCTGGACCGCGTGCGCGCCCTCGGCGGTCCCCTCGCCGTCGCGTACTCGGGCGGCGCCGACTCCGCCCTCGTCCTCGCCGCGGGGGCACGGGCGCTCGGGCCGGAGCAGGTCCTTGCCGTCACCGCCGTCTCGGAGAGCCTGGCCGACGGCGAACTCTCCCGCGCGCGGCACCTGGCCGACGACCTCGGCGTCGTCCACCTGACGCCGCGCACCCATGAGTTGGCCCGAGCCGGATACCGGGCCAACGGACCCGACCGGTGCTACTTCTGCAAGTCCGAGGTCCTGGACACCATCTCCGCACTCGCTCGCGAGCGGGGCTTCGACGTGGTGGCCACCGGCACCAACGCCGACGACGCGGCGGACCCCTACCGCCCGGGCATCCGCGCCGGGCGGGAGCGCGGCATCCGCACGCCCCTCCTGGACGCCGCCCTGACGAAGGCGGACGTACGCCGCCTCAGCCGGCACTGGTCGCTGCCCACCTGGGACAAACCTGCCACTCCCTGCCTGGCCAGCCGTGTCCGCTACGGCGTCGAGGTCACCTCCTACCGCCTGGCACGCGTGGACCGCGCGGAAGCGGCCGTACGGGCGCTGGCGGCCGAGGCCGGGCTGCACCCGCGGGACCTTCGGGTCCGAGACCTCGGAGACCGGACCCGCGTCGAGGTGGATCCGCCCCTCGTGGCCCTGATGGCGGCGCTGCCGGGCATCGCCGAGGCACTCGCCGAAGCGGGCTTCGCCGGCCTGCCCCACCAGGTCGGGGCGTTTCGCTCGGGGCGGCTCAACACCGAGGGGTGACGGCCCCCGGATGTTCTTGGTGCTCCTTCAGGAGGGCCGCTGACCTTCGGGCCCGCATGACTGTCGCCCTATCTTCTTCACGGGTTCGCACCGGTCACTCGTAGGATCGGCGGAACCCAGGGGTTCCAGGTACGGCTGTGGCTGTTCCGCCGCCGGATGGCTCAGGGGGCTTGGCCACCCGGAACCCTGTGACGACTCGACCGCTGGTGGGGAGACGCGCCTCGATCGCTGCGTAGGGCAACGCCGGCGAGGTCGTCTGCGGGACCAACGTACGACGATCGGCCTATTGGTGCTGGCTGCGCTGCGGCGCAACGGCGGACGAATGAGGTTTTCTCAGCGAAATGATCTACGCGAAACGGCGTGAGCCGCCGCATGTGCGAGCGATCGACGCACCACCGCAGACCCACCCTGAGCCGGATTCCGGCGACTGGTGCCGACGCATGCGGCCGTCACCAGTCGCCGGGGGCCGAGCCCCGTCAGGAGGACGGGCAGAAATTCACCTCCGGGCCGTCCCCTCCCAGTCGGACCCGGATGGTGGCCTGCAACGCGTTCGCCGCGTGGCTGATGGCCGCCGACACCGCGCCCACGTGCTGGACGTCGACGACGAGGGTCACGACCCCCGGCGTCCGGGAACCCCAATGTCCAGCGATGTGCTTCGCCAGGTCGCCGCCCAGGGTGGCCATCGCACCGGCATCGTCTGTGGCGGCACCCAGGGCCGCGAGGATGCGGTCCAGGTGCAGGACCAGCAGCTCGGAAGGCACCGCCGGCCCGGCCGCGTCCGCCTCCACGACGGGCGGTTCCTCGGAGACACGGCCCGCGCCGGTCGCCCGCACCAGCCCCTTCGCGGCGCCGCCGGGCTCCGGCACCCGGCCCCACGACCGCAGGGAGCTGTGCGCGAGGGACCGCTCTGCGGACCCCGCGGTGCGATCCTCGCGCAGTTGACTCAACCTATCCCCATGCGACGGGGTTTCCTCGGGCGCCTCCCGCGCGGCGCCGGTAGCCGCAGGCCCGCCCGCGACGTCGAGGGAAACCGGTCGCGGCGCGTCCAGGAAGGCCATGGCGGATCCCTGACCGGTGCGCGCCGGTTCCGCGGCTTCAGCCCGCGTCCCGACGAAGGGGCCGGGGGGCGCTTCGGCCGTGTGCCGGTCCTTCCGGGGGTGCGCTTCCGCCTCGGGCAAGGCGGCTTCTTGCGCGGTAAGCGGCACGTCCTCACGGCTCGCGGACACGGGCGCCCCGTCAGCCGGACCGGTGCGAACACCCGCCTCTGGTTCGGTTACCTCCTCGATCGGGCGGCCCTGCCCGAAGAGCGCCCCGCCGTCGGCGTCAAGGAAGCGGTTGTCCCACCACTGGTCGAAGACGACGTCCGCATACGAGGCTGATGCCTGGTGGGGCTTCACGGTCGCGACGTGGCCGGGTACGGGGTACTCCGCCAGCTTGAGGTTGAGGACCTGCACACGGGAGTCGGACAGGACAGTCCGCTTGAGCTCCTTCTTGAACGCCGCTACGTCATCGAGCAGGGCGTCCTGGGACACGACCTCGTCGGCCAGTTGCGTGATCTGCGTCCGCAAGGACTCTCGAAGCCCGTTGACCATGCTGTCATCGGTGTTCGCCATTCCGATGAAAGCCGTGTGACCCCCTTGCGGTCCGACCTTGCTCGTGGCGGCTGCGGTGCGGATGGAGACCGGTGGCGCGGTGGCCATGGACGAGGTGAGGTAGCGGGTGGTGTGCGGGTCGTGGGTGCCGGGTTCCTCCCGTAGATCCTCGGCCGGTCGCCGTGCCGGGTGGAGCAGCTCACGGTCCTGTGTGGAGGTGCCGGTTACGCGGGCTGTGCGCTCGGGGGGTGTGGTCGGCTCCTGTGCCGACGTGTCCGCCTGGGACGCCGGGTCCACAAACGGGACGGTGCTACCGGGCCACCGGGCGGGACCCGCGGCCAGCGAGGACAGAGGTACGCTGACCAGTCCCTCGCCGGCGGTCTGACGGAACTGGACGAGATCGTGTGCCAGTCCGGGCAGGTGTCCCTCGGCTTGCGTCTGCTGATTACCGTGCCGCGTCTGGTCATCGCGGGACGTGCCGATGTTCTTGTCCAGCTCGGCCAGCCGTTCGTTGTGCTTGTCGCGGGCCCGAGTCGCCGGTCCGTGGCGGCGCTCGGCCGCATCCAGCCGCTCCTGAGCCGAGTTGAGTTCGCCCGAAAGCCCGCGAGTCTCCTCCTTGCCGGCTTCGGCGCCGGTCAGCCCCTGCTCAGCGGCGTCGTCGTCGAGCTTCCGCTTGGCGGCGGCGAGCTTGTCGAACTCCTCCTTGGCGGCGTCGAACTCTTTCTGGGCGGCCGTGAACTCGTCGTCAATGGCGGTCTGCTGCTCCGCGAGCGACTTCCTCTCGCCGAGCAGCTTCTCTTCCGCAGCACGAGCTTCTCGCTGCTTGCCGGCACTCTCAGTGATCGTCCCGACCTCGGCCGCGAACTTCTCATAGGCACCGGCGACCCGGGCATCGGCGGTTATGAGCGACCCGGTGCGATCGAAAAGCCAGTACTGCCAACCGGCCTCGGTACGGAACACGAGCTCCACGTCGCGGTCGGCGGTGACGGCGGTCCGGGATGCCGCGTACAGGGCCCGTCCCAGCAGTTTCGCGCCGCCCTCGGCGCCGGGGGCGAGCCACAGCTGAACGCCCTGCCGGTCGGCCGGGTCGAGTCGCCGGGCCAGTGCCTCCGGCAGGTCGGCCAGCGGATGGGTGGCCCAGTTCCGCAGGTGCTGCTCGGGTTGGTCGGCGAGCATCGACCGCACGTCGTACACGTTCCGCGAGGTACGCTCGTCGGTGACGCCGAAACCGAGAACGTCCCGCTCCAGCAGCCGTGTCACCGCGCTGCCGGTGACGTGCCGTACGCCTTCCGGGCCGGCGACCGTGATGACCATGTCCACGGTTGCCTCGTAGGTGCGGTTGCCCGGCTCCTTACCCGTCAGCGGCAGGGGTCCTCCGACAGCGGGGCCGAGCTTGAACCACTCCCGGCGATGGCTCATGGTGCCCGAACTCAGACTCTGACTGATCGGCTGCTGCGCCAGCAAAGGCACCGTCGCGCCCACGGTGTGCGACATACCGGCGTCGTAGGCGGTCTGCACGTTCAGCGCGGCTGCATTGCCGGCCGTGGTGGTACTGCCGGCGGCTGTGGCGGGGATGTGCAGCCGGTCGAGGGTGACACCGCCCGCGTCGGTGATGCGCCGGGGGTTGTAGACGGCGATCTGCAACGTGGCGGGGGCTTCCTGCGGCTCCTCCCCGGGATAGGCACCCGGCATGGAGCTGGTCATGCTGACCGAACGGGGAAGGTCGAGGCTGATCTTCCCGGCCTGGATGAGTTCCCCGAAGCGTACGGCGACGGTCTCCGCGGAGGAGGAGGCGGACAGCTGCTGCCAGTCGCTGGACAGCCGTGGTGCGACCTCGTGCAGGGCCTGGACGAGCTCGGTGTGGAAGTTGACGTGGAACACCGGAGTGGGCCCGGTGGGTACGAGGCGCAGGCCGTCGGCGATGCGGTTCTCCCCCGGAGTGGCATGCGGCGTTTCGGCCGGATGGCGGGTCGAGACACCGGGCGCCAGGAGATCGATCTCTTGTGCGGGCTTGGCCGTTTCCTCGGCCGGGAACCTCAGGCCGAGGCGCACCGGTACCGTCGCGGTGCGCACCGGCCGGCCGTTCAGCATCCGCTGCGCCCAGGCGGACACGCTCGTCCCGTCGCTCGCGTAGGCGCGGATGCCCTCTTCGGGCACTCCGGTGATGACGTTGGGCGGCCACTCGGTGACGAGTTCGGAGCGCACCTCGCCGATGTAGTTGTACAGGACCACGAACTGTGCCGCGGTTTCGGTGCGAAACCAGAAGCGCTGCTCATCGGTCGCGGAGACCCTGGCGGTCTGGGAGCGCGTGGCGCTGAGGGAGAGGGCGGGAGCGGTCCGGTCCGTCCGGGTGTCCTCGGCGGGGCGCAGGTAGTTGGCGTTGGGGGTGACCGTGGTGTTGTGCTGGCGGGTGGTGGTGACGCTTCGCGTGGTGTTCGCCGGGGCATGCAGGTGCATCTGCTCCATGCCGCTGCCGAGGGCCCCCGCGTTATAGCCGCGCACGGTGCGCAGGCCGGCGGCGTCCTGGCTCGGCTTGGCACTCAGTGCGACTTCCACCAGGCGGGCACGGCCGTAGGCCACGTGGCGGAAATGGAACCGCAGAACGCCCGCGGGGCCGCGGCCGGCCAGCACGCGCAGGGCGCTCGGCGACGTGGCGTCGGCGATCCTGGCCATCACACCGGGCATATAGGACGCATGACCTGGCTGCGTGGCACCCGGCGCCTCCTGTTCCACCAGGTCGGTCAGGACCCGGCGCAGCCGGTCGCGCTGTTCGTACAGGCGACCGGTGACCGGGTCCGGGGCGTCGCTGAGCTGCGTGACCGACAGGACGCTCGCCGAGCCGAGCTCGCGCGTATGGACGAACCGTTCCGGCAGGGGGAGATCAGCGAGAGGCCGTTGGGGCGGGGTCAGGCCGTCGACGTTCCGGAACCACCGCTCGTAGTCCAGCAGTTGTGCCGCGCTCATCATGAACTGGACCCCGCGCGGCAGGTCGACGGCGACCGTGACCGGCGGCGCGCTTCCGAGGTTCACCGTGTTGCCGACCACGTTCCGGGTTCCCCGGCGGACGGTGAGGAGGATCGTCGCGTCGGCGCCCATGCGGTATTGGGTGCCGCTCTCGGTCGGCAGCCGCATCACGCCGGTGGTCGACGTGAGCGTGTCGCTCTGCTCCGTCCGTCGGGTCTGGCCGTACCGCGCGGAGGAACCGGGCAAAGCTGACGGCTTGCCCTGGCCGGCGGCGTGACCGGGAACGACTCGGGGAGCCGACTGCTGCGCGTTGAGCGCGATCGCGGTCTGGTGCCCGCTCGACTTGCTCAGGTGCTGCGACGCGGTGTCCATGGCACCGAGGTCCGTCTCGAAGTACTGGCCTCCGGTGCTGATGTGCTTCGGCTGGTGCAGATAGCCCTGGAGCTCGATCGAGATTTCCTCGTCGGAGGCCAGGCCCGGCAGGGTCAGTCCCTCCACGACGTAGGAGCCGCTGAAGATCTGGTGGGCGCGGGCGGTCAGGTTGGCCGTGCTCAGCACGGCGTGCAGAGCCTCGGCGGCGGACGTGGTCTGGTCGTGCGCCGCGGCTCCGACCAGTTTCCGCGAAAACCAGTTCGCAGCCGTGGCCAGGGGCTGCGGAGTCCATGCGGCAGCGGTCTGCCGCACTGCCCCGAGCGTTCCGTGCTGCGTACTCGCACCCGGCTGGGTACCCGTGATGATCTGGTGGAACGCGTCCCTCAGCGCGGCCGAGGCATGCATCGTGTCGACGATGGCGTCGTCGGGGAGCCTGGTCGCCCCCGGGACGGTGCTGCCCGCCTCGTCCGTCATGGCCAGGCGGCGCTCGTCGTTCCGGTCGGACGCACGGATCCTCGGGGCCGGAAGGGCGGCCTCGTCCGGTCGCGTCGGCTCGATCGTACGCCGACGCGGCACCAGGAGCGTGATGCTTCCGGGCACGGTGTGCGCTGCGGCGCCTTGTTCCGCGGCGTCCGTCCGGTCTCCAGCGACGGGCTCGGCGAACCGCACCGTGGGGTCGCTGCTCGTCGCTTCGTAGACGTCGAGCGCGAACCGCGCCGGGATCCGGAAGGACTCGACGCTCTGCTCCTGGTCGTCGTAACCCCCCACCGAGGAGTTTCGGTAGAACTGGTCCTGGCTGAGACCGGCGCCGACGGTGGACGTGTGTCCGGTCTGCCGGGAGTGGGTGTAGTCGAGGCTGGGGCCGAGCGTCCACGGCTTGCCGGCCGTCCCGACAGGGAGCTTCGGACCGCCGCCGACGCCGGCCTGCCAGCCGTAGCTGTAGCCGTGCTGCTGGGAGCCGCCGACGCTGAACGTCGACATGCCGATGAGGTGGATGTCGGGCAGGTGTCGCACATGCCGGGTGGGCTTGCTGACGTCCCGGGACGCCGACAGCCGGAGCTGCACCCGACGTGTCCCGCCGGCGGCGCCGGGCTGGTCGAAGTACAGCGTCTGCCCGCCGTCGACCATGTTGTCGACCGCGGAGCGCAGACCTGCCCAGGAACGCGCCTGCTCGAAACGGCGCAGGTTCGCCAGCTGGGCCTGCACCCGCGCCTCGCTGAAGGGCCACCACGCTGTCGGCGTGGCCGGCGGCAGAAAACCCTCCCGGCGCAGCCACTTCTCGGCCCGGTCGAACAGGACCTCCGTTCCCTCCACCTTGAAAGGAGCCGCGGACACTCCGACACTCTGGAGATGCTCCAACTCCGCCGGCAATTTCCGCAGGGTGGTGGCGGGGTCAGGCACCTCCCCGCGTGCGGACTTCGCGTTGAGAACGCGCAAGTGCATTCCGTTTTCCCAGGGCCCGAAGTCGTGTGTGACGAAGCCGCCACGGGCACGGATGAGGGTGACGGTGTGCCTCACCTGGGCCGGGACGAGTGACTGGTCCCGGTTGCTGCGCACGGAGTGCATCATGACGGCCGAGCCGCCCGAGGCGAGCGAGTCGCTGGTCTGCCACTTCCCGCCGAGTTTGCCAAGAGCGCCACCCGTGATCACCGGTTGGCGGGCAGAGGTCAGCGACGGGCCCGCGCTGCCGTCGAGACTCAGACCGCTGGACACCTTGGCCGAGCTGTCCACCCTCGTGATCTGCTGGAGGTGGCTTTCCAGGATGACCTTGCGCTTGGTACCGGAGACGGCCTTGCCGGGGACGACTTCGGTGGTCAGCTGGAACACCCCGATCGCCCGGCCGCTGCCGTCCAGCAGGGTCGGCGACAGCACGCCGCCTTGCCGCTGCATCTGGATCGTGCCCCGGAGAGCCGATTCGGAGAAGAACGCCTGCACATCCTTCGCCGAGGTCTCTGACATGCCCGCCAGCTCGGTCGCGAACTTCCGCCGCACCCCGAGCAGCAGTCTGGCGGGGTCCCTGACGTCTTCCACGCCCCATACCGGCAGGTCGTCAAGGTCTGCGGGCCTGGGCGGCTCCTCCGCGGAGTCGGTGTAAAGGTGTTCAGGGAACCAGATGGTGACCGGGCCGTGCTCCGCCTTGTCCCATGCCGTCGGCGCGTTGGAAGCGGAGCCGTCGGTGCGCACCTCCCAGACGGACTGGAAGTCGACAGGCCGGAACAGTTCACGTCCGCGCAGCACGCCGTACGACAGCACACCGTTGGTGACCACGGTCGACAGCGACAGCTCGTTGTGCGTGAGGCCGAGCGAAAGCCCGGCGTCGATCCCCTTGACCAGTGCTGCTGCGTGAACGGGGAACGAAGCGGACCAGGGCACCGACACCGTGCGGACCGTACCCGCGGACACGCCGTTGGCCGACTCCTGTATCCCGAGGGCGCGCCGTTCCACGCGCGCTGAGGGGTCCTCCTCCAGGTCGGTGGCCCCGTACCGCTGCGAGGCCGTCGGAGACGTCAGCGCCATCCGAACGTCCACACTGTGTTCCCGACCCGCCACCTGAACCATGACCCGGTGGCCGGTACTGCCCCGCAAATACGGCATGTGCACGCTGAGTTCTTCGGCGCTCAGCCGGTCGCGCAGCTGCGTCATCACCTGGTCGTGTTCAGCCGCCGACGCCTGGATACCCAGAGTCCTCATGACGTGCTGATGCAGTCCGTCGACCACAGGAGCCGGGATCGGCTCGATGTTCGTCATGCCGATGATGCCGTCGTGCCGGGAGCCGTAGTTCCGGATGTAGGCGGAGAGCTCCGCGGACCAGCTCCTGGGGGCCTGGCTGACGTCCCAGCGATCGTCCCGCTCGTCGACGTGCGGCAGGACTTCGTACGCCGCCTTGCCGGGGAACTCGGCGAGCGGCTTCAGGGGGTGACTGCGCACGACGGGACCGGAGTCGGCGACCTCTTCGAAAATCCTCAGGTCGTCCTCCGTCACGACCACGTCGGGCAGCTCGTCGGTACGCGCCATCACACCGCGGTCGTCGGCTCTCCCGGCCAGCCTGCGGAACAGCGAGTTGTCGTCCTGGGCCCGGTCCGGCAGACCCGCGTAGTGCATCACCTCGTGCAGCACGGTGGCGTCGTTCACGTTCCGGAGCCGCTGCGCTGCCTCCGCAGTGGCCGACGGAACGACGGCGTGCAGACGGAAGTGCAGTTGGTCGGAGGGGGCGGGGCCGGTGGTCCTGCTCAGCTCGATCGCCTCGGGGTGCTCCGGGGCGAGGGTGAACGACAGGTCGAAGTGGACCTGGTCACCCGAACCAGGCAACGTGAGACCGCGGTTGACATGGCGGTCCAGCAGCTCGCGCATCCGGTTCTGGAAATCATCCAGCTGTTCGGGGCCGAACCCCTGGCCGAGCCGTACCGGAAGGTTGAGGGAGAGACTGCGCACCCAGCGCCCGTCGTACGCCTGGATCCGACCGATCCACATCCGGATGAGAGTCATGCGGCCGTGCAACCTGCCCGGCGCCTGCTGGGACGGATCCCGTCCGGGATCGAACCTCTCGGTGCGCAGCAGCGCGGCAGGAGCGTCCTGCCGACGGGACCGCCACTGCTCGGGACGGATCGGCTCGCGCGACGGAACCGCCGGACGCGGCGCGACGGCCTCCTCGGAAACGGGTCCGGCCGGCTTGGCCGCAGGGGTGCGGTCGACCACCTCGGCGCGTGTCTCCGGCGCGGCGGCGCTCCCCGTCCCTTGCGGCCAGTCCTGTCGGGGGGCGGCCAGCAGCCGTTCGTCCAGCCTCTCCCGAGTCAGATCGGTGAGGCGGTGGGACGGAATCCGCACGAGTGCCCGTAGGGCCTGCTCTCGCGTCAGCCCTAGGGGCGGATGCGCCACCACGTCCCGGTACACCTCGATCACCGCGTGGGCATCTGCCGCGAAGCCATCGAATGCGGAGATGTCAAGGCTTCCCGTCCCTGCGAGGACTTCATGCAAAGACGCGGGCAGCCCGAAGCAGATCCGGTCGAGGGCGCGGGGACTCACCGATCGTTCCTTTCACGGTGGACGATGGGGCGGGATCGTCTCCCGAAAGACAGGGCTCGGTGGGCGATCCGTCCACCGCGACCAGCCCAGCCTGAAGCCCGTACGACTCTGTCTACGCGGGTCCTCCTCCGGGTTCCAGCCGAGGGAGCGCTTTTTAACGCTTTCCGAGCGCGGGGCATCGAACGGGGAAACCGAGGTGGAACGGCCCAAGGGTCGGGGTCACGCTCCTGCGCGATGATCGCGCTGGCACGTCCCCTCCCGCGGTGGCGGCGGCGCTTCGCCTGGAACGCCTCCCGGCCGGCTTCGCCACGGCACGCTGGGGGCGACGACATAACCTTCTCGCCGCTGCCGAGGCGTATGCAGTCGCCGGGCTGCACTGTCTTGGACGCGAAATGTGCACGCCCGCGAATGAGGTCGGCGAGCACGTCCCGCAGAGCCGGCACGACGGCGAGACCGCCCACGCCGAGGGCGGTGGTCAGGGGCGTGACCGAGATGCCCAGGGTCTGCTCACGAAGATCGCCGCGGAGGCGGCGACCGCGGAGCGGGACAGCGCCGGCGATGCGGGGGGGCAGTGGGTCGCAGCGGACTTTCGGTTGCGGGCCCGCTGCCGGCACCGGGCCGGCGAGGACACCGGGTTCGCCTCGTGCGGGGACGGAGGCGCGACGCCCGCGGCACGCCAACGCGCGTCCGGGCTCCCCTCGGCCACCGGGGGCCCAATGCCGGGCCGTGGTCCAGCCTCCTCCCGCACCGTCGGCACACGGCCCCCCTGCGCCCGACCCGCTTGACGGGATGTGCGGCACGACCGGTCCGGCGCGGCGCGCTTCGAGCCGGGACGGCGCCCAGGTCGGCGCGGTGCTGTCGGGGCGACCCGGCACGCGCGGGCGCACTCCGCCTCCGCGCTGCTGGGCCTGCCCCGTTCGGACCGCGACGAGCGCCTGCTGCGCCACCGCTCGCTGGCCGTCCTGCGGGAACTCGGCGCCGCGGACTGGGCCGGCCGACTGCCCGGGGAACCCCCTACGGGGTGGGCAAGCAGGTCGCGCTCGCCCGGGCGCTGGTCGGCGAGCCGCGGCTGCTGCTGCTCGACGAACCGGCGTCGGGGCTGTCCGAGGACGGCATTGCGCGACCTCGGCGAGGTCATCGCGGGCCTGCGCGAACGGATGGCGGTCGTCCTCGTCGAGCACCACATGGACCTCGTCATGCGGGTCTGCGACCGGGTCCTCGTCCTCGACATCGGCAAGGTCATCGCCCACGGCACCCCGGACGAGGTGCGCGACGGCCGGCTGGTCACCGAGGCGTACCTCGGCGACGAGGTCGGCGAGGGGATCGCGGCGGCGCCGTCCGGCAGCGCCGCACCGGCTTCGGATGGCCCCGGGAAGGAGTCCCCCCGTGCTTGAGGTACGCGAACTCATCGTCTCCTACGGCATGGTGCGGGCCCTGGACGCGGTGTCGATCAGCGTGGACCGGGGCGGAATCACCGCCGTGCTCGGCGCCAACGGCGCCGGCAAGACCACGCTCCTGCGCGTCGTCGGCGGACTCGTCCGGCCCCGCTCCGGCAGCGTCCTGCTCGACGGCGCCGACATCACCGGACTGCCCGCCGAGGAGGTCGTGCGGCTGGGGCTGGCCCATGTGCCCGAGGGCCGCGGGGTCATCACCGAGCTGACCGTCCATGACAACCTTCGCATGGCGTCCTGTGGTGCGAGGAGTTCTCGGTTCCCAGTGCCCGCGGATCGCGGCGGCCAGATCGGCCGGGCCGGCCTGGTGGGCGTCCAGGCTGGTCACGGCGTAGACGCTCTCGCGCTGGCCGGTGGGCGTGCGGCGGCGGTGGACGCGGATGGCCAGGCGGGCGTGGGGAGAACTTGAAGCCGCCCTGGCAGACCAGCGGTCGCTCCACGCCCGCAACCGAACAGCCCGCCCCCATCACCGAAGGCAAGCACTCACGAAGTCAGCCGGTGGATTCGGGCTCAGTGGACCGGTGACCGGACCGCCTGGCTCACGCGCCGATCAAGATGCCGCGGACCGCGGTCAGGAATTCCTCCGACAGCGGGTCTCCGGCCGTGGCCCGCGCCAGCGTGAGTGCTCCCACCATGGCCGCGACATCGAAGACCGCGCGGCGCCTGATGGCTTCGCCGTCACCGTCGGGCACGTCCATGGCCCGTTCGAACTCCACAAGGAAACGCTTCACGCCCTCGACGTACGACCGCCGCAACGCGCTGTCCGCGGCGGCCCGGGTGGCGTCGGTGGCGAAGGCGGTGCCGGCGCATCCGGTTCCGGGCGAGTCGCGGTGCTCGGCCGTCAGGTACTCGTCCAGCAGCCCGGCTCGCCGGCCGGAGACGTCCGTGGTCTCCTCAACGGCCTGGTTCAGCAGGGACAGCAGGCCGTCGAACGACTCCGCGACGGCGAGACCCGTCAGCTCCTCCTTCGACGCGAACTGCTTGTAGAAGCCGCCGTGGGTCAGTCCGGCCGCCGACATGACCTCCTGAACGCTGACCGCGGAGCTCCCGCGTTCACGGAACAGCCTGGCGGCCGCGGTCACCACCTCGTCGCGGTGCTTCGCCGCCTCGGCACGTGTCGCCTTGGCCATGTCCTCCTCCTTCGCCCGAAGCGGATGATCACCGCCTAATTTAAATGGTAACCCTCATCTAAGTTGACATCCCGCCGAACCTCTTAGATTATGGAAGACATCCAACTTTGAAAGGAAGCCCCCGTGAAACTCGAAGACTCCGTGGTCGTGGTGACAGGCGGAAACCGCGGCTTCGGCCAGCACCTCGTGTCGCAGCTCATCGAACGTGGCGCCAAGGTGTACGCTGCAGCCCGCAGGCCGGAAACGGTCCAGACGCCCGGAGCCATCCCGCTCCAGCTGGACATCACCGACCCCGAGTCGGTGGCGGCTGCGGCCAAGACGGCATCCGACGCCACCCTGCTGATCAACAACGCCGGAACCCACAGCCGCGCCCACCTGATGGACGGCGACTTCGAGAGCATCCGTCACGAGATGGAGGTCTCCTACTTCGGGACCCTCAACGTCACCCGCCACTTCGCCCCGGTCATCGAGGGCAACGGCGGCGGCGCGATCCTGAACGTCTGCTCCCAGCTCTCCTGGATCCACTGGCCGGACTACGGCGCCTACAACGGCGCGAAGGCCGCGGAATGGGCCATGACCAACGTGTTGCGGCAGGAGCTGGCCCCGCGCGGAATCCTGGTCTCGGGCCTCTACGTCGGATACATGGACACCGAGATGGTGTCCTACGCCCCGGCCGTCCTGAAGAACGACCCGGCCGCGATCGCTACGCTCACCCTCGACGCGCTCGCGGCCGACGAGCCGGAGATCGTCGCGGACGACATGACCAAGCTGATCAAGCAGAACCTGCCGGCGGCGCCCGGCGAGCTCAACGGCAAGGTCGTCGAGATCCTGACCGGGATCCTGAGCGCCTGAGCGCCTGAGCGCCTGAGCCCACAGTCCGTGGTGGCACGTTCGGGAGCGTGCCACCACGATCCTCGGCAGAATTACAGCGGCGTGCACCGCCCTCCTATCGTCATGCACCTGGCAATGAGTGCACTCGACGGCGGATGCCGCCATCACCGCGGCCCGCCCCTGGACGCAGCGACACGATGCCGCGCGATTGCCGCTTGACGGCCCTGTCGAGTCAACAGGAGTGCATGCCCACGGGCTCGGACCCGGCGGTGCACCGCCTGACGTGACCTCCAGCAGATTCACCATACGCATCTAGGTCGTTGAGCAAATGAACACGAACGAACGTTGGACCCCCCGCGTCTGGGGGACGCTGATTGTCCTCTGCGCCGCACTCTTCATGGACGGCCTCGACCTGTCGATGGTGGGAGTCACCCTTCCCTCCATCGGCCACGATCTGGGCATGTCGACCTCCGCGCTCCAGTGGGTGGTTAGTGGATACGTCCTCGGCTACGGCGGACTCCTGCTGCTGGGCGGCCGGGCCGCCGATCTCATGGGGCGCAGGGAAGTGTTCCTGGTGGCGCTGGGAGTATTCGCGGCCGCCTCACTCTTCGGTGGCCTCGTGGACAGCGGAGGTCTCGTTATCGCCTCCCGCTTCATCAAGGGCGCCAGCGCGGCGTTCACCGCTCCCGCCGCACTGTCCCTGATCGTTACCACCTTCCCCGAGGGCCCGCAGCGGAACAAGGCCCTCGGCATTTTCTCCGCGACCGCGGCGAGCGGATTCTCGCTCGGCCTCGTCATCAGCGGGCTGCTGACCGAAATCGGCTGGCGCTGGGCGTTCTTGCTGCCCTTCCCCATCGCCACCATCGCGTTGTTCGCGGGTATACGGCTCATCCCGCACCAGCCCGCCCCGCCGCGGGCCGAGCGCCGCTATGACAGCGCCGGGGCCATCGTGGGCACCGGCTCGCTCTCCCTGCTCGTCTACACCGTGACCCAGGCTGCCGACGCCGGCTGGGGCAGCGCGAGGACCATCGGGTCACTCGCCGGTGTCGTCGTCATGGCCGTGGCCTTCCTGATCATCGAGTCCCGCTCGGCCGCTCCGCTGGTCAGGCTCGGCATCTTCACGAACGGCAATGTCAGCAGAGCGAATATCGGGGCCCTGCTCTTCTTCGGCGCCTACACCGGCTTCCAGTTCGTGCTGACGCTCTATCTGCAGGACCTGCTGGGCTGGTCCGCCCTCACGGTGGCCATGGCACTGCTCCCTAGCTCACTGATGGTCATCCTGGGATCCACCCAGATGCCCCGGCTGTTCGCGCGGTTCGGCCCGGCCAAGATCATGGCCGGCGGATTCATCGCCTACGTGGCCGGCTACGCGCTGCTCCTGAGGATCGGGCTGCAGACCTCCTATGCGCCGGTCCTCCTGCCGTCCGTCGTACTCGTCGGGATCGGATTCGTCCTCTGCTTCTCGTCGAGCACGGTTGCCGGCACCATGAACGTCCGCGACGAGGAACAAGGCCTCGCCTCGGGCCTGGTCCAGACGTCCCTCCAGATCGGCGGCGCGATCGTGCTCGCCGTTGTCACCGCGGTCGTCACCTCGGGAAGCCACGGTGCGGCCGATGCACATGGTCAACTGGAGGGTTACCGCACCGGGATCGCGGTGGTCGTGGGCGTCGCCCTACTCGGATTCGTCATCAGCCTGTTCGGTGTGATCACGGAACAACGCAGCCGGATCGCACCCCACCCCGAGTCCGCGGACGCGGCCTCGCTCCCGGTCGGCTGATTTCCCGCTCGCGGGGCACGCATCCCCGACCGAGCGCATGCGCCGGGTGGCGCCGCCCTGGTCGACGCGGTTCTGTTCGCTTCGGCTTGCGGGAGTCACCACAGCGCACCGATGCTCCTGCTTCTGCTCGGTGCCCCCGATGTCGTCGTGGGCGATCACGGGCTGGGAACCGGGCGGCTCGGGCGTGCCAGACGGAGAATGTCGAAGGGCCCCACCGCGACCGGTGGGGCCCTTCGACAACGTGCCCGGTGAGGCACTGGCGGAGGATATCAGGGCGGCTTCAAGTTCCGCGCTCGCGGTAGTTGTTGCGTGAGGGGTAGACAGCAGTGCAGGCACGAGCTTGGTGATCATTGTGGTGTCTTACGCCCGATGATCATGAGGTGGCCCGTGCCTGCCGCTGTATCTTCTCCGATCCCTGCCGTGCCGGGGAAGCTGGGTCCGCTGAACGTCGGCCAGGTCGCCGACCTGCGTCCCTACTTCGACTCGATCCCCGACCCGCGCTCGCGGCGGGGCCGGCGGTACTCGCTGACGTCGATCCTGCTGGTGTGTGCCTGCGCGGTTGTCTCGGGTGCCAAGAGCATCGACGAGCTCGCCGAATGGGGTGCGAGGGCCTCGGGCAGGCTGCTGGCGGCCCTGGGTATCCGCCGTCATCTGCTCGGGTGGCGGCGCACCCCCTCGCCCGTGACGATCGGGCGCGTGCTGGGCGCCGTGGACGGTGATGCCCTGGACCGGGCGGTGGGCGCCTACCTGACCGACCGGCACCACGCCGCCACCGGCGCCGCGACCAAGGCCACGGGGCAGCCGACGGCGCCCGCACCCGGGCGGCTGCGCGTCCTCGCCCTCGACGGCAAAACACTCCCGATCCTGGGCATCACCACTGACACGGACACCTACGGAACTTGATCAAGCCCTGGGGGCCGCCGAGAAATAAGTCGTGTGGAGAAGCTCTTGACGGCGCAGCTCAGACTGGGTGTTCACCGAGGAGTTATTTTTCGGCAGCTCCCTGGCCGGATGCCCCTGCCGACGGCATCCCGGCGTCCTGAACACCCAGGGTGCGATGCCGGGTGCCGCCCCTGGTGTGGTGGCACTCGGCGCCGCGCGGCCGCGAGAGGGGACGGGCGGGCCCGATGGCGAGTAGCCCGCCATATCGAACTCTCCAAACTCCGCTTGCAGGATGGGCTGTTGGGGCCGATACCGGTCCCGACACCCCGCCGGGCGCCGAGCCACGGGGAACCGTAATGCATGGCATAACCGGCCCACGGTCGCGGGCAACTCCTCCCCCGTGCATTCGGCCGGCGCTTCCCCACATGATCACCCCCATCCGGACGAAAGGACCCTGCGGAGACATCGCCTTATGGCAGACGACGCCATCACCTCGCGGATGTCATGAGATCTTCCCCCTAGCACACCGGTCTCCGTCGCCGGCGTCCGACGGTGACAGCGCAGGCCGCACACGGTCTGTGCCTGTCTAGCCGGATAGCGAGCGAGTTGGGGTCGAAAGTGCGGAAATTCCGTTCACAATACAGCAGTCCACCGTCCTTACACCTTCCGTCAATTCGATTTCAACCCGTTGACTTCCTCTCGGGACCGGTGCTTCGCTGTGCGGCGCGCACCCCAAGCCCACCGTGATATCCACGCGCCGGCGCGGGGTGAACGAGTGAGAGGAAACCGTGAAATTCACGTCCAAGAGACCTGCCGTCGGCACGGTCTTGGGAATCAGCATGCTGCTGGTCGCCGCCACCCCGTCGGCGTCCCTTGCACTTTCCGGCCCCACCGCAACGGCGTCGTCACCCGCGCCGTTCCCCGCCTCGGCGTCGGTCCCGGCCTTCCCCGCGGACTCCACGTCCACGGGTGCCGCGGCCGCCACCGGCGGACAGCGGTGGATCCCGCTGGTCACCGGCGACCGGATAGCGGTGAACGCGAAGGGCGAGATCGTCGGCGCGCGTCCCGCCAAGGGCCGGGAGGGCATCCCCATCCGGGTGGAGTCCCGTGACGGCCACACCTACGCCCTGCCCGACGACGCCCGGGACCTGGTCCGCAGCGGCCGGGTGGACCGGCGTCTGTTCGACATCACCACGCTGAGCTCGCCGGCCTACGCCGACCGCCGCGACCTGCGGCTCATCGTGATGTACGACGCGGCCCGTCCGGCGGCCAGGACGGCCCTGCGCACCGCCGGCGGAGCCGAGGTCCGGCGCACGCTGCCGAGCGTCAACGCCGACGCCGTCGCCGCATCCGCCGACGGCACCGCGGAGCTGTGGTCCGCGGTCACCGAAGGTTCCGCCGACGCCGGGAAGCGCACCGTCGCACCTGGTATCGCCTCGGTGTGGCTGGACAGCGTCGTCCAGGCGAGCCTGGACCGGAGCGTCCCCCAGATCGGCGCTCCCGAGGCGTGGGCCGCGGGCTTCGACGGCACCCGTACGCGCATCGCCGTCCTCGACTCGGGCGTCGACACCACCCACCCGGATCTGGCCGGGCAGGTCGTCGCCGAGAAGAACTTCTCCGACGCGCCGGACACGGGGGACCACTACGGTCACGGCACGCACGTCGCGTCGATCACGGCCGGCACCGGCGCCAAGTCCGGCGGCGTCTACAAGGGGGTGGCGCCAGGAGCCCGCCTGCTCAACGGCAAGGTCCTCGGCGACAGCGGCAGCGGCAGCATGTCGCAGATCATCGCGGGCATGGAGTGGGCCGTCGCCGAGAAGGCGGACGTCGTCAACCTCAGCCTCGGCGGCTACGACTCGCCGGAGGTCGATCCGGCCGAGGCGGCCGTCAACAGGCTGTCGGCCGAGAGCGGGGCGCTGTTCGTCATCGCGGCGGGCAACAACGGCGAGCAGGGAGCCGGAACGGTGGGCTCGCCGGGCAGCGCCGACGCCGCCCTCACCGTCGGCGCGGTCGACAAGCAGGACAAGCTGGCCCCGTTCTCCAGCACCGGCCCTCGCGCCGGTGACGGCGGCATCAAGCCGGACCTGACCGCGCCCGGTGTGGCCATCGGGGCCGCAGCCGCGCACGACAGCTACCTGGCCAGTGTCGCCCCCTCCGTCGCTGACGGCTACATCGCCCTCAACGGCACCTCCATGGCCACCCCGCACGTCGCCGGCGCCGCCGCGATCCTCGCCCAGCAGCACCCCGACTGGACCGGCGACGACATCAAGGACGCGCTGGTCTCCTCGACGACGCCCGGCGGATACACCGCCTTCGAGCAAGGCTCGGGCCGGGTCGACCTGCGCAAGGCGATCAAGCAGACCGTCGTCGCCCGCGAAACCTCCCTCAACTACGGTGTCGCGCAGTGGCCGCACACCGACGACCAGCCGGTCACCAAGGACCTCACCTACCGCAACTCCGGCGACGCCCCGGTCACCCTGAAGCTGACCGTGGACGCCACCGGACCGGACGGAAACCCCGCCCCCGGCGGGATGTTCACCGCTGACGAGCAGGTCACCGTCCCGGCGCACGGCGAGGCGACCGTCAAGGTCACCGCCGACACCCGCCTCGGCGGCGACACCACCGGCGCCTTCACCGGACGGGTCACGGCCACCGGCGACGGGCAGACGGTGGGCACCGCACTGGCCGTGGAGCGCGAGTCCGAGAAGTACACCGTCACGGTCAAGGCCCTCGACCGCATGGGCAAGCCGGCGCCGGCTCCCGCCTGGGACGCCCAGCTGCAGAGTCTGACGGGACCCTCCAGGGGCTCCAACATCGCGCTGGCCGGCGACACGCACTCGGTGCGCGTCCCCAAGGGCCGGTACTTCCTCAACAGCATGGTCCGGGTCGATCCGGAGGGCTCCTACGACAAGGGCGGTGACTGGTTCAACCAGCCCAACCTCGTCGTCGACAAGGACACCACGGTGACGGTGGACGCGCGCACCGCCAAGGCGCTCGACATCACCGTCCCCGACCGCTCCGCCCAGCCCGTCCTCGGCTACTTCAGCGCGGGCATCGAGATGCCCGACGGATTCGGCACCCGTTACGGGGTCTTCACCAACTCCCTCGCGCAGTACCGCACCGGCCACCTCGGCCCCAAGGCCGCCGCGGGCGACCTGCTGACCCAGCAGCTCATGACCACCTTCTCCACCGGCACGGGCGGGCACGACGAGTACCACCTGGTGTACCAGCCGACCGGCGACCGCTACCTCACCGGCTTCACCCACCACGCCAAGGCCCGGGAGTTCGCCGAGGTGACGACGAAGCTCGGAGCGCCCGCAAAGGGCAAGTTCGGGTTCGTCACACCGGTCACCGAGGGCGGCGCCGGCCTCGGCACCGTGCACGCCCTGCCCTACACCGGCACCCTGCACCTGTTCTCGGGGAACCCCTCGTGGCAGCTGGGCTTCATGCAGACCGACGCGAACGACTCCTACGAGTCCTCTTACGACGCGCTGCCGCGGACGTTCAAGCCCGGGCGCTCCTACGAGCACGTCTTCAACGTCGGTGTCTTCGGGCCGGATCTACCGGAGGACGCCGGACTCGTCGGATTCATCCGGGCCGACGAGGCGATCGACGGTCGGCTGCCGCTCTTCTCGGACAGCGAGGGGAACACCAGCGACAACAACGCACCGGTCGAGAGCGCGCGGACGTCCCTCTACCGCAACGGTGAGCTGGTCAGCACCAGCATCTACCCGATGGACGTCTTCTACATCGCGGAGAACGAGCGGGCCGACTACCGGGTCACCGTCTCGGTCAACCGCGGCGCGGTAGCCGACGTGTCCACGAGCATGACCGCGAGCTGGACGTTCTCCTCCGAGTTCGCCCCGGGGATCACCAAGCTCCCGACCTCCGTCGTGCGCTTCACCCCCGTACTGTCCCTCGACAGCACGGGCAAGGCCGGCGCGAAGGTCTGGGTGCCGGTCACCGTCCGCGGCACCGCCGCGGGCGGGAACCTCAAGTCCCTGAGCGTGTGGGCCTCCTACGACCAGGGAGCCCACTGGCAGAAGCTGAGCGTGCGCGACGGCCGGGTCCGGGTCACCAACCCGAAGGCCGGCGGCAGTGTCTCGTTCAAGGCGCAGGCCGTGGACAAGCAGGGCAACACCGTCGACGAGACCATCGTCGACGCCTACCGGACGAAGTAGCCGCGCCGGGCCGGGACCGCGGCGGGGTACCACCCGCCGTGGTTCCGGCCCGCGTACGTCCGGGCTTCCCGCGTTCGCGACGGCGCCCCGGGGCCGTGCTCAAGGCACGGCGATCACCGGGCACCGGGCGCGGCGCGCCAGGCGGTCCGCGACCGGGCGCAAGAGTGTGGTGCCGTCTCCCCTCCCGCGCCCCACGATGACGGCGTTCGCCCGGCAACTGCGACCGGCTTCCCCAGCTCTTTCGCGACGGCGCCCCTGCGGTGGACGAGCGTCCAGGGCAGGCCCGACAGGTAGTCCTCACGAGCGAGCCGCCGCAGGAGCGCCTGCACGGTGCCCGTCGCCGGACTCGTGCCGTCCATGTGGCTGCTGCACCGCGGGGCCGCCGGGGCCCCCTCCGTGCTCTTCGCGGTACACGTGCGCGCCGGGGCGGCGGTTCCCGCCGCGACCTTCGGCCCCCCCGGTTCTCCTGGCGGGCGCCGTCGCGGCGCTCCTGGTCGCCGCGACCTGCGTCCCGCGCAGCGGCACGGCCGCACGCACGCCCGGGTCCGGTGGCGGCCTCAGCCTCGTCGTTCCTCCTCTTCCTGACCGAGGGCGGCGCCGGCCTCCTCGCGGCGGCCGGCACCGAGGGCGCGGTCCCGGAAATCGACATCCGGCTCGTCAACGTGGAGTTGGTAGGCGCGGCGTGCCCTGCTGAAACACTCGGCCAGCCGTGAACGTGCCCACGGTGTCGGCATCCCGACACCTGTCTGCAAGACGCCAGACAGGCGGGTGCCCACGTCGCTCAGGTCGTCGGCACCGTGCCACCTCCCGGGAACCCCGCTTTCCGCACTCGGGAGCACGGACCGAACCGCGGTCACGCGTAGGCAGGTCTGCGCTCGTCACAGCTCCGAGATGCGCAATTCCCCCTCGCACTAAGGCGATCGACCGGACATCGTTCCCGTCGCGCTGCACTTACCGCGCAGCGGCGGCGAGATACCCCGCAGGCAGCCGCGGCGACGCCGGGGGCGACGGATCGTCATCCGGATGTGATCTCCACGTGATCGATCAGGGATTGGGTGTGATCGACATACGCACCGTTCACTACATGGGAGGAGACTCGTGGTCACGAGCGCGAGCCTTCGACAACGACGCCGAATAGTCGTGGCGTCGGCAATCACCGTCCTCGCCACACTCTTGAGCGGCCTGGGGAACACCGGGCCGGCCGCGGCACAGACCGGCACTCCGCTGCCGGACCTGCAGCCGGGCCGGTCCGACCACACCCCGGCATCGCTCACCGGCGGTGGCGCCCTGCACACCGACGCGCAGCCCGACACCATCAAGGGCCAATACGTCGTGCGGCTGCGGGAAGCGCCCGTCACTTCGTACACGGGCGGCGTCGAGGGACTCGCGGCGACGAGGCCGGCGGCCGGGCAGGAGCTCCAACCTCATTCGGCCGCGGCCGAGAAGTACCGCCGGCACCTCGGCGAAGCGCAGCGTGACGTACTCGGCGACTTCGGTGTGCGGGCCCAGCAGACGTACACCACCGCCTTCAACGGCTTCGCCGCCAAACTGACCGGAACGCAGGTCGGCGAGCTGGCCAAGGACCCGCGCGTCGAGGCGGTCACCCCGGCCCGACTCGTGAAGGCCGACACGGCGACGGCCCTGACCGCGCAAGCGGCGCAGCACACCGCACAGGCGCCGGCGCGGACGGCGTCCGGGACGGCGGCGCAGACCAAGCCGGTCCACGGCTCCGATGTGGTCGTCGGCGTGATCGACACCGGGATCTGGCCGGAGAGCGCCTCCTTCGCCGCCACCATGGCGCCGCCCGCGGGCTGGCACGGCACCTGCCAGAGCAGTGGGGACTTCCCGGCCTCCGCCTGCAACGGCAAGATCGTCGGGGCGCGGTACTTCGCCGACGGGTACCTCAGCGCCCACGGCTCGCTGCCCGAGGGCGAGAACCTCTCGCCCCGGGACATGATCGGGCACGGCACCCACACCGCCTCCACCGCGGCGGGTCTTCCCGTCAAGCACGCGATGGTCCTCGGGCACGACTACGGCGCGATCTCCGGGGTGGCGCCCGACGCGCGGATCGCCGTGTACAAGGCGCTGTGGGGCGGCATGGGCACGGACGCCGACATCATCGCGGCGATCGACGCGGCGGTGGCCGACGGCGTCCAGGTGATCAACTACTCGATCGGCTACGAGATGGGGGACGCCCAGCCGAACAGCCCGATCGGGAACGCCTTCCTCAACGCGTACCTCGCCGGCGTCTTCGTCGCCGCATCCGCCGGCAACGACGGCATGTCCGGAATGATCAGCAACGCCGAACCCTGGGTCACCACGGTCGGTGCGGCGGTGTTGCGGTCCCACGAGGCGACCGTACGACTCGGCGACGGCACGCGCATCATCGGCACCTCCATGGACGAGCTGCCGTCCCGTCGCAGCACGCCGATCGTCTTCGCCGACCAGGCCGGATCGCTCGTCGACGGGGCGCGCTACTGCTCGGCCGGAAGCCTCGACCCCGCCAAGGTCAAGGGCAAGATCGTGGCCTGCGACTTCCTTGACGCCGAAGAGGCGGTGGCGACGGTCAAGGCCGCCGGCGGTGTCAGCGTGGTGCTGTTCCAGTCGACCGGCAACGCACGCCTCAACGTGATCTACGACTTCCCGACCGTCTACCTGTGGAGCGCCGAACAGGCGGGAAGGCTCTTCAACTACCTGTGGGCGCACCGTACCGACGGGACCGCGTCGCTGACCGAGGGCGGGGACGGCAGCAGCGTCGTGGGACTGCCGAGCGTCGCGAGCCTGTCGTCCTACGGCCCCGACCAGGTGCACACCGGACTCCAGAAGCCCGACCTCGTCGCGGACGGCATCGACGTGGTCGCGGCGGTGTCGCCGATGACCGGCGGGCGTCTCTTCGACGCCTACTCCGGCACCTCGATGGCGGCCCCGCACGTGGCCGGCATGGCCGCACTGCTGCGCACCAGGCACCCGAACTGGTCGCCCGGCGCGACCGCCTCGGCACTGCGCACCACCGCCACCGACACCCGGGGCACGACCAGCCCCCTGCGCCAGGGCTCGGGCCTGCCGCAGACCTCGTCCGCAGACGACCCCGGCCTGGTCATCGAGCCCTCGGCCGCCGAACTGACCGCTTTCGCGGCCGCGGCGACGCCCGACGGCAAAGAGATCAACCTGCCGTCGATCGCGCTGCGCGAGTACGACGGGACAAAGCCGGTACGGCTCACGCGCCGGCTGACCAACGTCGGCACGCGGACCGAGACGTACACGGCGCGCGTCGACGGGCTCGCCGGGATGAAGGTGACGGTCAGCCCCCGGGCGGTCTCGGTGAAGCCCGGAGCGACCGCCACGGTGACCATCACCCTGGAGCGCGGCACCGCGACCTGGGACCGCTACACCACCGGGTCGCTGACCTTCGTCAGCCCCCAGCACCGGGTGCGCCTGACGGTCGCCGGCCGGCCGTGGGGACTCACGCCGCGGCCGTACGACGACACGGGCATCGAGTTCGGCCGCATCGGCGGGCAGGGCCAGGCGAACATGGAACCCGGCTTCACCGGCCCGCTGGCCGGCCGCACCACCGGGTACGTCCCCGTAACCTGGACGGACAAGAAGCTCACGACGTCCGTCACCGGCGGCGTCTTCTCCCCGGGCGGGGTGGGCACCCAGGGCACGAAGATCGTCGTGCCGCGCGGCTCGGCCGGGCTGGTCGTGCAGACGGCCTCGGACGACCCGGACACCAACCTCGACCTCTACCTCTACAAGGACGGCGAACTCGTCGACCGGAGCTGGGCGTCCTGGCACAGCAACGAACGCAGCGCGCGGTTCTTCCCCGAACCCGGCGTCTACACCGCCTACGTGCACGCCCGGACGACGACCTCGCCCGAGGTTCCCTACCGGCTCGGGGTGACCGTCATCCCTGAGAAGGCCGACGGGCGCAACGCCACCTTGACCGCACCGTCCCAGGTGAAGCGGGACGAAAGCTACCAGGTGACGCTGAACCCCGTGGGCCCGCAGCCCGACGTCGAGCAGTGGGCGTACACCGAGTTCCGCACCGGCAAAACCGTCGTGCCCGGCCTGCTGATCAGCTCCCGCTGACCGCGGACCGCGGACCGATGCGCTGACCGGCGCACGCCGACCGCTGGGGCCGGCCTTCCCGAGGGAGGGCCGGCGTGCGCGGCGGCGGTGGGGGCCGGGTTCGCCGTCAGCGTCTCCCTGGCCACCGGGAGCGGCCATCCGGCTCCCTCGCGCGGCGGCCGCCTACACGGTGCCCGTCGCCGGATTCGTGCTGTCCGTGTGGCTGCTGCACCGCGGGGCCGCCGGGCGCCCCTCCGCGCCCGACGCGGTGCACGGGATCGCCGTGGCGGCGGTCCTCGCCGCGACCTTCAGCCCCGCCCCGGTCCTCGTGGCGGGCGCCGTCGCGGCGCTCCTGGTCGCCGCGACCTGCGTCCCGCACGGGCGCGTACGCGCGTTGGCGGTCTGAAGGGGGCGCGCGGGAACGAGCCGCTACCGCCGCGCTCAGCAGTAGGCGTTCCAGCCCGCGCGGTAGCCGTCGCGGTAGCCACGGCGGTATTCGGAGTTCCAGCTCTGGGGACGGTAGTTGTCCCACTGGTTACGGCAGCGGGGGCGCGAGCGGGCGTCGTAGCGTCCGTCGTCCCGCCCGTCGCGGAAACCGCGCCAGTAGCGCTTTCCCGTTTGCTGGGCAAGGGTGTGCGCGGCCTGCGCCTGGACGGTGCCGGCCGTGACGTGGCCGGTGGCCGTCGCGGCCTGCGCGGGCGCCGCCGGCAGCACCGCCAGGGCTCCGATGGCCACTGGGCCTGCGAGCAGTGCGAGAGATCGCTGCGCGCGCATGGCTGTCTCCCCTCTCGGGAGCGTGCGGGGTGGGTGCGTCGTCCTCGGTCGCATCCAAGTCCATGCGCGGACAGTGCGATTGAGGAGTGCCGGGGCTCGGCTTCAGGAGTGGTCTACCCACACCCCGACCGTATCGAGCACGGTCCGCCATGTCCACTTATGGAGTAGTAGACCCGTATTGTCCCGGTCCGCGAATACCGTCCTCGGCCTCCGCCGTGGGCACGTGCGGACGCCGCCCTCGTCGTGATGGCCCGCGGCACCCTGCGGCGGCACGCGGTGCCGGGCGGTCGGCTGCCCGGCACCGCAGGACCGGCCCCGCAGGGCGGCGCGTCCGTCTCCCGGCGTACGGGAGGCCGCCGGGCACGCGCCCGGGAGTGCCCGCCCGGACCGAGCCGCCTGTCAGGTGCCGGCGGTCAGCTGCCGGCGGCGCGGCCCGGTGCCGCCGGGACCGTACGCTGCTGCGGCAGCGTCATCTCGCCGGGCTGCCCCTGACGCAGCACCACATTCCGTGTCGGGAAGGCGATGTCGATGCCCTCCTCCCGGAAGCGGCGGTGCAGGCGCTTGATGAACTCGTGCTTGATCCGGTACTGCTCCCCGTACTCCGAGGTCCGCAGGATCACCGAGAAGTCGATCCGCGACTCGCCGAAGGTGTGGAAGCGGACGGCCGCCTCGTGCTCGGGGATGCCGCCTTCGACGTGCGCCATGACCTCGTCGGCGACCTTTATCGTCACCCGCTCCACGTGCTCGAGGTCGTTGTCGTATCCCACGCCCGCCTGGACGATGAGCGACATTTGCTGCTCGGGCTGGTGGAAGTTGGTGGCGATCGCACTCGCTAGCTTCGCGTTGGGGACGATCACCAGGTTGTCGGACAACTGGCGCACCACGGTGTTGCGCCAGTTGATGTCGACGACATAGCCCTCCTCGCCGCTGCTGAGGCGTATGTAGTCGCCGGGCTGCACCGTCTTGGACGCGAGGATGTGCACGCCCGCGAAGAGGTTGGCGAGCGTGTCCTGCAGAGCCAGCGCGACGGCGAGACCGCCGACGCCGAGGGCGGTGATCAGGGGCGTGACCGAGATGCCCAGGGTCTGCAGCAGGACCAGGAAGCCCATCGCCAGCACGACGACGCGGGTGATGTTGACGAAGATCGTCGCGGAGGCGGCGACCCCGGAGCGGGACAGCGCCAGCGATCGCACCGTCTCGGCGACCATGCGGCCCGCGGCGATCGTGGTCGCCAGGATCAGCACCGCGACGAGCACCTGGTTGACCGTCCGGTCGACGACACGGGTCAGCGGCAGCGCCGCGGCGCCCACCCAGCCACCTGCCGCGAGCGCGGCCCACGGCACGGCGGTGCGCAGGGCGGTGACGACGATGTCGTCGCCGCCCCACCTCGTACGCGTGGCCCGTTCGCCGAGCCACCTCAGGGCCAGGCGCAGCAGCAGCCCGGCCAGGACGCCGGCGGTGATCGCCGCACCGGCGACGATCAGATCGTGCAGCGTGAGGGCGCGGTTCACCGGCCGCCTCCGCACAGGGGTGCGGACTCGCCCAAGGGGCGCGGGAGTTGCTGTGTGGTCACGGGTCGCCTCATCGATCGGGGAACGTTCAGCGATGTGCGGGAACGTTCGGATGCTCGCGAGCGCCGGGCCGAACGGACGTCGGCCCGGCGCGATCTGACACATCCTCCCGCAGTTTCGGCGCGCTCCGCACGCGGCCCCCGCCACCGCGACCCGATCCCGCGAAGATCGTGGCGGGCGGGCGGCGCATCGGTGGACGTGCCGGTATCCTCCCTGGTCACGCCCCTCGCTCGCTGGGCGTTCCCGTCGCTTCGTTCCGGGTGCGCGCCCGGCGGCGCCCCGGGTCTTCCTGTACAACGCCGTCGGCCTGAGTCCGGGCGGCAGCACGGGGGCTCTCCACACACCCGGCATCCCCCGGCGCGGCGGCGGACATCCGCTCCTGCCACGCCCAGGCCCGCCGCGCCGACCGGCGATGTATCCACGAGCAACTGACCGACGCCTCGCCGACGCCTATGACGGCCGCGGCCTGCTCGGTTCGGCGACGGACGCCCTGGGCCGCAGGACGACCTGCGAGTACAACGACGCCGGGCAGTCGCCGTCGGCGCGCGCGCCTGCGAGCGCCACCGCCACGCCCGGCTACGACGGCGCGGGGAACCTGACCCGGACCACCGTCCAGGCAGGGGCGACGCCACCGCAGCGGATGCCGCCGGACTCGGACGGCCGTCAGACCCCGCCCGGTCGCGGCCCGACCAACCACCCGCCCCCGTACTCGCCCGAGCCCTGCGGGGTGACCACGGCACCGCCACGCCTCGGCCCCCTGTGGTTGCATACCCCGGTGCGCGAAGAGACGGCAGGTGCGGTGATCCGGGTCCGGCGGCGGGAGGAGCGCGACCTCGACGCGTGCGTGCGGGTGCTGGCCGCGGTCCACCAGCGGGACGGCTACCCCGTCGACTGGCCCGCCGCGCCGGCGGAGTGGCTCACCGGGGCGGGCTCGCTCGGCGCGTGGGTCGCCGCATCGGACGGCGCCGTCGTCGGCCACGTCGGTCTCGGTCGGGGCGCCGAGGGCGACGCGGCACCCGGGCTGTGGAGCGCGCGCGAGGGGGCGGCCGCCGCCCCGGTCGCGGTCGTCGGCCGGCTCTTCGTCGCTCCGGCGGCCCGGGGCCACGGCATCGGGGCCCGGCTGATGGCCGCGGCCGTCGAGGAGGCGCGGCTGCGGGGCCTGCACCCGGTGCTCGACGTCGTCGCGTCGGACACGGCCGCCGCGGCCCTGTACGAACGGCTGGGGTGGACGCTGCTGGCCACCGTCGAGCAGCGTTGGGGCCCGGACCGGAGGGTCTCCGTCCGCGCCTACGCCGCGCCACGCGGGGCGACGGCGACTGCGACTGCGACTGCCGCCGAGGGTGCCTGAACTGCGGGGGCACCTGACCTGCGCGGCCCTGACCGCCTCGGCCTCAGCGGCGCACGCGGACGCCGTCGAGCGCGACGGACAGGATCCGGTCGCGCTGGGCGTCGTCGAGGAAGTTCGTCGCGCTGATGCCGGCGATCATGCGCAGTAGGTCGTCGAAGGAGATGTCGCCGCGGGCCTCGCCTGCCTGCTGGGCCCGCTCGAAGAGGGGCCCGCCGGCCTGGAACATGGACTCGCGGCAGGCGAGGATCACGTCCGACTCGGTGTTGAGGGCCTCGCGGATGGCGCGCTTGGTCACGGTGTAGTCGACGAAGCGGCGCAGCCAGGAGGTGAGGGCCGCCCACGGTTCACGGTCGGCGACCTCCTGCGCGACCTTGCACAGCTCGTCGACCTCGTCCGCGTAGACGGACTCGAACAGGTGCCGGCGGGTGGGGAAGTTCCGGTAGAGCGTGGCGATGCCCACGCCCGCGCGACGGGCGATGTCCTCCAGGGAGGCCTCGGCGCCGTTCTCGGCGAAGGCCTCGCGGGCGGCCGCGAGCAGCGCGTCGTAGTTGCGTGCCGCGTCCCTGCGGTGCGGGCGCTGGGACGCGACGATCGCGCTGACGGGGAACGTGTCGGCCGTCACTGTGCCTCCCTGTCCGGAACATTTGAAGTGGAGGATGGCCTCCGCTACATTGGAGGCATACCTCCACTTTATCAGTCGGTGTGTGGTTCCCGTCGGCGCGTGCCCCGTACGCGACGACGAGACGCCCGCGCCCTGATGTGACCCCCCACGGGCCCTGCGCCGACGCACCGCCCGTCCTCCCCCGCCCTCCCCGGCGGCCGCCGCGCGGTCACCGGTGCCCCCGGGCTGCCCGCGCGGCCCGTACGACCACGGCCGGACGAGCCCGGCCACGCCCCGTCCCGAACCGAAGAGGCTTTTCATGCCACGGAAGTCCACCACCCTCACCTTCACGGTCCTCGCGACCGGTGCAGGTGTGTTCTCCATGCTCCAGTCGCTGATCGCGCCGGCCCTGCCGACCGTCCAGGACGCCATGCACACCTCGCAGTCCACCGTGACCTGGGTGATGACGGCCTACCTGCTGTCCGCCTCGGTCTTCACCCCCATCCTCGGCCGGGTCGGCGACCTCATCGGCAAGAAGCGCACCCTGGTCGCCGTCATGCTGGCCCTGACCCTCGGCTGCCTGCTGGCCGCGCTCGCGCCGTCGATCGGCGTCCTGATCATCGCCCGCGTCATCCAGGGCATCGGCGGCGCGCTGTTCCCGCTGTCCTTCGGGATCATCCGGGACGAGTTCCCCGGGGAGCGGGTCGGCCCCAGCATCAGCAACCTGTCCGCCGTGATCGCCGCGGGCGGCGGCGTCGGCATCGTGGCGGCCGGCCCGATCGTCTCGGCGCTCGACTACCGCTGGCTGTTCTGGCTGCCCGTCATCGTCGTCGGGATCACCGCGCTGATCGCCTTCCGCTACGTGCCCGAGTCCCCGAGCCGGGCCGACGGACGCGTCAACTGGCTCGGCGCCGTCCTCCTGTCCGGTTGGCTCGTGGCCCTGCTGCTGCCGCTCAGCCAGGCCGGCCGGTGGGGTTGGACCTCCGGCCGCGCCCTCGGTCTGTTCGCCGCCGCGGTCGTGCTGTTCGCCCTGTGGCTGGCCGCCGAGGCCCGCTCCCGCAACCCCCTCATCGACCTGCGCATCATGCGGCTGCGCGCGGTGTGGGCCACCAACACCGCCGGCCTGCTCTTCGGCGCGGGGATGTTCTCGATCTGGTCCTTCCTGCCCGGGTTCGTCCAGACCCCGAGCGGCGCGGGCTTCGGCTTCGGCGCCAGCGTGACGGGAGCCGGCCTGCTGATGCTGCCGATGCTGATCGCGATGTTCCTCTCCGGTGTCCTCGCCGGCCGCCTGGAGCCCGTGGTGGGCGCGAAGCACCTGCTCACGGCCGGTGCCGCGCTCGGAGCCGTGGCCTGCGGCACCCTGGCGGCCTGGCACGACCGGCAGTGGCAGGTGGCCTTCGCGGCCGGTGTCTTCGGCCTGGGCATCGGTCTCGCCTTCGCCTCGATGGCCACCCTGATCGTGCGCAGCGTCCCGGCCGAGCAGACCGGCGCGGCGACCGGCATGAACGCCAACGTCCGCACCATCGGCGGTTCCATCGGCGCCGCGGTCAGCAGCGTCCTGGTCACCAGCCGGCTCCAGCCCTCCGGTCTCCCCTACGCCTCCGGCTACACCCACGCCTTCGGTCTGCTGGCCGTGCTGTGCCTGGCCGCCGCCCTGGCCGCGCTCCTCGTCCCGGTCCGCCGTGCGGCCGCGTGCCATGGCGCCGGACACGTGCCGACGGCTCCGGCGGAGTCCGAGGCCGTCACGTCGGGCGCCCGCGGCTGACCCCCACACCCCCAAACCACCCCGGGCGGGTGCGGCGCCCCCGTACAGGCCGCCGCACCCGCCCGCGCCCGTCCACGAACGACCTCGACGACCGGGTGACCGAACTCGGCCCGCGGCTGTCACCGGTGAGCGAACCGCCTCCCTCAACGCCCGGACTCAGGTGGGCAGAGGTTGAAAGGCCGGTCCTCGTCCCCTTCCATCACGAGAGTGATAGTGCGCCCGAGGACAGCGGCGAGTTTATTCAAGAACAGAATTTCCGGCAGCTTCGGACCGTGGTCGGTATCCAGCCGGACGGCCGTGCCGCCGCGCCCCCCGCGCGGCATAGCGAGGATGTCCCTGATATTCCGGGCTGCTTGTTCCGCGAGGTCGGCCATGCGTTCCTCCGTCACCGGCCCGGCCTGAAATTCGTCTGCGGCTGCAGACGTCATCCTCATGACCTGCCCGAATTCGAACCCTGCGGTGTGGCGTACTTCCTTGTCCCGCGTGTTGTTCGGCTCCGGCTCGAGTACTCCCGGATCGGCGGCGGTATTGCCGGGTCCAGCGAGCGCCGTGTCCATTTCAGCCGGCACCGTGACCGGCGACACGGCGGGCGCGGGCACCACTGCCGGAGGCCGCCGGGTGGTCGTGAAGAGCCAGGCGGGAGGAGTCTCCGTCACCCGCAGCAGGGTTTCGCCGGTGACCCACCGGCGCCCCCGGGGGCCGCCCACCTCCACGACGGCGACAGCACGGAGCAGGTGGCCCGTCAGTCCCTCGCCCTGCGCGTTCACCATCGGCGTACCGAAACGCAGCAGTTCACGTCGGTTGCTGCTGATGGCGGCGGTCTGGCCGAAACGAGGATGGTCGCCGCCGGTCGGCACCGTGAACGTGCCGCGGTCCGCGGAACCGTATGGCGAGGAGACCCCGAAGTTCGTTTCGAGCACGAGGGTGCTGTCGACCTGGGATGTGAAACCGTCGGTCGCCGAAGCGATATGGTCGATGGCGGTGTCCTTGCTCGTGACCTCCTTTCTCACCACGAAGATCTTGACGCTCATCTCGGTCTGCGAGTGGGTTGCGCGCGGACGGCCGACAAAGGCGGCGACCCCGCCCGGTTCCTGCAGAGTGATTCTCCCCTTGGCCGCCAGGGTGGCGATTCGGATCATCAGCCCCTCGCCGGACCGGGTGTTCTGCGCACGCAGATCCTGCCGCAACGACGGGTCCACCTCACGCAGCGCCTGGGTCAGCAGATCCAGGCCGGTGAATTCGTAGATCTCGAACGGACGGCTGGGCACCCAGGGGCCTGCGGCGAGCAGCGTCCGCAACTCCGGAGGAACCTCCATCTCGACGACCAGGCTGCCCTGGGGCGGCTCCGAGAGTACGGATTCCCGGGGGTCGCTCCTGAACAGCAGGGGTTCCGTCGTCCGAGCCTGGTCCGCGCCGGTGACCGTGCCGTCTGCGACAGGGGCGACGGGGGCCTCCGCTCCGTTGAACCGCAGGCTGACCTCGGCGGGCACGGACTTCCTGGTGTGCCTGATGACGGTGTGCTGCTGCTGCCCGCTGAGCAGGGACACCACCGCGGAGGGGTGAAGAACGCTTCGCACCGCTGTGCCGACGATGCGGACGAGCAGCGCTTCCTCCAGGGGCCGGGTGCTGACATCGATGACGTACTCGTACGGTACACGGCTGAACTCGACGGTCGAGCCGAAAGTCCGTTGCCAGGCCCGTCGCTCACGGGTGGAGCTCGCGGTCTGCGCAACGGAGTTCACCCGGCCGGTGGTCAGCGAGAACTTCGGACGGTGGCCGCCCGTGGTCTGTCCTGCGGGGGCGGCGGTGAACAGATGGCTGCTCGACCGCGTACCGCTGATCTGCGTGGCACCCGGGATGTGGAGAGCGCCGCCGTCGCCGTTGGTGTGACCGTAGATGTTGTCCATACCGCTGGTGCTGGTGACCGTCCGGCCCCGGATGCCCTCCAGGTCGGCGGTCGGATCCGGCCGGGCCGACAGGGCGACCTCCACCAGCTGCGGGCCGAGCCAGGAGAAGTGGACGAAGTGGAAGACGGAGCGGCCGTCCGGGCCGGCGTTGGGCAGGGTCCGCAGCCCCACTGAGCCGGTGGCCTCGTTGATGCGTGTCAGCACGCCTTCGACGTAGGCGGGATCTCCTGGCCGGGTCACACCCTGCGCGTGCTCCTCCACCACGTCACGCAGGACGTCCCGCAGGGCGTTGCGCCCTTCGCGGAGGTGGACCTCGGTCACCACGGCGAAACCGAGAGTGCCACGGCCGCTGCCCTCCTGCCGGTACCAGGACGGCAGCATCCTGTCCGGCGTGGCGGCGGCGGGGATCTCAGCCTGTGCCGTCGCAGGGAGCAGTCGGGTCAACTCGGGGTGGTTCTGCAGGTCGTTGTTCATCAGGAGGAACTCGACCGCGTGGGGGACGTCCAGCACCGTCGTCTGCTCCAGACGGGGGGCCGTCTTGACCACGCCTGCCAGCGTCCGCCCGGCTGCCACGACGGTGACGACGTAGTGCGCGTCCGCGGCGAAGCGGTGCGCGACCGTGGTGTCCTCGCTGGTGACGCGGAAGACGCCCGTGTTGTCGAGTGCGCCGACGCCCTCGGCGGAGGTGGTGGCGTACTGGTAGCTGCCCGACGGTGTGAACGACCCCGCTCCGGCCTCGTAGCTTCCGGCCAGAGTCGCGCCGAATCTGTGGGAGGACTGGCCGGTGACGGTGGACATCGACGTGTTGGTGGACTGGAGCCAGCGCTCCGCGTCCATCTTGGGCGCCTGCGGGAGCACCTGCAGATTCGTGAGATAGCCGGTCACGCTGACGGTGATGACCGTGCCGCTCAGGAGGCCCGGGGTACCAAAACCCTCGACGTCATAGGAGTCGCGAAATATGCGCAAGGCGTTCGCGGCGATGTGCTGGGGCGACAGTGCGGCGTACACGGCTTCGCTCGCCATGGACTCCGGGTTGGCCGCGGGCTCGCCCACCGCGGCCTGCCACAGCCAGCGGCCGACTCCGGAGGCCTGGTCACCCACCCACTTCGTGAAGCCGTTCATCCCCCGCCAGACCGGGGACATGATCCCCGGTTCCTGGGGCACGACGGCTTGCCCGCGCCGGGGAGGGTAGGTGGCGGGCGGCGGCAGCGAGGAGGACGAGGTGCTCGGGGTTTCCCGCCTCGCCCCAGCTGTGTTCGTGGCGTCGTCCGGGTAGCGCCCCGGCAGGTCCAGGGGCTCCTGGGCCAGCCGGGCGGCTTCCTCCTCGATCTCGCCGAGCAGGCTGCGGACTGCCTTCTGCAGGTCGCCACTGCCGCGGATGTCGGTGAAGAGCGCGGTCTCGGGTATCCGCAGGACGCCGGTGTCGTAGGTGCGCCCCGCGCGGGGCAGCGCCAGGCTCCGGGTGTCGGCGTCGGTGGAGCGTCTGGCCACCACCGGTCCGGGACGCGGTTGGGTGGGGGGTCCGTCGAGGGTCTCGTAAGTCGGGACGATCAACCGTGCGGAACCGTGCACCGGATCGAAGGCGGCACCCTCGCCATGGCTGTAGGAGATCGTCATCCGGAAGGTGACCGGGACCTTGAACCTCTGCACTCCGTTCTCCGTCGGACTGAGCACATAGTTCTCGAAGCCGCTGCCAAAGCCTGCGGCGTCACTTCGGCTCGTCTGCCGGCTGTACGTGTACTGCCCGGTGGCCGCCTGCAGCGGGAGGTTGCCGTGTCGGCCCAGCGGGTTGGTGACCGTCGCGCTGACCCCGGCGTTCCAGGCGTACGGCGTGTTGTTGAACTGCTCGTTGCCCACGATGGACGAGCCGATGTAGTTCAACGTCTGGACACCCGGGTAGCTCCACTCGTGCACCACCTGGTCGTCGCTGTTTCCACTGCCCTGTCCGTCGCCATGCCGGCGCTCCGCGGTGAGGGTCAGGACGACGCGTTCGGTCCCGGCATACGTGGGCTTCTCGAACCACACCTTGGTGCCGCCGTCGGGCATCTGGGGGAAGGCCGCCCGTAGCTCCAGACCGCTGCGCATCTGGTCGAGCTTGCGGGCGTTGACCAGCAGCATGGCGCGGCCGGCCTGGTCCGTCCTGACCGGACTCTCTTCGTCCGGCGGCAGGAAGTGGCGGTCGCGCAACCACTGCTCGGCTTGTGTGAACAACGGCTCGGCGCCTTCGACCCGCCCTACCGTCGTGGTGATTCCGAAGCTCCGCAGATCGCTCATCTTGGGCGGGAGATGCCTCGGTCCCTCCGGGGCGTGGCCGAGCGAGACCACCGACGGCACGAGCATGGGCAGCGGATAGGAGTGTCCGCCGTGCATCGGTGTGCCCGGTGCGGCCTCGACGGGCCCGGCATCGGCACGGATCAGCGTCACACGCGCGTGGAGATCGGGCGTGACATGGAGCAGTGGCGCGGCGGACCGCAGGGATTGCGCCGTACGAGCGCTTCCACCCGAGTTGAGCGTGTGGCTGGACTGGTGCAGCGCACCGCCTTGCGCGGTGATCTGACCGCTCCTCGGGGTGTCTTCCGAGCCCAGGTTCGCCCGGGACACGCCCAGGGTCACGCCGGCCCCCAGGGCGTTGGTGGTGGACGCGCTCACCTGCATGCGCGTGGACCTCAGGACATAGGACTCCAGAACCGTCTTCTCCGAGGTCGGCCCGGTGATGGCCTGAGTGTCGCTCAGGGTGCCGGTCAACCGCAGATACCCAAGGGCGTTGCCGGTCCGGTCATACAACAGGGGGGAGTTTACCGAGCCGTTGACCATGCTGATGACCGACGTGCGGAGCACGCCCTCGTCGAAGAACGCGCGCAGCGCATCCTCGGAAGCCTCCGACAGGTCCAGCGAGAAGGACGCCATCACGTCGGCGAAGAGCCGGTCGTGCTGAGGGAACGCCTCCACTCCGAACAACCGCTCGTCGGACACGGCAAGTCGGGAGACGTCGGGGGGAACGGTCTCGGGCTTGCCGGGGTCTGCCACCGGCAGCGGATTGTCCTGGAGAAGGTAGGTGGGGAACCAGACGACCAGGGGATCACCGCCGTCAGCGGTGACGGGTTGCCAGCCGTCGTCCGGGATCCGGCCGGAAACCAGTCGCCGCAAGGCGTCGCCGAGCCGCAGTTCCCATGTCACCTCGAAGTCGTACGGCCAGTGGCGACCCCTGCTCCGGAGGAATTGCATGGGTTGTGTCGTCGTACTCGCAGCCACGTTCGTCGCGAACTGGTTGTGTGTCAGGTTGAGGCTGAAGCCGACGGGTAGCGTCCACTGACCGCTCCCGGGAATCGGGAACGTGTGGTTGAAGGCGTAGGACATGACGCGGTGGTTGCTGGTGGCCGCGGTGTCACCCGTTTCAGCCATACCGATCGTCCAGGTCTGAGTCGCTACCGGAGGACCGTCGGGCATGGGATCGAGTTGTTCCGCCGAGGGGCCGGTCGCCCTCAGGCTCGCACGCAGGGAGATCGGGTAGCGCTTCCCCCGGTACTCCACGGTCAACGGAAGGCCGGAGACGCCGAGCAACCTGCCCCATTCATAGCTGAGCAGGCGGTCGGTCAGTATGCGGTTCACCGAGAGCCGGAAAGCCTCGTCAGAACCTCGATCGCCCTCGACCCTGTCGATCACCTGCTGCCGCAGCATGGCCATCGTCGACTCCGGGACCGGCCCTATGTGCACCATGGCCTTGGTGCCCGTGTGCCTGGCTCCGAAGCTGAGCACGCTGGCGGGGATCGTCGGCTCGTCCTCCTCCGTGAGGTCGTCCGCAGGCCCTCCGCCGTTCTCGGCAAGGGGTGGATGAAGGGTTGACGCGGTGCTGGAGGCGGGAGTGGGAGGGAGGACGTCGGTGTCAGCGGTGACGTGGTGGTCGTACGGCTCCTCGGACACGTCCGGGAGGTGGGAGTGCGCTTCGGAGGGGAAGGTGCTCATCGGGGCCTCGATCCGCTCGCCTCCCCAGGGCGCCTCGAACTCCTGCGGAACGACCGGTGACCGGCGCCGGGCGGCCGGCACGACATCCGGGTCACCGAAGGCCGGCACGAGTGGAGTGTTCCTTGCGGCGTCGGCAATGGTGGTGTTCACGCGCTGCTCCGCACCGCCTGCGGTCAAGGCTGCCAGTGCGGACTGAGGTGGTCCGAGGAATGCCTGCCCCGCCGTCCGGGCAGGCGGCACCGTCACCTGGGAGAGCACATCCCGGTACGCCTCGGCCAACAGTTGTCTCGCCCGGTTCACCGCGGCCTCGAGCGACTCACCCTGCAGCCGCTCCGCCAGGTCCCTCTCCAGCGGAAAACAGTCCTGTCCCTCACCGGCGACACCGCTGTTTGTTTTCACCGCACGCCACATCCTTCCCCATCGGGCGCCGCACATCCCCTGAGGAGACGCCAGCACCCGACCGCGCAACAAACGGACACCAGCAGCAAAAGAGGTCGGGGCTGAGCCGATCCACCGGACCCTCGATGGCCCTCCACGGTTCCCCGAACTTTAGTAAGCCTTTTTCACCTGGGGGAATAAGAGAGTGTTTCGCGTTTGTGAAGCGGGTCGGGTCAAGGGCGACCCGGCGTTCTGGTCCGGCCCGTGCGGACGACGGCCACCGGCTGATCCCAGCACAAAGGGAAACAGCCCGTGCGAGTGGAACGCACGGGCCGGAAGCACTGGATTTACCCTGCTCGAGTGTGCAACTCCGATCTGCACTCGGGCGGGTGAGCGCACGCCTCGGCGTTTTCAGGCGGGGATGGCACCGGTTTTCAAAAACCGTTCGAGCGCCTCCGTGTACGGCGCCGTCTGCAACCCCTGACCGGCCAGCCAGCCGTCGGAGTAGTAGGTGTCCAGGTACCGGTCACCCGGATCGCAGATCATGGCGACGACGCTTCCCGAGCGACCCGTCGATCGCAATTCGCCGACAATACGCATCGCCGCCCACAGCCCCGTGCCCGTCGAACCCCCGGCGCGTCGTCCGGTGAGGCGTTCCAGCATAGTCAGCGCGGCAATTGAGGCCGCATCAGGAACGAGCATCATGCGATCCACGATCTGCGGCAGGAAACTCGGCTCCATCCGGGGACGTCCGATCCCCTCGATACGGGAGCCGCCGGGACGCACGGTGTCCGGATCGCCGCTGACCCAGCCGTCGAAGAACGCCGATTTCTCCGGGTCGGCGACGCACACCCGGGTGGAGCGCTCGGTATAGCGAACGTAGCGGGCGATGGTCGCCGAGGTCCCTCCGGTGCCGGCGGTGGTGACGATCCACTCCGGCTCAGGATGCCGTTCCTTGCGCAGCTGGGCGAAAATGGACTCGGCGATGTTGTTGTTGCCCCGCCAGTCGGTCGCCCGCTCGGCATAGGTGAACTGGTCCATGTAATGGCCCCCGCTGACGGCGGCGAGCCGCGCAGCGGTCTCGTGGACCTCTGCCGCGGAGTCGACCAGATGGCATCGACCGCCTTGTTGCTCGATCAGCCGCTGCTTGGCACGGCTGGTGGAGCGCGGTATGACGGCGATGAACGGAACGCCGACAAGGGCGGCGAAGTACGCCTCGGAGACCGCGGTCGATCCGCTGGACGCCTCGATCACCGGACGCCCCGGGAGGATCCACCCGTTGCAGAGGGCGTAGAGGAAGAGCGACCGTGCCAGGCGGTGCTTGAGACTGCCGGTCGGGTGGGTCGACTCGTCCTTGAGGTAGAGCTCGACGTCCCACTCCTCGGGGAGCGGCAGGCGCACCAGGTGCGTATCCGCCGAGCGGTGAGCGTCGGCGTGCAGCTTTCCCACGGCCTCGCTCACCCATGCCCGATGAACGTCGTTGCTGCGGTCCACGTCCAGTGTGGTGGCCGCGTCGGCTCCCGCTGCCGGGCGTGTGCCCGCATGCGCCTTAGACATCGTGCACCACCACGTCCCGGTTCTCCGCCGAGATCTCCATGACGCATCCCACGGGCGCCTGCCGGCTCACCGCGTCCGGCCGGAGCGCACCCTCCGAGCCGATCACCAGCCTGCCGCCCTCGGTGCGGTGGTAGAGGTCGAAGTACGTCGCGCCCCGCCGCTGGATGACCTCGGAGTCCGGGCTGTGCTCGTTGTACGCGAACAGACCGGAAGGTGTGAGCAGCAGGCAGTTGAGGCTGACGTATGCGTCCGCGAGCATGCGGATCTCCTCGGCGGTCCTGGCGACAGCCTTGGCCGGCGGTGTTCCCCTGTCGAGCAGCGTGCGGACAGCGAGGTAGTAGCGTTCGCTGTCGGTGTCGCCCTCCGCCGTCCTGAGCAGGTCCGGGTCGATGGACGTGTCGAGTATCTTCCTGGGGTTGAAGTCCCCGTTGTGCAGGAAAGCGGCTCTGGCGTCACCGAACGGATGGGTGTTGCCCTGGTGCACAGGCAGTCCGGGGCTGGCCATGCGGAGATGCACGACGGCCATGTCGGTCACGCAGGTGTCCAGCAAGGACCTGAGCTTGGCGCTGCGGTCTCCGCGCTCGGGTTCTTTCGTGATCCGGATCGCCCCGTGCGAGTCACGGTAGGCGACGCCCCATCCGTGCTCGTGCTCGCACGCCATGGCGAGAAACGGTTCCAGGTCACCGGTGAGCAGTTCGCTCACCGGTGCGGGTCTGTCGGCGACGACGCCCAGGAAACGGCACATGCGAGATCTCTTTCTGTTCTTCTGTGTGCGTCAGTGTGGTGAGGTGAATCGGTGGGCAGCCCTGGCTCGGGAGTCGCGAGGCTTCACGCAACGGCGACAGCCGGCAGGGCCCCGCCCGGCCGGGGTACAACGGCCGCTTGCGTCGCCGGACAAGGCGGCAAGACGCAGCGGAGCTGCGGCGACCGACGACGCCACCAGGCGAGAGCCGTCGATCCGCGACGCCGCTCCGCCTATACGCGCGGGCTCTTACCGCCGATGCTCCGCTCCAGCCGTCCGGCGGCTGACGCCAGCGCGCAGTTGAGGACCACGTAGACGGCGGCCACCACCAAGTAGGCCTGGACCACGGTGTGGTTGAACTCCCCGAGCACCTTGGCGGCGTTCAGCAGCTCCAGGAAGCTCACGACATAACCCAGGGTGCTGTCCTTCAGCAGCCGGATCAGCTGGCTGACCAGGGCCGGTGCGGTCAACCGCACCGCCTGGGGCACCACGACACAGCGCATCGCCGTCCAATGACCGAGGCCGAGGGCGTACGCCGCCTCGGTCTGACCAGGCGGCAGCGCACGGACTCCGGCCCGGAAGATCTCGGCGAACACCGCTGCGTTGGTCAGCACGATCGGCCACACCAACTGCCAGAACAGCGGGACGTGCAGGTTCGCGCTGGGCAGGCCGAAAAGGAACGCGTAGATGAGCAGCAGCAGCGGAACAGAGCGCAGCACCTCGACGTACACCGACGCGGGCCATCGAAGCAGCGGCGTACGAGCCATGCGCGCCAGCGCCAGCAGAGCACCGCAGGGCAGCGCGATCGCACAGCTGACGAGCGTGACCTGGGCCGTCGCCCACAGCGCGGTCAGCAGGTAGCGAATGACCGGCCACTGGCCGAAGACACGCCACTTGTCCCCGTCCAGCTGGCCGTGGGCCGCGAACTGGTGCACCACCACCACCGCGGCGGCGGCGATACCGGCCAGCGAGACGGCGGTGCCCACCGCGATCCTCCGCCGGCCGCGCGGGCCCGGCGGGTCGAAGAGGCCTTCGTCCTCCCCTTCGAGTCGGGCGAGCACCGCGGGCACGGTCCGGAGGCGGGCCGCGCCGCGCCGGTTGGCCTTGGCTGACAGATCAGACGGCGCGGACGGTGGTGAGTCCGCAGTCAGGTCCGCCCGTCCTGCCACCGTCCCGCCCGCAGGTGCGTTCAGTGAGGGGGTCAATGCTCAGGACACCAGCCTTCGGTCGAGGGCCCCGGCCACCCGGCCGATGCACAATGCGAGAGCGACATAGCAGACCGCCGCGGCGCCGAAGGTGACCATCGCCTGTGCGTATTGCTGGTCCAGCAACTGCGTCTGGCCGGTGAGTTCGTCGGTCACGCCCACGGCGGCGGCGAGCGAGGAATTGAGCAGTACCGCGATGAGCAGGGAGGCCACCGGCTGGATGACCGACCGCAGTGCCTGCGGGAGGATCACCAGGCGGAGGGTCTGGCCGAATCCCAGGCCCAGCGCACGAGCCGCCTCGATCTGTCCACGCGGAACCGCTCTGACCCCCGACCTCAGCACCTCGCAGAAGAAGGCGGCCCAGTACAGGCCCATCGCGGTCACCGCGGTCCAGAACAGCGAGTAGACCAGCCCGATCTCGGGGAGCCCGAAAACGAACAGGGTGAGCAGCACGAGCAGCGGGACACTACGGACCGCGGACACGTAGAACCGTCCGAGCAGTCGCAGCGGCACAACCGGGCTGACACGGCAGAACGCCAGGAACGCGCCGATCAGTGCCGCGAGGACGAAGGTACAGGCGCTGATCTCCGCGGAGACCAGCAGCCCGTGACCGAACACGCCCAGGTGGGCGACGACGAAGGTCATGACAGATCAGTCGATCGTGGGCGGGGTGGGAGCCGGGCCGGGCACCTGGGTACCGACGGTGGCCTTCCACACCTTCGCCCAGGTGCCGTCGGCCTCGACCTGCTTCAGCCAGTTGTTGACGAAGGCCTTGAAGTCGGGGTCGTCGAGCGAGAGCCCGATGCCGTAGGGCTCCTGGCTGTAGGTGCCGGGGAGTACCTCGAGGCCGGGGTTGGACAGTGCGTTGCCCGCGAGGATTCCCTGGTCGAGGACGTAGGCGTCGGCCCGGTGCTGGCTGAGCGCCTGAACGCACTCGGTGTTGGTCTCGAACAGCTGAATCTTGGCCGAGGGCGCGGCTGCCTTAATGGCCGTCGGCACAGTCGACCCGGATTGGGTGATCACCGTCTTGCCGGCCAGGTCCGCCAGCGACTTGATGCCCGTGGTCCCCTTACGGACCTGGATGGCAAGGCCGTCGGTGTAGTAGGGGCCTGCGAAGTTGACGAGCTTCTCGCGCTCGGCAGTGATCGTGTAGGTGGCGAAGACGGCGTCCACCTGGTGGCTCTTCAGCAGCGCCTCGCGCGTCTGTGCGGTGACGTTGACCAGCTTCGTCGACGGCTTGCCGATGATGTACTTGGCGAGCAGCCGGGACATCGCCGCGTCGAAACCCTCGACCTTGCCGGTCGTCGGGTCGAGCAGGGAGAAGAGCGCGGCGGTCTGGGTACCGCCAACGGTGAGCGTACCGCGCTCCTTGATCTTGGCCGCGGTGGATCCCGCCGGTATCTGCGAGGCATCGGCCGGCTTCTCAGCGGCGATCAGCGCATCGATGGCCGATCCGTCGATGGCCGCCGGACGGGCTGCCTTCCCTCCCGGCACGGCCTCGGTCGTCGCGGATCCGCTGGAGCAGGCGGTCGAGAGCAGGGCGACCGCGGCGAGGGCAGCGGCGGCGGCGGCACGGCCTCTGCTGGTACGGGGGACTTCTCTGGACGTGGTCATGTGCAATCTCCTGTCGGGATGACGAGTTGGCGGATCGACGTACGAAAACCACGGCGGTCGGCGGTCGGAGCTGTGGCGGAAGCGGGGACAGCCGCTGCAGGAACAGCCGCGGACCTGGAGGGGCCCATCGGGGTGTCCGTCAGTGCTGCAACACCCTCGACAGGAACTCCGTGGCCCGTTCGTGGCCGGGTTGCTCGAAGAAGCGTTTCGGCGGGGCGATGTCGAGGATTCGGCCCGCGTCCATGAAGACGACCCGGTCGGCGACCTCGCGGGCGAAGCCCATCTCATGCGTGACCACCAGCATGGTCATTCCGCTGGACGCCAGCTCGGTGAGCACATTGAGGACTTCCTGGATCATCTCCGGATCCAGGGCCGAGGTGGGCTCGTCGCACAGCAGGACCGACGGTTCCATGGCCAGCGCCCTGGCGATGGCGACTCGCTGCTGCTGGCCTCCGGAGAGCTGAGGGGGGTGGGCGTCGGCCTTGTCGGCCAGGCCGACCCGGGCCAGCAGCCGTCGTCCCCGCTCCTGCGCCTCCGCACGCGACAGGCCGCGCACCTTCACCGGAGCCAGTGCGATGTTCTCCAGGGCCGTCAGGTGCGGAAAAAGATTGAACGACTGGAAAACCATGCCCGCGTCGGCCCTCAAGCGGGACAGCGCACGCCCCTCGGCCGGCAGGGGGACCCCCGACACCTCGATGGTGCCGGACGAGATCGTCTCCAGGCGGTTGACGCAGCGGCAGAGGGTCGATTTCCCTGACCCCGAGGGGCCGATGATCGCCACCACCTCTCCGCTGTGCACGTCCAGACTCACATCGTGGAGCACCTGGGCCGTGCCGTAGTACTTGTTCACGCCCCGCAGACGCACCAGCGGGGCTCGGTCCGCCCCCGCGGCGGCGGAAGAGGCCACGGGGTTGTCAGAGGGTTCGATCACAACGGGGCTCCTGCGATACAGCGCCGAGACAGCCTGTCGAGGGCCAATTCCAGTCGATCACCCGCGCATATGTCCAACGGGTCATTTTTCGTGGACTCATCAAAAGTCTTTATGGTTTCATCTGCGTGTGGACGTACAGCAGCTTCGCGTGCTCGCCGAGGTCTCGCGCACCGGCTCCTACACAGCCGCGGCCCAGGCCTTGGGCTACACCCAGCCCGCGGTGAGCTACCAGATGCGCCGCCTGCAGCAGTCCGTGGGTGCCCCGTTGGTCGTGCGCGTCGGGCGGGGGCTGCAACTCACCGAGATAGGGCACGCGCTGGTCCGCCACGCCGACACGATCTTCTCTGCTCTCAGAGCGGCCGACCAGGAGATCTCCGCGACCGTCGCGCGCAGGGGCGGCCTGGTGCGCCTGGTGGCCTTCCAGAGCAGCTGCGTCACGCTCATGCCACGCGTCATCGAACGGCTGGGCACACTGAGTCCGGATATCCGCATCACCCTGACGCAGGCTGAACCGATCGACGCGCGGAAACTGATCAGGAGCGGCGAGGGAGAACTCGGCCTGCTCTGCAACTGGGAGAACGAAAGCCTGCCGGAGGGAGAGGAGACCATGCTCCGGCTGGAACTGTTCACCGACCGCCGTTGCGTCCTCATGCGCGAGGATCACCCCCTGGCCGGCCAGGAGACCATCCACCTCGCCGACCTGGCGGACAGCGACTGGGTGATGGAGAGCATCCGGGACCGCTTCACGGCCGCATGCACCAACCTGGGTTTCTCACCCCGCGTGGTCGCCACGGTGGACGATGCACTGGCCATCCAGACCCTCGTGGCCTCCGGGCTCGGTATCAGTCTGATGAACGAACTGGCCCTGCGTTCCTACGTCGTTCCCGGGCTCGTCCATCGCCCGCTGAAGAGCTGGCCGCTTCGTCGCACCTACCTGCTCCTGTGGCCGGACATGCTCCAGGTCCCTGCGGTAGCCGCTACGATCCGGGCGGTGCAGTCCGTGGTCCGGTCCGAGTGGGAGCCTGTCTGGGGCCCGGAGAAACCAGCGGCCGACGGCACCCCGATCATCGACCTGGCCCCCCGGTGTGATGGGCCCGCGGGGGCCCATCCGTGAACCGCGGTGGCCCGGGGGATGCGTGCGGTCACTGGGCGACTCCGAGGAGCTGACCGCCCGCGCGCGCCGGTCCCGCGGGATGAGGCGGGACCGGGCGACCGGACCCTCCCGCACCGCGGTGAGGGGATCCACGCGGGGACGAAGAAGCCCCCGAAGACAAAGCACGCCCCAACCCGGAAGTCCAGGGTGGGACGCCCGTCGTGGCGCCGTCAGCTGGTACCGGCACCAATACCGGGATGAGCCCGGCCGCGCACGTCATGCGGTGGCGCAACCGCCTCGCCGCCCCGTGACCGGGTCCCGTCGCGCGCTGCCCCGCCCGCTGCGCGACGCCGCCCGGTGACGGCGCGGCGCGATCCGGGTACCGTACGCGCAATGCGGATCCTGCATCTCTCGGACACCCACCTCGACCGTTTCGGCTCACCGCAGGCGGGTGGGGTCAACGCGAGGGAGTCGCTGCGCGGACTGCTCAACGACCTCGAGCCGGTGGCGGACATCGACGTCATCGTCATCAGCGGCGACATCGCCGACGACGGGTCGCTGGACGCGTACCTCTCCGTGCGCGACATCGTCCGGGACTTCGCCCTGCGCCGCCAGGCACCGGTGTTCTACAGCACGGGCAACCACGACGAGCGGCGCGCCTTCGCCCGGGCGCTGGGCAGCGGGCACCTGCGCCCGGACGGCCGCAACCACGCCCTGACGATGCTCACCTCGCCCGCCGGGGAGCGGGCGGCCGTGAGCCTGGTGGACGGCTACCGCTTCGTCACGCTCGACTCGCTCGTGCCCGGGATGGGTTACGGCCTGCTCGGCGGGGCGCAGCTCGCCTGGCTGAGGGAGGTCCTGTCCGTACCGGCCCCCATGGGCAGCGTGCTGGTGCTGCACCATCCGCCGATCACGCTCGACGTCGAGGTGCAGCGTGCGCTGGGCCTGCGCAACCCCGGTGAGCTGGCCGACGCGATCCGCGGCACGGACGTCCGGCTGATCCTCTGCGGCCACTTCCACCTCCAACTGTCCGGGCACCTGGAGTCCGTGCCGGTGTCGGTGACGCCCGGGGTCGTCGGCCGGGTCGACCTGACCGCGCCGACCGGCACCGAGCGCGCCGTCCGGGGAGCCTCCGCGACCTTGGTCGAGATCGGCGCCCACGGCGGGCCGCTGATCCACACCCTGCACGCGCGCGACCCACGCGCCGGCGAAACGATCTACGAGCTCGACCGGCAGGAGGTCCGTACGATCATCGAACGCCTGGGACCGGGCGCCCGGACCGAGCACGGCGGCTGACCTCATGCGGGTGTCCCGCCGTTGCTCCCACCCGCTTCCCTGGCGACTCCTGACGCCGTCCGCTCGACGGCGGGTCAGGAGGGGCCCGGGCCGCCCCGGCCTGCCCCTTTCCGTAAAGATCCGCCCATATGTTGGGCCGTTCTCGTGATGCGCCGAGTCCGGGTGAACGGGGGCGGCCGGCGGGCCGTACAGGCTTGTCGGCGGCCCGGGCTCTCCCGTCCGGGTCGCCGTCCCTCACTGTGGCTCGCTCGGAAGGAACGTCGGGTGTCGCTCTCCAGCGCTCATCAGCGACCGTCAAGGGACCAGGCGGCGTCGACGGAGCGACAGCCCCCGGACGGGACCCCGTCGAAGACGGCCGAAGCGGAGCCGGGGGAGCCGGCGGAAGCGGCAGAAGCGGATTCACCCGCCCCGGAGGCAGCCGCCGGCGGCGGTGCGGAGGAGGAACAGGGCACGCAGGGGGACTCCGGCGCGCCGGGCTCGCCCACCCGCCGCCGGGAGCGGCATCCGGGCGTCCGGCGCGCCGCGTCGTGGAGCCTCACGGCCCTCGCCGCCGTCCTGGTGCTCTCCGCCTTCCTGATGCCCGATCGGCTCTCCCGTCTGACCGTCTCGCATTTCGCCCGTGTCCCGGCGGAGCCGATCCTGCTGGCCGCCCTGCTGCTCGTGCTGCCGCCCCGGCCGCGGCGCGCGGTGGCGGTGCTGACCGGTGTCGTCCTCGGTTGCCTGCTCGTCCTCGACTGCGTGGACATGGGCTTCCACCAGACGCTGCGGCGCCCCTTCCACCTGCTGTTCGACTGGCCGCTGTTCGCCGACGGGCTGTCGTTCCTGAAGGACTCGGCCGGGCGGAAGACCGCGTACGGCGCGCTGGCCGCGGCCCTGGTCGCCGTCCTCGCCCTGCTCGTCCTGATGCCGCTGGCGGTGGTGCGGCTCACCAAGGTGATGGCGCGGCACTCCCCGGTGGCACGCCGCGGCGCCCTGGTCGCCGGCGTGGTCTGGATGACGTGCGCGACCCTCGGCATCCAGGTCGCCGGGACGAACCTCGCCGCCAGGAACGCCAGTCTGCGGGTGCGGGGCCACGTCGATCTGGTGCGGCAGGGCCTGGCCGACCAGAAGGCGTTCGCGACGAAGCTTGCCGACGACCCGTTCGCGAAGCTCCCGCCCGAGCGCCTGCTGTCCGGACTGCGCGGCAAGGACGTCATCTTCACGTTCGTCGAGAGCTACGGACGCGGCGCGGTCGAGGACCCGGCGCTGGCCACGGGGATCGACGCGGTGCTCCGCGACGGCACCCGCCGGCTCGCCGACGCGGGGTTCTCCGCCCGCAGCGGCTGGCTGAGCTCCCCCGTCACCGGAGGGGGCAGTTGGCTCGCCCACACCACCTTCCTGTCCGGGCTGTGGGTCCCGGACCAGCAGCGCTACCGCTATGTGAGTTCCAGCGACCGGATGACCCTGACCAGCGCCTTCAAACGCACCGGCGACTTCCGGACGGTCGGCATGATGCCCGGCGTCACCCGGGCGTGGCCAGAGGGCCGGTTCTTCGGCCTGGACCACGTCCACGACTCGCGCGGCATGGGCTACCGGGGGCCCAAGTTCAGCTGGTCGCCGGTGCCCGACCAGTACACACTGTCGGCCTTCGAGCGCCTGGAGCACCGGAAGGCGGCCCGCCGGCCGATGATGTCGGAGGTCGTCCTGGTCTCGAGCCACACCCCGTGGGCCCCGATCCCCCGCATGATCGACTGGGACCGGGTCGGCGACGGCTCGGCCTACCACGCCGTCAAGAAGGAGGGCAGGGACCCCAAGGAGGTCTGGAGGGACCCGGCGCAGGTGCGCCGGGAGTACGGCAGGGCGATCCAGTACTCGCTCACCAGCCTCATCGAGTTCATGACGAGGTACGGCAACAGGAACACCGTGCTGGTCTTCCTCGGCGACCACCAGCCGGTGCCGGCGGTCGTCGGTGTCGACGCCGGCCGGGACGTGCCGGTCGCCGTCGTCGCCCACGACCCCGAGGTGGTGGACCGGGTGTCCGGCTGGGGATGGAGCGAGGGGCTGCGGCCCGCGCACGACGCGCCCGTTTGGCGGATGGACGCCTTCCGCGACCGCTTCCTGAGCGCGTTCAGCGCCCCGCAGCCGTAGCCGCGCGGCCCGCGGCCCGCGGCCCGGGTCCCGTCGTCCACCGCCGGCCAGGAGGCCGCGCGGGGCGCGACGGGCCCCCGGGGTCGCACCGGGGCGGCACTGGGGAAGACCGGCTGCCCGCGCGCCCATGGCCGTGGTAGCGTCACCGCGCAGTGACGACCGAGGAGGTGAGAGCAATCAACGCTGTATCAGGCCGGGTGCTCCCCTCCCGCACGGCTGCGCGGACCCTCTGACGCAGGTGTCCCCGGGAGTGCCCGCAGGCATCCCGAAAGGCACCGATCCATGCGCATCACCTCGCAGACGACCGCCGACGGCATCTCGGAACACCACTTCGTCCTGGGCGACATCACCGGTGTGCTCTGGTCCCCCGCCGGCGCGGACGGCGACCGCCCGCTGATTCTGCTGGCCCACGGCGGCGGCCTGCACAAGAGGGCCCCGGGCCTCCTGGCCCGCGCCCACCACCATGTGACCGCCGGGGGCTTCGCGGTCGCCGCCATCGACGCGCCCGGCACGGCGACCGCCCGCGCACCGCCGCCGACGAGGCCGCCGCGGCCCGCATCAGGGATGCCGTGGCCTCCGGCAGACCCGCCGCCCCGCTCGTCGCGTCCCACAACGCGGCGCTGGCCGCCCGCGCCGTCCCGGAGTGGCGCGCCGCCCTCGACGCCCTGCAGGGCCACGGCCGCGTCGGCCCCGACGTCCCGGTCGGGTTCTGGGGCCTGTCGCTGGGAACCGCCGTCGGCGTGCCGCTCGCGGCCGAAGAACCCCGGATCACCGCAGCCGTGCTCGGCCTGCTCGGCCACGAGTCCCTGGCCGGCGCGGCGGGCCGGATCACCGTCCCGGTCCGCTTCCTCCTTCAGTGGGACGACGAGCTGGTGCCGCGGGCGTCGGCCCTCGCCCTCTTCGACGCCTTCGCCTCCCGCGACAGGACCCTCCACGCCAACCCGGGCGGGCACCGCGACGTGCCGGAATCCGAGGTGGAGAGCGAGCACCGCTTCTTCGCCGACCGTCTCACCCGGGCCCCCGGTGCACGGCGCGCACGCCTCTGACGCCCGGCCGCCCACCGCCCTCGTCCGGCACGACGCCCCTCGCCCGGCACGACGCCCCTCGTCCGGCACGGCGCCTCGCCCGGCACGGCGCCTCGCCCGCCACGACGCCCCTCGCCCGGCACAACGACTCGCCCGCCACGACGCCCTTCGCCCGGCACAACGACTCGCCCGGCACGGCGCCCCTCGCCCGGCACGGCGCCCTCGCCCGGCACCGCTCCGAAAGGACTTCGCCATGCCCTTCTTCCCCTCCTACGACGGCGCCGAGCTCGCCTACCACGTGCTCGGCTCAGGCCGCCCGCTGCTGTGCCTGCCCGGTGGGCCGCAGGACTCGGTGTACCTCGGCGACCTCGGCGGCCTGTCCGCGCACCGGCGGCTGATCAGGCCGGACCTGCGCGGCACGGGCCTGTCCGGGCTGCCGGAGGACCTCGCCTCCTGCCGCTGCGACCGGCTCGTCGACGACGTCGAGGCCCTGCGCACGCACCTCGGCCTCGGCCGGATGGACGTGCTCGCCCACAGCGCCGGGGCGAACATCGCCGCGCGGTACGCCGCCCGGCATCCGGGAAACGTCGGCAGGCTCGTCCTCGTCACCCCGAGCGTCCAGGCCGTCGGCATCCCCGTCTCCGGCGGCCTCCGGCGCGAGACGGCCCTCCTGCGCCGGGACGAACCGTGGTTCGCCGAGGCGTTCGCGGCCCTGGAGGCCATCACGGCGGGCGAGGCCACCGCCGAGCGGTGGCAGGCGATCGCGCCGTTCTCCTACGGCCGCTGGGACGAGGCGGCACAGGCCCACCAGGCGGCCGAACGGACGCAGACGAGGGACGAGGTGGTGGCCGCGTTCGGCGCCGAGGGGGCCTTCGACCCGGACGGCACCCGAGCCGCGCTCGCCCGGCTGGCGGCGCCCGTCCTGCTGCTGGCCGGCGAGACCGATCCCGGGGCGCCCCCGGCCGCGGTCGCCGCGTACGCCGGCCTGTTCCCGGACGCCGCGCTCGTCGTCCAGCCCGGCGCGGGGCACTTCCCCTGGCTCGACGACCCCGGCCGCTTCGTGGCGGCCGTCGCGGACTTCCTGGCGGACGGGGCCGAGGTCAGGGCCTCATGACGTACGCCGGTGCCGGGCTGCCCGTACCGCGCGCACCAGCACCGGCGGAACGAGGTCCTTGGCGATACGGCGCGCGGCGCGGGCCCGTTCCCCGGCCCGGGACGCGTGGCCGCGGGGCGGCGCGTGGCGGGAGACCGGCGCGGCCGGGGCCTTCGCCCCCGTCCCCCTGATGCGGATCAGGGGCGCGCCCGCCACCTGGTCCACGGCGTGCCACAGGTCCTGACGCGTCCTCAGCCAGCTCAGCAGCTCCTCGCCCGCCGGGGCCGGGTCGCCCCAGGTGCCGTAGAGCTTGGTGCTCGTGACCACGATGGGCTTGAGTCCCGACGTCGCCACCGCCGCCCAGACGGCGGCGGCGACGCCCGGGCAGTGCTCGCTGCGGAAGTCGTCGAAGGCCGCGATGCCCTCGGGGGCCAGCAGCTCGCGCGTCGCCTCGATGTCACCGCGGACGTGCTCGTACAGATGCGAGGCGTCGACGTGCACGAAGCGGCAGCTGCCGGCGTCGACGTGCGAGGTGATCACCGAGGTGGGTCCCTGCACCATGGTGGGGAGCCGGTCGTGGAAGGCCAGGTAATTCGTTTCGAAAGCGCGCCGGGTCAGCGTCGCGTAGGCCTTGTCCATCTCGGCGCTGTTGGGGTCGTCGACCGCCGGGGAATCCCACAGGTCGCAGACGGTGAAGCGTTCCCCCGGGCGGAGGTAGTTCCCCGTGAAAATGGCGCTCTTCCCCAGATAAGCGCCGAGTTCCAGTAGGTCGCCCCGGTGCTCCCGGTCGCTCTGCCGCCGCAGGAACCAGTCGAAGAGCAATTGGTCCACGGGCCAGAACCAGCCTTTGACGTCCGCGAACCGCTGCGGCCGCGGAATTCCGTCCACGGTTTCTCCCGCATGTGGCATGAAGGCTCCCTGGAGAGGTGCTCCGCCGAACTGATCGTGAGGATATCGATCCGCGGCCCGTATCGTGGGACGCCGCCTCGCGAGGGCATCGCGCCGCCCGCGCCCGCCGTGCCGGGGCCGCTTGACCTCAAGGGCGGTCGAGGTTCTACGGTCGGTCCATGAGCATGGAAACCACGGCCTGGACACAGCTGCACAGCGTCATGAACGCCACGCAGGACCGCCGTCCCCTGGCCCGCGACACCCTGCGCCGCGTCGGCGCCTTCGCCAGGCCCCACCGGCGCCGCATCAGCGCGTTCGTCCTGCTGAGCATCGTGACCGCGCTGCTCGCCGTGGCGACCCCGGTCCTCGCCGGCCGGGTCGTCGACGCGATCGTCTCCGGCGGCGACCCCGGGCGGGTCACCACGCTCGCCGTGCTCATCGCCGTGATCGCCCTGGCCGAGGCGGGCCTCGGGCTGCTGGGGCGCTGGCTGTCCGCGAACCTCGGCGAGGGCCTCATCCTCGACCTGCGCACCGCCGTGTTCGACCATGTCCAGCGCATGCCGGTGGCCTTCTTCACGCGGACCCGCACCGGGGCCCTGGTCAGCCGTCTCAACAACGACGTGATCGGCGCCCAGCGCGCGTTCAGCAACACACTCTCCGGGGTCGTCGGCAACGTCGTCACCCTGCTGCTGACCCTCGGCGTCATGCTCACCCTGTCCTGGCAGATCACCCTGCTCGCCCTCGTCCTCCTCCCGGTCTTCGTCGTCCCGGCACGCCGGATGGGCACCCGCATGGCGCGCCTCCAGCGGGAGGCCGCGGCCCACAACGCCGCCATGAGCACCCGGATGACCGAGCGCTTCTCGGCTCCCGGTGCCACCTTGGTGAAGCTCTTCGGGCGGCCCGCGGACGAGTCGGCCCGCTTCGCCGAACGTGCGAGCCGGGTCCGGGACATCGGCGTGCGGACGGCCATGGCGCAGTCGGCCTTCATCACGGCGCTCACCCTCGTCTCCGCCCTCGCGCTGGCGCTCGTCTACGGGCTGGGCGGGCACTTCGCGCTCACCGGCGCCCTCGACGCCGGCTCCGTCGTCACCCTCGCCCTCCTCCTCACCCGGCTCTACGCGCCGCTGACCGCGCTCGCGGGCGCCCGCGTCGACGTCATGAGCGCCCTGGTCAGCTTCGAGCGGGTCTTCGAGGTGCTCGACCTCGAGCCCCTCATCACCGAGGGGCCGGACGCCCGCCCGGTGCCGGACGGGCCGGTCGCCGTCGAGTTCGAGGACGTCCACTTCGGCTACCCGTCGGCCGACAAGGTGTCGCTGGCCTCGCTGGAAGAGGTGGCGACGCTGGACACCCGCAACGGCGGCAAGGTCCTCCACGGGATAACCTTCCGCGCCGAGCCCGGCCACACCGTCGCCCTCGTGGGCTCGTCCGGCGCCGGGAAGTCGACCATCGCGCAGCTGCTGCCCCGCCTGTACGACGTCGACGCCGGCGCCGTCCGCGTCGGCGGCGTCGACGTCCGCGATCTGACGGCCGCCTCCCTGCGCGCCACGGTCGGCATGGTCACCCAGGACGGCCACCTCTTCCACGACACCATCCGCGCCAACCTGCTGCTCGCCGCGCCCGACGCCACCGACGGCGAACTGCGCGACGTCCTGCGCCGCGCCCGTCTCGACGGTCTCGTCGCCGAACTCCCCGACGGCCTCGACACCGTCGTGGGCGAGCGCGGCTACCGCCTCTCCGGCGGCGAGCGCCAGCGCATGACCATCGCCCGGCTGCTGCTGGCCGGCCAGCGCGTCGTGATCCTTGACGAGGCCACCGCGCACCTGGACAGCACCTCGGAGGCGGCCGTCCAGGAAGCCCTCGCCGAGGCCCTCGCCGACCGCACGGCCGTCGTCATCGCCCACCGCCTGTCCACGGTGCGCGCCGCCGACCTGATCCTCGTCGTCGAGGCCGGCCGGATCGTGGAGCGCGGCACCCACACCAAGCTCCTGGCGGCGGACGGCCGGTACGCGGAGCTGTACCGCACGCAGTTCCAGGAGGAGGCTGTGCCGGGCGCCTTGAGCTGACACGCTCCGGTATCGGACCGTCGCCCGTCCCGGGGGGGATGCGATCCTCACGCTCGCCTTTTCGACACGACGAAGCGGAAGCCCACGGACATGCGCGATCTCCTCCCCGAAGCCCCGAAGAAGCAAGACTGGTTCACCCAGATACGGAACCTACCCGTGTGGCAAGGGGTGCTCGTGGCAATGCCGTTCGGGCTGCTGTTCATCGGCGGCGCGATCGGCGGCGCCCTCGGGGCTTTGGGGGCCGTGGCCAACCTGAGGCTCGCCCGGACCTCGCTGGCGCCCGCGGCGAAGGCCCTGAGCATGGCGGGCGTCGTCGTCGGCTGCGTGATCGTCTACTTCGCCGTCGCGGCCGCGCTCGCGGCGGTGTTGCAGGGCGGTGCGCCGCCCCCGTTTCGCGTCAGGGCCACGAATTCCCGGTGACGCGCCGCTCGGCTCACCCCGGGGTGGTGGCTTCCACCGATCGACGATGTCCTGCTGCATCTTGGATGGGCAGCCGGCGCCGGCGGGCGGGACGGCGTGCGGGCTCGACCGCGACCGGCTCCGCCCCGTGACCGGGCGGAGCCGTCCCCGGGCGTCCGGTCAGGGCTTGACCAGGACCTTGCTGATCAGCGGCAGGTGGTCGGAGGCCGTGGGGTCGCTCTGCACGACGCGCGTGACGAGCGGCTTGACCTCGTCGGTGGTGTAGATGGCGTCGATGCGCTCGGTCGGGGCCTCGGCCGGGTAGGTCGCGCCTTCTGCCGGGCCGTGTGCCGTACGGGCCCACGCGTCGGTGTAGTGCGACTGCAGAGGCTGCGACTCGGGCGCGTCCGGCAGGGCGTTGAAGTCGCCGACGAGGACGGCCGGCTGCTTGTCGCCTATCAGGTCGACGATCTGCGGGGTCTGCTGGAGGCGGTCGGTCTGCGAGCTGGCGGCCAGGTGGGTGCAGTAGAAGTGGACGGACTTGCCCCGCACGTCCAAGGTGGCGTGCAGCAGGCCGCGCTGCTCCTGCCCGGGCGAGTTGTAGAGCCAGGTGTTCTCCGACGCCGTGATCGGGTAGCGGGACAGGATCGCGGTGCCGTACTGGATCCGGTGGTCGCTGCCGGCCGGGGGCGCCTTGTCGATGTTGGCGCCGAACACGACGTGGTAGCCGAGCAGCTTCGCCAGATCGGCGGCCTGGTCGGCCCAGTCGCTGCGTGCGGAGTAGTGGTTGTCGACCTCCTGCAGCCCCACCACGTCGGCCCCACTGCTGCGGACGACGTCCGCGACGCGCGGGACGTCGAGCACGTCGTCGGTGCCCTGGGCGTGGTGGATGTTGAACGTCATCACGTCCAGCACGCGCGCGCCGCGCCCCTCGGCGGCGGGGGCGTGCCCCGTGGTGGCCGAGGCGGCGCCGGTGGTGGCGGCGGTGAGCGCGCAGACGACGGCGAGTGCGGACAGGGTGCGGCGGAGCATAGGGGGTCCTTCTGGGACGGCTTCGAGGAACTCACCGATCATGGTCGCGCCTCCTGGCGACCGCGTGACGGCCAGGTGAAGTCCTCGTCCCCTCCCGGTGTCGGAGGCGGCACGCGGACAACCGGTGCACTGTCGGCCCTAGTCTCCGCGCGGGTTTGAGTGCTGCGCCGGTTCGAGCGGGACGGGGAGGGCGGCGGAGTTGGGCGGTCATTCGCCATCAGGTCGATCCGTCTTCTCTGTATGACCATGACATGCCACCAGGGTGCGGGACATGCGTCTTCGTCACCTCGCCGCCTTCGGTCTAGCGGTCGCCCTCGGCCCGCCCGCTGCAACCCCGTGAACGCGCCGAAGCCCTGCCGCTCCGTGGAGAGCTGACCGACGACGTGAGCACTGCCGCAGGGGCCGGACGCGCGCCGTCCGGCCCCTGCGGCACTGGCGGCTCCGGGATCCGTGTTGACCCTCGACCTGGTGGAGGAGGCAGAGTCCCCGGTGTGGAGAACGACATGCGCAGTATCGGTGAGCTGGCCCGGGACAGTGGACTGGGCGTGAGCGCGCTGCGGTTCTACGACACCGCTGGGGTGCTCGTCCCGGCCCGTGTGGACCCGTCGAGCGGTTACCGCTGGTACGTCCCCGAGCAGCTCGCGGAGGCCCGGTTGCTGGCGCGGCTGCGCCGGACGGGCATGCCCCTGGCGGACGTCCGCCTGGTGCTGGCCGCCTGGTCCGGAGCGGACACCGGTCTCGTCCGGAAGCTGCTCGAGGCCCAACTGCGCCGACTGGAACGGGGGCTGTCCGACGCCCGCGCCGAGTTCTCCGCGATCCGGGCGCTACTCGACCGCAAGGAGAACCTCATGACCGCTCCCGTCACCGACGCCGCCGTCCGCCTGGCCGTCCCTTCTCCGGACCTGGCCGCCGCACTGGACGCGGTCCGCTTCGCCGCCGGGACCGATCCCGAGCTGCCGGTGCTCGGCGGTGTGCTCTTCGACATCGAGGGCGATGCGCTCCACGTCGTCGCCACCGACCGGTACCGGATGGCGGTCGCGCGGACCGCCGTCACGGGGCACGGCGGGCCCCGCCGGCAGGTCGTCGTGCCGTCCCCGCTCGCCGGGGCCATGCGGGCCCTGCTGGACGGAGACCAGGCGTCCGTCGACCTCACGGTGGACGGTGACCTGGTCGTCCTGGCGGCAGGCGACCGCCAGGCCGCCGGTCGCTGCCTCGACCACGACTTCCCCGACTACCGCCGCATCGTGCGGCTGCCGGAGGGGCGCCGCGTCCTCGTCGACGTCCCGGCCCTGCGCTCCGCGCTGGAGACCGGGCCGGTACGCGCCGGCGAGGCGCGGGAACAGGACGGAGCCGCCCCCGCCGTCAGCATGCTCACGGTGGCCGCCGACGGCACGGTGGGCGTCTGCGAGGACGGCGAGGAGGGCCCCGACGACATCGCCGTCAACCGCGAGTACCTTCTGCAGGCACTCGCGGCCGGAGCCTCGGAGCGGCTGGAGCTGCAGTTCGGCGCTCCCACGGCCCCCCTGGCGATCCGCCGGCCGGACGCCGAGGGCACGTTCTCTCTCCTGATGCCCGTCCGCCTGGAGGCCTGAGCGCGCACGGCCGCCCGCTCGCCGTCACACCGCCACGGCCACCCGCTCGCCATCACACCGCCACGGCCGCCCGCTCGCAGAACCAGTAGCCGCTCACGAGCACGATGGGCGCCGTCATCGCGGGCAGGGCCCAGCGGTGGGCCGGAGTGCGGCGCAGCAGCGCCAGGAGCGGGAAGGCCAGGGCGATGACGGCGAGCTGCACGACCTCGACGCCGAGGTTGAAGCTGAGCAGCGACCGCCGGCCCGCCGTCCCGGACTCGAGCGGTCCGGAACGGCGGGCGGTGCCGCGGGCTGTCGCGCGAAGCCCGGACGGGCGGTACGTCGCCACCTTGACCGGGCACAAGACCCTGCGCCTCTGGGATGCCGTGAGCGGTCGGGAGATGCACCGGATCGTCCACAACAAGTACCTGAGCTCGTTGGCCTTCAGCCCGGACAGTACCCGGATCGCTGCGGCGGGGGAGTGGAGGGCGGGCCCCTGGCTGTGGGACACCGACACCGGTGACCTCCTGTCAGAGGGGCGAGGATGCGGAGCCGTCCACATCACGTTCAGTCCGGACGGCACAAGGCTGGTGACCGCGAGGCCGAGAACCTGGGGTAAGGGGTGGACGGTCTCGATCCAGCATGTGACCGACGGCAAGGAGCTCACGAGCTTCCGGACCCGTGACACATCCCAGCACTGCAGCGGGAGTCTTGCAATGAGCCCGGATGGACACCGACTCGTCGTGGCGGGTGGGACTCACACGTTCGTCCACGACTCGCTCACCGGGCGAGAACTCATCAAGGTCGACCACGGCTACTCGGTGGTGTGCTCTGTGGCGTTCAGCCCCAACGGCGACTGGTTCGCCACCGGCGTCGGCAAGACGGCGCGGCTCTGGGACAGCCGGGCGGGCGAGGAACTCCTCAAGATCACACACACCAAACCGGTGGTCTGTGTGGCCTTCAGCCCCGACGGCACCCTCCTCGCCGCCGCAGGCCGCGACGGGGCCGCGCAACTCTGGTCGCTCACCGAGGGCTGAGCCTCCCCCGTCGGCAGCGACCGCCCCGCAGCCCGGCCTCCGCCAGAGCGCGGGCAGAACGGTGGGAACGCCCGCCCCGTATGACGGCCCCGGGACCGGCCGCGCACGGGGCGCGGGGCACCGCGCGGCGCCTCGGCCACGTCACCGGGACGGCCCAGCGCACCCACGTCGCCCACACCACCGCGCGGCCCCCGGTGAAACGGGACATCGCAGGTCAGGGCCACCCTCCCCCCTCCCGCGCCGGTCGGCCGGCGCCGCCTCTCTTATCGCACCGAATGTCGCGGATGGGTAGATTTTCGAGGAGCCGCCCGAGGCGTGGCGCAATCAACCCTTCGGCCCGTCGAGGCCGCCGGAGAACGGGGAAACCGACGATGGCCACTGACTCACCCGTGCAGCTCGGCATGATCGGGCTCGGTCGCATGGGCTCCAACCTCGTGCGCCGGCTGATGCGCGACGGCCACTCCTGCGTCGTCCACGACCTCAACCGCGACGCCGTGCTGGAGCTGGAGAAGGAGGGCGCGACCGCCGCCGCCTCCCTCCAGGACTTCGTGGCGAAGCTGGCACCGCCCCGGAAGGTGTGGCTGATGCTCCCGGCGGGGGTCGTGCAGTCGACGCTCGACGAGCTCACCGCCCTGCTGCAGCCCGACGACACCGTGGTCGACGGCGGCAACTCCTACTACCGCGACGACATCGCCCGTGCCCGGCAGCTCGCCGGGCGCGGGATCCACTACGTCGACTGCGGCACGTCCGGTGGCGTCTGGGGGCTCGAACGCGGCTACTGCCTGATGATCGGCGGCGAGGACGAACCGGTGGCGCGACTGGACCCGGTCTTCCGCACCATCACGCCCGGCCGGGGCGACGCCGAGCCCACCCCCGGGAGGACCAGGACCGACGGAACGGCTCCCGAGGGCTATCTGCACTGCGGGCCGAGCGGCGCCGGCCACTTCGTGAAGATGGTCCACAACGGGGTGGAGTACGGGATGATGGCGGCCATCGCCGAGGGCCTCAGCATCATCCGGCACGCGGACGCGGGGCTCGGGCGCAGGGCCGTCGACGCCGAGACGGCGCCGCTGCGCGAGCCCGAGGCGTACCAGTACGAGATCGACGTGGCCGAGGTCGCCGAGGTGTGGCGGCGCGGCTCGGTCGTCGGGTCCTGGCTGGTCGACCTCGTCGCGGACGCGCTCGCCCGCTCGCCGGAACTGTCCCAGTACACGGGCCGGGTCTCGGACTCCGGGGAGGGCCGCTGGACGGTCCAGGCGGCGATCGACGAGAGCGTGCCCGCCCCCGTCATCAGCGCCGCGCTCGCCGAGCGGTACGCGTCGCGGGGCTTGGGCGAGTTCGGCGGCAAGGTGCTGTCGGCGATGCGCGGCGAGTTCGGCGGCCACGCCGAGAAGGCCGGGTGAGGGCGCCGTGGCGCACCGCTCCCCCTCCCCGAGTCACGGTCCGGTCCCCGACGACCACGTGGTGGTGCTGTTCGGCGCGACCGGCGACCTCGCCCGGCGCAAGCTGCTGCCCGGGCTGTTCCACCTCGCCAAGGCGGGGCTGCTGCCGACCCGTTACCGGATCGTCGGCTCCGCGCCGGCCCAGAGCGCGCTGAGCGGCGAGGAGTTCCGCAAGCACGCACGCGAGGCGGTCGCGGAGTTCGGCCGCTCGAAGCCCGAAGGCCGCGCGTGGCAGGAGTTCGAGGCCGCCCTGTCCTTCGGCGCGTGTGATCCGGGCGCCGCGGAGCCGCTGCTCGCGGCCGTGCGGGAGGCCGAGCAGGCCATCGGCGGCGAGCCTCGGCGGCTGTTCCACCTCGCGGTGCCGCCGAGCGCCTTCACCTCCGTGGTGGAGACGCTGGGGGCGACCGGCCTCGCCGAGGGCGCCCGGGTGATCGTGGAGAAGCCCTTCGGCACGGACCTCGCCTCGGCACGCGCCCTCAACGCGTCGATCCACGCCGTCTTCGACGAGTCCCGGGTCTTCCGCATCGACCACTTCCTGGGCAAGGAGTCGGTCGACAACATCCTCGCCCTGCGTTTCGCCAACGGCCTCTTCGAGCCGGTCTGGAACCGCGACCACATCAGTTATGTGCAGATCGACGTGCCGGAGAGCATCGGCATCGAGGGCCGCGCGCAGTTCTTCGAGGGCACCGGAACCTTCCGGGACATGATCGTCACGCACCTGTTCCAGTTGCTGGGGTTCGTGGCCATGGAGCCGCCCACGGCGCTGCAGGCGAGCTCCCTGAGGGACGAGAAGGAGAAGGTCTTCCAGTCGCTGCAGCCCGTGGACCCGGCGCATGTCGTCCGCGGGCAGTACGAGGGGTACCGGTCGGAGCCGGGCGTGGACCCGGAGTCGGACACCGAGACCTTCGTCGCGCTGCGCGTCGGGATCGACAACTGGCGCTGGGCGGGCGTCCCCTTCTATCTGCGCTCGGGCAAGTCCATGGGCGAGTCGCGGCATGTGGTGACGCTGGGCTTCCGGGAACCGGCGCTGCGCATGTTCCCTCTGGCCGCGCGCGGGCACTCCGGGGCCCGGAGTAACACGCTGATGATCGACTTCGACGACCCGGGCCGGATCACCGCGTCCTTCCTGGTGAAGGAACCAGGCCCCGCGATGCGCCTGCGCGAGGCGGAGATGGTCTTCGCCTACGCCGACTCCTTCAACACGATGCACGCGCTCGAGGGCTACGAGCGCCTGCTGCTGGACGCGATGCTGGGCGACCAGTCGCTGTTCACCCGCTCCGACGGCATCGAGCGCCTGTGGGAGGCGTCCACCCCGCTGCTGGAGAACCCGCCCCCGGTCGAACCGTACGCCCCGGGATCGTGGGGCCCGGACAGCGTCCGCCGGCTGATCGCGCCGCACCACTGGAGCCTGCCGGGCCGGGGGTGAGGGACAGGCGGCCGGTCGGGCCCCGCGTGCCCCGGGAGCCGGCCGCGGAAAGCGTCACCGGCGGACAGCCGCCCCCGCCGGGGTGGACGCACGGTGGCCGAGGACGGTGCGGTCGGCCGCGGCATCCGTCGGGACCGCCATCGCTGTCAGCGCGCTCACCCGCCCCGGCCTGCCCGCGCCGGCGCCGGCGCCCGCGTCCTGCCGTGCACCACGCTGCGCACCGCGGTGCCGCACGGCATCCTCGACGGTGTACGCGGTGGCGCGGACCTGCCGCCCGCCGAGCGCCGGGAGAACCACCGACGTGAGGATGCGAGCGGCACAGGCCGCCGCACCCCCGGTCAGTCCGCCAAGGGAGCCGTCAGGTTCCCGATCCGTGTGACCGCCCAGCGCACCATGATCACGGTCACCATGGCGCTCGCCGCGACAGCGGTGACGACCGAAGCGGCCGAGCCGGAATGCAGCGCCGTCAGGAACGGGACGACCAGCGTGACCACGGCCGCCAGCGCCCCGGCGGCGTACCAGCCCAGGAACAGCACCGGTCCCATGCTGCCGGTGGGAGACTGGGCCGACGACATCAGCAGATGATGCTTGGTCGCCCCCCGGCACGCGTTGACCAGCGAAGCGCCCACCAGCGGCGGTACCAGGGCCGGTGCCAGCAGCGCGCGAGCCCCCGCACCCTCCCCGGCCAGCACCCCCGCCGCCACCAGCGCGCCCACCAGCCCCAGCACGACGGGCACCGCCGTGTGCCGCAGCATCAGGCCGCGGTACGGATAGGGCGCCCACGACCCGCGCCGGGTGTCGTCGGTCTCCACCCGGGCCGGCTCCATCAGCTGGGTCAGCGCCCAGTAGCCGAAGACCAGTGAGGCCAGTGCCGCCGCCACGCCCGGCCAGCCGTGAGCCGAGGCCGCCAGCACCGCGCCCAGCACCGCCGGCACGCCCAGCACCACGGCCCGGCCCAGCCGGCCCGGAGTCCGCAGCAGCGCCAGGGTGTCCCGCCACGGCACCGCCAGTTCCGGCCTGCGGGGCGCCGGCAGCCTCCATCGCGCCGACCGGGCCCCGCCGGTGACCCCGGCCACCGCCTGCCGCGCGGTACGGAACTCCACCGTGCGCAGCGCGGCCATCACCCCGGTCGCGGTCCGCGAGCGCCGCCGTACCGCGGACAGCGCCAGCGACCCGGCGAAGCGGTGTGCCGCGGCCAGCGCGCCGGCCACCACCACCGTCAGCAGGACGCCGGCGGCCGGGCCGCCCGGCAGCGAGGCCGGTGTGGGGGCCAGCGCGGCAAGACCGGCCCAGCCCCAGGGCCCGGACCACAGCTCCACCCGTTCCAGTGCGGGCAGCCGGTCGCCGCCGACCGCCATGACGGCCTGCGCCACCAGCGCCAGCACCGCCATGCCGACGTAAGGAGTGGCCAGCCGGGCCCAGCGGGCCACCCGCTCGCTGCCTTCCACCGCGGTGGCCAGCGAGGTCGCCAGCAGCGGCAGGCCGCAGCCGCCCAGCAGGCACCACCCGAACGCGGCCGGCAGCCCCACGCCGACCGTCAGGCTCAGCGCGACCGCGCCGATCGCCGCGACCAGCAGCCCGGCTCCGCCGGTGATCGCCGCCGACCCCCAGAACCACGGCCGCAGCACTCTGCCCACGCGCACCGGCTGGGCGAGCAGCCAGTCGACGGTCTCACGCGGCGGCACCACCGGCCCGCGCCACTGGGCGTCCCAGGCGGCGACCAGCAGCCATCCAAGACCCAGCGCGCAGGACCCGGCCGGCAGCGCGGCCAGGATCGCCGGTCCGTGACCGGAGTAGTCGGCGCCCATCGACCTCTCGAGGAACAGCCCCATGGTCGGCAGCGCTCCCCACACCGCGAGGAGCAGCGCCACGCAGTACAGGGTGTAGGCGATCTGGCCGGTCCTCTTGCGGCGGTGCGGGCTGCGCAGGTCGCGGACCAGCCGCAGCGTCTCCGGCGTCCAGTCGTCCTCGTCGGACCAGGCCGCGGAGTGCTCCCCGGTCCCCTCGGTCTCCCCGGTCTCCTCGGCGAGAGTGGTCACCGGGCACCCTCCGGGCTCTCGGCCAGCCAGGTGAGTCCGTCGGTCCCGGTGGCGAGCACCTCGTCCGGGTGGCCGTCGGCGACCACCGTGCCGTCGCTGAGGACCAGCACCCGGTCGGCGACCGCCCGGGCCAGTTCCCCGTGGTGGGTCACCAGCAGCACTCCGACGCCGGCCGCGGTCTCCTTCGTGATCAGGTCCGCCAGCTGCCGCCGCGCGCCCGGGTCCAGTCGCTGTTCCGGCTCGTCCAGCAGCAGCAGGTCGCGCGGCCGGACCATCGCGGAGGCCAGCAGCAGGGACTGCAGCTGCCCGGAGGACAGTGCCCCGGGCAGCGCGTCGGCGTGGTCGGACAGCATCCGTTCGGCCAGTACGTGGCCGATCCAGTCGCCGGCGTCCTCCACCCCGTGGGCCACCGCCACGAGCTGCAGATGCTCGCGCACGGTCAGGTCGGGGTAACAGGCCGCGGTGTCGCCGACCACGGCCACCCGGGCCCGGACCGCCGGGTCGTTCTCGTTCATCGGCTTGCCGTCGAACGTCACCGTGCCGGTGCTCGGCTTGTCCCGGCCGGCCGCTATGCGCAGCAGTGTCGATTTGCCCGAGCCGTTGCGGCCGAGGAGCGCCACGCACTTCCCGGACCGCAGTCGCAGGTTCACGGTGGCCAGCGCCGTGCGCCTGCCGTAGACCCGGCTGACGCCGCTGAGCTCGAGCAATGGTGGTGCACCCATGTCGCCGGGCCTCTCGTCGAACACGATCGCTGTCCCCGCTTCGACCTCGGGACGACGGCCCGGAGCGGCCCGGCCATTGTCCATCGTCCGCCCGGCCGCGGACCAGCGGCGTCGGCTGGGCCTGGACGCGGTGCCGCTGAGAGGGGTCGCCACCGCGCCGGACGTCCGTCCGATGCGGCCGTACGACTGCGTCGCCGAGATCGTGCGCCACCTGCGGGAGGAAGGCGACGTCATCGCCCCCGAGGACCTGGCCCGCAACTCGCCGTAGCTGACCGAGCACATCCGCCGCTTCGGCGAGTGCTCCACCCACGAACCCGGCATCCAGCCCGAGGCGTACGACAAGGCTCTTGGCGGCTACTCCCTGGTCACCTCGTCACTTCCGCGGCAACACCCGGCTGCGGCCGGGTCCGTACACCCCAGCGGGCAAGTGGCGGGCCGGCAGCACCCAGCGCCGCGAAGAACAACGCCAGCAGCAGCCAGCCCGGCGTGCCGAGGCCGAGTACCACCGTGGTGAGGATGGCCGGGGCAAGAGCCTGGCCCGCGCTGAAGCCGAGGCCGAGGACACCTTGGTATTGACCCTGGGCATGGTCGGGGGCAAGACCGAATCCCAGGGCGAGGCCCGCCGAGGACTCCCAGACTTCTCCCAGGCTGTGGATGAAGATCGCGGCCAGGACCAGTCCCGCTGCCGCCCAGACAGGGGCGTACGCCGCCAGCGCCATCATCGGACAGCTGACGAGGAAGAGCAGCCCCGCGGTGCGAAACGCCCTGCCGCCGTCGTACGGGGTCTCGATACGGGAGCCGATCCTGTTCTGCGTCAGTACGCAGAAGGCGGAATTGACTGCGAACAGCGCGGCCACCGTCCAGCGCGGCGCTTCGGTGTGCTCGGAGATCCAGATCGGCAGGAGCAGGGAGACCACCGGGTACTGCAATCCCATGGCCCCGTAGAGGGCGGTGAAGGTCAGGAACGGACGGTCCGCGAAAGCGAGCCAACGGCGCTGCCGCGGCGGTGCGGCCGGCACCGGGTAGCGGGGTAGCAGGAGCAACAGGGTCGCACACAGGGCGAAGCTCGCCGCGTTGCTGAGAATCAGCGTGACATAGGCGCCGCGGGTGCCCGCCGCCAGCGCCAGCCCGGCACCCAGCGTTCCCAGGACGACGCCCAAGTTGACGAAGGTGCGCAGCTTCGCACGGAACACGGCGGGTCGCTCACCCCCGACCCGGGCCACCAGAGCCCCCCACGCCGCCCCTCCGACCGCCGCGGCGATCTGGTCGACCGTCGCGATGATCGTGAGTGCGGCCCAGCTCTCGACGAGGACGAGGGCCGCCATCGACGCCGCCTGGGCCGCCAGGGCCGACATCATGATCACGCGTGCGCCGTGCCGGTCAGCGAGATGGCCCCCAGGTATCCCCGCGCACAGGCCGATCACTGCGGCGATGGTGGGCGCGGCGCCGACCCGCACCGCAGGCAGGCCCACGACCAAGGTGAAATAGAGCGCCGACGCCGCGTTGAACAGACCGTTGCCGACCCGGTTGACGAAACTGGCGGCGACCAGCACGCGCTCCGGCCCACTGTTCCCCGCCATCCGGGCTGTTCGACCTGCCAGACCGCTCTTGATCATGGAGCGCAGGCTAACAGCGCCGCAGAACCCGCCACCGTCGTACGAAGATCGCGTGCTCTGACGGCGACGCAGGCCCCGACGCGTGTTCCATCCTCTGAGAGACGGCGTCGGCGAACGAAGGGATGAAGACAGGAACGGTGGGCGTCCGGTGAACCCGGACTTTCCGCGACCTCACGGCGCCGCGCATCCCATCGGATCCGATGGCGATGAAGAGCCTCCCGGGCGGCCGGCCCCGACTCGGGCCACACGCGCCGGCCGACCAAGAGACGGCGGTGGCCGCGCCGGGGGCGTCGACGTGGACGCCGTCATGGCGGTGGTCGCCGCGGTGAACGCCTATGCGATCGGCGCAGTGCGCCGGGAGGCCAGCATCGGCCAGTGGCGAGGCCCCTCCGCCCGAATCAGCGCGTGCGGGGCCGTCCCGACGGCTCGGGCGCGAGGTCGGCGAGCAGGGTGTCCAGCACCATCTCCTCCTCCACGCGGACCCCGTGAGCGGCCAGGGCTTCGGCGAGTGGCGGGTCCCACGGGGAGGCCGCGGGGAGGCCGGTCAGGGGCAGCGCGCTGTCCCTGGCGACGGCGCGGTAGTCGGCGGCCGTGTAGCGCCAGGGGATCCACGGCACGCGGGCGAGCAAGGCGGCGGCGATGCGCAGCCCACCCCAGTCGAAGTCACCGTGGTAGCGCAGGCTCGCACCGTGGTCCGCCATCCGGCGCAGAAGCGTGAGGGCGGCGGCGGAGGGCTGGCCCTGGAGGCACACCAGGGGTGGGCAGTGCGCCCCGTACGCGTCGGCGGCGGACGCCATGACTGCGGGGTTCTCGCAGACGCGCACCACACCCCCCGGCGGGATCGGCACAGCACCCGAGGCGAGTTGACGGAGCGTCAGCACGGCGGGCTCGCCGTTTGCGGTCAGCCAGTCCAGAGCGGGGGTGCCGCGCAGGCCGAGGGTGAGGACGGTGGAGGACAGCTCGTCGCGCAGCAGTCCGGCCGAGGCCCATGCCTCGCGCCGCCACCCCGTCCCGGAGCCATCGGGGAAGCCGGTGAGGGCGCGGATGCCGGACAGGGTGAGGGTGGCCAGCGGCGTGCCGTCGTCGAGCGCGTGCGCCGAGCCGAGGACGCGGGCCGCGAAGGCGGGCAGCGAGACCGCGGGGTCGGCGGGCAGTTCGCGCAGCGCCCGAGCGGTGCTCGCCAGCAGCTCGTGGGCGGCCCGCGGCGTGCGGGCGAGACGGCGCACCACCCCGTCCGCCCGCAGCCGCTCCGCCCAGGCGGCCAGGTGGGGCAGCTGATCCAGGGGCGCGTAGGCGGCCCGCCAGGCGCGGTCCTCCGCGGCACGGGTCAGCCGGGCGGGGACGACGGGGCCGGTGAGGGCGACGACGGCGGCGGCGAGGCCGTCGGGGCTGACCGCCGAGCGGCGCAGCACCGCGTCCACGGCCTCCAGCCGGACGGTCAGGGAACCGCCGCCACCGGGTGGCCGGCCCAGCAGGCGCTCGGCGGCGCGGCGCTGGGCCTCGGTGGGACCACGCAGGGACACCGCGCCCGTGAGGGGTTCCTCACGTTCCATCCGGCGGCGGACCCGTTCGACGAGCCAGCCGAGGTCGGGCCCGCCGAGCAGGCGCCGTAGGCGCGCCGCGTCGACGGGCGCCGGATCGGCCGTCCGCGCACCGGTCACTCCAGGGTCCGGCTGTGGCAGCCCGGGCGGTGAGGCGCACGGTGTGCCCGGCGCCGGGAGGGCCGCCCCCTCCGGGGCCGCCACCGGTCCCGCCGATGCCCCTACCGGCGCCACGCAGGGCACCGGCGCGGTGGCGGTCGCCGCGGATGCGGCGGCGGGCGCACACGGATCCGGCGCCGACGGGCCCACCCCCGCGGGGAGGACGTCACCGGGCGAGCGGCGCGTGCCTGGCGCCGGCGGCGGCGTCTCGCCGCCCCCTTCCGGGGTCACGGCCACCGGCCCTCCGTCCGCGCCGCGGCCGGCTCCGCCGGCTCGGCTCCCTGCGGCCCGGCCGCGGGCCCGGGATCCTGGCCCCGCGTCCGGGTGGCGCCGTCCCACTCCCAGCGCGTGACCAGCACCGCGGCGACCTCGTCGATCCGGGAGAGCTGGGCGATGGCGACCCCGGGCACCTGCGGGTAGCAGGCCCATTCGCGTTCGCTGGTCATCACCACGTCCAGGTCGAAGGCGTGCAGCAGTCCGAGGCACTTGGCCCGGGAGTCGTCGTCGACGCCCGCGAACGCCTCGTCGAGGGTGACCAGGCGCGGCGCGTGGGGGTTGCCGGCGGTGGCGTAGTGGGAGGAGGCGGCGGCGAACAGCGGCACGCTGACGGCGAGGACGCGCTCGCCGCCGGAGGCGGGGCCGGTCGCCGGGACCCACCGGCCGTGCTGGTGGCGTTCGATGCCGAACTCGTGCCAGGCGCGGTAGTCGAGTGCGGCGGTCAGGTGCTCCAGCCAGCTGCCGGAGGCGTCCTCGCTCTGCCGTGCGGCGATGCGCGCCTGGAGGAACTCGCCGACGGCGGCCCGGTCCTGCGGTGTCCACGCGTCCGCGGACTGGCGGAGCCGGGCGCGTGCCTCGGCCAGCCCGGCCGGGGCCTTGCGGGAGGGGCGCCATACCAGGCGCAGTTTCATCCCGGTGGAGGTCGGCCGCTGCTCCAGCTCGTCGTTCATGGCGGCGACCTGGCGTTCGGCCGTGCCGATCAGTTCCTGCAGGGTTCCGGCGACCTCGGTGACGAGGTGGGTCTCCAGGATCTCGCGTTCGTGGGCGGACAGGATGCGGGTCAGTTCGCCGACCTCGGCGGCGAGGGCCTCGGCCAGTTCGGGTACGGCGCGGGCGCGGCCCTGGTAGACGATGTCGACGACCATGCCCTCCTCCACCATGCGGACGGCGGCCGAGTGCCCGTGCCGGGACAGGGCGTCCTGAAGGGTTTTCAGCTCCTCTCCGAGCCGTTTCTGGACGCGTTCCCAGGCGGCCTCGGAGTCGTCGGTCGCGCCGAGTCCGGCTTCGATCGCGCGGGCGAGGCCGATGGCGGCGGTGGCGCTCCACGGTCCGGCGTCGGGATCGGGGACGTCGGCGCCGGGCAGCGCCACGGTGAGCAGTCCGGTGCCGGTGAAGCGCTGGAGTGCGGCGATGGCCTCGGCGCGGGCGGCCACCGCCCCGGCGATGTCCCGTTCGAGCTGCTCGATGCGGCCCGCGGCCCGGCCGGCGCGTTCGACGGCGGCGGTGTGGTCCTGCCGGGTCTGCTTCTGCCCGGTGGCGTTCTCCCGCAGGGCGGCGGCCGTGTCGGCGAGGCGGCGCTGGAGTTCCGCGACGGCGGCGCCGACGGTGGAGCGCAGGGTGGTGTGGCGTTCGTCGGCGGCCGCCGCCTCGTGCGCTGCCTCCTCGGCGCGCAGGGCCAGTTCCGCGGCGCGCTCCCCCGCCCTCCCGGCGTCGTCGTGTTCGGCGCCGACGGCCGTGGCGGCCTCGGCGCGTTCGCGCAGGGCGGGCCACAGGGCGGCCAGGGCGGTGTCGAGGTCGGCCAGGGCACGGCGTACGGCGTCGAGGCCCGGGCGGTCGGCGGGCAGGCCCAGATCGGCGGCGGCGGCGGTGAGTTCGCCGGCCGCGCGCTCGGCGCTCCCGGCGGCCTCGGCGGCCTCGGCGGCCCTGTCGTCCCTGCGCCCCGCGGCCCTGGCCGCCTGCTGGGCGGTGGCGGACAGCCGGGCGTGCGCCTGCCGCAGCGCGTCGTCGTCGGGTACGGAGTCGAGTTCGGCGTCCAGGGTGCGGCGGCGCGCCTCCAGGGACTCGGCCTCGGCGGCGACGGCCGCCGCCTGCGCGCCGAGTTCGGCGAGTTCCGCGCGCAGCTCGGCGATCCGTGCCCGCCGGGCCTGCTCGCGGGCCCCTTCGCCGATGTACTGCGCGGCGGGTTTCGCCCAGCGGCCGGTGAGCGCGCCGACCCGGAAGCTGCCGTCGGCGTGGATCCAGGTGTCCGTGGCCGGCGCGTCCGGCGCCGGGCCGGCGGGCCCGTACCCGATGGCCGTCAGGAGCCGGGCCACCGTCGTCTCCCCCACGGCGGCGGCACCCGCGTCACCGCCGTCCACGGCCGGGCGCAGCACGTCGGCGAGGCTGGGTCCGGGGACGGGGCCGCCACGCGGGTCGAGCAGGATGTCGTGGCCGTCGGCGCCGCGCGCCGAGCCGTCGGGCCGCACCCAGGCGTCCAGGAGGCCGGAGGCCTCCAGTGCGGCCTCGATCCCGGCGCGCTCCGCCTCCCCCAGGCCGTCGCGGAAGTCGACGAGCCGCCACAGCGGCGCGCCGGTGCTTCCCTCGCGTACGCCGGGGGTGCGGGTGTGCGGCGCCTGCGGTCCTCGCTGGCCGCCGGACTCCAGGGCGGCGAGCTCCCGTTCGGCCTCCTGACGGCGCAGCACCAGGGCGCTGTGGCGCTGGGCCGCCTCCGCGGCCTGGGCGGCGAGCACGCCGGAGAGCGCGCGATGGGCGCGGGCCGCCGTGTCCCGCGCCGGGTACGGCCCGGTCAGATGGCCGGTCCACTCCTGAAGCGCGTCCAGCAGCCCGGTCGGGTCCGGGTAGGCCAACTCCGTCCAGCCTGCCGCGCGTTCACGGACGGCGTCCAGCAGGCGGCGGGCCTCCGCCCGCACGGCGGCCTGGGCGTCCTCGTACTCTCCCTGCGCGTGGCCGAGGTCCGCCTCGGCCTCGTCGAGCCGGCGGGCCGCGGCCTGGTGCTCGGCGGCGGCGCGGTCGGCCTCGTCGGCGAGGGCCTGCACATGGGTGAGACCGCGTCGGCGGCGGTCCGCGGCCGCCTCGACGGCGTCGCGGGCAGGCTCCCCCTCCTCGGGAAGGGGCACCCGGGCCGCGGCGGCGGCCTCGCGGACCCGGTCCAGCGCTCTCGCGGCCCGGTCGTCCGCGGCCGTGAGCCGGTTCTGCGCCGCCGACAGCCGCGCCAGGGCGCGCGCGTGCACCTGCTCTGCCTGCCGCCGGTCGCCGTCGGCGCGTTCGCGGGCGGCGGCGGTGCGCTCGGCGTGCCGGGCGGCCTGCTCAAGTTCGTGGGCGCTGCGCATCTCGGGGCCCTCGCGCAGGGCCGCGTCCTGCGCCTTGAGCCGTGCCTCGGCGTCCGCGAGGTGGGTGAGCCGCTCCTCGGCCGCGTCGCGGTCCGCCGCGGCGGCCGCCTGCTCGGCTCGCGCGCCGGCCAGGTCCCGTTGCAGCGCCTCGTACTTGGCGTGCTCGGCGCGCGGCAGCCGGGCGCGGCGGCGGGAGGCGGTGCGGGCGTAGCGGCGGTAGTGGTCGAGGAAGGCGGAGGCCGCCTTCTCGGCCTCGGCGGCGGCGCGCAGCTCCTCCTTCTCCTCGTCCAGGGAGCGGAAGGCCTCGGCCACGTCCGCGATGACGGCCTGGTCCACCGGCGGCAGCGCCTCGGTGAGCGCCCTCGACAGCGCGGCCTCGTTGGGCCGCTTGGACAGCTGGGGCTGGCGCAGCTGGATGAGCAGGTCCACGAGGGCGGCGTACCGCTGCTCGCCGAGCCCGAACAGGGCCTCGTCCACGGCCCTGCGGTATGCCGCCGCCTGGTCGTAGACCATGCCGTGCCCGGCGACGGCCTCGGCGATCCGGTCGCGGGACAGCGGGGTGCGCGTGGCGTCCAGGAAGCTCAGGTCCTCGCCGACGCGCTGGTCGGTGACCAGGTACCAGTGGCGGACGACGCCGCGTCCGGAGACGGCTTTCAGGCCGCAGGCGAGGGTGCGGTAGTGCTCCTCGCCGGTGGTCTCGTCGCGGCGGCCGAACTCGATCCAGGTGTAGCCGAGGCGCTCGGGGTGCGGGTGTTCGCCGCCGAGCAGCAGGTTCCACTCCATGCGCTTGCCGGGGTCGGCGTCGGGTTCGACCCGCCGGGCGGACAGGTCGCCGTCGAGGAGGAAGGGCAGGGTGAGGGCGAGGACCTTGGACTTGCCGGTGCCGTTGTTGCCGCGCAGCAGCAGGCGGCCGTCCTTGAAGTGGAACTCCTCGCAGTCGTAGAGGAAGAGGTCGACCAGGCCGATGCGCAGCGGCTGCCAGCGGGAGCGGCCGGGGCGGGGCAGCGAGGCCCCGGGGACGGGGGCCGTCGAGGGGTGGCGGGGGGCGGGGAGCGTGGTCATCGCTGCGGGGTCCTCGGCTGGGCGGCGGTCTTCGCCGGGTCTTCGGTGTGGGCGGGGTCGGCGGCCTTGTCCGCGGCGTCCTTCCGCCCCGTGTCGCGTACGACCGTCTCGCCCACGGCGTAGCGGGCGAGGGCGGGGCGGGGCGCGACCCCGTCGGGGGTGCGGACGGCGAGGGAGAGGGCGGTGAGTTTGGCGACGGCCTGCTCGACGAGTTCGCCCTCCGTCCCCGGCTCGCGGGCCGCCTTGGACCAGAAGCCGCCGTGCTCGGCGGCGAGTTCGCGTACCCGTCGCCGCAGTTCCTCGGTGCCGACCGGTCCCCGGCGGGCGGCGAGGTACTCGGCGAGCAGCAGGGTGACATGGCCGTGGGTGCCCTGTTCGGGCATGCGGACGTCGGTGAGGTCGTCGTCCGGGTCGACCATGGCGATCCCCTCGGCGCGGACCTCGGGCACGAGCCCGGTGAGCTCGGCGATGCGGGCGGTGAGGAAGCCGCGCTGGCGGGTGAGGTAGGCGAGTTCGGCGTCGGTCAGGGTGTCGTAGTAGAGGACGGGGTCGTCCAGCAGGCGCCGGGTCAGGCTCCGCCGCAGGGCGCGGAAGCGCAGTTCGTCGCTGTCGAGGGCGGTCTCGGCGGTCAGCGCTGCGAGGCGCTCCTCGAAGCCGCCGGCCTGGATGAGGGAGGGGCCGTGCCGGGTGGCGAGCAGTCCGGCCAGCACCCGCCGCTCGACGTCGTACAGGGCGTCTCCGGCCCCGCTGACATAGGCGTCCTCGTCGCCGGCGACCCGGCGCAGCACCCCGAGGGCGAGCAGCAGGCGGACGACGGCGGCGAGGTCGAGGCGTTCGTCGCGCCGGTCGAGGGTGAACGCGATCCCGGCGGCGACCAGTTGGGGGTCGGCGGCGTCCAGGACGACCTGTTCGGCCAGTCGGCCGAGCGCGATCTGCGCCTCCCCGCGCTCCAGCGCCGCCAGGGCCAGGCACAGCAGGACGTAGCGGCGGCGGGTGAAGGGGGCGGCGGTGCGGTTGGCCTCGCGGGCGGGGTGGGTGGGGTCGGTCAGGACGCCGGGGGTCTTGCGCAGGCGGGCGGCGTCCGCGTCGACGACGAGGGACCAGCCGGTGTTGCGCTCGAACCATTCGCGCAGCTCGGAGGCGTTCTGCCGGACCAGCCGGAAGGCGTCGGCATGGGGGCCTCGGGCGAGCAGCAGCGGATGGGCCAGCAGGGCGCGGGCGGCCTTGCGCTGGTCGGCGGCCCGCTGCCCGTCGAGGACCTCGGCGAGGGGGGTGCTCACGGAATCTCCTGGGTGAGGTCGACGATCTCGACGAGGTGGTCCGGACCCCGGAAGACCCCTCCGGGGGTGTGGATCTCGGCTGTCGTCCCGTCGCCGAGGGCGGTGAGGCGGATCTCCATGGAGCCGTCGTTGCTGGTGGCGACGGTGTGCTCCAGGCCGGGCCGCCAGGTGGCGAGGGCGTCGCCGAGCAGGTTCAGGAAGAGGGAGAAGGCGAGCGGGTCGAGTTCGCCGAGCGCGGAGAGCCGGACGGTGCCGTCGGTGGTGAGGCGGGCGCGGGCCGCGGCGGTCTCAGCGGCCTGCTTGGCGGCGAGCTCGGCCAGCCTGGCGCGCGCCGCGGAGCGGTCCTCGACCCTGCGGGGCTTGCCGCGCCTCTCGTAGCTGCCGGTGCGGCGCAGCTGGGGGCTGATGCGCAGCGGCTCGGCCGCGGCCCAGGGCGTGGCGGCGGGCAACGGGTGCGCGGTGCGGGCGGCGAGGGTGTCGGCGTCGACGGTGAGGTGGCGGGCGGGGTAGAGGCCGAAGGCGGCGCGCCACAGCCGGTGGCGGGCGTCGTCGTCGGGGGCCTGCGCGAACCAGCGGGCGAGGGTGCGGAAGTCGGCGGAGCGGTCCGAGCGTCCGGCGCGCCGCTCGTTCAGGACCCTTACGACGGCCAGCAGTTGCGGGATCGCGCCGAGCGCCCGGCCGCGCAGCAGCCGGGCCTGCGACTCGCGTCCGTCGCGGCTGATGAACCAGTCGCCGAGCCCCGCCCAGCGGGCCCTCCACCGCTCGTGGGCCTCGTGCTGGGCGCTGCCGGCGGCCTCGGGTGCGGCGTCGGCGGCTTCGCGGGCGGCGGCGATGGACAGCAGCGGTTCGATGCGGTCGGCGAGTTCGTCGATGAGCGCGGCGATGCGGCCGCCGAGGGTGATCAGGTCCTGGATGAACCGCTCCAGGTAGCCGATGAGCTGGTCCTTGTAGGCGAGGAAGGCCTCCTCGGAGACGTCGTGCAGGTCGATGGTGCGCTGCAGCGAGCCCATGAAGGCGCGGGCGTTGTCGGCGAGGGCCGCGAAGCGGCTGGCCAGTCCGTCCAGCGCGAGGTGGGTCTTGGCGGGGTCCGGCTCGTCCTCGGCGGCGAGCACGAGCAGGGCGCGCAGTTGGGTGACGATGTCGTGGAGGGCGACGGCCTGCAGTGAGCCGCGCCGGCCGAGCGCGTCGTCGTACGCGGCGAGCGCCTCCTCGGCGGCCTCGCCGGCCTGGGTGAGCTGGTAGACGTACCGCTTGCGGTAGAAGTCCTCGACGGCGGTGACCCGCGCGGTGTCGGGGTCGGCCCGCAGGTTGCCCCACTCCGGCTGACTGAGGCTGCCGAGGGCCTTGGCCACTGTCTCCGCCTCGGCGGGCCGCACGTCGAGCGGCAGCGCGGCGTGCACGTCCTCGGGGCGCAGGTGGACGGCGTACCGCTCCTTGGCGCGCAGGAACACCCGCATGATCTCCCGGTAGAGGGCCGCGGTGGGGGTGGTGAGGTGCGCGAAGGGGCCGTAGGCGGGGCCGGACGGCTCCTGGGGCGGTGGCGAGCTGGTCATCGCCGGTCATTCTGTCGGACGGACGGCTCGTGTGGCGAGTCCTCGCGGAAGGGCCCGGTTCCGGCCCGGGCCGGGCTCCGCGGCGGGGGCCCTTGACGTTCGCGTCGGCACGCTCATACCAGAGCCCTCGGGGAGCCGGCGGTCCCGCCGTGATGCCGTCAAGCAGGTTGGGGCATGGTCGCTACGAATCTCACCCACCCTCCTTCTTGCGAGATATCCGTCATTGTCTGCCGTACGTCGAGGGCCGCGGTATGGTCAACGGTATGGCGACGAAGAAGTACACCGTGACCCTCCCCGAGGAGCTTGCCGAGGCCATCCGGGCCGAGGTCGGGCCCGGCGGCTTCAGCCGTTATGTCACGCAGGCCATAGAGCGCCGGCGGGAGCAGGACCGGCTGGGGGAACTCGTCGACTGGCTGGAGTCCGAGTACGGGCCGATCACCGGGGACGAGCTGGCCCAGGCCGAGGCCGAACGCCTTGAGATCGAGCGCAGGCACGCCGAGCTCGCCCGGGCACGACGCGCCGACGCCGGGGAGAAGTCCGGCCGCACCCAGGACGCCGCATGAGGGGTGAGGCGGTCTACCTTCTCGACAGCGAGGGCCTGTCCCAGACCGTACGGGGGGAGCCCTCCATGAAGCGGCGCCTCAAAGTCGCCAAGATGACCGGGACCCGCGTCATGACCACGTCGATAACCCTCATCGAGGCCTTCGACCCGAAGCGCCGCCTCCCGGCATGGCAATGGGCGCTGTCCCTCATCCGGGTCGAGCCGGTGACCGAGGAGATCGCACATGCGGCGACCGGCCTCCTGAAGGACACGGGGCTGCACGGGCACAAATACGCCATCGACGCGGCCCTCGCCGCCGTCGCCCTGCGGCAACCGGGCCCGGTCACGGTCTTCACCTCCGACGAGGACGACATGCGCAGGCTGTGCGGCGACCGCGCGGTGGTCGTCAAGCTCTGACCGGTCACCCGGTCACCTGACGGTCTCGGCCACCGACGCGTCGGGCGCAGCCGCACGGAAGGGCGGAAACGGCGGACTCCAGGCAACCCGGCCGAGGGCACACCACAGTGAGCGGCTCACAGCGAGACCACCGTGAGAGCGCTTTCCAGCCCCTTGAAGTCATCGCCGTTTCGCGTGTACAGCGGGAGCCCGTGAACCGAGGCGATGGCCGCGATCATGAGATCGATCCGGCGGGGGCGCGGGTCGCGCTCCGCCTTGAGGACCAGGGCGACCAGGGTCCCGTAGCGCGCCGCGGCATCGGCGTCGAAGGGCAACGGCTCGAAGTCGGCCACGGCCGCTCCCAGCATCTCCATGCGCTGGGCCCTGGCGACGGGATCCTTGGCCAAGGCGACGCCCTGCTGCAACTCCGCCATCGTGATCGAGGTCAGCTCCGGGTGCACCGGCAGGTCCAGCGGATCGAGCACTCCGAGATCGATGTACGCACAGGTGTCGAGCACACCCGCGGGGTGCCGCTCAGCCACGCTCGCGCTGCCACGGATCGTCGTCGCCCACGCGGTCCGCTCCGCCGAAGAACTCCTCGGCTTCGCGCCTCATCTCGCCATGGTCCACGCGGGGCAGCCGGTGATGCCGCGCAACCAACTCCTCGGCTCTCGGACGACGCCGTCGCCGTATGGGACGGAGCTCGGCGACCTCGACGCCGTTCCGGGTGATGTGGAACGTCTCCCCGCTCGCCACGGCGTCCATGACGGCGGCGGAGTTGTTGCGGAACTCACGTTGCGTGATCGTCTTCACACGGCCAGTGTAGCGAGCCGTGTCCCGCTGTGCTACACAACGAGCTGTGCTACACAACGAAGGGACGATGACGCGCGCAGGACCATCGGCAGGGGGCCCGTCCGATCACCGGCGGGTGACCCGCACCCGCGAAGGCTGGGCACGACACGACGCCGCAGGCGCCCATGCGGTCCCGGGACCCGCAGGGGTGCCCGCGGGGGGTCGCCGTCAGTTCGCCACGGCTGCCGCGCGCGGCTCACCGCGGAAGACCTGCGAGGTGTGCCACTCGATGTGCTCGGCGGCCACCGGGGCGCTGCCGGGCTGCGGGCCGAGGAGCGGCCGTCCGGCCAGGTCGATCACCTGCGTACGGGCGGCCGGGCTCCGCCCGGTGAACTCCCGGGACACCGTGACCCGGCGGGCCGGGTCCAGGCCGAGCACTCCCTTGTCGAAGAGCTTGTGGTGCAAGGAGCACAGGCACAGCGCGTTGGAGACGTCGTCGGGGCCCCGGAAGGCCCACCACTTCACATGGGCCGCTTCCAGTCCGACCGGAGCGCGCCCGATCGCCCCGTCGTAGCCGCAGAAGGCGCACCGGTACTCATAGGCGACGAGCACCCGCTCCCGCATCTCCGCGTCACGCCGCCGGGGACGCGGGATACCGGGGACGTCCCCTACCCTGCCGGCGGCCTCGAGGTCCAGGCCCACGTCGGCCGCGATCTCCGCGTGCAGGGACGGCAGGAAGTGAGCCTCCAGCAGCAGGTGCGCCAGCCGCCCGAGCAGTCCCGGGTCGGCGGTCAGCGCGGCCCGGAGCCCCGGCGCCAGCCGCCCCTCCGCCCCGCTCTCACGCAGAGCGCGCACCCCGGTCCCCGGACTGCCCGGCCCGAGATGCGTCCGCACCTCCCAGACGCCGTCGTTGACGAGGTGATGGAAGGGGTACGCGGGATTCGTGCGGCGGTGGGGACCGTACTCGCGCAGCAGTCCGGCCAGTTCCTGCTCGACGTCGGTGTAGCGCAGGGGCTCCCCCGCGTCCCGCTGGAACCGTCCGAGTGCGTACAGCATCAGCAGCGGCTTGTGCGGCGCGCGCTCCCCGTTCTGCGACCACTGCCGCAGGTTCCGCACACGTTGCGTCCAGTCCACGGGTGGACTCTAACGGGTGCTCACGAGACGTCCGCATGGCCGCGAAGGAAGACGGTGCACGCCGCGACCGGTGCCCGGTTGCCCGGGGGCCGGTGGTCCGGGACAGGCCGTGGACGGCCGGGGGCCGGTGGCCCGGGTGACACCTGCCAAGGACTGTGAAGAAAGAACCAGAACCCCGCCCCACCTGCCCTCTCCCCCAAGCAGTCACCCGTAGGGGTGACTTGGAGGCGCGAAGCCGGAAGGTGGGGGTATGGTCGCGGCAAACAACCCCACACAAATGAACGGCCCCGGCAGGGACTACCCATCCCGGCCGAGGCCTGACCACCCAGGAAGAGTCAAGCTTCCCGATGGCTGAGCCGCAGTCTAGCGCGCCCGCGCGCCCGTCCGCCGAGCCTGTGACATCCGGTGCCGTCCACGTACGACGCCGCCTCACAGCGAACTTCACGATCCTGTCCAACCGCCTCGCCCAGCGCCCCGGAAGCGCCGTGACCGTCGGCGTCGGGGCCTACCTGATGTCCGTACCGGACGGGGTGCCCGTCAGCATCGAGGCGCTGCGCAAGCACTTCACGGAGGGCGAGACGCGGCTGGCCCGCGCCCTGAACGAGCTGGAGGCGGAAGGCTTCCTGGAACGGGTGCCGGTGCGCGCGGCGAACGGCCAGATCCGCACCCGTACGTACGTCTACGACGACCCCTCCCCCGCCGCACCGGCAACCGGCGAAGCGCGCAACGCGGCGCCGCCCGAGCCGGAACCCGCGCGGGCGCCGGAGCCGCAGCCCGCCCCCTCGCCCACCCCCAAGCCCACGCGTTCGACGGCGCCGCCCGCAGCCGAGGCGGTCGCCGTACTCGCGGCGCTGCGCCTCAGGGACCCGCGGCTGCTGCTCTCCGAGCGGGACGTCACGCGGCTGGCACCCGCCGTGGAGGACTGGCTACGGCGCGGCATCGCCCCCGACCGGATCGCGGAGGCGCTCAGCGCGGACCTCCCCGTGCCGATCCTGCGCAGGCCGGCCGGGCTGATCGCCTACCGCCTACAACACCTCAAACCGATCGAGGCAGCACCATTGCCCGCCCCACGTGCCCAGCGCCCGCACGTCCTCCCGATGCAGAACTGTGACGCCTGCGACCGCGCCCACAGGTCTGAACACCCGGGCCTGTGCCGCGACTGCGCCACGACGGCGGCGGTCGCCTGACGGGCACGCCGCCCGCGGGGCGCCGCAACTGCGGTGGCTCACCGGGGAAGGCACGCTGGGGCGGGCGCCCACTCGCCATGGCATCGTGACCGGCCAACCGGGCTCAACGGACTTGGGCAAGCCAGTGGCGGTAGCCTGCGCCGAAGGGCTCGGTGCCATCGCGCAGTGCGGCGGACAGCCACTCCGCCGTGCTCTCCGCACGGCTGACGCCGTGCGGCGGATAGCCGTAACGCGCCTGGTGAAGGGCGAACTCGTCCTCATCGTCGACGTACACGGACCCGTCCACGCGTGTCCGGCAGACGTCCAGGTCCAGGTCCACCGTGATCACTTCACCGGTGCTTGTCCACTCGGGCGGCGTGGTGACGTCGCAGTACACGTCCAGCCGAGCGGGCACCTCCTGGAACAGGGCCGTCCACCAGGTGTCCCGGGGAAAGAGCATGACTCGCCGCTCCTGGGTGGTGTAGACCTCGGCTTCCTCGCCCTTGCCGTAGACCGTACCGATCGGCGCACCGAGCCACACCCCGAAGTCGTCCTCGCCCAGCCGCAGCATGGTGTGGTGCCAGTGCGGACTGCCGTCGAACTTACGGACGACGACCCGAACCTCTCCGTGATCCATGCTGAGAGGCTACGGTGCGCGCCACCACGCTGGCCGCGGTGACCGTCCCGGACACGGGCGGCTGGGCCGCCTACCAGTCCGTGCACGTGCCGGTCACCTTCGCGGCGGGCGACCAAGTGGGCAGGCCCCACTGCGAGAAGGGCGACTTCAACATCGACCTACCTGCGGTTGTCGTAGCGCAACGGGCGGCCCGCCGTCACTCCTCGATCGCCAGGAGAGTGACGACGGGCACCGTACCGTGCGGTCACCGGGGGATGCCGATGGCGTCGAAGCGCTGCATGAGCGAGGGCTTGCCCCGGTGCACGACCCGCAGTTCGCCGACCCGCCGGTCGAAGTCAGCCGTGCCGCCGGTGCGGGCCTCCATCTCACGCAGGTCCGCCAGGAGTGCGACGGCGGAGTCGTAGGCGCCGGACTTCTTCTGAGCGATCAGGTCGTCGACGTCCAGCCACACCTGTTCGACGTCGCGGGCGAGGCGGTCGAGGTGCGCCTCGCGCGCCTCGGCGGCGGCGCGCGCCCGGCTCCGTTCGGCCGCGGCGCGGGCGACGCGCTCGCGCTCCCGGCGTTCCGTACGGCGGGCGTGGGCCAGGTCCAGGAGCTCGGCCGCGCTGCGCGGTGCGGTACCGCCGCGAGGGGCCGGGACGGTGGTGGCGCGGTAGCGGGCCAGAAGGTGCGGTCCTGGAGAGGGCGCCGTACCCAGGGCGGCCTCCAGCAACAGGGTGTCCTTGTCGGCGGCGGGGAGCCCGGCGATGAAGGCCGCCAGGGCCTTGCGGCTCACGGGGCTCGCGGTGGCGGGTCCGCTGGCCTCGGCGGCCACCGCCAGCAGGTCCATGTCGACGCCGATGAACTCCGCGAGGGCCCGCTGGGGACCGGTGAGCGATCCCAGCCCCGCGGGGACGGGCGGCTCGACCTCATGGGCGTACTCCTCCTCATCGTCCTCCGCCAGCTCCCAGGCGGTGAGCCCGGCGAGCCACGCCAGATACAGCGCGCGCAGGTCTCCCGCCGCGAGTTCGGAGCGCAGTCCCCCGAAGGTCGAGAGCGTGTAGTGGGTGTCGAACTCCCACTCGGCACCGTCCTCGGAGGACACGGAGAAGTCCAGCAGGGTGTGCCCGGAGCGAGTCCAGACGCCGAGCGACTCGTCCATGGCGTAGGCAGTGGCTTCCTTGGCCCTCAGCGTCCCGGCGGGCAGACGCAGGACGAGGCGGCGGCTGCCCCAGTTCGCGTAGTACAGGTGGGCGTCGTAGAGCTGCTCGACCAGCTTCGTCGGATCGCCCTTGAAATCGCCCCAGTGGTACTCGTTGACGAAGCGGGTCGCGGTGATGTCGGCACGCGTGGACAGCGCCCGCACCCGGGCGACCTCGTCGTCGTCCAGCGGACGGTCAATCGCGAGGAACTCGTAGTACTGGTACTCGCTCACGGCGTTGAAGCCTACCGGCCAGCAGGTGATGCCTGCCCTCGCGCCGACAACGGACGGAGGCAGGCTGGGACGGTGCTCTTGGCGGTATCGCCGAAGCGGCCGACTGCTAATTTGTGGAGATCGTACGGCGGCCTCGTGGGGGGAGCCTCCGGGCCCGGAAGGCAGGCAGCAAGACGTGCAGATTTCGCAGATCCTGGACAAGGTCGACGCAGGTGACATCGCCCTGCCCGAGTTCCAGCGCGGCTACGTGTGGACCCGCGACCAAGTCCGAGGCTTCTTCCAGTCGTTGTACCGCAACTACCCGATCGGCGGCTTCCTCACCTGGAGCACCAAGGCGGAGGGCGCCGACACCAGGGGCGGAGGTTCCGAGAAGGACGGCACCATTCACCTCCTGCTCGACGGTCAGCAGCGGGTGACCACCCTGTACGGGGTGATGCGTGGCCGCCCGCCCCGCTTCTTCGAGGGGCATCCCGCCACTCTGACCGGTCTGCACTTCAACCTGCAAACCGAGGTCTTCGAGTTCTACGCGCCCGCGAAGATGAAGGACAACCCGGTGTGGGTGGACGTCACCGCCCTCTTCCAGGGCGGTCTGGGGAATCAGCTGCTCACCGTCACCCAACTCGCCGAAGGCGACGCGAGCCTTCAGGTCGCCTACATCGAGCGCCTCAACCGGATCACGCAGATCAAGGACCGCAGCGTCCACATCGACGAGGTCACCGGCGAGGACAAGACGATCGACGTCGTCGTCGAGATCTTCAACAGGGTGAACTCCGGTGGCACCAAGCTGTCCAAGGGAGATCTGGCCCTGGCCGCCATCTGCGCCGCATGGCCCGAGGCCCGTCCCACGATGAACGCCGCCCTGAGCACGTGGTCAGCCGCGGGGTTCGACTTCAAGCTCGACTGGCTGCTCCGCAACGTCAACGGGGTCCTTACCGGCGAGGCTCAGTTCTCCAAGCTCGCCGACGTCGACGTACCGGCGTTCCAGACGGGTTTGAAGGACACCATCGACTCCATCGGGTTCCTGCTCAACGCCCTCGGCGGGCGGCTCGGCCTCGACCACGGACGCGTCCTGAGCGGCCGCGGCGCTTTCCCGGTGATGAGCCGCCTCCTCCACCACCATGACGGCTCGTTCCCGGACGCGATGACGCGGGACCGGCTGTTCTACTGGTACGTCCACAGCTTCCTGTGGGGCCGCCACACAGGGGCCACCGAGACGGCCCTCAACCAGGACCTGCAGGCGCTCGACGACGGAGGGGTCGACGGGCTCATCGACACGCTGCGCCGCAGCCGCGGCGGCCGGCTCCTCGTCGGCCCGGACGACTTCGTCGGCTCCAGCATGGGATCGCGCTTCTACCCGCTGCTTTACATGCTCACCCGGGTGTACGGGGCGCAGGACCTCGGCAGCGGGGTACCCCTGCGGGACGGCATGCTCGGCCGGCTGAGCTCTCTGCAGGTCCATCACGTCTTCCCCAAGGCCCGGCTGTACGAGCACGGCTACAGCCGTGCCGAGGTGAACGCCGTCGCCAACTTCTGCTTCCTCACCCAGGACACCAACCTGCGCATCGGTGCCAGGCTCCCTGTCGAGTACCTGGAGGAAGTCGAGGCCCGGGTGCCGGGCGCCCTCGCCTCGCAGTGGATTCCCACGGACCGCGCACTGTGGCGCGTCGAGAACTACCCGGCCTTCCTGGCAGCCCGCCGCGAGCTCCTGGCCCGTGCGGCAAACGACTTCCTGCGGGCACTGCACGACGGCCCGTCACCGGTCGAGCTCACGCCGTCCTCAGCGTTCGGCACCGCACGTTCCGCCGTCGCCACGGCTGAACCGGCCGCTGACGAGGATGTGCCCGGCCTCACGGCGCTCCTCGCCGAACTCGAAGCCGCGGGCCTGGCGGCCCCGGAGCTCGACAGCGAGGTCAGCGACTCCCGGAGCGGGGCCGCGATCACGGTGGCCGCCGCCTACTGGCCGCAGGGCCTCCAGGAGGAGCTGGGTGTCCCCGTCGTCCTGACTCCGGACACCACTGCGGAGGAGCAGGCGGCGCTCGAGGCCGGCGACTACCGCGTCTTCCACAGCACCGACGCCCTGCGCCGCTACATCGCCCATCTCCACTCCTGACCGCGACGAGCCAGCCACGCGATGCATTTCTGGAGGGCGTCCACATCGCCGTACGCACTCTGATGTCCGAGCAACACCCCTCTCTGCCGACTGCGCGCGACTCGTCAGCTTGGTCACAGGGGAGCCGATCTGAGTAGGACGTGACTCCCTGGGGCCTGCTGCCTCCACATGCACGAGGCCCCTCAGCTCTTGGACCGCCGGGCCAGCTCCTCCGTCATTTGCCCGCCTGGGGGAACGGACCGCGGCATCGGCATCCCTTTCCGCCAGCTGCACGTGGGCAGGCCTCACAGGTCGCGATCAGACCAGCGCAGCGCTCCGGTCCGTTCCCACCAGCTCGCGCAGCTTGCGCCTCGTCTCCGAGTCCGTCGAGTACACGACGGTGCCCACCATGCCGCGTGTCAGCAGCACCTTGTAGGTGTTGCGGATCAGGCGGTCCACGTCGGCGTCGGGGGTGGACTTCCTGAAGACCGGGTCCTTGGACTTCGTACGGTCGGTGACCCATCGGTCCTCGCGCCACACAAGGTCGGGGCCGATGATGACACCCGACCAGTCGTACTCGAAGCCCTGGGCGGTGTAGACGCATCCGATCTGACCGAATCCGGCGGAATCGGTCGCCCAAAGAGCGGACGGCGGAGCGCCGGAGATGGCGCGTTCTCCGCGCAGGTTCCAGGGGCGGGCCCAGTCGCCGATCACCACGTCCGGGGGAAGCGGTTCACCGGGCTTGGGCTCGGGTGACCACGGCCAGCAGTAGCCCGCGGACATCCGGGCACCGTGGCCCTGGGCGCGGCGCTCCTCGAGGAACGCCTCCATCTCCTGCGGTGCGTCGGCGACGAGGAGCTGCAGGCGATCGTCGGGTTCCCAGACCACCGAGCCACCGGGTTCCAGACCGAGGAGGCGGCCGACCCACCGCAGATAGGCGTCGCTGCCGCCGCAACGGAACTGGCTGTCGAGCGGTACGACGCTGCAGGCCAGACCCTTTCGTGCGGCGGCGGCCTTGATCTCGGCCACGGTACCCATCTCGCCGGGGCGCACGACCTGGTGCTCGTCGAGAAGGAAGACGGGGACCCGGGCGACGTCGATGAGCTCGTCGATCTGTGGCTTGCCCGTCCGATGGGCGGCCGAGGTGTAGCGGTTCGCGGAGGTCTCGCGGATGCGGTGCGCCTCGTCGCATATCACCACGTCGAGGGTGTTCTTCTCGGTCGTCATGAAGCTGTTGAAGTACTTGAAGAGGTCCTGCACCTCGCGCTTCCGCGCACCCGCGACCTTGCGCATGGTCCTGGTGAAGGACTGCGAGCCGGTGGCGTGCAGGGCCGGCACGCCCTCCCGGTACAGGTCGCCGAGCAGGGAGAGCGCAATGACGCTCTTACCCGTCCCCGGGCCGCCGGTGACGACCACGACCTCCTTGTGGTCGGACCGCTTCGCCTTGCGTACCGCGTTGAGCACCATGCGGTAGGCGACCTGCTGCTCGTCGAGCAGGACGAACTGCTCGCGCTCACGCACCTCCTGCGCCGCGACGGCCATCAACTGCCGGGACGGAACCGTCTTGGCCGCCTGCAGCTCGTCGGCAGCGCGCGTCCCGGCGTGCCTGTCGCTCAGCTTGGCGCGCAGGTGCTCGATGAACGCGCCTCTGCTCTCGGCGGTGAACAGCTGGCCGCGGTCGTCGAGTTCGATCTCCCGCAGGCCGCTGACCCCGAACTCCGTCGCGTTGTGGAGGTAGGCCACGCCGCTGACCCGCTCGGGGTGCTCGGCTACCGCGCCGTTGAAGTTGACCAGGTAGTCGCAGTAGCGGCGCACCTGCTCGATGGGGTTGAGCACCGGGTGCGCGTAGGCGTCCACCAGGCACAGGGCCGGATCGTCCTCGTACGGTGCCGCCTGGCTCCACTGCTTCAGCTCGACGATGACGTAGGAGGGCTCGCCCGTGGACGGATGCACCCCGGCCAACACGGCATCAGCCCGCTTGCTGTTCAGCGGCAGCGCGTACTCCAGCATCACTTCCACGCCGCCGAGCCCCGCGTCGTTGAGCGCGCCTACCAGCCCCGGGATGCTGCGCTCCCAAGAGCGGGCCTCGGAGGGCCCCGGGCGATAGCCGTGCATGTGGACGAACTGCTCAGTCAGGCGGTGGTAGAGCGACCCGTCGTGGGCCATGACGGCGACCGTCCTGGCCGACTCGCGGAGCAGCAAGGAATTCCCCCAGGCAGCACGAAGTGACTCGTGCGGGTGGGGGCGTGTCCTTCGAGACTCCGCCGGAGCGGAGCGGAAGCCCGTCGGGCCGCGATGATGTGATCAAGGATAGTCATGTGACAGGCGGCGGTGAAGGTGCTGTGTGCGGCGGTCTTTCGCCATCGCTCGGTGTTCTTCACTGCGATCGCCTCTGCCACCCGAGGCGCCGAGGTCGGTACGATGGTGGCCCCCTCGGCAACCTCTGCGATCACGCCGCTACAGCGGCTCGCTCCTCGTGTAGGGGGTACCGTTTGTTCCGCGGGCACGGCGATCCGGCCCAGTCACGCGAAACGATGTACTCCGGCCGTCCCAGTACTCCAGCACGGTCTGGTAGGCCCGCCAGCCATCGGGCAACTTCGGGACCAGCGAGGTGGAGGGGTGGTTGTCGAGGAGCCCCCGGCGGGCGCCGGTGCGGGTCCTCGGCCTGGAAGCGGCTTCGGGATTAGTCAGGTCAATGAGTGGGCCGATCCAGCCCAGAGCGGCGGCCAGGTGCAGTAGGGCGCCGAGCGGGCCGGGCCCCTGCTTTCGCAGGAGGCGCGCCGAGACCGGTCGACGAGGGCGGACACATCAGATCCACCGGCACCCGCCGCTGGGCGGGCTCGCCCCACGCGAACGAAGGCTGCCCGAACGCACGGGTCGGCCGCCTCCTTGCGAGTTGCACTGAGAAGGCGTCAGCACGCTTCGGCGTGCGCCCATGACCAGGGTCGGCGGAGCGCGGGGACACACACGCCGCCGGTGGCCTCTGCCCGCCGGGCTCGCCATCGTCACCCCCTGAGCGCCACTCCTCGCCGCCCTGCGCCCCTCGCACCTGTGGCGGCGGCGACGCAGCTGCGCTCCCCACCGCCGAGTGGCCGGGCATCTTCCTCGCGGGCCGCGCGCACCAGCCGAGCGCCCAGGCCTGTTCCAAAAGGCCGCATTTGGCGAAACGGCTGGGCCTTCGAGGAGTCGGGCCGCTACGGCAACGAGACAGGCGGCGAGGGCGGCTTCGCCATCGCCGACAACGCCGCGTTCACGCCCCTCGACTCCCAGCTGATCAGCCCGTCCTACGACCTCACCGACGTGTCCGACCCCGAACTGGCCTTCAGCACGATGTACTTCGGGTACGCCGACGACGCGATCACGGTCGACGCCACGTCCGACGGCGGCGCCACCTGGAAGAGGGTGTGGAAGGCGCCCACGGGCTTCGCGGACCACGCGAAGGCCGAGATCCCGCTCACCGCGTTCGCCGGGAAGCCCGACGTACGGGTGCGTTTCCACCTCGTCACCGACGTCGGCTGGTACTGGGGCGTCGACGACGTCTTCGTCGGGCAGCGGGACTTCGACGCCACCCCCGGCGGCCTGGTCACCGGCCTGGTGACCGACGCCAACACCGGCAAGGGCCTGGTCGGCGCCACCGTCACCGCCAAGGACGACCCGCAGGTGACCGCGACCACCGTGGCCACCCCCGGCGATCCCGCGCTCGACGACGGCCTGTACCTGATGTTCTCGCCCGACCTGGGCAAGCACGACGTCACCGTGGCCAAGCCCCGCTACACGGCGCTGACCAGGACGGTCGACGTCGCGGCGGACAGCACCGTCGCCGTCTCCCACGCCCTCAAGGCCGGGCAGCTGACGATCCTCCCGGACTCCGTCGAGGCGTCCCTGGGCTGGGGCACGTCCGCCACGCGGAACCTGACGGTCAAGAACACCGGCGGCGCGCCCGCCACGGTCACGCTGGACGAGAGGTCCGGCGGCTTCCACCTCCAGGCCCTCGGCGGCGGCGCACCCCTGCAGACCGTGAAGGGGAGCTTCTCCCCGCACGCCAGCATGGCCGGCCCCGCCTCGGCCCGGCGCAAGGCCGCAACGACCGCCGCCGCGTCGGGCAGCGCCTGGCAGACCGGCCCCGACCTGCCGGAGAAGGTCCTCGGCAACGCCGTCGGCACCTCCGAGGGCAAGGTGTACTCCGCCTTCGGATTCAACGGGCTCGAGGTCACCAGCGCGATGTACGTCCTCGACCCGGTCGTCGGCACCTGGACGAAGAGGACTCCCGCGGAGGACGCCCGGGAGGCTCCCTCGGCCCAGTTCATCGACGGCAGGTTCTACGTCGTGGGCGGCTGGAAGCAGGGCATCAACCCCGAGACCGACCGCAAGCTGGAGATCTACGACCCCGACAACGACACCTGGAGCACCGGGGCGTCGGCGCCCGTCGCGTACGCCGGGCAGGGCAGCGCGGCCGTCGACGGCAAGCTGTACACGGTCGGCGGCTGCGACGAGCGGTGCGGCACCGCCGAGGCGTACGCCTACGACCCCGGAACCGACGCCTGGTCACGGATCGCGGACTACCCGGAGCCGACGTCCTGGGAGTCCGAGTCCTCCAGCACGCCGATCTGCTCGGCGGTGGAGAGCGCCGACTCCAGCTTCTCGTCGTCGCTGCCCGCGGCGGCCGCCGAGGCACGCAGGTCGGCGAAGCTCCGCAGCAGCACGTCGAGCAGGGTGGGCGGCACGTCCAGCTCGATCTGGTGGCGGCGCAGCAGTTCCTCGGTGCGGAAGCGGACGATCTCCGCCTCGCTCTTCTTGTTCGTCACGACGGGGATGCGGACGAAGTTGAAGCGCCGCTTGAGGTACGTGGGCCGGGGGCACCGCCGATCGCGTCCGGAAGGGCCGCCGGCATCGGCTGCCCCCCGTCCGCGCCCGTCCGACCCGCGGCGCCCTCGGCTCTCGCCCCTCAGCGCGGCGAGGGGAGACCGCCCCGTTGCGGCAGCGGCGCGGCGAAGTCCCAGCCGCGGGCGAGCAGCGCGTCCACGGCCGTCACGGCCGTCCGCAGGCGCTGCTCGTGCGGGCCGCTGAGCACCACGTACGGCAGGCCCCGGCGGTCCAGTTCGGTGCGGAAGCGGCCGGTCATCCAGGAACGCAGGTGCTCGCCGTCGCGCAGGCCGTCGTCCTCGAGGGGCACCCCGGTGTCGTCGGTGAGCAGCCACAGGTGCTGCCGGCACCGCTCGGCGACGGCTTCCACGCGCGGGTTGCGGCCGCCCATGTAGCGCTCGTGCCAGATGGTGGTGGCCATGGCGTCGGTGTCGCAGAACAGGACGGGCGAGCCGGTCCGCGCCGCGGCGTCCTCCTCTTCGAGCTGGCGTTCGGCGATGACCTCGAACTCTTCGGAGGACCAACTCACATCGTCGAACGCCGCGTCCGGTCGGGTGGCCAGCAGCCGCGCGTACTTCTCCTCGCTGTAGGTGCGCCCGTACTCGGGCACCCACCGCGTCGCCTCCCACACGCCTCCGCGCGACCGGTAGTGCTCGGCGAGGGCGCGGGCCATGGTGGTCGTGCCGGTGGACTCGGCGCCGACGACGACCACCCGGCGGGCCAGGGCCGCCCGCACCGGCGCGGCCAGGTGGCGCCAGCAGGCGACGGGGTCCTCGCGGACGGCGGTCCCGGAGACGGGATGAGCGGTACGGCGCAGATCGACCGTCACCGGCACCGCGCCGAACCGGCGGCCGAGTTCGAGGCCGTACGGCTCGGAGGTGAAGACGGCGTCGACGGGCTCGGGGACCGCCGCCTTGAAGACGGCCATGTGGGCGTCCCAGACATCGGGGTCGGTGTAGTCGACGGGTATCTCGTCCACGGCGCCGACGATGTCGATGCCCGCCTCCGGGTGCACCTCGCGCATCCAGGCCACGCGGTCCGCGAGCGGGATCGACTCGACGGCGGAGGCGCAGACCAGCACGGTGAGGCGGCGGCACCGCGCGGCGGCGGTGCGGACGAGGTGGTGGTGGCCGGCGTGCGGCGGGTAGAACTTGCCCAGCACCAGCCCGTGGTCGAACTCGCTCACGCCACCGCCTCCGTCCGGACCGCCGGGCCTGCCGCGCGGGTCGCCGCCTCGGCCCGCCAGCCGCGCAGGCCGGCCAGGCACAGCAGCAGGAAGCCTGCGTAGAGGACCGAGGTGAGGTAGAGGCCCTTGTGGGCGTACAGCGGGATGTAGACGAGGTCGGCGGAGATCCAGAGGTACCAGGACTCGATCTTCTTCCGGCACTGGCCGTAGGTGGCGGCCAGCGACAGCGCGGTGGTGAGCGCGTCCCAGAAGGGCACCGTGGAGTCGGTGAAGCGGTCCAGCCCGAGGGTCAGCAGCACGGTGGCGACCGCCGTGACGGGGGCCAGCACTGCCCACGTACGGGGGCCGGTACGGCTGATCGGCAGCCGCCCTGCGCCTGATCCCGCGGCGGCCCAGGACCACCATCCGTACGCCGCCAGCACCACGTAGACGACCTGCAGGGCGGCGTCCGCGTAGAGCCCGGCGCCGGCGAAGAGCAGGATGAAGAAGAGGTTGTTGGCGATGCCGACGGGCCAGTTGGCGATGTGCCGGCGGGCCACGAGCCACACGCACAGCGCTCCGCTGCCGAACCCGAGTACCTCGACCCAGCTGACGGGGGTGTCCAGCAGCGTGAACAGCGGCTGCTGAAGGGGGGCGAGCACATCCGCGAGAGACACGCGGCGACCTCCTATAAGTGTCACCCTGACGATAAAGGCGGCGGGGTGGGCGGGGCAAGGGGATTTCCGCGGAGGCGGCGGCGCCGTTGACGCCGGAGGGGTCCACGGCCGACTGCGGGCGGCGTGGGTCGCCCCGCACCGACGTGGACCCGCCCGCACCGACGTGGACCCGCCCGCGCCGACGTGGACCCGCCCGCACCGACGTATCCCTACGTCGGCAACCCGCCGATGCGCCCCGCCCCGGGCGTCCGACAGGATGACCCCCGTGACCTTCCTCCCCGGTACCCCTGCCCGCGCCGTCGACACGAGAGGGATCCGCACGGCGGCGGCCGCTGCGGCGATCGTCACCGTCGGCGCCGGGCTGGGGTTGCGCGCCATCGCGGCGGGCAGCGCGGCCAAGTACGGCGGGGATGCGCTCTACACCGTCCTGGTGCTCGCCCTCGTCGTCCTCGCCGCGCCACGGCTCGCGCCCCTCAAGGCCGCCGCGACAGCACTGGCGTTCAGTTGCGGCGTCGAGTTCCTGCAGCTCAGCTATGTGCCGGCGGAGTTGTCCCGGCGCAGTACCATCGCCCGCCTCGTGCTCGGCTCCACCTTCAACGCACCCGACCTGCTCTGGTACGCCGTCGGCGCGGCGGCGGGCTGTCTCGCCCACACCGCCGTGCGCGCCCTCCTGTCACGATCGCGGGCGCCGCTGACGCCACGGCCGACGCCCTCCCGGCCCGGCGGGCAGCCGGGCTGACGACCCGCGGCGCGCCCCCGGGCTCAGCGTCCCGCCGCGAGCCGCACCGCCAACTCCCTTGCCGAGGAGGGGACTCCGCGCACCCGCTCGCCGTACTGCGGGTGCGCCTCGTCGAGAGCGGGGACCAGTGGCCGGGACCGTTCCGCGGGGACGCGTTCCAGCACCGTGGTGCCCGTCTCCGCCTCGAGGGCGGGGGCGTAGCCGGCGGCGCGCAGGGCGGCGAGGGTCTCCTCCGGGGGCGCCGTGGAGATCAACACGGTCGGCGCGATCTTCCGCAGGCCCAGTTTGGCGAGGCCGCGCGTCTTCGCGACCTCCTCGATCAGGGACGTGTCCTCGGAGCGGACGCAGCACGCCGAACGCACCACCCGCAGCCGCCCGTGGGTGCGGGCGACGTCCTTGACCGTGTACGTCAGCGGCTGCGGGAGTTCCGTCCCCGGTCGGCGGACGGCGGACAGGCGGTCGAGGATCTCTTCGGCGTCCCATCCCGCGTCGAACGCCCGGCGCAAGGAGGCGGGGGTGATGCGCCAGACCACGGCGTGCCCCTCGGACTCGATGTCGCCGACCGCGGACAGCAGCGCCGCCAGGTCGGGCGCGGGCGTGCCGGTGACCGTCGCCGTCGAGTCGGCCTGGAACCGGGCCGTGGTGCTCGGCGGCGGCAGCATCGCGCGCAGCGCCTCGCGCAGCGTGGCGACCGCCTTGGCCAGGGCGGGGCGCTCGGCCAGGCCCTTCCCCAGCCGGTCGGCGCCTTCCGCGGCCGGGTCGGCGTCCGTGCCGGGCACGGCCGGGTAGTGGCGGGCGGCCCCGGCGTCCAGGAGTCCGACGACCGCGCGGCCGGCTTCGGTGAGCGCGCCCCGCACCACCAGGCCCAGCAGTTCCGCCTCGGCCACCGTGGCCTCGAGCATGCCTTCCAGTTCCTCGTTCTCATAGGGGCCCAGCAGCACCGGATGGAACCAGACGGCGCGCTCGAGGAGTTCCTCGCGTGCTTCGTCCCCGGCGGCGAGCCCGCGGCCTTCCGGCAGCGTCGCGAGCGCCTTCAGGACGCCGTGCCGCAGCGGCGCCGCGTACGGGTCCTGGGGACTGACCAGCGCCACCGGGGTCTCGTCCGCCTCCGGCCAGTAGGTGAACACCTCGGGCACGACGGCCCAGGTGGCCGCCAGCGGCAGCAGCTTCCCGGCGGGGGTGGCGGCCGCCCAGGCGTCGTAGCGCTCGCTGGGCAGCAGCCGCGTCGGCGGCTTCGCCGCGGGGGGTTGGCGGCGCCCCCTGCCGCGGGCGGCGGGTTGCTCCTCCTCGGCCTTGGGGGCGGCGAGGCCCGCGTTCACCGCGAGGTCGAGCCACAACCGGGTGTGCTCCTCGCTCGTCCCGGCCGCCTTGGCCAGTCTCCTGGTCTCGCGCACCGCGATCCCGCCCGCCTTGCGCACCGCCACGGGCTGCGCGGCGAGTTCCCGCAGCACCAGTTCCACCCGCCACGCCGCGGCCGCGGCGGCCACCGCGCCCTGGCCCGCCCAGTCCCGGGGCAGCGGCGCAACGCACGTCAGCGGTTCGGGATCCAGGCTCGGCACGGGCGCGGGCTGCTGCCCGCGCAGGGCGCGGCCCACCTCGTACGGCAGCTCCACCAGGTCCTGCCCGACCGGCACCACCATGCCGCGTTCCGCGAGCCAGTCGGTGCCCTCGTCGCCGCTGCCGCCCCCACGGAAGACGTACTTGTCGTCCGGCCCCGCGTAACCGCCGTACCGGGAGACGAAGCAGTGCGTGCGCAGCAGCGGGGGGCCCTCCAGCATGTGCCCGAGCAGTTCGTGGGCCGCCGCCGGGGCGCCGGCGACCAGTTCCCGTACCCGGTCGCCGTCCGCGAGCAGCGCTCCGATCGCCTTCTGCGCGTCCGCGCGGGTGCTCAGCCCGATGCCGAGGACGGCGGCGATCCGCTTGATCTCCGGCGCGTTGTACGCCCGGGTGAGCAGCGTGTCGACCGGCCTTCCGTAGCCGTCCATCCGGGCCGACAGTGCGTGCACCCGGGAGGGCAGCGCCAACTGGCCGGGCGGCGCCGGAAGCAGCAGGGCCCGCTCCCGCAGCCGTTCCAGGGCTCGGGACGTCCTCTCGCGGGGCGTGCCGCCCTGTTCCAGCCAGTCCAGCAGCTCGGACTCGGGCACCATCCGGGTGTAGGGGTCGACCGGCGGCGGCGCCGGGCGCCAGGCGTAGGCCTGCCGCCCGGCGTCGGGTGCCGGCCCGTACCTCTCCAGGGCGCGGGCCGCCACGCACGCGAGCAACTGCGCCTCACCGCCCGTTCCGGCGGCGACGGCCCGCTCCACGGACTCGTCGGTGAGCAGGTGCTCCGCGAGGTGCCGGAACGTGGCCATCGGCATGTAGCCGGCGGCCTGCGGCAGTTCGCGCTCTTCCAGCAGGGCGGTCAGACGCTCGGCGGAGAGTCCGGCGAGCCACTTCTCCAGGGCGGTACGTGTATCCACCCCGCGAGCCTAGAACACCCCGGGTCTCCCCCGGGGGCTGCCCGGAACGATCTCACTCCTCAAGGGCGTCAGAACGAGGCGCGGCCCCGCGGCACGGTCTGCCGCCGTGTCGCGGGGCCGCGCCCCGCGGTGGCCGCTCGGGGTCCCAGGCGCCCGGTGGCTACGTTCAAGGGGAGGCCTCCACGCTCACTGCGGACAGATCTCCTCGGACTCGACGACGTTGTCGCCCGTGAAGATCTTGACTCTGTGGTCGAGGATGTCGGCGAGTCACACGGCTATCCGTCGGCGGGTGCCGACAGCAGGATGTCGGTGCTGTACGCCCCAGTCCTGTGTGTGGGCGATCTTCTCTCGGCGGCCTGCCGGGTCGCGGTGGTGACGGCGACGTCGCGCCCGACGGTGGACGCCGCCAGTCGCGACGACCTGCCCGCGACTTCGTGGTGCGCTCAGCGCGAGGCGGGGCCGAAGTCGGCGCCGCCGCGGCACTCCGGGGGAAGGAGCTGCCGCGGCGCCGCCGTGGGCTGTCAGGACGACATGGTCGGCGGGCAGACTTGCACCGCGGAATTCGCGTCGGCCGACATCTGGATGTGAAGGCTGCGGCGAAGGGACGCGACGCCGGCTTGAACGGCTTGGATGGCCGCGGGGATCATGTGGACCGGGGTGGAATGGACCTTCACATGGATCACCGAGGCCGGATCGCTGAGGGTCGCCTCGGGGAGCCGGCCTCTGATGCCCGTCACCAGTGCTTCCGCCGCCACGGTGGGATGCGCCAGCCTCCTGGGGTAGTCGGCGTGGGTCGGCTCGTCGACCCCGAGCAGTTCCCACAGAGGGAGGGGGTTGGACGCGGTTCCCCAATCGACCACCGCATCGGGGACGATCACGGTGTCGTCCTCGCGCGGAGTCGGCGTCAGGACTTCCGCCCCGGCCTGGTCCGGCAGGAACACGGACTCCGTCGTGTCCAGGGCCGTCGTGACCCGGGCCGACGTGTCCCGAACCGAAGTGACCCGGGCCGACGTGTCCCGAACCGACGTGTCCCGAACCGATGTACCCGTCATCGACGTTTCCAGCCCGGCTGCCGCCGAGGCCAGGTACGGCGACGTCCGTCCCTCCCGCAGCGTCGACCTCGGCTCGTTCAGGAACGCCGGAGGCGCCTCCAGGAACCTCCGCTGCCGGTCCTCCTGCCGGCGCCCTGGGCGGGTGTCGTCGATCCGGACCTCGGGTATGGACGGCTGCTCCCGCGTCCCCTCCAGGGAACCGGCAGCCGGATCCCTCTCCAGGGGAGAGCGATCCGGCTTCTCCTCCTCCGCCTCCCGCAGGCCGGACTCCGCCACAGGGGCCAGATGAATCCTCTCCTGGTCGAGCGTGTTCGCCCGCAGGTCATTGATCACGGCCACGGCCGCGTCGATGGTGAAACCAGGCGCCGTGGAAGCGGCGACGTTCCCGGTACCCCGTGCCAGTGCGCGGAGTTCGCTCAACTGCGTCTCGGCCAGGCGCTTGAGCCGGCCGGCTTCCTCGTAGCGCGTGTTCAGCGCGGTGGTGTACGCCCTGGCACGTCTGTCCTCCTCGAACGCCCGCCGCATCCGCGCGGTCTCCGTGTCCTCGCCGGTCGACACACGGCGCAGATCGAGTACGGCGTCCCGCGCTCGGCGGTTCGCTTCCGGACGCAATGCGTCCACTTGCTCCTGATGGGAACGCCACCGCCGGGCCTGCTCATGCGCCGAGTCGATCAGTTCCGGCAGGCGCTCGTCGAGCGTGTGCAGGGTATGGCGCCGTTGGCCCAGTTCGGCGACCACCGCGGTCGAGAAGTCGTACAGGTCGTTCCAGGATGTTCGGTAGATCCGCACCATGTCTTCCTGGCCCAGCCCGTAGACCTCGGCCGCCGCCCGGGTCTCCGGGGAGAGCAGACCCGCGTCCGCGGCCATGTCCACGGTCAACGACGTCTCGTCGAACGTCGTGGGGTCGAAGTCGTGGACGCGTCCGGTCCGTGTGATCCAGTACTGCCGGCTGCCGCCCGTCGGCACCTGCACGTCGAGCCGTACGGGCACGTCCAGTTCGTGTGCGAGATCCCGGGCGAGGTAGGCCGGCTCCAGATTCAGGTACGCCACCGTCGCGGGCATCTCGACGGGCCGCAGCGGCTTCCCGGCATCCGCGTTCCTGCGCTCGAGGATCGTGTTGACCTCGCGGACGATGTCGTGGACGGCAGCCGGCACGTCCTGGACCTCGGCGGGAATCGCGGGGAAGTCCGCGCTCCACTGCGTCCACCGCGCCTGGGTGGCCGTCGGGATTCCGTCGGCTCCGGCGTCCGGGCTGACCATGCGGAGCGCCCACGTGACGGTGTCGCGGAACGCCTCGACCGCCATGGCCGCGGGGTCGTATCGCAGGACCAGCGCGTGCGCCGGGGACTGGAGGGTGCCGGGCAGTGCGCGGGCCACGTGCCGGTAGAGGCGGTGGGGCTCGACGTCACCCCGGCGTCCCGCGCTGATCACCAGGGGCGTCAGGTTCACGACCGGTGCGCGCTCCAGCAGCGGCCATGGCGTCTCCGTGTGGTCGAGCTCCCGCCTGCGCCGGTCGATCCGCGCGCGCAGTTCCTCGATCTCGCCCTGGTGCATCGTCAGGTACAGGTCACCGGTGATCGGGTCGCTGAGGAACGTGCCCTTCAGTTTGCTCCCGGAGCCCATGAGGTGCTTGTGGTACTTCACCAGCTGCGCGCGGAACTTGCCCTGCACCCTCACCAGGGAGGACGGGCCGAGCATCTTCACATGCTGTTCGCGCCGTGCGTTCTGGGCCAGAGAAGCCCCGATGTTGTGGCTGTTGCCGCGGGTGCCGGTGCTGGCCGGCGACCCGTTCAGCGAGATGGCGGGATCGGTGGTGTGGACGTTCCCCGCGGCGCCGCCGGTCAGAGCGACCGTCGCCTCCCAGCGGTTGCTGCTCGCGAAGGCCGAGGTTCCGCTCTGGTGCTTGTGGTAGCTGCCGGGCCCCGTGCCGGCGATCGGACCCAGCACTTCGAGGTTGTACAGATCGCCCCGCAGTCTGAGGTCGAACCGGTCCGAGGAGTGCCCGGGTATGAAGGCGCCGCGGAGGAGTTCGTACGTTCCTTCTCTGCTCGCGGTCTCGATCACATGCTTGGGCAGGTGCTCGCGGGAGAACAGGGGGCGCAGGACGGGGCTGGTACGTACCGCCTCGCCGCTCGCCTCGCTCCCGTAGGCCTTGACGAACATGTCCATCACGATCGGGAGCGCGCGGTCCAGCAGGCCGCCCGCGATGTGGGTGTCCGGCGGCAGCGCCGGCAGCGGCGTCAGGTCGCGGGCACGTCGCGGGCCGGGCACCGGGGCCTCGAACTCGCCCAGGCCCTTCGGCACCTGGAGGACGAGGCTGCCGGAGACGACGGTCTGCTGCGGGATCGAACGCTGCGGGTCCCGCTTGCGGTACAGCTCGGCCAACTTGTTGTTCAGCCAGCGTCCCGCCATGTTGATCCGCCGGGTCGTGACGGTCAGTTCGTGTTGGTACGCGACCAGGTAGTGGCCGTCCCAGGAGTAGACGGTGCGCTCGCTGATCTCGCTATCGGACTCGTTCACTCCACGGTGATGACTCTCCGTGAAAGCGAGGGACGCCCCACCGGAGGGGTGCTGACCAGCCGCATTGAGCTTGCCGACGGTGAAACCGAGCCCGCCGTCCCTCGATGTCCCCCTGGACTTGGCCGCGTACTCGTGCGTGTAGTTCTCCAGGCCGGTCGCGGGCACGAAGTCGCGCACCTCGGGGGCGGAGGTCAACCGGTCCTGGAGATGGATCTCCACCACGTCCGCCAGGAGCCACCCGATCGGGTTGACCAGGAACAGCCGGTGGCCGTTCCCCGAGATCATGTCCTCCCACAGGGCCTGGTCGCGGCCGTCGGCGAACATCGCCTGGAGGGCGTTGACGCCGAGTTGCAACCGCCCGATCAGGCGCCCGTCCTCGGTCCGCACTTCGGGACTCGACGACAGCAGTCCGGGAGCCGTCCGCTCCACCGTCCTGCGCACGATCTCGTAGGTGGAGTCGCCCCCCTTGTACGTGAGGGAGTGGACTCCGGAGTGGCCGAAGATGTTGCCGTCGGGATTTCCCGTCAGCAGGTACTCCGGGAGGCGTACCGGGTCCCCCGGCCTTCGGGGGTCGTGCAGATCGTGCTCGAAGACCGCGTTGAAGCGGTGCCTTCGCGCCGCGTCGAGGATCGGCGACGCGCCCTCGCTGTGCAGTCGCGCCAGGATGCGAGCCGCGTCACGGATGTCGGTGAGTACCGGCGCGTCGGCGGCGGACTGCTCTTTCCAGCGGACCAGCACGCCCGCCATCGTGCTGCCCGACAGTCGCAGCTCGTGGTCCTTCCAGCGCCGCAACACGCTTTTGAGCTGGTCCTCCGGTAACGGTACGATTTTGTCCGCGTACTGCAGCAGCGCCTCGGGTTCGGACAGCAGATAGAGCATGGTCCGGCCGGGCACGTCCGCCGATCCCCTGCGCCGCGAGGACGGCAGCAGCTTTCCGTGCTTCTCCTCGCTGCCCCTGACGTGGAAGGTGACCGTGGTACTGAAGACGTAGGCACGGTTGAAGTCGAGCTGGATGAGTTCCTTGCCCGCGGTGCGGACGTCGCTGGAGTTCCGGTTCCCCTGCCACCGGCGTGAGCCGGAGACCCCGCCCTGGAGGGAGACGCCGGGGTGGGACGCGAGCGCATCGCCCACGCTGACGTCGAGCGTCGTCCAGCTCACTCCGGCGCTGCTGCGCTCGGAGGTGCCCACGCTGGTCAGGCCGAGCTTGATGATGCCCCGCACGAATTCGCTGGTGGTGGCGGCCTCGAAACGGGACGGCCCCATGGTCATGTTCATGGCCACCTGTCCGAAGACGGACCGACCCAGGAACCGGGAGTCGAAGAAGGAGTCGTCGTGCTGCTGGTTGTTGGCCATCTCCTTGACGTGCGCACGGGCGAGAACACCGCTGGTGAGCGCGCTGATCTCCAGATCCGCGGTGCCGTTCGGGCCGGTCATGTCCGGCAGGATCCCCGCGACCGCGGGCCGCAGCCCCGTGGAGTCGAGGTAGTACACGACAGCGTTGGCCAGCGTCTGCGGCGGGGTGGTCCGCACGGTGGCCGGGTCCTCGTAGGACTGGTGGTCGATCGGCAGCAGATGCGCCGTGGCGACCTGATCGGGGAAGTGTGCGCGCGCCGGGCGGCGGGGAGGCGTGCTGAGGCGGCCTGCGAGACTCGAATGCTCGTACTCGATGGTCACGGAGTACGAACTGGTCACCTCGAACACCTCGGACGTGCCCGAGTACTCCAGGAGTTCCGGCCGGTTGGTGAAGGTCCCCACCTCCTGGCCGGCGCCCACCTCGCGCCACACGCCCCCTCCGGTGGCACCCCCGCGCAGCTGTCGAGCGATGCCCTTGAAAGTCGCGCCGATTCCGATCCGTCGGCTGCCGGCGGAGCCGAAGGACACGCCCCCGCCGCTCATACTCAGGTTGACCAGGTGGTATTCGTCGGTGCTGCCGACGTGTCGCGGGGGCTTGTCCTCCGCTTTGCCGGCTGTGACGGTGATTTTGGCCGCGTCCACATCGACGTCAACGCCCATGGTGCCGGTCGGCAGGCGCAGCGTGAAGGTCACTCCGTCCTGGTGGAGCTGGTCGAAGTGCGCCTCCAGCCCGCGCCTGGAGATGACGTTGTCGAGCCGCTCCCTGTTGTCCATCTGAGCCTCGAACATGTTCCCGTGCGACCACCACCCCCGGCCACGCATCGGTTCGCGCTCGGAGGCCGGCAGGAAACCGCGCCGTGTCAGCTCTCGCTCGATCCAACTCTTGATCTGCCGAACCGTGTCGTCTGCGACGTCGACCAGTCCCATGCCGATGCCCTTGCCCTCCGTCACGTACGAGGGCGGGGTGCGGACCCGGTCCGGTGCTCTGCGTACGTCGCGGAGCGACGCCGGCTCGTACGGCACCACATCGGGCAGGCCCGGGGCGCTCTTCGTGCGTGGCAGGGCGGGCACGGCTTCACTGTCGATCGTGAGTTGGTGCTTGTACGCCAGCCCTTCCGTTGTCCGAACGAGCGCCCGGCTCACGACGACTGGTGTTTCGACGGATTCCTGTCCGGGGACCGACGTCACGGCGACGTAGGAGGTGCGGAGAGCGTGGGTACCTGTCGGCACCGCCGAACGCGGCACCAGCACCGCCAGGCCGGATCGATCGGCCCGGAGCGAGTCCTCGGAGGACCAGGTCATGTCGGCGTTCAGGCCGACGCCCAAGCCCAGATCGGGGTGGAGCTGGGAGGGCACCAGGCTGAACTCGGCGGGTGTCACCTGCACCGAGCTGGAATGGGAGATGCTCTGGGAACCGCCGGTGACCGTCACCGCCGTACGCACGTTCTCGATGTGGGCCTGCTTGTCGGTGGCTCCCACCCGGCGTGCCGGCTCCGCGTCGCCGTCCATGCGCCGGGCGCGCACGGAGACGGTGGCGATCGTGCGGCCATACTTGTCGCGTAGACGGAACGGGTAACCGCCGCTGTTGTTGATCGCGTCGTCCAGATGGGCGTCCAGCTTCTGGATCCTCTGGAGCAGCTCGTTCCGCTCCGTCGAGCCCATCCGCAGCACCACTCCCTGCGACTCCAGCGCGCCGGTGACGGCGTCGAAGAGCACGGGGATGTTGGTGAGCCCGGAGGCGAAGTAGGTGGACGGGAGACGGTGCGCGTCGTCGCCGGCGGCGCGCTGGTCGATGCGCACCTGGGCCGGCGCCTTCTGCAGATAGTGGTTCGGCACCACCAGCATCAAGCTCTCGGTGATCCGGTCCTGCGCGACCACCGTCGGTGCGATCTCCTCCCAGCGCTGAGCGACGTTGGTGCGCACGCGCATCGACCACCGGGGCCGGTAGGAGAGCAGAGTGGCGGCACCTCGGTTGTCCTCGACGTGGCCTCCTTCGGTGAAGTCGGAGACGCCGCTGCGGCGTGAGAAGGAGTTCGCCACACCGGACACACCGACCCCGCCACGGAAGACGTTGAACACGGGAACGGGGGTACCCACCCCGAACGACAGGAAGATCGCGCCGCGGGTGGCGCCGGTCGTGCCGGAGTGGTCCTGCGATCCCGAGCCGGTGAGATATGAGGCGTTGATCGTCCCCTTGACGACGAACGGCTCCTCCTGTCCGGGTGACGCCGCGGCGCCGGTGCGACCGGCGGGCGTGACGCCCTCGATGTGCGGGAGCTCCTCGGGGATGGTCTCGAGGGTCGAGGGGCGGTCGTAGGAACCGGAGGAGCGTTCCACGAGCCGCGGCTCGACCGCGTCCAGGGTGAAGAGGACCTCGGCCGGCCCCAGCGGGACCTGGAGCCCGGTGACGTCGTGGCCCTGCTCGCCGGGCGCTGCGCTCGGCTCGCCGGGCACCAGGTAGCGGTAGTTGCTGAACAGGCGGTGCGGCAGGCGGTCCCAGTCGAGGTCGGAGACCTCACCGGCCCGGTCGCCCAGGATGTCACGCAAGGTGGCCACCACGGCACCAGTGTTCGGCAGCGCGGCCCTGGGCACTCCGATGCTGCGGATCAGCGGATCCAGCTCCAGCACCTCCGGCACGGACGGACCGGGCGTGAGGTCCTCGGTGCCGCTGCGCTCCAGGTCGACAATGGTGTCGGGAACCAGGGCGTCGGTCCCTTCGGTCCCGAGTCCTTCGAGGTGCGCCAGGAGAGGAGGCAGCACGGAGGTCCCCGGCTGCAACCCCCGGTCGGCGACGGGCGTCCCTTCCGGCAGGCCAGGGGTAAAGACGCGGAAGGTTGCCGGGGGATCCTCGGCGTCCTCCAGGTCCGTTTCGGGGAGTGGGCCGGGCCGGACCACGCGGTGGCGCCGGTCGACGAAGCCGCCGTAACGGCTTGCCTCCACGGGGCCACCCAGTTCGGCGGCGAGGACGGGCGCCAGGCGGTCACCGTCCGGCATCATCAGCACGGGGGTGCGGCCGGCGGCGACCGGTGACTGAAGCGCCGCGGCGAGGGCGGCCGGGGACACCATGCGGTCCCCGGAGACGAACCCGTCGCCCTGTACCTCGCCGAATACGTAGAATGAGGCGTGGGTTTCCGCCAGTTGGCGCAACACCGTGAGAGATTGCGCGTCCCCGGCATCCACCTGATGAGCCGAACGCGGTATCCACATCGCCAGCGGGTCCCCGCTCGCGTCGTGCGCCATGCGCACGTCGTCCAGGAACCGCTCCACCGGGATCGGCTCCGCTTCCCGCGGCACCGTCCGCAGTTGCGATCTAGTCGACCGCGACTCCGGCGGCGTGGTCAACGGCTCCTCCAGCGAGGTGTGCGCCTCCTTCGCAAGGGAAAGCCCCTCGTACAACGGGGCATGCGGCTCGTTCAGCAGGTCCGGCGGGTTGGACACCAGGTTCTGCGGGTGCGCTGCCGAGTCCTGCACTGTCGCCCCGCTCACCACTGACTCATCGCGCGCAGCGTCGAGGCCGGAGGTGACCGTGAGGTCCTCACTCGCGCCCGTGATGGCTGTGAAACGCGCGTGAAACTCTTGCTGGGCTAGATTGAGAGCCTCGGTCACGCTGGCTGCCAGCTGCAGGCCCGTCATCCGCCGGGGCATGTCGTTGAGGAAGCGAATGTCGGTGACCCCGCTCTGGGTTCCGAGGACGACCTCGACGGACTGGTCGACGGACGTGGCGGTCACGGCCAGGGCGGCCAGGCGGTCCCGGGTCGTGACCAGCGACCGCCGGGCGCTCATGCACTCCGCCAGCTGCGCCTCGAGGCGTTCGCGCACGCCGCCGTCCTTCATATCTCCTCCACGTTGAGTCGATACCTCGCCTGCCGCGCCCTGTGGGCACAGTGGGCTCGCGCTCCGCTCCCGCAGTGCACCGCGCACGACCCTGCGTCGAGTCGTTCACCTACGTCAACAGTCGGGAAAAAATTCGTGGAGATGTTGTCGGTCTATCAGGCAGAAGAAGCTTCACTCGCATGCTTCGGCTGCCCGCGCGGCCGGCTCACGTGACGCAGCCGGCCATCCCGGAATGAGGAGCGCCGGAGAGGCGGCCGGTGGCAGTGGCGGCGGCTTGCTCTGGATTCCTGGCCGGTGTGGCGCGGAAATTCATGTTCATGGCACCGCGGTTCTATCGCGGGCCGCGGCGCTGACTGGAGATCCACAGGGAAGTGGGCACCCTGTCGCCGGTGTGCCGTGCGGAGC
>NZ_CBDRBL010000012.1:0-112516 GCF_965342175.1 Actinacidiphila sp. bgisy167
AGCACGCACTTCCTCTTTCGGAACGTACCTACACCTGCACCGCGTGCGGAGTCGTATCCCCCAGGGACAAGAACTCCGCGCGCGTGATGCTGGTACGGGCTGGTCTCAACCCGGCTGGCGTCGAGGGCGTAAGACCTCCGGGGGCGCTGCTCCCGGAGGCAGCCTGAGCCAGGAATCCCCTCCCTTCAGGGAGGGGAGGTGTCAAACGAGCCCGCTGCCGGTCCAGTGGTCCCCGGCGATCCACAGGACCGCGATGAGGGTGTCGAGCGCGCCCAGGACGACGGCGACCAGCGGTAGCACCGGCTTGGCGCCCCGGCGTGTGCGGTTCATGGCGCGCCGGCCGCACACGACCGCGACCGGCCCGAGGACGATGCCGAGAACGAAGAACCCGGCCACCGCGCAGACCAGGCCGAGGGAGACCAGGGTGCCGGGGCGCGCGCCGGTACGCGTATCGCTGCTGTCTGACATGTCTTCTTCTTCCTTGCCTTCACGGCTCGGGTCCGCGTCCCGGGCCGTGAAGCGGGCGGTTCCGACGTGATCAGGGGCCCCGTCTCCCGCGCTGGGCGCCCGCCGTACGCGGGACCACCGCGGGCCGCCCGGTCCGTGCGGACGGGGCGGCCCGTGGCGGAGATCGCGGCCCGGTCAGCCGGTGAACAACTGCTTGAGTTTAAGGCCGAGTTCATACACGCCGTAGGCGAAGGGCGCGCCGACCCACAGCCAGGCGACGACCTTCAAGGGCATCCGGTCGCTCCCGGCAGAGGCGGCGGGGGGCGTGGGGTTCGGGGCGGTCATCGGACGGCTCCTTCCGACGTGGGTTCGGTCGCGGCCTTGGTCTCGGCGGACGGCCCGTCATGATGCCGCGGGTCGACGGGGCGTACCAACTCGTTGGCGACGAAACCGATCACCAGGAGCACCATCATGATGATGAACGACGTGGAGTAGAGGTCGGGGCCGGTCCGGCCCGCCGACTTCTCGTGGTCGGCGATCGCGTTCACGATCAGCGGCCCGAGCACGCCTGCCGTGGACCAGGCGGTGAGCAGCCGCCCGTGGATGGCGCCCACCTGGTACGTTCCGAAGAGGTCCTTGAGGTAGGCGGGCACGGTGGAGAACCCGCCGCCGTAGAAGGACAGGATGACGGCGGCGGCGACGATGAACAGCGGCTTGGACTCGTCCCCGAGCAGGGCGATCAGCAGGTACAGCAGGGCTCCGGCGCCGAGGTAGAGGCGGTACATGTTCTTCCGCCCGACCAGGTCGGAGGTGGCGGACCAGCCGAGCCGGCCGAGCATGTTGCCGAGCGACAGCAGTCCGACGAAGCCAGCGGCGGCCGTGGCCGTCACCGGGGTGGAGGTGTCGGCGAAGAAGTCGGTGATCATCGGCGCGGCCTTCTCCAGGATGCCGATGCCCGCCGTGACGTTCATGCAGAGCACCACCCACACGCACCAGAACTGCGGTGTCCGCAGCGCGTTGCGCGCGGACACCTGGCCGGTGGTGACGAGCGGGCGCCTGGCCTCGGCCGACGGGTTCCAGCCGGCGGGCCGCCAGTCGTCCGCGGGCACCCGGATGAGCAGCACTCCGAAGGTCATGAAGACCGCGTAGACGAGGCCCATCACCAGGAAGGTCTGTGCGATGCCGGAGGAGCCTGCGCCGAAGGAGGAGAGCAGTTCCGTCGACCAGGGCGAGGCGATGAGCGCCCCGCCGCCGAAGCCCATGATGGCGATGCCCGTGGCGAGGCCCGGCCGGTCGGGGAACCACTTGATGAGTGTGGAGACCGGTGAGATGTAGCCGATGCCGAGCCCGATGCCGCCGACGAGGCCGTAGCCGAGGACGATCAGCCAGTACTGGCGCGTGGCGGCGCCGAGGGCCGAGATGAGGAAGCCGGAGGAGAAGCAGAGGGCCGACACGCACATGGCCCACCGAGGCCCGTTGCGCTCGACGAGCGTGCCGCCGAACGCGGCAGACAGCCCGAGCATGACGATCGCGAGCTGGAAAGGCAGCGCGGACTGGGTGCCGCTCAAACCGAGCGAGGACTCCAGCGGGGGCTTGAACACGCTCCAGGCGTACGCCTGCCCGATGGCGAGGTGGATGGAGAGCGCGGCCGGCGGTACCAGCCAGCGGCTCCAACCCGGCGGTGCGACCGTTCTGGCACGGGTGAGGACGTCTGGTACGCCTATTGACGCCATGGGGAGTACCTCTCTGAGGGGATGTGACCCACGGGACCGTACAACTTTCACCCACCCCTGGATAGGGCGATCGAGTGGCAATGTGCAGTGGTGGTGGGCGCGTTCGAGACCATAGGCGCTCGATGCGGGAGATAACGACGGCTGCGAGTCCGCGGCGAGGGCGGACCGGACCGAGCCGGTTCGGCACCGCGACGGGCGGCCCCCGAGCCAGGGGGACCGCCCGCGGTGTGACATGTGGGGCGTCACTGGCCGATGGTGTACCGGTCCCCATAGACGTGCCAGGTGAGCGGCGGGTCGAGGTCGAGGTTGCCGTCGTCGAGGAAGACGCGCTGCTCGGTGTCGACCCGGCTGGTGTCGCTGTGCGCCTCCTCGGTCTTCATCGCCGCCTTGCGCGCGTCGAGGAAGGCGTTGAGGTACGCCGTCTCGTCGCCGCCCTGCGCGGGGCTCGCCGCCCTGGACAGGGCCGTCCTGCGGATGCCGCCGAAGCTGACCGCGTCCTCGCCGGGGCCGTGCATCACGATGGCGTCGTAGTACGCGAACTGGCCCAGTGCGCGCAGCCCGTCGGCCTTGGCCCGTGCGACGGCGGGGTCGAAGTACACGCGGTCGCGCTCGTCGTTCTGCGCCTGCTGGAACGCCGGGTCGGCGGTCGCCGCGCGCCAGGCGTTCTCGAAACCCGAGCCGAGGCCGCTGTGCGAGTCGGTTCCGTTGACGCGGCGCAGCGCGGGCAGGTAGCCGGCGAGCGCGTTGCCCGGCACGCGGTCGGTGTACAGCTCGACCAGCTCGAGCATGTCACCGGTGCCGGAGCAGAAGCCGATGATGCCCGCCGTGTAGCCTCGGCCGTCGCCGATGTCCTCGATGTACCGGTACTGGGCCTTCCAATCGAGCGTGGAGTTCTCGGCGCTGGACACCAACTGCATGGCGATGTCCTTCTTGTGCGGGTCGTCGAGCCCGGAACCGGCCGCCGCGGCGGCCGGTCGACGGCGCGCTGCCGGGTCCGGTGTCGCGGCGCCGGCGGTCGGCAGGCCGACCGCCAGGGCGCTCGCGGTCAGTGCGGCGGTCGCGTACCCGAGGACGCGCCGGCGCGGGAGGGTGCGTGCATGACGCTGTGGGGGGATCTGCACGGCTGACTCCGTCGGTCAGAGGTTAGGAAACCTTCCTAACGGCGCCACATTGAAGCACCGGGCCGATCGAACGCCAAGGGGTCGAACGCGAACTCGGCAGCGCTACCGCCCGCGCGCGGCGAGTCGGGATCGTCTCGGAGGCAGGCACCGGGCGCCTTCGCCCGGACGGCTGACGCGCCGCGGGCGACACACGCGGGCGCCGTGCCGTCCGGACGGCACGGCGCCCGCGTGGCGTTCCTGCGGGTCAGCCCTGGCGGGCCTTGAAGCGGGGGTCCCTCTTGTTGATCACGTAGACCCGGCCGCGACGGCGGACGATCTGCGAGCCGGGGGTGTTCTTGAGGGAGCGCAGCGAGGCACGTACCTTCACCGGGCGCCTCCTTTCGGGCATTTTCTGAACCCACCATGCCAACGCACGGAGGCCGCGGTTTCTTCCCGCCCGCCCCTGTGCCAGGCCCTCGTGGGACGCGCTCCCCGTGTGCGCCGGCAGGGCGGCCCCGTCCGCACGCGCGCCCGGGGGCGCCCTCCGTCTTCACGGAAAGCGCCCCCGGAGTCGCGGAGCGATGCCGCGTCAGCGGCGGTGGTGGCTGAGGACGTGGTGGTGACGGTGGTGGCGCTGGCCGTGCCAGCGGTTGTGGTGACGCTTGCCGTGGTGGCTGTGGTGCCCGCGGCCGTGGTCGCCGTGCGTGGCGTGCGTGCCGTGGCTGCGGACGGACTCCGGCGTGACGGCGCCGGCGCCCGCCGCACCGCCCAGGACGACGGCGACGGCCACACCGGCCGCGGTCACGAAACGGGGAACGCGCATGGAACGACTCCTCTCTCCGCGGGTGCCGACCGGCACCCGCATCGGGTGGGACACGAGAAGCGTGGGTCCTCGGCCTGCCCTTCGTGGTGCGGCGCGCCCGTATCGACACTCGATCTACTGGAATACGGCGTTCTGCGGAACCGGCGTCTGTAGGCGATACGAGGAGGGCTCCGCGGCGGTGCGGCGAGGGTACGGCCGTGTTTGCGCCGCCGAGGCCGGGGCAGGCGCTTCGAGTCCCGGCCCCGCGAGGAGACAACCCACGACGGGCGATGGTGACGGTGGACGACACCGGCTTCGGCACCCTGCTGAGCGGACTCCTGCAGCGCGCGCACGAGGTCGCCCCCGAGGAATGGGGCGCCGAGCTCACGGGCGCCGCGCAGAGGATCGGCGTGGACGAGGTCCGAGTGCTCCTGGCCGAGGTCCAGCAGGCCAGGCTCGTCCCGCTGCCCGGCGACGCGGCCGACTCCCCGGGTCGCGACGCCGTGGCCGTCGACGGCACGCCCGCGGGCGCCGCCTACCGCTCGGTCTCCTTGCGCCTGAGTGAGCGGGACGACCGGATCACGATCTGGCTCCCCCTCCTCGACGGTGGGGAGCGGATCGGCGTCATGGAGGTCGCCACCCACCGGATCGACCCGGACCTGCTGGCCCGCTGCAGGGCGCTCGCCGACGTCACTGCCCTGACGCTCGCCTCCAAGGCGAGGTCCTGCGACGACCTTTCGCGGCTCGTCCGCGGCCGCCCGATGAGCACCGCCGCGGAGCTCGTGTGGGCCTTCCTGCCACCGCGGACGGTCGGTACGGCCGAGGTGACCTCCAGCGCCGTGCTGGAACCCGCCTACGAGGTCGGCGGTGACGCCTTCGACCACACGCTCATGGGTCACCACCTGCACCTGGTGCTGGTCGACGCGATGGGCCACGATCTGGCCTCGGGCCTCGCGGCGGCCGTCGCGCTGGCCGGCTGCCGGGCGGCCCGGCGGGCCGGCGCCGACCTGGCTGAGATCGTCAAGACCGTGGACGAGGCCCTGTACGAATGGGTCCCGGACCGGCACGCCACCGCCGTCTTCGCCGACCTCGACGTCCGCAGCGGGCAGTTCTCCTGGGCGAACTGCGGGCACCCTCCGCCCCGGCTGATCCGCGCCCGGCGCGTCGTCACCGGCGCCCTGGAGCGCGAGGCGGAACTGCCCCTCGGTCTCGGCCCCGCATACGGCGGTAGGCCGCGCTCCGTCCACTCCACACGGCTGGAGCCGGGCGACCGGGTGCTCATCCACACCGACGGTGCGATCGACTCCCGCGCCGAGAACGCCGAGAACGGTGACACGTTCGGCGAGGAACGTCTCACCGAGTACGTCGTGCACGCCACCGCGGCCGGCGATCCCGCCCCGGAAGTGCTGCGGCGCCTCGTCTGCGCTGTCCTGGCGCACCGCCACGGCCGCCTCGACGACGACGCCACGTTCCTGCTTGCCGAGTGGCACCCCGGCCGCTGAGCCCGTCCGCCGAGGCGTTCCCCCGGGGGTTCGGCGGACGCGTTGGGCGTCCGGAGGGGCGCACGGGGCCTGTGAAGCGGGGCTTTGCGCGGCTTTACGCCGCGTACGTCCATATGTGGAATGGTGTGTCGTGTGAATTATGTTCGAATGGGTATGCGAGGTCGTGAAGACTTGAGGAGGCGTCCGGCAGTGGACACGCGCAACGGCCACCCAACCAGCACCCGTATCCCTCGAGACCAGCAGATACGCACCTGCAGGCCTGCTGTGGTGAAGGAGGGGCGGGGCAATCCGCCGAGGGAGCCCGACAGCGGCAAGGACTGGAACATCGTCAGGGGAGAGGACTAGGCTCCCGGAGCCCTCCGTGACCGAGCGGGACCACTGCCCGGCGCCGGTGGGAAGGTGAGCGGTCGTGTCGAACCGTGAACGCGCCCACCGGCGGGGTGGTGGCCCGCTCATACCGGCGCCCGGCCCTCGAGCCGTCGTCCGCGTGCCCGGGACTCGCCAGGGTCGAGCGAGGAAGGCGGAAAAGGCCGCCCATGCGGGAGGCCACGTCCGATGTGTCACCGCTCCTGTACGGCGGCGGCCGGCGCGGCCGCCCTGGCGAGGGCGCGCCGAAGGGCCCTTGCGGTCACTTCTCCTGCCAGGCGCCGTCTGTCGTCGGCCGTCCCTCGGCTGTCGGGGGCGGGGGAGCAACTCGCCGACGCCACCCGCCCGGCTTCCTCGATGAGCGCCGGAGACGGCGGACGGTCCTCCAACAGCTCCTGCACGGCCTCCGCATGCGGCCCGGTGGCGCCGACCACCGCCAGGCCGACGCCCACATGTGTCATGCGTCCCTCCTCCAGGCAGAGCGCCACACCGGCCGCCGCCACCGCGCCCTCACCGGCCGCGCCGTGTGACTTCTCGTAGGCACTGCCGGAATTCGGCCGGATAGGGAAGCGCACCTCGGTGAGCATCTCCCCGGCGCCCACCGCCGTCCGGTACGGGCCGCGGTGGAAGTCGGCCATGGCCACGGCCCGTTCGTCCGCGCCGCCGCGGATCACCGCCACCGCCCGCAGTGCCGCGCACACGGCCGGCAGGTCCTCGGACGGGTCGGCCCGGCACAGCGAGCCGCCGATGGTCCCCCGGTTGCGCACCGGCGGGTCGGCGATCGTCCGCTCGGCGTCGTGGATGATCGGGAAGTGCCGACCGACCAGCGGCGAACCCAGCAGGGTGCGGTGCCGGGTGAGGGCGCCGACCCGCAGTTCGCCGCCGGCCTCCTCGATGTGGTCGAGTTCGGTGCAGTCGTTGATGTCGACGAGCAGCTCCGGCCCCGCCAGCCGCGATCTCATCATGGGGAGCAGGCTGTGCCCTCCGGCGAGGACGCTGGCCGCCCCGCCGAAACGCGCCAGCAGTTCCAGGGCCTCCTGGACGCTCTGCGCCCGCTGGTACTCGAACGAAGCGGGAACCTGCACGGCACCCTCCTTCCCTGCCAGGACGGTGCACGGTGTCGGTCGTTGCGCCGGGGCGTATGCGGTGAACACTCGCGCCGTCGGACGGGCGGTCAACGGCAACTGTACGAGAACGGCCTTACCGCCTGCGACAGTTGGCGCCCGAACAGATCTGGTGGTCTCAGGACGGCTCCGGTCTCGGGGCGGCTCCCATCGCGAGCGATCCGGTTCCGGGCGGAGCCGGGCGCCCTCGCCGGAAGGTGCCATGGGCGCCCGCCCGGGGCGGCTCAGCCGGCGTCGGCAGGCGTGAAGGAGACGTCCGCGGTGTCCACGGTGCCGCCGCGCCGCCCGGGAGCGCTCTGGTACTTCCAGTACAGGTTGGTGTGCGCGATCACCAGCTCCGGCCCGGGCGCCCCGTAGGCACTGAGGTCCTCCGTGGTGTGCGCGTCGCCGACGAGGGTGACGTCGTAGCCGCGGACGAGCCCTCCGTGCAGGGTCGAGCGGATGCAGGCGTCCGTCTGGGCTCCCGCGACGACGAGCCGGCCCACGCCGCGGTCGGCGAGCACCGATTCCAGCTCGGTGTCCTCGAAGGAGTCTCCGTAGAGCTTGTGGATCAGCGGCTCGCTCTCCTCGCGCACCAGCTCCGGCACGTACTGCCAGCTGTCACTGCCCTTCGGGAGGTCCTCGTCCGAGTGCTGCACCCAGACCACCGGCACGTCCTCGGCCCGCGCCCGGCCGATCAGCGTGGTGATGTTGGCGATGACGGCGTCACGGTTGTGCGAGCCGTTCACCACCCCGTTCTGGACGTCGATGACGAGTAGCGCGGTCTTCGGACGGTCGGAAAGCGTTGTCATGGAACTTCCGTTTCTCGTCGCGTGCGTATGCCGTCCGCATCCTAGGCACGACCACTGACAATCCCTCCGGGGCAGCGGTGGCCCGGGCGCGCGCTCGGTTGGAGCACGCCACGCGGCGCGCCTGACGCCCGCGGCGAGGAGCCCGCCGACGGCGCGCCCGGCCGGCGTTCGGCCGAAGCCCTCGCCTTGCGCCCCTCAGCCCGCGTGCCGCAGCCAGACGTACGCGACCGGCTGCGGCAGGTTCCACTCGGCGGCCAGTTCCGCGGGGACCGGGACGTAGCCGGCCCCGAGGTAGCAGCGCAGCGCACCATCGTTGTCGGGGTGCACCCGCAGGAAGACCTCGGCCAGGCCGGTCAGCCGCGCCCGGGCGGTCAGCTCGGTGATCAGACGCCGCCCGAGGCCGCGCCCGCGGGCGGAGGGCGCGACGATGACGCGGGCGATCTCGACCTCGTCCTCCTCGGCGTCGACCCAGAGTTCGCCGTATCCGACGAGTTCCCGCCCCTCGTACAGCAGGTGGGCCTCGACGTCCTCCGCGTCCCGCCATTCCGCGACCGCCGCGCCCGGCAGAGGGTGCTCCTGACGCCCGCACCACAAGGAGACCTCGCGCGCCGTGGCGGGCCACCCCGCCACCGTGTCGGCGTACGCCGTGCCGGCCCTGTCGTGCCCTTCGGCCCGGAGCAGTTCCATCGATCCTCCGCGTCTCGTGTCCGGCCGGACCCTCGGCTCGAGCAGCAGTCGTACCACTCGACGAGTTCGCCCAGCCGATCCTGCCACGAGGGCGAGGCGGCGCTTGCCGTGTCGTACGGCGGCGGGGGGTGCGGGGATAGCGGAGGCGGGCCACGGCGCGGCTCCCGTGGGACCGTCCCTGATGCCGGGCGTACGAAGGGCCCAGAGCGGATGGTCCCGCGCCCGTCCGGAGAAGGCGCGGCGCCGAGATCCCACGGCCCGCAGGTGCGGAACGGCGTGCCCGCTCGACGACCGCAGCCGCCGCTACGGCAACGTCCCCTTCGCCCCGGATGACGTCCGCGGCCCGGACGCCGGCCCGGTGCTCACGTCCGCCATGACGTGGCTCGAGCGGTTGTCGGGGCTGCGCGGGACACCGGCGCGGTCGTACCCGACGGGGAGGTCGCACGGCCGGCGGTCTTGGTCGAGGGCTGGGGGCGGGGTCCCGGGGTGGGGAGCGGCCCCGGCTCGGGTCCCGGGGCCGGCGGCGCGGGATCGGGGGGCACAGGGTCCGGACCCGGCGGCGGAGGAGGGGTGGGCGGCAGCGGGTCGGGGCTGACCGGAGGCGGCGTCGGGCCGGGCGAGGGTGTGGGGCTCGGGGGCACCGGATCGTGGGGCTGAGTGGCGTTCGTGGTCATCGAGCCTCCCGTTCGGCCTTTTCCGCTGAGGGGCGTGTACCCGGGAGCCTGCCGCTCACACGGCACCGCCGCCCGGCATGAGCAGCACCAGGGGAGGGGCCCGCCACCTCGGTGCGGATCCCTCCTTCGCGGCCCCGGCACATGTGGCCGGTTCGCGACCGCAGAGCGGCCGTCCCTTCCCCCATTCGGGGTAAAGGACCGGTAGGGACGGCTGGGCCGCTGGCGGAGGTGGTGGCGATGGAGGGTTCAGGGCTCACGGAGCACGAACGGCGTGCGCTGGCGGAGATCGAGGCCCGGATGCGCGACGACGACGTGCTCGAACGCCAATTGCGTACGCTACGCCTGGAACCGGAGCCGCGTCCCGGCCCCGCCGACCTGTTGCGGCGGCCGCGCGCCCTGCTGCTCATACTGCTGGCGGTCGTCTCCCTCGGGCTGCTGATCGCCTCGACGGTGACGACCCTGCTGGCGGTCGTCTGCGCCTTCGTGGCGACGTGGCTGCTCACCCTGGTCGTGGCCGTCCGGCTCCCGGGCTCGGGACGCCGCCGCGGCGGCCACCGCTGAACCGGTCGCCGCCTCCGTACGGCTGCGGCCTGCCAAAGGCCGTTCCTCGGGGTGAGCAGGGCCGCCGGTGGCACGCCGCACACGACCCTGCGGCGTGGCAGGCGATGTGTCACCGCCGCTCTCGCCGCCGTCGGCGGTGCCCGCGGACCCGCCCGCGTCGGTACCGTCCCGGTGCGGTGCGTGCCACGTCTCGCGCGTAGGGCCCGGAGCCCACTCGACCCCCGCTGCCTGGGAGAATCGCCGCGACGACTGCCCCGCTCCCGACCGCTGGAGGACGACGCATGGGTGGACACCCCGAGGGCACCACCGGCCCCGCGCTCACGCAGGCACCGCCGATCACCTGCGAGGAGCCCGGGTCCTTCGCCCGCAGCGTCTTCGCGGAGCGGCATCCCGTCCTGGTCCGCCGGATCCTGGACGCCGTCCCGTACGGTCCGGAGCGCCGCCGGGGCTTCGAGGCGCTGCTGGAGGAGACGCTCTCCGGCACGGTCGCCGAGCTGCCGGGAGACGCGCCGGACCGGGCCGCGTGGGAGGAGTGGGGGCGCGGCCGCTTCGGGCGGCCCTGGCTGGAACTCCCCTTCCTGTGGTCGGAGTCGTACTTCTACCGCCGGCTGCTCGGTCCCGCCGGGTACCTCGCCGCCGGGGCGTGGCACGGCGTGGACCTGTTCGCGCCCTTCAAGGACGCCGAGCTGGACGGCCCCGGCTTCGCCGCCGACCTCACCGCCCTGGACGCGCTGCCCGGCCTCGCCCCCGCCGAACGCGAACACGCGCTGCTGACGGCCGCGGTGTGGGGGAACCAGGCGGACCTCGGCTTCACCATGGTCGCCGAGGCCGGCTCCGCGGCCCCCGGCACTCTCGTCGTGGACGAGTCGGAGCGGCTGTGGCCGCTGCTGGACGGCGGCACGGTCGTCGTCGTCACCGACAACAGCGCGCGCGAGGTCCTGGCCGACCTCGCTCTCGTCGACGACCTCCTGGCGAGCGGCCGCGCCGGTGAGGTGCACCTGCTCGTCAAACCGCGCCCGTACTACGTCTCCGACGCCACCACCCAGGACGTCCTGTCCTGCCTGCGCCGGATGGCCGCCGCCCCCGGAGAGGCCGCGCGCATCGCCGGACGGCTGCTGGGGGCACTGCGCGGGGGCCGGCTCGCCCTGACCGCGCCCCCCTTCGCCTGCGCGCCGCTCGGCTATCGCGACATGCCGGACGACCTGCGAGAACGCTTCGCGGCGGCGCAGTTGACGGTGATGAAGGGCGACCTCAACTACCGGCGTCTGGTGGACGACCGGCACTGGCCCGCGACGGTGCCGTTCGCGGACGTCACCGCGTACTTCCCGGGGCCGGTCGCCACCTTGCGCACCCTCAAGTCCGACACCGTCGCGGGGCTCGCCCCGCAGACCGCGGCCCGGCTGGACGCCGACGGCGCCTCGTGGCGCACCAGCGGCGCGCACGCCTTGGTCCAGGTCGCGGTCCCGGGGTGACGGCCCACGCGTCCGGTGCGCCGCGGTCAGCCCGCCGGTGCGGTCAGCCCGCCGGTGCGGTCAGCCCGCCGGTGCGGTCTGCCCGGAGGAGGCCAGCCCCGGCGGGGCGGCCGCCAGCGCGGAGCGGATCGCGTCGACCAGGGCCAGCGCCGCCTCCTCGGTGAGCTCGACGGCGACCCGGGCCGAGGGGCCCAGCGCCGGGTTGAGGAAGTCGATGTTGACGGTGTGCTCGTACGGCGCGTGCTGCGGGTGGTCGACGTAGACCATGGCCTCGGTCAGCCCGAAATAGCCCTGGGCGCCCTTGCCGCTGCCGTCGATGCGGATCTTCTCGGTGAGGTACGTGCACATCAGAGGTGCTCCCTGAAGAAGGCCAGGACCTTGGACCACCCGTCGACCGCTGCCTGGGGGCGGTAACTCGGGCGGTTCACGGCGAAGAAGGCGTGGCCGGCGTTCTCGTAGGTGTGGAACTCGTACGGCTTGCCGTGCGCCTCGAGCTCCGCTTCCAGCTCGGCGACGTGCTCGGGGGAGGGGAAGCTGTCCTCCGCTCCGAACAGACCCAGCAGGGGGCCGTGCAGATCCTTCGTCAGGTGGACGATCGGCTCGATCTGGAGGGGGAAGTCCTCCGGCGGCCGGCCCGTGACGAAGGCGCCGTAGCAGTCGACGCCCGCCTGCAGATCCAGTGAGGCCAGCGCGAGGAAGGCCTGGCGCCCACCGGAGCAGTAACCGATCACACCGACCCGGCCGTTGGACGACGGCAGGCCCCTCAGGTACGCGGCGGCCCCCGCGGCGTCCCCGAGGAACCGCTCGTCCGGCACGCCGCCCTGCGCGCGCGCCGCCGCGGCCGCGTCGTCCGGCGACGCGCCGGGCGCCTCGCGGCTGTAGAGGTTCGGGCAGACGGCCGCGAAGCCCTCCGCCGCGAACCTGCGGGTGATCTCCTTGGTGGGGTCGTCATAGCCGGGCATGTGGTGGATCACCACGACGCCGCCGTACGGACCGGGCGTCATGGGGCGGGCGGAGTACGCCTCGATACGGTCGCCGCCGTGACCGGTGACGGTCACGGTCTCGGCGAGGAGTGCGTCATACATGGGAGGTCATCCTTCCGGAGGGACGGATGATCATTACTCTATGCCGCACGGTGTCCCGCCCGCCCCCCGGCCGTGCCCTGCGGCCCCTCCGCGGCCCCGCGGCTTCGCTGCACGCCCGGCGCGACGCACGCCGTCCGGGACCGCCCGCGACGGGTCGGCGCGCCGCGCCGTGAACGCCTGGGTGGGTGCTTGTCGCCGTGGGTGCGGCGCCGAGGCCTCGCTCTCGGCTGCCCGCGGCGGACGGGGACGAGTCGGCCGCCGCCGGATCATCGCGTGACCGGGTCGCGCGGCCGGTGCTTCCGCGCTGCCGCCCGGGCCCGGCGGCGCGTCCGGCGCCGCTCGTGGCCCCGGCGGGGGCGCGCGCCGGGCCGCGCGAAGGTGGACGAGTGGCGCTGCAGTCCGGCGATTTGCCGCACTTCAGGCGATGTGCGATACGTGGAGGAGGGGCTCGCACCGCTCGCCGAGGAAGTGCCATGACAGGAGCGCACGAGGACGTCGGGCGCGTGGTCACCGGACGCTACCGGCTTCTGCGCCGGCTCGGCGTCGGCGGCATGGGACGGGTGTGGCTCGCCTACGACCAGGAGCTGGCCTGCGAGGTCGCCGTCAAGGAGATCGTCCTGCCGCCCGACCTCCCGGAGCACGAGGTGAGCTCCCGCATCGCCAGGGCGCGCGGCGAGGCCCGGCACGCGGCGCGGCTGCGGAACCACCCCCACGTCGTCACCGTCCACGACATTCTGGAGGAGGACGGCCTTCCCTGGATCGTCATGGAGTTCGTCCCCGGAGCCATGGATCTGGAGGCGGTGGTGCGCGAGCGCGGGCCCCTGCCGCCCGCGGAGATCGCCAGGATCGGGCTGGCCGTGCTCGACGCCCTCCTCGAGGGGCACCGCCTCGGCATCCTGCACCGGGACGTGAAACCGGCGAACATCCTGCTGACCCGCCCCGGCGGGCGGCCCTCCCGCCCCACCGAGGGCGGCGGGCGCGTCATGCTCACCGACTACGGCATCGCCCTGGAACCCAGTTCGGACGAGGCCCGGCTCACCGCGACCCTGGAGATCCTCGGAACCCCGCGCTTCATGGCCCCGGAGCGCGCCGGCAACCAACCGCCCACCGCGGCGGGCGACCTGTTCTCGCTCGGCGCCACCCTGTACTACGCGCTGGAGGGCTACGGCCCCTTCGACCGCGACACCGCCCTCGCGACGCTGAGCGCCCTGCTCTTCGAGCCGCCCACCCCGCCCGGGCGGGAGACCCGGCTGACGCCGGTCCTCGTCGGCCTGCTCGCCAAGGACCCCGCGGACCGGATGAGCGGTGAGGAGGCCGCCCGGCGCCTGTCGGCCGTGGCCGCCCGGCCGCTGCCCGTGTCTCCCGACGCACCGGAGGAGCCGCCTGCGAGCGCACCGTCCGGCATCGGTCCGTCCGGCATCGATCCGCGGGTGAGTGCGCCATCGGCGAGCGCGCCGCCCACTAGTCCGCCGCCCGGACCGTTTCCCGCCCCCGGTCCCCCGTCCGTCTCCAGGCCGTCCGTCGCACCGACGACCGAACTCCCGCTCCCGGAGGGCTCGTCGCGCTTCTCCGGGCCGCCCCCCGGCCCGCTGCCGCCGCAGACCGACGAGGGCGTGCCGCGGCCCGCCCCGCGCCGACGCCGGCACCGTCGGGCCGGTGTCGTCGCGGGCGCGGTGCTGGCGGCGCTCGCCCTGGTGGTCGCCGGCGTCTACCTGACACGATCCCCTTCGCCGGGTCCCGGCCATGTCGCGCCGACATCGGTGGAGTCGATCAAGGTCGGCGACTCCCCGCACGGGGTGGCGGTGTCACCGGACGGCGCCCGGGGATACGTGGCCAACTACAGCTCGGGGACGGTGTCGATGATCGACACGGAGCTGAACCGGACCGTGGGCGATCCCATCCCCGTCGGCCGCTTCCCGAAGGGCGTGGCGGTGTCGCCCGACGGCCGCAAGGTCTATGTGACCAACAACTACGCGGGCTCGGTCTCGGTGATCGACACCGCCGAGCAGCGCACCGTGGGCAAGGCCGTCTCCGTGGGCTCCAGCCCGGAGGGGCTGGCGGTCTCGCCCGACGGGAGCCGGGTCTACGTGGCCAACGGGACCTCCGGTTCGGTGTCGGTGATCGACACGAGGAACAACCGCACGGTGGGGGAGCCCATCCCCGTCAGCCGCTTCCCGCGAGGTGTTGCCGTCTCTCCCGACGGGAGCACCGTGTATGTGACCAGCTTCGGCCGCAACAGGGCCTCGGCCTCGGTCACGGTCATCGACGCGGTGGCACGCCGCGCGGTGGGCGATCCCATCCTGGTGGGCCGCCGGCCGGAGGGGCTGGCGGTGTCGCCGGACGGTCGGAACCTCTACGTGGCCAACGAGGGGTCGGGATCGGTGTCGGTGATCGACACCAGGAAGCAGCACACGGAGGGCGATCCGATCCCCGTCGGCTCCGGCCCCGCCGGTCTGGCGATGTCACTCGACGGGCGGCATGTCTATGTGGCCGACGGGCCCTCCGGTTCGGTGTCGGTGATCGACACCGCGGAGAACCGCACGGTGGGCGAGCCCATCTCCGTGGGCTCCCGCCCGGAGGGCCTGGCCGTCTCGCCGGACGAGCACCGCGTCTACGTCGCCGACGCCGCCTCCGGCGCGGTGTCGGTGATCACGTTCCCGTGAGCGTCCGTCGGCCCTGCGGGTCCGTTCGGCCCGGCCCGCCGGCCTCAGGGGGGAGTGCAGCCCGGCGGCTCCCACACCGGGTTGCCGTCGCTGTCGTTGTGGTAGCTCGTGCAGTCCTCGCTGGGCGCCATACGTGAGCTCTGCGTCGCGCCCTCCGCCGCCTGGGACGCCGCCTGGGCACCCGCCACGCCCACCGCTCCGGCGAGCACGGCGGCGGCGCACGACGCGCCGACGAGGTGCCGGATGCGGGCACGCTTCTCGATAGCTATCGGCATTTTTGACCTCGTTGGGATGTAATGTCCGCTTGGTATGTCTTCAGGGTGGGAGTCGGTCGACGACGGTGTCAACGCCGCCGACGCCGATCCGCGCAGCGGTTACAGAATCGGGAAGTTCGCCGACCCCGGGCCGCCGCACGAGGGTGCCGACGCGCAGCCGGCCGCCCGCCCGCCCCGCCGGACGCCGCCGGCTCCGTCAGCCGCCGTCGGCCGCGGGTTCCGCGGGCAGCGGCTGCTCGGCCCAGTTGGTCTTGCCGCGGGCGTGGTAGCGCGTGCCCCAGAGCGACGCGAGCTGCGAGACCAGGTAGAGCCCCCGGCCGCCCTCGTCGGTCTCCAGGGCCCGCCGCACGTGCGGGGAGGTACTGCTGCCGTCGCCGACCTCGCAGATCAGCCGGCGGTCGCGGATCAGCCGCAGCCGCACCGGCGGTGAGCCGTAGCGGATCGCGTTGGTGACGAGCTCGCTGACCAGCAGCTCGGTGGTGAACCCGAGCTCCTCCAGGTGCCACTCGGCCAGCTTCGCCAGCACCAGTCCGCGCGCCCGGCCGACCGACTCCGGAGCGTCCCGCAGCTCCCACAGGGCGTGGCGGTCCGGCGGCAGCCGGTGCAGCCGGGCCACCAGGAGCGACATGTCCTCCGTGGGAGGCCCGTCGGGCACGAGCAGGCGCAGGGCCGCGTCGGCGATCTCGCCGGGCGTGTTCCCGGAAGAGGCCGTGGCCTCGGTCAGCGCCCTGCTCAGCCGGAGGGCGGCCTCCTCCTCGGGCCCGGCGGCGAGCAGCCCCTGGGTGTGGAGGACGAGCAGTTCGCCGTCCCTGTGGACCACCTCCAGGCACTCGAACGGCTCGCCGCCGCTTCCCAACGGAGATGTCGCCGGGGACCGGCTCACCGACACCACGCCGTTGGGGCTCACATGGGCCGGCAGCGGGTGCCCGGCGCTCGCCACGGCGGAGTGCATGCTGATGGGGTCGAAGACCATGCAGAGGCAGGTGGGGGCGGTGGTTCCGGGGGTGGGCCCGCCCTGCTCGTCCTGGAAGCGCTTGACCTGGTCGCTCAGATGCGTGAGCAGTTCCACCGGCGCCATGTCCAGGTCGGCCAGTGTCCGGACCGCCGTTCGCAGCCGGCCCATCTCCACCGCCGAGTACAGCCCGTGCCCGCCCGCCTCGCCGATGACCAGGGCGGTCCGCGCCCCGGAGAGCGGGATGACGTCGAACCAGGTGCCGCCGGGCTCGGCGTCGCCTCCGCGGGACAGGCGCCGCGCCGCGGTCTCCACCGTCGCCAGCGCCGGCAGCCGCTCGGGCATGAGGCTGCGCCGCAGAGCCAGTGCCGTGGCCCGTTCCCGGGTGTACCGGCTGGCGTTGTCGATGCACACGGCGGCACGCGCGACGAACTCCTGGGCGAGCCGGACGTCGTCGGCCTCGAAGGCGTGGGCCCGGGAGAACCGTACGAAGAGCGCCACGCCCAGCGCCGCCCCCCGTGCGAACATCGGCACCAGCAGCCACGACCGCACGCCGAAGGCGCGGATCTCCTCCGCCCGGGCGGCATCGGCGGCCTCGAGCTCGACCTGCATCTCCTCGCCCGTCAGCAGGACCGGCTTCCCGTTGGCCAGGGCTCTGGCGGCCGGGGAACCGGGTGCGGACGCGAAACGGTCGACATCCCCCTGATCGAGGGTGTTCCGCGCCGGCCCGCCGGGGATCATCGTCGCCACCGCGCGGCGCAGGAGCACCGGCTCGGAGACCGGCCAGGGCGGCGGTTCCGCCCCTCGGAGCACCGAGTCCAGGAGGCTGACGGAGCTGAAGTCGGCGAACCGCGGCACGGCCACGTCCGTGAGCTCCTGGGCCGTGCGCAGCACGTCCAGGGTGCTGCCGATGCGCGCGCTGGCCTCGTTGACGAGGTCGAGCCGCTCCCGGGCCCGCGCCTCGGTGGTGAGGTCGAAGACCATGTGGGCCAGGGCCACCACGTCGCCGTCGGAGCCGCGCAGGGGCAGGATCGTCTCCGACCAGACCGTGTCCCGGTCCGGGTCGCGGGGGTCGCGGCCGTGCACCTCGCTGCCGATCATGGCCCGGCCCGAAGTGAGCACCAGCCGCTGGCGCGCCTCGAAGGCATCGTGGTCCAGCAGGCCGGGCGGCGCCACCTCGCGCATGGTGCGCCCCACGAAGTCGTCGGGGAAGCTCGTCGTGCGGATGCGGGAGTCGTTGCGGGCCAGGAAGCGCAGATCCGTGTCGAAGACGTCGATGATGAACGGCGATTCGGTGAACAGGCCGCGCAGCAGCGCACCGAGCAGGTCGTCCTGCCGCATCACATCGGCGCCCTCCGCCTGGAGCAGCCACTGGTCCGGCGCCAGGGGGTGCCCCCACAGCACCGCCCCGACAGGCACGCCCTTACGGTGCCGCAGCAGCAAGGGGCCGAGGAAGACCGAGCGGTCAAGGGGCATCATGCCCGCGACGCGGTTGCCGTCGGCGCGGGACCACAGCAGCCGGGACACCGGCCCGCGGGCTTCGGCGGCCGTCCAGCCGAGCAGCCGTTCCGCGCCGGGGGTCCAGCTCCGCACGCTGCCCCGGGCGTCCACGACAGCGAAGGCGTCGCCTCTGGAGCGGGGGAAACCGTCAGGGGCGTCGGCGAAGGGCGTGCCGCGCATGTCCACCCGTCACGCCCGCCCGGTCCTGGCCCGCCCATGGATTCCCACAGACCAATACTGCCCGCCGTCAAGATCTGGGGCACGCGGTGCGTGGTCCCCCTACCGCGTGCCCTGCCAGGACGCGACTGATCGGGCGCCGCGGCTTCCCGGCTGCCGGCCCGCCGGCGCACCGCCGGTGCGGGGCCGCGGCCGACCCCCAGGCGTTGCCGCACCCTGTCCCGACGCATGGCGTCCCCGATCGGGCCGGGCGTGTCGCGGCGGGGGCGGTGCCCGCGCATGGGGTCCCCGCCGCACGGCGGACCCCTTCGGGCCCGTCCGCCTCGGCGCCCGTCCTGCCGCCTTCTTCCCTGGAGGCCGGGACCTGCCGCTCACCGGTTTCCGGGCCTCGCCCGGCGACAGCTCGAGGACCTGCGGACGGCCCGGACCGGGTACCCGCGCCGGACCGGTCGCCCCGGCTCACCGGCGGGGGGCCGTGACGTGACCCGCCGCGCTCAGTGGCCGGCGGCCCCAGGCGGAGACCATTGGGCGCCGTGGCCAGGTCGAGCGTGCCGGTGGCGACGTTCGTCAGGTGGCGGTCGACCTCCCCGGGTCCCCGCCCCGACCCGCGTGTCCAGCAGATAGCCGTGGTCCTGTGCCGGGCCGCCCTCGTGGCCCGCGCCGTGTGCCGCCACGGTGCGATTCTCCGTTACCGAGGCGCGGCTCGGGGCGCCGGGGACCGCCCGGCGATCAGGGCCCTCGTCCGGGTGACCCCAGAAAGCCGGGACAGCGGTGCCGAGCGGGTGCATGCGTGATGCAGGTAGGTGCTGAGGCACTTCAGGCTGACAGATGAGGCTTACAGCTAACAGTTACGGATATGTCCGCATTCTGTAACGCGAAGCGATTGTTCCGGTTGTGTGCGCCGCCGCTGGGCCAGAGTGAGGCCATCGGCAACCGCCGAAGCATCCGCACCGCGGGAACGGCCCGAAGGGGCCGGGAACGCAACCTTGTTGAGGGGGCATCATGTCTGCTCGTATCACCCGTCGTGTCATCACCACCGTCCTCGCCTCCGGAGCGGTCGTGGCCGCCGCCGCCCTGCCGGCCACCGCGGTGGACCACCGGGACCACGGCCGGTCCCCGGTGGTCATCGGCGACGTCAACACCCGCGACGGCCACGGCCGCTTCGGCCGCGGCGGCGGCGAGTGGATCGAAGTGGTGAACACCAGCCGCGGCTCGGTGAACCTGCGCGGCTGGACCCTGTCGGACCGCGACGGCAACCGCTACCGCTTCGGCAACGTGCGCCTCGTCGGTCACTCGAAGCTCCGCGTGCACACCGGCTTCGGCCGTGACAGCCGGCGCGACGTCTTCCAGGACCGCCGCAACTCCGTGTGGGACCGCCGCGACACCGCGACCCTGCGCAACGACCACCGCCGGATCGTGGACGTGAAGTCCTGGAGCGGCCGCCGCTGACCGAACGCCCGATCCCGGCCGTGCCGCGCATCCCGTGGCCGGTGCGGCCCCCCCACCCTCGTCCACGGCGTGGGGGGGGGGGGGGGGAGGGGGGGGGAGGGGGGGGGGGGGTGGGGGGGGGGGGGGGGGGGGGGGGGGGGGGGGGGGGGGGGGAGGGGGGGGGTGGGTGGGGGGGGGGGGTGGGGGGGGGGTGGGGTGTCTATGGGCCCAGGAGGCACCCCCCCCCCCCCCCCCCCCCCCCCCCCCCCCCCCCCCCGTCAAACGGGTACGGTCAGCTGCTCAGCGCAGTGATCGTGAGGGTGGCGCGGTAGCCGCCCTTGGTGACGCTGTCCGGGATCTTCAGGTCCAGGTCGGCGCCGAGCTTGGCGGAGCCGCGCGGGTGGCCCTGCTCGGCGGAGCCGAGGCCACGCGAGTCGGACAGGCCCTTGCCCTGGTCGTCGTAACCGGAGGCCACCGGGTCACCGGCCACGGCACCGGCGCCGCCGTCGAGGACGTACGGGGTCCAGCCGAGGTAGGAGCCGGAGAACGTCTTGTCGGCGTCCTTGAAGTCGCCGACGTTGGCCGAGATCGACCACGGGGCGAGCGAACGGCGGCTGTCGGAGACGAGGATCGGGTTGATCTTGCCGCCCGCGACGAAGTGGTCGCCGTTCTGCTCCTTGGCGGTACCGAGGTCCACCAGGCCGTTGTAGCCGTCGATCGTCCAGCCGAACTCGCCCGGAGCCGGGTTCGGGACGTTGACCTGCAGGTCCTGCTTGTCACCGTGGTACGGGTGCACCGTCACCTTGTCGACGAGCGAGCCGACGGGCTGGCCCTCGGGGGTGTTGTTGCACCACTCGCCGTTCTCCACCTCGGAGTTCGGGGCCGCGCAGGTGCCGCTGCGGACGTTCTCGACCACGAGCTTGTCGTTGCGCACCTGGACCTTGACGTAGGTGCGGACGTGCTCCTGGTTCTGGACCGAGTTGTACCAGTAGTTGCCCGGGTTCAGCGGGTCGGCGCCGTTGCCCGCGCCGCTGGTGCCGCTGCTGTCCGGCTTGGTGATGTCGTAGTACTTCGAGCCGGAGGCGGAGTTGGCCGTCACGTAGAGGACGCCGCCGGGGCCGGGGTACACGTCGGCGGCACCGGGCTGCTCGGCCGGGTTCGCCTTCTCACCGTTCTTGATCAGGTAGCTGCGGGAGTAGCTGTGGTCGTGGCCCTGCAGGACGAGGTCCACGCCGAGCTTGGAGAACGTGGTCGGGAAGTCCGTACGACGCAGCTTGTTGTCGCCGTCCTTGGCGTGCGAGGCCGGCGAGTAGATCGCGTGGTGGTAGACGAGGACCTTCCACTTGGCCTCGTTGCCGTGCTTGTTGATGACGTCGGTCACGTAGTTGATGTGCGCCGCGTCACCGCCGCCGTTGGCGGAGTTGTAGCTGTTGCTGTTCAGGTCGATGAACAGCACGTCCTTGTAGATGTACCAGTAGTCACCGCCGGACTTGGTGCCGTCGGGGTTCCCGTTGTCGTAGTACGGGGCCGAGCGGTCGGTGTTCGGGGTGGTGAAGTGCTGCTCGTAGGCCTTGCCGCCGACGTCGTGGTTGCCGATGGTGGCCGCCCACGGGTACTGGCGCAGACCGTCGGGAGCCAGGAACGACTTCCAGTGGTCCTCGTTGTTGGCGCTCTCGACCTGGTCGCCGCCGGACACCAGGAGCTCGGCGTTCGGGTTGGCCTTCAGCGAGACGTCGACCGTGTCCTGCCAGCCGGCCTGGTCCTTCGCCAGGTTGCCGGAGGAGCCGATCTGCGGGTCGCCGTAGAACAGGAAGTCGTACTCGCCCTCGAAGTCCTGGGTCTTGAAGGAGTACGCGGTGGACCAGTTGCCCTCGCTGCCGACCCGGTAGGAGTACTGGGTGTTCTCCTTCAGACCGGTGATCGTCGCGTGGCGGTTGTAGCCGCCGCTGGTGGCGATGTTCGCCGTGCCGGTGGCGTCGAAGACGGCGGCGTCGGCCGGGAACTCGTTGTTCACCAGCTGCGCGGTCGGGGCGACCTGGATCTTCTGCGCCGTGTCGGCCGAGGAGTACCACGTCACGGTGCGCTGCGTCTCGTTCGCGCCGACGCCGAGGACGATGCCGCTCAGGGTGGCGGAGTCGGCGGCGGAGGCCGTGCTGACCAGGCCGTTGCCGAGGGCGACCGTCAGGCCGAGGAACGCCGCGGTGGCCCCGGTGGCCACACGGCGCCGCGCGGACCCGGAGGTCCGCGGGGAGTTGCTCGATCTCATCTCTGTCTTTTCCTTCTGTGCACACATGGTGTGCAGCGAGTGGAGATGCCCACGCTCACCGCGGCAGGTAAAGCGAACATAAATACGAGCTGCGTGGCAGTTGAACATCGCACGAGCGCTGAACGGAATCTCAGACTCCGGCCACGCGCTGCACGAACCACACCAGCCCCATCACGGCCACCCCCGCGGACAGCGCGCCCGTCGCCCACAGGCCCGCCCGCGGCGAACGGCGGCGCAGCACGACCAGCAGCGGGAAGACGACGGCGATGATGGCCAACTGGACGACCTCGATGCCCACGTTGAACACCAGCAGGGACCACAGCAGCGTCCACGACCACGCCTCGTCGATGCCCAGCGCGCCCGCGAAGCCGAGGCCGTGCACAAGGCCGAAGCAGAACACGACACCAAGGCGGGTCCATCCGGCCCTGTCCAGGCTGAAGTGCCCCTGGCCGGGGGCCTCGAGCTCGGTGGCGTGGTCACCGCGCCGCCAGACGCGCCACAGGTACCAGCCGGCGACCACGGCGATCGACAGCGCGATGACCGGCTCCACGATCCGCGACGGCACGTCGACCACGCCGAGCGCGGCCAGCATGAAGGTGACCGAGTGCGCCAGCGTGAAGCTGGTCGCCGCCAGCACGATCTCGCGCGGCCGCCGCGAACCGGCGATCAGGGCGAGGAGGAACAGGATGTGGTCGATCCCGCTCAGCAGGTGCTCCGCGCCCAGGCGGAAGAACTCCCAGAACCGCTCGTACCACGCCTGCCCGAGGGAGAAGGAGGGGTGCTCGGCGTCGAGGGCGGCACTGCCCGACCTGCCGTCGACGGCGTACGTGACGATGGTCTTGGTCCCCTTGACGTACCCCTCGGCGTCCGGGAACAGGCCGCTGCGCACCGCGCGGTCGTCGCCCTGCGGGCAGCGCCAGTCCAGCCGGAGGGTGGTGTACGGCACGCCCTCCCGCATGCCCATCGTGAAACCGCCGGCCCGGGCCGCCGTGCAGGCGGCGCCGTCCGAGGTCACCGTGAAGCGCCGACTCGCGTACGCGACGGCGGACTTCGCGTGCGCCTCCAGCGCCGCGGCCTGGGCGTGGGAGTCACCGGCGTCGAAAGCTGCGGTCCCTGCGCGGAAGAGGGCGTCGTCGTGCCCGGCGTCGGCGGCCGACACGACGAAGAGGTCGTACTCGAGTTGCAGCGTCGTACGGAGGCGACCCCCGTCGGTGGAGGCGACGTCCGCGTACACGGTCGAGGTGAAACCGTGCGCGAGTGCGGGCTGCTGCCCGAGGCCGAGGATCGCGATCACCGCCGCGATGATCCAGAGAAAGCTGCGGCGGACGCGTTGTGACATGGTGGCTCCTTGAGGTTGCCCCTGCACGGTGCACGCCATGGGTGAACCGGAACCGGCCGTTCGGCGAATCCTGCGCGAACAACCGCGATGACGGCCCCTCGTGGATGGAGCGGGCCGGAAGCGGAATGCAGGATGGGACAGCACCACCTGTCACCACCCGGAGGTCGATCGCCTTGCGCCCCCCGCTCCGCGCCGCCGCCACCCTGGCAGCGGCCGCCGCGCTGCTCACCGGATGCGGCTCCGGCGACGACTGGTCGAAACCGCACCCGCGACCCAGTGCCATCGGCACCCCCGGACCGGGATTCGTCGACCGCGCCGACCCACCCGCCCCCGAGGCCACCGCCACCCCGAGCCCGGGCTCATGGTCCCGGGTCCACCCCTCCGAGGGCTACCGCGTCGCCCTGGTGACCTCGGGCGACGACCGCCCGACCAAGGAGCTGGTGACCGCGGTCGAGGAATGGGCCCGGGCCGAACACGTCGACCTCAGGAAGGTCGCCATCGACCACCCCGCCGACCTCCTGCCCGGCATCACCCGGGCCCTCGACATGCACCCGGACCTCATCGTCAGCGCCGGCAACGACCTGATCGACCCCATGGCCACGGTCACCCCGAACCACCTGTCCCAGCAGTTCCTCGTGGTGGGCGCGGAGTTGGCGGAGCCCACCGGCAACGTCACCGCCGTGGACTGGTCCGGCGCGTCCTTCCGCGGCGAGGGCCTGGGCATGTCCTCGACGTACGATCCCGCGTCCTTCACCCCCGCCCGCTGCGCCGCGGCGATCCGCGCGGGCGTCGCGTCCGTCCTGGGCGGCGTGACCGGGATCGTCCTCTGGCTCGACGAGCACGGGGGATAGCGTCCACGGCACCATCGGCAGGCACGGCGGCATCGACTGGCATCAACTGGCACCGCATGGCACCACCTGACGCCACCCAGTGCCACACCCCACCGCGGATGACGCATCTGGCACCCATGGCACCATCGCCACCCGATCAGCCAGCGTTACATTTCCCCAGGTCAGGCCACCCGCGACCACTCAACCGCCCCGCGGGGCACCACCAGGGGCTTGCGCTTGCGCCATTGTGGTGCCACCATGGCGTCATGGACCTCACCCCGTATGTCGACACCCTCCGCCGCGAGCTCGCGGTGGCCGCCGCAGCCGGCGGGGAGGACGCGCGTGCGCTGGCCGAGCGGCTCACCGCTCCCCTGGAGTCGGCGACCCGCCTGACCATGCTCAACGTGCTCTCCGCCGCGATGGACGAGATCACCCGCGAACTCGCCCCCGGCTCGGTCGACGTACGGCTGCGCGGCCTGGACCCCGACTTCGTGGTGACGCTGCCGCCCACCGGCGGCGACCCGGCGGACGGGGGCCTCGTGCCCGTCGAACCGCCCCGGGCCGCTGTCCCGGCCGAAGGCGACGAGGGGGCCACCGCCCGCGTCAACCTCCGCCTTCCGGCCCACCTCAAGGCCCGCGCCGAGGAGGCCGCGAACCGCGAGGGCCTGTCGGTCAACGCGTGGCTGGTGCGCGCCGTGTCGACCGCGGTCGGCGGCGCCCCGCAGGCCCGTGCGACGGAGAGGACCCGCACCACCGGACAGAGCTTCCGGGGCTGGGTGCGCTAGCCGCGCCCGCGCCCCGACCCACTTCGCCCACACCACGTCCCACCAGCGGGGACGACCCCAGGACTCAGGAGGACGGGACAGCCATGCCTTCTTTCGACACTCCCGAACCGATCACCGTCACCGCCCATGTGGGCGCCGGCTCCATCCGGTTCACCGCGGGCGACCGCTCCGACACCGTGGTCGAGGTGCGGCCCCGCGAGCCGAAGCGGGACAAGGACGTACGGGCCGCCGAGCAGACCGAGGTCGCGTTCGCGGGCGGCGCCCTGACCGTCAGGACGAAGGAGCGCTTCCTCATCGGTCCCAGCGGCGTCGTCGACGTGACGGTCGAACTGCCCGCGGGCTCGCACGTCGACGTGACCGGCTCCTGGACCCAGGTGCTCGGCGAGGGCCGGCTGGGCGAGGTCCGGGTCAAGACCTCGTCCAACGACGTCCGCTTCGACACGACCGGCCCGCTGCAGCTGACCGCCTCGCACGGCGCGGTCGCCGTCGACCGGATCGAGGGCTCGGCCGAGATCACCACCAGCTCCGGCAGCCTGCGCGTCGGCACGGTCCACGGCCCCGCCGACATGAAGAACTCGCACGGCACCACGACCGTCGGCGCCGCGCTCGGCGAACTGCGGGTGCGCGGAGCACACGGCAACGTCGACATCGCGCGCGCGGAGAGCTCGGTCACGGCCACCGTCGCCCACGGCAACCTGCGGGTCGCCGACGTCGCGCGCGGCACCGTCCGGCTGGAGACCTCCTACGGCGCCATCGAGGTCGGCGTCCGCGAGGGCACGGCCGCCTGGCTCGACGTCAGCTCCGAGCGCGGGCAGGTGCGCAACACGCTCGCCGGCTCCGAGCCCCCGCAGAAGACCGAGGACTCCGTCGAGGTCCACGCCCGGACCCGCTGGGGCAACATCGAGATCCACCGCGCCCGGCCCTGACCAGCACGACCTTCGGGCGCCCGCGCCCCCGACCCCACTCACTTGAGCCTTCGATCGGAGGGTCCCATGGCTGCATCTGTCATGCCCACGTCCAACCAGTCGGACGGCCACGCGCCACCGGCCGCCGTCTCCGCCATCGGTCTTCGCAAGTCCTTCGGCGACAAGACCGTGCTCGACGGCATCGACCTGCGCATCCCCGCCGGTTCCGTCTTCGCGCTGCTGGGTCCGAACGGCGCCGGCAAGACCACCGCCGTGAAGATCCTGTCCACCCTCATCACGGCCGACGGCGGGCAGGCCCAGGTCGCGGGCCACGACCTCGCGAGCGAGCCGCAGGCGGTGCGCGCGGCGATCGGCGTCACCGGGCAGTTCTCCGCCGTCGACGGACTGATCACCGGCGAGGAGAACATGCTCCTCATGGCCGACCTGCACCACCTGTCCAAGCGCGAGGGGCGCCGGGTCGCCGCCGAACTGCTGGAGCGGTTCGACCTGGTGGATGCCGCGAAGAAGCCGGCCTCCACCTACTCGGGCGGCATGAAGCGCCGCCTGGACATCGCCATGACCCTGGTCGGCGACCCCCGTGTCATCTTCCTCGACGAGCCCACCACCGGCCTCGACCCCCGCTCCCGGCACACCATGTGGCAGATCATCCGCGACCTCGTCCGCGCCGGCGTCACCGTCTTCCTCACCACCCAGTACCTGGAGGAGGCCGACGAACTCGCCGACCGCATAGCGGTGCTGAACAACGGCACCATCGTCGCCGAGGGCACCGCCGAGGAACTCAAGCGGCTCATCCCCGGCGGACACGTCCGCCTCCGCTTCACCGACCCCGCGGCCTACCGCGAGGCCGCCACCGCCCTGGCGGCCGCCGTCGGCGACGACGACACCCTGACGCTGCGGATCCCCAGCGACGGCAGTCAGCGCGCGCTGCGCAATCTGCTGGACCGACTCGAGGCCGCCGCCGTCCACGCCGACGAACTGACCGTCCACACGCCCGACCTCGACGACGTCTTCTTCGCCCTCACCGGCGACACCACCCTCCCCCACCAGCCCACGGAGGCCCTGCGATGAGTACCCCGGCCCTCGCCCTGCGCGACTGCACCACCATGCTCCGCCGCAACCTCCTGCACGCCCGCCGCTACCCCTCCCTCACCCTCAACCTCCTGCTCACCCCGATCATGCTGCTCCTGCTGTTCGTCTACGTCTTCGGCGACACCATGAGCGCCGGGATCGGCGGCGGCGCCCCCGACCGCTCCGCCTACATCGCCTACCTCGTCCCGGGCCTGCTCCTGATGACCATCGGCAGCACGACCGTCGGCACCGCCGTCTCCGTCTCCAACGACATGACCGAGGGCATCATCGCCCGGTTCCGCACCATGGCCATCCACCGCGGCTCCGTGATCGTCGGACACGTCATCGGCAGCGTCCTGCAGTCCGTCATCAGCGTCGTCCTCGTCGGCGCCGTCGCCGTCGCCGTCGCCATCGGCTTCCGCTCCACCGGCGCCACTCCCCTGGAATGGCTCGCCGCCCTCGCCCTCCTCGTCGGCTTCGCCACCGCACTGACCTGGATCGCCGTCGGCATGGGCCTGGTCAGCCCCAACGCCGAGGCCGCCAGCAACAACGCGACGCCCCTGATCCTGCTGCCGCTGCTGTCCAGCGCCTTCGTCCCCCTCCACTCCATGCCCGGCTGGTTCCAGCCCATCGCCCAGTTCCAGCCGTTCACCCCCGCCATCGAGACCCTCCGCGGCCTCCTCCTCGGCACCGGGATCGGCGACGACGGCTGGATCGCCGCCGCCTGGTGCGTCGGGCTCACCGTCCTGGGCTACCTCTGGTCGACCGCCAGGTTCAACAGCACCACCCGCTTCTGATCCGGTACCCGCACCACGGCGGAGGGCCCGCGCCAACGCGGGCCCTCCGCCCGCGTCGTGCTTCCCGGGTGGGCGGAGGAGATACGCAAAATAGCCGCCACTTCATGGCAGAGCGTGACGATCGAATACGGTGAGTGTGCATACGCTCCGTGATCCAGCCCTGGCCTCCGCCACGCCGCTGGTCGCTGCTTATGGTGGCCGCTGTCAGTCGGTCGGGTGTGGGGCGGTTGGTGTGGCGTCGCTGGAGCGGACGGCGTATCCGAGGTTCAAGAGGCTGATCTCGGAACGGGAGTTGCGGGAGTTTCTCACGACGTCGGCGGAGGATGTGGTTTGGGCGCGTGAGCGTACGCATGACCGCCCAAGCCGGCTCTTGGCGCTGCTGGTGATGCTGAAGTCCGCGGCGCGGCTGGGCCGTGTCCCCAACCTCGGGGAGATACCCGAGGTGGTCGTGGCTCACGTGCGCGATCAGGCGAGGCTCACTGCGGGGACGGTGCCAGAGGCGGATTCCGAACGGAGCGAGGAGCGCTACCGGTCGGCCGTACGTGACCGTCTGGAGCTGAAGCACAGGCCGGGCGAGGCCCGCGCGGTCGCGGAGGCGGCGATGCGGGCGGCGGCGCCGGTGAAGGCGCATACCGCGGACCTGGTGAACGTGGCGCTGGAGGAGCTGGTCCGACAGAAGGAGCGGCTGGAGCTGCCTGCGTTTTCCACCCTGGACCGGATGGCCGCCCGTATCCGCTTCGAGGTGGAAGCCTCGCAGTGCGAGGCGATCGTCGCGCGCATGAGTGACGCGGCGCGGGAGCGGGTCGCGGGCATGTTGGAGGTCGTCGAGGGCGAGTACCAGAGCCTGTTCGCGTGGATCAAGCAGCCCGCCCGGCGGGCGACCTGGTCGCGGTTCAGGGCCCATGCGGAGCGGATGGAGAGGGTGGACGGGCTGGGGGATGCCGTCTTCTGGGTGGGGAAGACACCGCCGGCGAAGGTGGCCGCGCTGGCCGAGCAGGCGAGGGTGCTGTCGGTGGGCGAGATGAAGGACATTGCCGAGCCCCGCCGTACCGCGATGACCGTGTGCCTGCTCGCGCAGGTGCAGGCGGCGGTGCGGGACGAGACCGTGGTGATGCTCTCCAAGCGCATGTCCCGGCACCTCAAGCGGGCCCAGGAAGAGCTGCTGGAGATCGAGAAACGGCAGAAGGAGACCACCGAGCAGCTCCTGGCCACCCTCCGGGACGTGCTCCGCCCTGCGCGGCAGTGGCGAGGCAGCTCCCGGCGCGTGGGAGGGGGAGGCGTGGCTGGATGACCTGCTGGCGCTGAAGAACGCCCGGGCCGCGATCGAGACGGCGGGAGGGTTCGACGCCCAGCTGGCGGAGCTGGAGGCTCTGGACGCCTACCGGGGCAGCAACTACACGGCACTGGTAGAGCGCTTCTTCAAGCCGGACCGGCCGACCATGTTCAAGATCGCCCGCCGTCTGTCGTTCACCGCGACCTCGACCGACCGCAGCGTGCTGGACGCGATGGACCACGTCCTCGCTCACCAGCACCTCACCCGGCCCCTCGTGGCGGACACGCATCCCACCCGCAAGGACGAGAACGGGGAGTTGATACGGCTGGACCTGTCGTTCGCGCCGAAGATGTGGCTGAAGACCGTCTACTCCCGCCAGCAGCCGGGGATGCTGGTCCGCCGCCATTTCGAGGCAATGGTGTTCGCCCGCCTCGTGGAAGAGCTGCGCTGCGGCGACGTCGCCGTGATCGGCGCCGAGGACTACGGTGACTGGACCCGCATGCTCCTGCCCTGGGAGCAGTGCGAGCCCAAGCTCACCGGCTTCTGCGAGCAGGCCGGCATCCCGGCCACCGCGAGCGAGTTCACCGTTCAGCTGCGCGAGCGGCTCACCACGATCGCCGAGACCGTGGACGCCGGGTATCCGGACAACAAGGACCTCACCATCGACCCGGTCACCGGCGTCCCCTCCCTTGCTCTACGCATAGCAGGCGAGCGCACCGCCTCCGCGGAGAAGCTGGAGGAAGGCTCTCCGAGCGGCTTCCCGCCCGCAGCGTGCTGGAACATCTGGCGCGAGCGGCGCACTGGACGGACTGGTGGAAACGGCCCGGCCCACGCTCGGGCAGCGAGCCGAAGCTGAAGGAACCCCTGCCGCGCTACGTGACCACCGCGTTCGTCTACGGCTCCGGGCTCGGCCCCGCCCAGGCGGTGCGCCACATGCGGGGCAGCGTGGCCGCGCACGAACTCGGCGCGATCGCGAAGCGCCACTTCACCATCCCGGTTCTCAACCGGTGCGGGGCCGATGTCGTCAACGCCCACGCCGGCCTGGACCTGACGGCGGCGTGGGGGGATGGGTCGGTGGCGGCGGTGGACGGCACCATGATGGACACCGTCATCGACAACCTCCTCGCCGAGACCTCGATCCGCTACGGCGGCTACGGCGGGATCGCCCACCACCTGGTCTCCGACACGTACGTTGCGCTTTTCTCCCGGTTCATCCCTTGTGGGGTGTGGGAGGCCGTCTACCTCATCGACTCGCTCCTTGCGAACGAGTCGGAGGTCAGGCCGGACACCGTACACGCCGACACCCAGGGACAGTCCTTCCCGGTCTTCGGGCTCGCCCACCTGCTCTGCATCGACCTGCTGCCGCGGATCCGGAACTTCCAGGACCTCACCTTCCACCGCCCCGATCCCCAGGTGCGCTACCGGCATATCGACGCGCTGTTCTCCGCTGATCCGCGTACCTGCATCGACTGGCGCCTCATCGAGAGCGGCTGGAAGGACCTCATGCAGGTCGGCCTGTCGGTACGGGAAGGCACCGTGTCCTCCGTCACCCTCCTGCGGCGCCTGAACAACCATTCCCGCAAGAACCAGATCTACCGGGTCTTCCGCGAGGTCGGCCGCGCCGTCCGGACGATCGTCCTGCACCGCTACCTGTCGGACCCGCAGCTGCGGGAGCAGATCACCAGAGCGACGAACAAGGCCGAGGCATACAACGGGTGCACGAAGTGGCTGCACTTCGGCGGGGAGGGCTACCTGCGCTCCCGCGATCCCGAACTCCACGAGAAGGCCGTCAAGTTCCTCGACCTGATGGCCAACAGCATCATCTTCTCCACCACCGTCGACATGACCGAGACACTGCGCCAGATGGCCGCCCAAGGCCGGGAGGTGAACCCCGACGACATCGCCGCGCTCAGTCCGCACCGCAGGGACAACGTGCTCCGCTTCGGCGACTACGACACCGCCACCCTCCACATCCCGCCCGGCCCGTACGTCAGCGCGCTTCGCCTTCCTGCTGATGGTCGCTGACAGGGGCAGCCGAGAATGACGGCCAACCGGAATACAGCCGGAACAGGCAATTAAAGGAAATCCGGGCATCTTCGCTCGGTGGGATCCGCCGGAGTGCGCCGTGCGTAAGGCCGGATCGGTCAGCGTGAGCCAGTCCTACCGGTTGAGGGCAACCACCGGCCCCCGGGCGATCAGGACGTCGGCTTCGTGGCGCCAGCCGAGGGAGGAGTAGAGGTGCTGGCCGTCCTCACTGGCGATGAGAAGACCGGTACGGGCGCCCTGGGCCACGGCGGCCTCCGCCAGAGCGCTCATCATGGCGCGGCCCAGGCCGCGCCGCCGGTGCGCCGCGTCCGTCTCGATGCGATCGGCGATCGCATCGGCGCCGACCACGGCGATGGTGCCGCGCGCCGCCACCTCTCCAGAGGAGTCATGGAGGGAGACGACCGTGACTGGTCCCTCCGTGCGAACCTCGCGCTCGTACGGCGCGGCGGGCGCGTGCTGCGGGTGCCCGGTCAGATCGGTCGTCATGAACCACTCTGACCGGTGGAGCACTTCCAGTCCGGCGGCGTCGACGACGGATTCGACGGTGCCTGGACGCAGCGTAGGCACCGTGAGCCAGGTGGTCTGCCTCGCGGCGGCGACGGCTGCCGCCAGCCGTGCCAAGGACTCGGGCTCCTCGTCCGCACGCAGCGCGAACACCTCGACCTCGCGGCCGGGTTGGTCGCACTTGGACCGCAGGCCGTCCCCTGCGGACTCGACCGGCTCGGCCTCGGGCAGGGAGCGAGCCACGGTCCAACCGTTCAGCCAACGTCGTATCAGCTCTGATTCAATCTTCGTCATCCGGCGATTAGAGCATGACCGCAACCGGTGGACGGGCGAATAACCATCCCCCGTCGGCCGCCGCCAGGGCGACGCCGCCCTCCAAGCCAGTCGGTCTGATCCTCTTCTCGGTCATCACTCTACGTATTCACTAGCCGAGCGGTGTGCCCCAACCACAGGCTTCTGGTCTTTGGAGGAGATACGCCCGAAGGGCGCCCTCGCGGGGGCGCCCTTCGGGCGTATCTCCTCCAAAGACTTCCCGGCGGCGGCGAGCGGGCGCGGTCGTCGGGTCAGCCGGTCGTGAGGCGCGTGTCCATCACGGTCACCAGCGCTGCCCGCTGCGAGATCCCCTTCGGCGCACGGGTCTGGTCGAGGCGGAGCTCCGCGGCACGGCCGCGCAGGGTCAGGGTCATGAGCTGGTTGCCGAACCACGGGCCGTCCAGTTTGCGCCAGCGCAGCGAGGGGGTGGCGGCCCGGCCGTGACGGGTGAGGGCGCGGCCGACGAGGCGGGCGGGCCAGGTCCAGGCGAAGCGGAAGGCCAGGCGCATGTACCCGGGGATCGTGTTGTGCACCGGGGAGCAGGTGAGTTGCAGCAGCCTGGAGCGCAGGGGTGCGCCGGGTCGGTGGGCCTCGGCGGTGTAGGCGTGGTGGACGTCGCCGGACAGGACGCAGATCGTGGCGGGGGCCTCGGCGTCGCAGGCGGCGTCGGTGAGGATCCCGGCGAGGTCCTCGAAGGAGTCGGGGAAGGCCGACCAGTGTTCGAGGTCGCCGGCCCGGCGCAGGCGTTCGCCGCGGTGGGTCCAGCGGTGGCCGCGGCTGCCGCCGCACAGGGCGGCGCTCCAGGCCTCGGTGGCGTGGACGGCGTGCGGGAGGAGCCAGGGCAGGGAGGTGCCGATGAGCAGGTGGTCGAAGCTGCCGTCGGGGCGGGCGTTGCGGCGCAGCCAGTCGAGTTCCGCCGGGTCGAGCATGGCGCGTTCGTGTTCGTCCAGGACGCGGACGGCACGTGAGTCGACCATGAGCAGGCGGGTGCGCCCGAGGTCACGGCGGTAGCTCCAGCGGGTGTGCGCCGGGTCGGCCTCCACACGGGCGGCGAAGGCGCGCAGGGTCTCGGTGCCGTCGTCGGCGGCGCGCACCGCCGCGAGGAGTTCGTCGGCGGCGAGTTCGGCGGGGGTGAGGTTGCCGAGGTGCTGGTGGACCCAGTACGAGGTGAGGCCGCTGGTGACGCGTTCGTGCCACCAGGCCGTCTCCCGCATGGAGGCGCGCCACGAGTGGGAGGTGTTCCAGTCGTCCACGACGTCGTGGTCGTCGAAGATCATGCAGCTGGGCACGGTGGACAGCAGCCAGCGGATGTCCGGGTCGAGCCAGGACTCGTAGTAGAGGTGAGCGTATTCCTCGTAGTCGGCGACCTGGTCCCAGGGCGCGTCGTTCAGGTCGCGGCGCCGGGCGAGCCAGCGGCGGGTGGCCGCGGATGTCTCGTCGGCGTAGATCTGGTCGCCGAGCAGCAGCAGGAGGTCGGGGCGGGGCGCCTCGCCGGAGGCGATGTGGTGGGCCAGGGTGTCCAGCGCGTCCGGGCCGATGGGGTCGGGTTCGTCCGGGGGCGGTGCCGCCCAGCGGCAGGAGCCGAAGGCGACCCGCAGCGGCCGTCCGTCCCCCTCCCCGTCCCCTTCGCCGTAGCCGCCGTGCCGGGCGGTGCGGATGGTGCTCGGCGGGTACGGGGAGCCCGGCAGCGGCCAGACCTGCTGCCCGTCGAGGAGCACGCGGTACGGCGTGGTGGTGCCGGGGCGCAGCCCGCCCACGGTGACGATCGCGTAGTGGTGACCGGCGATCTGCCAGGTGTGCTCGGTGCCGCCGGCCCCGTCGTCGCACGCGACGCTCACGGTGGCGGGGCGGTCGGCCTCGACCCACACGGTGGCCGTGTCCTCGTCCACGTACCTCAGCAGCGGGCCCAGGCGCAGTTCTGCCATGGCGGTCGGCCTTCCCTCCGTCGTCGTGAGGTGTGGACGTCGGAGGGGAAGGCGTGAGTTCCCGGCCGCGGTCCCGGCCGCGGTCCCGACGGCCGGGCGGGGCCGGGACGCGGGGTCAGCAGCCTCTGAGCACGCTGCTGAGCTTTCGCCCGCCGACGCGCGGCATCCCGCGGCGACCCGGCCGCCCGCGCCGTGCGGGACATCACCGGACCCGCGCCCCCGCGGCGGTCAGGACGACGAGGCCGCCCCGAGGCCGGCCGCGCCCTCAGGCCGACGGGGCGGCGGGGGCCGCGCCGAACTCGAGAACCGCGTCGCGGACGATCGCCTCGAGGCGGGCATGGTGCGCGCCGCGCCAGTACGGGCGTTCGCAGTCGGCGCACTGCGCGAACACGTCGTAGCTGCGTCGGGTGCCGTGCTCCAGCTTCTCCCAGACCGCGTCCTTGTCGGCCTCCCGCAGCGGCCCGTTGCACGCCGCGCAGCGCGTCCAGGGCTCCAGGGCCGGGGCGAACCGGCCGAGCACGTCGCGCAGTTGCTCGTCGGGCTGGTCGCTGTAGACGTACGCGCCCGCCCACAGCTCCCGGCGGCGCAGCAGGCCGCGGTCACGGGAGAGCATCACCCGCCGCTCGGCGGCCGACCGGGTGGCCAGGGCGGGGTCGCCGATGTCCTCGCTCTCGTACGCGGCGTCGACGCCCAGCAGCCGCAAGCGCCGCGCGAGGGTGCCCAGGTGCACGTCGAGCAGGAAGCGCAGCGGCGCACCCGGAACGCGCTGCGGTCGGGTGACCGGCTCGACCTCCACGTACTCGCCGGACATCGGCACATAGGAGGTGGGGACCTCCCGGCCGTCCACCAGCAGCCGGCCGACCTCGGTGAGCGGGACCCCGAGTGACTCCACGACGTGCCCCAGGGAGGACACGCCGTCGGTGACGACGATGGTCCGCCCCTCCCGTCGTACCGCAGCGGTGAAGAGCCGCAGCGGGGAGGCGAAGCTGATGCCGATCTCAGGTCCGTTCAGGCCGCTCACCCCGCCAGGATGTCACTCCTGCGGCGTGGGGCACATGCCATTTCCCCCGGTCGGTGCGCTCCGCGCCGCGGTCCGGCGCCGCGCCGGCCCACGTCGCAGTGCGCCTGTGCGCCTGTGCGCCTGTGCGCCTGTGCGCCTGTGCGCCTGTGCGCCTGTGCGCCTGTGCGCCTGTGCGCCTGTGCGCCTGTGCGCCTGGCGACGATATGCGACGGGCCGGTTCCGAGACATGCGCGGGCGGGACCTTTCATGAGAACAGCCGTTCGGATGGGCCGTTCCCATGGCAGTCTGATCTTCATGCAGCCGACATCCCAGCCCGAACCGACGCGCGCGGCACTGACGGTGGACGGACGCCGCCTGTCCTACCTCGACTTCGGGGGCCCGGGACGGCCCCTGCTCGCCCTGCACGGGCACTTCAACGAGGCCCGCACCTTCACCGGCCTGGCGCACGCCCTGGCTCCCGCCTGGCGAGTGGTCGCGCTCGACCAGCGCGGACACGGCTTCTCCGACAGGCCCCCGGACTTCTCTCGCGAAGGCTACGTTCAGGATGCGGCCGCGCTCATCGCCCACCTCGGCCTGCGGCAGGTGGTGGTGCTCGGCCACTCCCTCGGCGGGGTCAACGCCTACCAGTTGGCCGCGCGCCACCCCGACGTGGTCAGTGCGCTCGTCATCGAGGACATCGGCGCCGAGATCGACGACGACCTCTCCTTCTGCCTGGCATGGCCGCATCGGGCACCCACCCGCACGGCACTGGTCGAACAACTCGGAGCGGCGGTTCGATACCTGACGGACGCCATCCGTGAACATCCCGACGGCTGGGGCCTGGCCTTCCGGCCACAGGACATGGTCACGTCCGTCGGCCAGGTCAACGGCAACCACTGGGACGACTGGCTCGCCACCGAGTGCCCGGCCCTGCTCGTCCACGGCACCCGCAGCGACACGCTCACCCTGGACCACGCCCAAGCCATGGCAGCCCGCCGTCCGAACACCCGGCTCGTCGCTCTCGCGACGGGACACACCGTGCACGAGACCGATCCCGCCGGCTTCGCCGCGGCAGTCCGCACGTTCCTCGACGCCCTGTGACCGGCCGTCGCCCGCGCCGGCTCCTCGTGGGCGAGAGCCGTCACCACCTGGTCCCTGGCGCCTGACCGCCCGTCGACGCGCCGATGTCGTCGAGGGGCGCCCGTCGAGGGCCCAACCGGCCGGGGTCAGCCGCCGACATGCAGCAGGAAAGCCCCGTCGGCGGTGGCCTGGACGCGGATGTCGGCGAGGGTGTCGACGTGGACGGTGGGCTGGTGGACCGCCGCGCGGGGGCCCACGCCGACCACGCGCATTCCGGCGGCCTTGGCGGCCGCGATGCCGACCTCGGAGTCCTCGAAGACCACGCAGTCCTCCGGGGCGAAGCCCAGCTCGGCGGCGCCCTTGAGGAAGCCCTCCGGGTCCGGCTTGCTGGCGCTGACGCTCTCAGCGGTGACCATGACGGCGGGCAGCGGGAGACGGGCGGCGCCCATGCGGGCCCGGGCGAGGCCCTCGTCCGCGGAGGTCACCAGGGCGTGCGGCCGGCCCTGCAGCGCGGCCATGAAGGCCGGGGCGCCCTCGACGGGGACGACGCCGTCGAGGTCGGCGGTCTCCTCGGCGAGCATGCGCGCGTTGTCGGCGTGGTTCTCCGCCATCGGGCGGTCCGGGAGCAGCACCGCCATCGTGGCGTAGCCCTGGCGGCCGTGGACGGTCTTCATCACGGCATCGCCGTCGAGTCCGTGCCCCGCGGCCCACCGGCGCCAGCAGCGCTCGACCACGGCGTCGGAGTTGACCAGCGTTCCGTCCATGTCCAGCAGCAGCGCGCGGGCGGGGACGACGGTGGACGGCGGCAGCATGAAACTCCTCGGGGGCACAGGCAAGTGGCCCGCCCGCCGGTCAGGGGAAACGGGCGGAACCACTTTGTTCCTACACGATACAAAATCGCGCCGCGGTTCCGCCAGGGGGGGTGCCGGGCGTACCCGGGCGAGCGCGTCCGGCACCGGGCGCCGTCCGCGCTCGCCCTCCTCACAAAGCGGCGGCCGTCCCGTCCACGTACTGCAGCAGTCCGTAGGTGAAGCCGGCGGTCCGGCGAGCCGCCCCGGGCGGGGCCTGAGGATCGGTGAACTCCAGTCGCCAGCGGGTGGGGGCGTCGCCTTCCATGGGGCGTGCGGGCGGGAACGCCCGGGCCACCTCGTCGACGGTGCAGGACCAGGGCGCGAGGTCGTCCACTCCGGACAGCCTCGGCCCCGGCTCCCCCGGCGCGCGGACCAGCCACTCGTTCCAGACCGCCCTGCCGCCCGGTGCGCACAGCACCTCGAAACGCAGCGACGGCCACAGCGGGACCGGCCAGAGCAGCGCCGTACAGGTCAGGTCGCCCACCCGGCGCCGGAGCACCGCCTCGGGCGGTCCGAGCACCGTCCGATAGCGGCGCTCGCCGCGCGGGAAGCCCCTGGCGTGCCCCCATGCCTGCCAGCGGCGGTTGGCCTCGCGCATCTCGGTACGGCTCGCCCCGAGCGTGCGCAGCGCCTCCTCCACCAGTTCCGGCCGGTGGTCGGCCATGCGCCGCAGCAGGACGAGCTGGAAGCCCCTCAGCCCGAAGTCGTCGATCGCCACGCCCCCATCCTGCATGAGCGACCGGCACCGATACGACGGCGCCCGCCGGGGGACGAGGTCCCCTGGGCCGGCGCTGCGCGCGGGACGTGGCCGTCAGGTCGGCCGACCGTCAGTTGCGGCCGCCGTTCGCGTTTCCCGTCCCGTTGCCGGTCCCACCGCCGGTTCCGTCGGCGTCGATCTCGCCGGAGTCCGTGCCCTGGTCCGGTGAGGACCCGGTCCGCGCCTCCAGGGCGGCCCGGGTGTGGGGTCCGTAGACGCCCTGCGGGTCGCCCTCGACCTTGTAGAAGAACTGGAAGCGGGCCACCGCGTCACCGACCTGCCGGCTGTAGTCGCCGTCGGCGGGGCCGTAGTAGAGCCGCACCGCCTTGAGACGGTTCTGGAGGTCCACGACGGCGGGGCCGGTGTCGCCGCGCTGCAGCGTCGCGGGCACGGCCGGCGGTGCCGAGCCGGGCGGCTGGGAGGTCTCACCGCCGTCGGGGGACGTCGGGCGGGACGCGGTGGTGCCGGGCGTCGGCCCGCCGGTCGTCTCAGAGGACGAGGACGCCGACGCCGAGGCGGAGGCGGGGGCGGGGGCGGAGGCCGTCACGGAGGCCGAGGCACTCGCGGAGGCCGGCGCGGAAGGCGAGGCGGTGGGCGAGGCCGAACGCCCGGCGGAGGCCGAAGCCGTTGCGGAGGACGGCAGTTCCACGGCCGCCTCGGAGGCGCCCTGGTCTGGGGCGGCCTCGGTACGGTCGGGGCTGCCGGTCAGCTGGGCGGTGACGAGGACCGCCCCGACGGCGAGGCCGAGGGCCGCGATGCCCGCGCCCGCGACGAGCGCGCCACGGCGGCGCCGAACCCCGGGGCGGCGTCTGCCCCCGACGCGGGAGGGGTGGGGCGCGGGTTCCCCGGACGTGGCGGCCGCCGGCTCCGGCAGCCGTTCCGAGGAGACGGTGCCGAGGTCGATGATGTCGGTGTCCTCCTCCTGCCCCGCCGCCGCGGACGGCCCCGGAGCGTTCGGCGGCACGGGAGCGTTCGGCGGCACGGGCGGCAGAGGCGCCGTCGGCGGGTCGTCCTGCCGCTCCGGGAAGGCCTCGGCGGCCCCCGCCGCCACGGCGGCCGGGACGGGTTCCTCGAGGTCCGCGTAGCCCTCGGGCCCCGGCACATACGGCCGCACCCGGAGCGACTCGTACAGCTGTTCCTCCTGCGAAGCCGGCGATCCCGGCGCGTCCGACGCCACCGGCGCCCCCTCCCCACGTCCTGACAGACGCAGTGATTATGCAGACCGCGCGGACCCGGTGCCCAGGCGTCTTCGGTCCCGACGGTCGCACAAACACGCCAATCCTGTGGAAAGGGTGTGAATATTTACAGGGAAATAGCGTGAACGCGGTACCGAGCCCCGGTGCCCGAGCGGAACGAGTGCCAATGGCGCAGGACGAGACCACTGCCCCGGCAGGGCAGACGACAGCGGGCGGCCCCTCGGCAGTGACCGACAAGCGGTCGGTGTACCTCGCGATCGGCGCGCTCGCGCTCGGTCTGCTGCTGGCCGCTCTCGACCAGACGATCGTCTCCACCGCGCTGCCGACGATCGTCAGCGACCTGGGCGGCCTGAAGCACCTGTCCTGGGTGGTCACCGCCTATCTTCTGGCCTCGACCGCCGCCACCCCGCTGTGGGGCAAGCTCGGTGACATGTACGGGCGGAAGAAGCTCTTCCAGGCCGTCATCGTGCTCTTCCTGATCGGTTCCGCGCTGTGCGGCCTCTCCCGGAGCCTGGGCGAGCTCATCGCCTTCCGTGCGCTGCAGGGCCTGGGCGGCGGCGGGCTGATCGTGCTGTCCATGGCGATCGTGGGCGACATCGTGCCGCCGCGCGAGCGGGGGCGCTACCAGGGCGCGTTCGGGGCGGTGTTCGGGGCGAGCAGCGTGCTCGGACCGCTGCTGGGCGGGCTGTTCGTCGACACCCTGAGCTGGCGCTGGGTGTTCTACGTCAACCTCCCCCTCGGCATCCTCGCACTCGCCGTCATCGCCACCGTGCTGCACATCCCGGTCCGGCGGACCACGCACCGCATCGACTACTGGGGCATGGTGCTGGTGGCGGCCGCCGCCACCTGTCTGGTGCTGATGACGTCGCTGGGCGGCACGACGTGGGCCTGGGGCTCCTGGCAGGTCGTCGGGCTCGCGGTGCTGGGCGTCGTGCTGATCGCGGCCTTCGTCCTCGTCGAGCGGCGGGCGCAGGAAGCGGTGCTGCCGCTGCGGCTGTTCCGCGTCCGCACCTTCTGGCTGTGCTCGGTGATCTCCTTCGTCGTCGGCTTCGCCATGTTCGGCTCGCTGACCTTCCTGCCGACCTTCCTCCAGGTCGTTCACGGCTACTCGCCGACCTGGTCGGGCGTGCACATGATCCCCATGGTGGTCGGCATGCTGGTGGCCTCCACGGGCTCCGGTCAGATCGTCTCGCGCACCGGCCACTACAAGGTCTTCCCGATCGCGGGGACCGCCGTGACGATCCTCGGGCTGTTCCTGCTGCACCAGCTCGACGAGACCACCCCGGTGTGGGTGCTGAGCACCTACCTGCTCGTCTTCGGGCTCGGGCTCGGCCTGGTCCTGCAGATCCTGATCCTCGCCGTGCAGAACGCCGTGGACTACTCCGACCTGGGAGCCGCCACCTCCGGCGCCACCTTCTTCCGCTCGGTCGGGGCCGCTTTCGGCGTCTCCATCTTCGGCACGATCTTCGCGACCGGCCTCGCCCGCGCGATCACCGCCGCGCTCACCGGACTGAGCCTGCCGCCCGGATTCGACCCGGCCATGATCCAGTCCGATCCGCGCGGGGTGCGGCAGCTCCCGCCGTCCGTGCGCGAACCGGTGCTGCACGCGTACTCGACCGCCATCACCGGCGTCTTCCTGTGGGCGGTGCCGATCTGCGTGCTCGCCTTCGTGCTGGCCTGGTTCCTGAAGGAGCAGCCGCTGCGGCGCTCGGTCACCGTGCCCGACGCGAGCGAGACGCTGGGTGCCAACCCCGTCGACCGCTCCTCCCTCGACGAGATCGCCCGCGGTCTGAGCCTCCTCGGCAGCCGGGAGGCCCGCCGCGACCTGTACGCGCGGATCACCGCGCTGGCCGGCCTCGACCTCCAGCCCGCCGCCGCCTGGCTGCTGCTCTACATCGCCCGCACCGGCTCCGCCGACCCGGTCGACCTGTCCGTGCAGACCACGGTGCCGTACAACGTCATCGAGCGCGCCGCCTTCGAGGTCGAGGAACACCGCTACGCCGTGCGGCGCGGCAACCCGCTCCATCTCACCGAACGAGGTCAGGAGATCGTGGCCCTGCTGACCGAGGCCCGCCGCAAGGTGCTGGCCGACCTCCTCGGCGACTGGGACCCCGACCGCCACGCCGAGCTGGCGGCCCTGCTCACCCGGCTGACCACCGAGCTGTGCGGCCAGGACCAGGACCGCCCCGGCCCCCAGCGGCCCCCGGCCTGAGTCGGCCGCGCCGCGGTCACCGCGTCACAGCGGCGCCCGCGGTGACGCGGCAAAGGCGGCGAGCGCCGCGAAGTCGGGCTCGCGCAGACCGACGCGGGGATCGACATGGTGCAGGAGGGCCGGCCCGCGGTGATGCGCGGCCACCCAGTCCGCGTCGGCGGGGCTCTGCTCGTCGTCGACCCAGGCGAACGGGCGGCCGGCGGCGTGGGCTATGAGTGTTTCGGTCTTCCAGTGCACGAGATCGGGGCGGTGCGCGAACAGCGCGTCGCCGAAGTCGACGTACGGCAACTCGGGCAGCCCGATGACGGGGCCGATCCAGTGGTTGGCCTCCGCCATCCACGTCGTGGCCCAGCACAGTTCGAACCCCAGCCCGAGCAGCGCCTCACCGTGCGCGGGATGGAGCCACACCCGCAACGGACGCGCCGAGACACCGGACGCCGGCACGCGCAGCGTGGTGTAACCCTGAGGTCGCCGGGTGGGCTCGGCCGCGTACGGGTTGAGCGGGCCGTCGACGTCGAGGAAGAGCAGGGGCCTTTCCATGGCCCCACCCTGACGTCCGGTGACGGCGCACGGCAAGGCGGTTTCCAGGGCACGGCGGGTGGCGGCGCCCCGGAGGGGCGGGGCGCCGCCAGGGGTCAGGGCTGCTTCGGCGCGGCCTGCTGGACGACCTCGAAGGACCACAGCGTGGAACCGGTGGCGGCCGGCCGGGGGCGCTCGCCGCCGCCCTCGCCGCCCTCGCGGTGGGCGGCCTGCATCGGGCCGGACATCCAGTTGCGGAAGTCCTCCTCGCTGCGCCAGCGCGTGTACACGAGGTACTGGTCGGTGCCCTCGACCGGGCGCAGCAGTTCGAACCACTCGAAGCCGTCCGAACTCTCGACGGCGCCCGCCCGCGAGGCGAACCGCTGCTCCAGGACCTCGCGCTGCTCGGCTGGGACGGTCAGTACGTTGATCTTGACGACGCTCATTCCCCCATCGTGCCAGGTGATATTCGCGTGCCCTGGTCGGCGCCGCGTGTCACGCTGCCTGGCGAGGTCTGTCGTCGCGAACGCGGAGGAGTACGTGGTGTCCGAGAGTGGTGCGCACGCGGTGTCGGCCCTGTTCTCACAGGGGCGGCTCACGGTCATCCCGCGCCGGGCGGCGCGGCGCGAGCAGTTGCTGCGGCATCTGACCGAGACGCTCTTCCAGCCGGGGCAGGACTACCACGAGCGCGAGGTCAACGAGGCGCTGCGCACGGTGCACGACGATTGCGCCGCCCTGCGCCGCTACCTGGTGGAGGGCGGCTGGCTGGAGCGGACTGCCGACGGCACCGCCTACCGCGTGAGGGGCTGAACCGGCGCCGGACGGGCGGCCGGGGCCGGCCCGCGGGCGGGAGGACGCCGTCCGGGTGGAGTGGGCGCCGCACCGCGGGGCACCGCGGGCCCGTGCTGTCGCGGCCCGTGCTCCGTCTCCCGAACAGGACGCCGCGGGCGCGTCAGCCGGTGGCCCCGCCCCGGGGCCGGTCCGGGCCCACAGGGCCGTCCGGGCCGGGCTCCCGCCGCCCCTGGACGAGCAGCAGCACGCACACGGCGATGACCCAGAGCCCGGCGAGCCCCAGGCCGATGAAGCCGGCGTACGGGATGAACATCAGCACGCCCAGGACGAAGCCCGCCCACCCCAGCCACTGCGGCAGCGGCCCGCCCGTGCTGAGGGAGACGACCGTCCCGGCTCCGAGGAGCATGACGCCGATCCCTGCCAGGACGGGCATGAACAGGTCACTGCTCAGGGCGTTGAGGGCCTGCAGTGCCCCACCGCCGACCAGGACCTGGTCGGCGGCCTCCACAAGACTGAGGGTGAGCCCGGCGCTGATCCAGAAGCCGAGGGCGGCCAGGATGCCGCCGGCGAAGGAGACCTGGGGAAGCCAGCCGGTGCGGTCGGAACCGGCCAGGACGTGCCGCAGGTAGCCGGCGAAGAACGTCAGGAAGAGCCCGGCGACGAGCAGCAGATACAGCCCGACGCCCTGCCGGGTGCCATGGGCGAGGTAGAACGCCCTGACCGCGACCCCGGAACTGCCGATCCCCGGGGTGTCTCCCTGGAGTGCGTAGGAGACGGCGGCGAGGATCACGGCCACGAGGCCCGTGAGCGGTCCGAGTCGCATCGGGGGTCTCCGATCCGTCCGTTGGCCCCCCAGACCGGTGGATGTCCGTACCGATGCTGTCACGGCTCGTGGCGGGCCGCCCATCGGCGGCACCCACCCGGGCCGTCCAGGAACGGCTCAGCGAGCCGCCTCGGCGACGGCCCGCTCGGGCGCGGCCGCGGTCTGTGCGGGCACCGTCACCGGGACGACCGTGTGGGCGCGGCGCTCACGGCGGAAGACGTACGCGGCCAGGGAGCCGGAGCCGATCAGGGCGACGGCGGACGTGGCGGTGCCGAACCAGCCGGCGCCCAGCCACTGGCCGCCCGCGTAGCCCAGGCCCACGCTGTACGCGGCCCAGGCCAGGCCGGCGAGCGCCGACCAGGGCAGGAACTCGCGGACCCGGCGCTGCGCCGCGCCCGCGGTGAGGCTGACGACGGAGCGGCCGGCCGGGGCGAAGCGGGCGAGGACGACGAGCGCGCCGCCGCCGCGGGTCAGGACGGCGCCGAGGATCTCCTGGGCGGTGGAGAGCCGGCGGGAGTGCGCCACGTGGTGGTCGATCCAGTCGCCGCCGCGCCGCGCGAGGCGGTACGCGGCGAGGTCGCCGAGGGTGGAGGCGACAGCCGCGCAGAGCAGGAGGGCGAGCACGTCCAGGAGGCTGCTGCCATGACCGGCGGCCGTGGCGGCCGTGGCCGCGGAGATCAGCAGGACGCCGCTCGGCACCACCGGAAGGAAGACGTCGAGCACGATGGAGGCGGCTACCAGGGCGTAGATCCACGGTGAATCCAACAGGGAACCTGGCCCGACGAACACCGCGTCCTCCTCTCCTGGCGAGTGCGCGGCGCCTGCGGGGAGTGCGGCGGTATCACGCAGAAGCGGTTCTCCTGCGATCCGCTCTCAGCCGTACAGCGTACGCCAGCCAAGCTTCAGCCTTCCCCTCGGGGCGCGTGATGTTTTCCTCATTTTCGATGGCGGGAGTGGGGAATAGCACCTGATTTACCGGGCGGAACAGGGAGGCTTCCCCGGAACGAGGCGCTCCGCCGCCCTTACGGTGAAGACCATGTGCACGTCATGGACATGCCATGCGCTTCCCCGCCGTCCGCCGCCACTCGGAATCGCACACGCGCTCACCCCGCCGGCCCGCACACCCTCTCCGCTCCGGGAAAGCCACGCCCACCCGAATGAGTGAGTGCAAGACGCTCCGCCCGGTGGGTAGTTACCGAGGGGAAAGCGGCCGAAGGCAGGGGGACCACCGCACAACACGCCTTGTTCCACCGTGAATTGTTTGCCATAACCACGCTTTTGTGCGCGTGGGCCATCAGGCCGCAAGGGGAAGGACCATCCATGACGGTTGAGCCGGGTGTCGCGTCGGAGGCTGCGACGGGGAACGGCCAGTCTCAGCGGAGTCTGAGCACCGCTGCGGCGCGGAATTTGGCGACGACCACCAAATCCGCGCCACAGATGCAGGGAATCACATCACGGTGGCTGCTGCGGGTGCTGCCGTGGGTCGAGGCCGCCGGCGGCGCCTACCGGGTCAACCGGAGGCTCAGCTATTCGGTGGGCGACGGGAGGGTGGACTTCGTCCAGACCGGTTCCGAGGTCCGGGTGATCCCGGCGGAGCTCGGCGAACTGCCGGTGCTGCGCGGCTTCTCCGACGACGCGGTGCTGACCGCCCTCGCCGGGCAGTTCGAGCAACGCGAGTACGCGCCCGGCGAGACGATCGTGACCGCCGGGCAGCCGGCCGACCACGTCTTCCTGATCGCGCACGGCAAGATCAACAAGCTGGCCCCGGCCAAGTGGGACGGCCAGGGCGTGATCGGCAGCATCACCGACGGCGGCCACTTCGGCTCCGAGAGCCTGGCCGGCCCCGACGGGCCGTGGGAGTTCACCGCCAGGGCGGCCACCGCGGTCACCCTGCTCGCCCTGCCGCGCCAGGCGTTCCAGAACGTCATGCAGCAGGCCGACGGGCTGCGCGAGCACGTCGCGGGCTTCGTCAGCGGCACCCAGCAGGCCCAGAACCCCTACGGCGAGAAGGCCATCGAACTCTCCTCGGGCCACGTCGGGGAACCGGACCTGCCCGGCACCTTCGTGGACTACGAGCTCTCTCCGCGCGAGTACGAACTGAGCGTCGCGCAGACCGTGCTGAAGGTGCACAGCCGCGTCGCCGACCTCTACAACAAGCCCTACAACCAGGTCGAGCAGCAGGTGAAGCTGACCATCGAGGCACTGCGGGAACGGCAGGAGCACGAACTGGTCAACAACCGGGAGTTCGGCCTGCTGCACAACGCCGACTACCGGCAGCGCATCACCACGCACTCCGGCCCGCCCACTCCGGACGACCTCGACGAGCTGATCAGCCGGCGCCGCAACGCCCAGTACCTGCTGGCGCATCCGCGGGCGATCGCTGCCATCGGAAGGGAGTTCAACAGCCGCGGTCTGGTGCCGCAGAACATCGACTTCCACGGCCACCACATCCCGTCCTGGCGCGGAATCCCGATCCTCCCCTGCAACAAGATCCCGATCACCCGTGAGAACACCACCTCGATCCTGGTGATGCGCACGGGCGAGGACAACCAGGGCGTGATCGGTCTGCACCAGACGGGAATCCCCGACGAGTTCGAGCCCGGGCTCTCGGTGCGTTTCATGGGGATCGACGAAAAGGCGATCATCTCCTACCTCGTCAGCACCTACTATTCGGCAGCCGTCCTCGTCCCCGACGCCCTCGGCGTCCTGGAGAACGTGGAGATCGCGCGCCCCGGGGACTGACCACCGCCACGGCAAGCGGACCCGGGCCCCCGGACCCGGACCGCGCAACCCCCGGACGGGGTGGGGATTTTCCCCACCCCGGTTCCGGTGGGCGGCCTGATTCCGGGCGCGCCGGGCACTCCGTAGCGTCCCGGGTATGACGAAGACCACCCGCACATCGAGGACCGCCGCCGCCGTCGCGGCCGTCGTGGCACTGATCGGTACGGCGTCCGCCTGCGCGAACGCCTCCGACGACAGGGAGCCGGAGCGCAGGAGCTTCGCGCTCGCCGGTGGCGAGCTGACCATCGACTCCTCCGACAGCGCGATTGTGGTGAAGCCCGCCGACGTGGCCGAGGTGCGGGTCACCCGGTGGCTCGACGGCTGGGCCGTGCTCGGTCACGCTCCCGAGGCCACCTGGGCGATGCGCGGGAACACGCTGTCCCTGCGCACCAAGTGCCAGGGTGTGGTGCAGGACTGCGCGGTGCGCCACGAGGTCCTGGTGCCGCGTGGGGTCGGCCTGACGGTGGTGAGCGGTGACGGCCGTGTGGAGGCGAGCGGTTTCCATACGCCGCTGCGGCTCACCACCCGCGACGGCTCGGTCGTCGTCCGGGACGTGACCGGTCCGCTCCGGCTCTCCAGCGGGGACGGCCGGATCGACGCCGGCGGCATCGGCTCCCGCGAGGTCAGGGTCCACACCGCGGACGGCTCGGTCACCCTGGCCTTCGACGGGGTGCCCGACCTCGTCGAGGCGACGAGCGGTGACGGCCGGGTCCGGGTCGCGCTGCCCCACCAGAGCTACAAGGTGTCCGCGCACTCGGGCGACGGGCACGTCAGCGTCGACGTTCCCCGTGACGCGGCCAGCGGCCATGTCGTGACGGTCCGTACGGGGGACGGCTCGGTGAGCGTCACGGAAGCCGGCCGCTGACCGCAACCGCCCGACCCGTGTATTCGTCCCAGCCAGGTGGGAGACTGGAGCGGACAACCACCGGCGGCGGACCAGCGGGAGAGGGCGACTGTGACGACGGCACGCTCGTGGTGGCGGCGCGGGGACAATCTGCGCGCCGACGCCCAGGCCGCGAAGGACGCCGCCGCCGAGGCCTTCTATGAGCTCGACACGGCGCAGCGCGACCTGGTGATCTCGATAGAGACCATCACCGCGGTCGACAGCTCCCCCGCCGCACGGCGCGCGAGCGAGGACTTCCGTGCCCTGGGCGAACGCATCGACCAGGTCAGCGCCGCCTACATCGCCGCAGTCGACGCCCACGACCTGGACCGCGACGAGTTGGAGGCAGCCACCGCGGCCCGCGCCCGCACCGAGCTCACCAAGGCGAAGGACGACCTGGTCCGTGCCAGGAAGGACCTGGACGCCTTCGCCCGGGGGCTCGGCCCGCTGCTGGACAAGGCCGAGACCCAGCTGGCCCGCCTCGCCCCCGCGGTCGAAAGGGCGCGGCAGGCCCTGCTCGCCGCGTCCGACGCACTGGACGCCGTACGGGCCTCCGGCCTGCGCGCGGACGACCTCGCGGCCCGGCTGGCCGCCCTCGGACCGGAGCTGACCAAGCTCAACCAGGGCGCCGGGACACACGGCGTGCAGGAGACCATCCGGCGCGCGGACGAGGTGCTGCGCGCCGCCGAGGCCATCCGAGCGGAGGCCGAGCGGCTGCCCGAGCGGGCCCACGAGACCGGCAAGCGGATCGTGTCGCTGCGCACGCGGAGCCAGGCCCTGGCCACCCGCACGGAGGGCGTCGATCCGGTCCTCAGCGAGCTGCGCCGGCGCTTCAGCATGGCGTGCTGGCAGGACCTGCAGGACGTGCCGGAGCGGGCGACGAAGGCCGTGGGAAGCGCGGAGCGGAAGCTCTCGGAGGCGGCGAAGGCCCGGGACGAGCAGCGCTGGCCGGACGCGACAGCCCTGCTCGGCACGGTGCGGGCGCTGCTCGACGACGCCGACGCGGCGGTGTCCGCCGCCGGCGACCGCCTGCGGCGGCTGAACGAGGTCAGCAAGGACCCGCAGGGCGAGATCGAGCGCACGCGGTTCGCCGTCCGGGACGCCCAGCGGCTCGCCATGCAGGGCCGTACGACACCGGAGCAGCGGCACGCCCGCCCCCTCGACGAGGCTGTGGCCCGGCTGGACCGCGCGGTCGAAGGCCTCCAGGGCCGGCACCCCGACTGGTGGCACTTCCTCACCGAGACGGCGGCGGTGCGCGACACGGCGGCCCGGGTCGTCGCCGCGATCCGCGAGGACCGCGCCTCCGGGCGGGCCTAGCGTCACCTGGTCGTGCGCTGTCGGGCCCTCCCGCCCTACCTGGTCGTGCGGCGCGAGGCACCGCTCCCGGAGCGGACGGTTCCCGGGGCCCGTCAGCCGCAGCAGCCGCCCCCGCAGCAGCCACCGCCGCCGCCCGCGGCCGGCCGGGGGGCCGCGGCGGCGGAGGCGGTACCGCCGACCGCGACCGTCGACAGGAGCTTGACGGTGTCGTCGTGCCCGGCGGGGCACTCCGCCGGCGCGGAGGACTCGGCCATCGGCCGGCTCAGCTCGAACGTGGTGCCGCAGGAGCGGCAGCGGTACTCGTAACGGGGCATGGGCACAGATTAACCACGGCTCACAGCGTGCGCGCCAGGGTCAGCCCGTCCGCCACGGTCAGCAGCAGCGCCTCGACGCGCCCGTCGGACGCGACCCGGTCGTTGAAGGCCCGGATCGCGGCCGTGTCCCCGGTGGCGTGCGGGTCCACCACCCGCCCGTGGTAGAGCGTGTTGTCGGCGGCGATGATCCCGCCGGGCCGCATCCGCGGGACCAGTTCCTCCCAGTAGGGGACGTAGTTGCCCTTGTCCGCGTCGAGGTAGACGAGGTCGATCCACGGATCGCGCGGCAGGGCCCGCAGTGTGTCGAGCGCGGGCGCGATCCGCAGGTCGATCCGGTCGGCGACACCGGCCTTCTCCCACGCCTCGCGGGCGACCGCGGTCCACTCCTCGGAGATGTCGCAGGCGATCAGCCGTCCGTCCGCGGGCAGCGCCTGCGCCATCGACAGCGCCGAGAAGCCGGTGAAGGTGCCGACCTCGACCACGTGCCGCGCACCGGTCAGCCGTACCAGGAAGGCCAGCAGGGGGCCCTGTTCGCGCGCCGACTGCATGGCCGCCGCGGCGCCGAAACGGGCCCGCGTGATCTCGACCAGCTCCTCCCGCACCGGGTCCAGGGGCGGGTTGTGCTCGAGGACGTAGGCATACAGTTCGGGTGTGAGCTGCGGGTTCTTGGTCTCGGGCACGGCTGCTCCTTAAGGTGGCGGCATGTACGTGGATGACGTCCTCGCCCTGGTGCCCAGCATGGCAGGCAGGCGGGTGCTGCTGGGGTTGGCGGGCGCGCCGGCCGCGGGCAAGTCGACGCTGGCCCGTTCGCTGGTGGCGGAGGTCGACGCGCGGCTCGGCGCGGGCACGGCGGCGTATGTGCCCATGGACGGCTTCCACCTCTCCAACGCCCAGTTGGACCGCCTCGGACTCCGCGGCCGCAAGGGCGCGCCGGAGACCTTCGACGTGGACGGCTACGTCCATCTGCTGCGGCGGCTGCGTTCGCCGCAGGGCCGCACGGTCTACGCGCCGGACTTCGACCGGGCCCTGGACAAGCCGGTCGCCGCGGGGATCGCCGTCCCGCCCCAGGCCCGGCTGGTGGTGACGGAGGGGAACTACCTGGCCGACGGGGCCGACGGCTGGCAGGAGGTCAGGGAGCTGCTGGACGAGCTGTGGTACGTCGAGGCCGACGCGGCCGTCCGCGAGGAGCGGTTGCTGGCACGGCATGTGACGGGCGGTCGTACGCAGGCGGAGGCCCGCGCCTTCATCGAGGCCAGCGAACGGCCGAACGCGCTGCGCGTCGAGGCGGCGCGCAGCGCGTGCACACGGGTCGTGCGCCCCGGCCTGATCAGCGGCGCGCCACGCTGAGCATCCGGCGCAGGATCTCCTCACCCGCCGCGACACCCGGCAGGGTCAGCGCGTCGACGTGCGGCGCGCCCCACCCGGTGTCGGCGAGTTCGCCGTGGCCGGGACGCCAGGCGGTGTGGGCGGCGAGCAGCAGTTCGGCGTCGAGGAGGGAGTCCCCCGCGGCGAGCACGTGGTCGGCGCCGGTGCGGCGGACGACCTCGGCCAGGGCCGCGGACTTGGTGAGCGGCCCCGGCACGGCGTAGACCTTGCGGCCCTGCAGCGAGACCGTCCAGCCCCGCTCGCGCGCCCATTCGGCGAAGTCCTTCACCCAGCTCTCGGGCAGCAGCGACCGCTCCACGACCAGGTAGACGAACAGGTCCTCGGCGACGCGCTCCTTGCGCAGCCAGGTGGCGTCGGCGGTGCGGGCCAGGTGTGCGCGGACCTCTTCCAGCGGCGCGCAGCCCTCGGCGAGGCGGCGGCGCATCTCGGCGTTCCAGTCGTGGTCGGTGTGGCCCTTGACCAGGATGTGCCCGCCGTTGGCGCAGATCGCGTACCGGGGCACCGGGCCCGGCAGGTTGATGCGCCGGTACTGCTTGCGGGTGCGGGTGGTCGTCGGGACGAACTCGGCGGCGGCCGCGAGGCGCTGGATGAGCGCCGCTGCGGTCTCCGTCATGAAGGACAGCGGCCGGCCCTCGTGCACCTCGACGCACAGCAGCCTCGGGGCCTCCTCGTCGGCCACGGAAAGGGCGAGGGCCGACGGCGAGTAGATGAGGGTGCGGTCCAGGTCGCTGGCGACGAGGGACCTCACGATCTCCGGGCGCTGCTTCACTTGGCGTCCACCGCCTTGCCGTCCGTTCCGGTCGCGCCCCGGGTGAAGCGCGGGTGGATCAGCCCGACGCACGAGTACGGCAGGTCGTCCACCTCCTCCACCGGGACTCCGCGCTGCTCGGCGAGCAGCCTGATGTGCGCCAGATCGCTGCCCGCGCCCCGCCGGGCGAGCACCCGCCAGGGCACGCGGCGCAGCAGCACCCGGGTGGTCTCGCCGACGCCGGGCTTGACCAGGTTGACGTCGCCGATGCCGTACTCCTCGCTGATCCGCTCGACCGCGGCCCACCCCTCCCAGGTGGGCGTGCGGTCGCCGGACCGGAGCTCCTTGACGTCCCGGGCGACCTCGTCGGCCACGGCGGCGAAGCGGGCCGAGACCTCGTCCACGAAGAGGCGGGAGACGTCCGCGCCGGCCAGCTCTCGGTAGAACTTGGCGCCGTGGAAGTCGCCGGGGCCGATCAGGTCGGCACGCAGCACGGTGCGCGAGACCAGGCCGGAGACGGTGGAGTTCAGGCACGCGGAGGGGATGAGGAAGTCGTCGCGGGTGCCGAAGGTGCGCACGCACGACCCGGGGTCGGCGAGCACCGCGATCTCCGGGTCGAAGCCTGCGAAGGGGGCCACGGCGTCGGCCAGTTCGCGGGTGATGGCGCCCTTGCCGGTCCAGCCGTCGACGAACACCGCCCGGGCGGGGTCGTGGTGCTCGGCCAGCCAGCGCAGGGCGGTGGTGTCGATGCCCCGGCCGCGGACGATGGACACGGCGTAGTGCGGCAGGTCCAGGTTGTGCGCGTGCCGGGCCCAGCGGCGCATCAGCACGCCGACCGGGGTGCCGGCGCGGGCCAGCGACACCAGGACGGCGTCCGGGCCGCGTTCGGCGAGCACCAGCTCGGTCACGGCGCCGACGGCGCGGGCGATCCGGGCGGCGGAGTCGGTCAGCGCGGTCCGGAACAGCTCCTGGTACTCCGCGCTGGGCTGGTACTCCACGGGCAGCGATTCCGCGTAGTGCGCCCCGCCGCTCTGGATGGCCTCCTCGCGCTCCTCGGTGGGCGCCTCCAGTTCGACGTCGGAGAGGTCCTTCAGCAGCCAGCCGACCTCGTCGGGCGCGTACGAGGAGAACGCGGGCCCGCGCAGCGGTTCCGGGAGCGTCGGGGCGGGCGGGCGGGGTTCGTACGAGGGCACCACGGCCAGCAGGAGCCTTTCGGTATGGGCGGGGAGCTGCGCGAGCAGCCCTCCGGGGGCGTGCAGGGCGGGTGTGTCGCCCACGCTGTCCACGACCGCGACGACGGCGTCGAAGCCCGCGCCCGCCACGTTGTACGCGTAGCGTTCGCCGGGGCCGTCGGCCGGGCCGTCGTGGTCGGGGAAGGCGATCCGGGTACGTATCGCGTACCCCGGATCGTCCACGGCCAGGACCGGCGAACGGGTCGTCGTGGAGAACCGCACCTCCGCGGCGGGCAGGGCGTCCTGCAGGGCCTGCGCCAGCCGCAGCGGGGCGTACATCAGCTCCTCGGCGCCGAGGACGAGGACGCGGGGCGCCGGGTGGCCGTCGCCGCGGGCGCGCGAGCCCTCGGCACGGCTTCCCGCCAGCCCTTCGGCCAGGCGTGCCGCCATCGCCGGCAGCTCCGCCTCCAGCTGCGCGCGGTGCGCCGGTGTGAAGCCGTGCCGGCCTCCGTCGGGCAGCCCGGCGGGCCAGTCGAGGTGCACCCGGTGCGGCGCCGCGGCCGGGGCGGGTCGGGCGGGCTCAGGGCGGGCGGTGGCGCTGTGCGCGGCGACCAGCGCCTGTCCGCGCTCCAGCACCCCGTCGGGGAGGACGACCGTGCCGGAGGCCAGCGCGATGACGTCGACGCCGGCGCCCAGCTCGGCCGCGAATCCGGCGAGCAGCGCGCGGTCGGCCTCCGAGCGCATGTCGACCAGGGCGACCACCACGTAGCGGCGGCGCGGATAGCGGGTGTGCAGCGCCCGCACCGTGTTGAGCACCGTCCGGCCGGTGGAGAACTCGTCGTCGACCAGCACCAGCGGCCCGTCCCCGGCCAGCAGGCCGGGGTTTTCGGGCAGCAGCAGGTGCGAGGTCGCGTGGCTGTGCTCCTCCTCGAAGCCGCCGACCGGCTCGACCCCGGGGACCGGGCGCCGCGTGGAGTGCAGGTAGGGGGCGGTCCCCATACCGTCGGCGACGGCGTGCCCGAGACCGGTCGCGGTCTCGGCGTAGCCGAGCACCACGGCCCGGGCCGCCTCCTCCTCGCCCAGCAGCTCCTGCACGCGCGCCCCGAGGCCGTATCCGGCCTCGTAGACGATCCGGGGGCGCTGGGGCACATGCTTGCCCAGCACGTTGGAGACCAGCAGGTGCGCCCGCTTGGGGTTGCGGCGCAGAGCGAGGCCGAGCAGATCCCTCAGCCCGTCGCCCCGCAGGGTGACGCCGAGCCGGTCGGCGACCCACTGCCCGGACCAGACATGCCCGTCCGCCACGTGCGGGGCACTCTCCCTCTCGCCGCGGGTCATGACGGCACGCACGCGGCGAGCAGCTCGACGAAGCCGATCTCCTCCCGCGCCACGCCGAAGACCTCGGCGCGCCGTACGGTGCGCTCGGCCCAGGCGCGGTGCGGCTTCACCTCGTTCATCTTGTTGGTGTAGGCCGAGCGCAGCACGCCTCCGCCGCTGCGGTCCTCGTGGAGGATGTCGACGGCGTCGCTCCACTCCTCGTGGCTGACAACGCTGAGCGCGTGCACGGGCTGGACGTGGGAGGGGTGGATGCAGGTCTTGCCCTGCAGGCCGTTGGTCCGGTCCAGTTCGATCTCGCGCAGCAGTCCGTCCATGTCCCGCTGGATGAGGGCGTCGCGCAGGTCGACGGCCTCGGGGACGAAGGGGCTCTGCCGCAGCAGTGGCTTGAACATGCGCTCGGAGTGCTTGAAGTACTCCCAGACCGGTCCGGTGATGGTGAAGCCGGTGCCGTCGGCGCGCCCGAGGACGTTGACGACGTCGGCGATGACCGAGGCGACGATGCGGACGTCGTAGGCCGTCATGTCGGGTGAGCGGCGCAGCCCGTAGGCGGAGCAGAAGTCGGTGACGCCGAGCCGCAGCGCGAGGACGCGGTCGCGGTACTTGTCGACGGTGCGGGAGATGCCGTACAGGGTCTCGGTGCGGGTCTCGAGGTGGAGCAGCTGCGGGGACTCCAGGACCGGCATCGCGAACAGCCGCTGCCCGCAGTCCGCCTCGGCGGCGGCGAGGGCCTCCAGGAAGGGGACCCCGGACTCCTCGGTGAACTTGGGGAGCACGAACCCGGAGAGCAGGGAGGCGGCGGCGCCGAGCCGGCGCACGAGGTCGGTGATCTGCTCGGGGGTGCGGACGCGTATGAAGAGCAGCGGGGGGTCACCGTCCTGGAGCCGGTGGGAGAGTTCGCCGAGCTGGCGGACGAGGTTCTCCTCCCCGGCCTCGACCTCGCGGTCGTCGATGGAGTCCTCCAGGCAGAGCACCATCGACACGACGCCGCGCGCGCCCTGCTTGAGCACGTCGTCGGCGAGCCTCGGCCGGGTGGCCGGGCAGTAGAGGGTGGCGCCGAGCGCGACGGCCAGCGTGGCGGCAGGTGAGGCCGCCGAGAACTCGGCGGGCTCCCGGTGGAAGAGCTCGTTCCGTACGTCGGGTGCGAGGTGCCCGAAGTGGCGCATGCGTCCCCCGTGGCTGTTGGTGGAAAGGTGGGAAGCGTCCCCCGACGCCGTGGCCGATTATCGTACGTGCGGGGTCGCGCGGACGTTCCCGGCGTACGTGAAAATCAGGTAACCGCTTCCGGTCCGGCGTGTGACCGCCGGTCCGCCGTGCCGCTCCCGCACGGCCCGCCCACCGCAGCCCCCGCGTTGTGGGCACGGGCGTCGGGAGGGCAGGATTACGCGCATGACGCAGGCGATGGTGAAGGGCTCCAACATCCCGGTGACGGCTTCGGGCGTGCGGGCGGTGCTCCGCTGGAGCCCGGGGGCGGGTGTGCCGGACGTCGACGCCTCGGCGCTGCTGCTGGGCGCGGACGACCGCGTGCGCTCGGACGAGGACTTCGTCTTCTACAACCAGCCGCGGCACCCCGGGGGCGCCGCCCGGCACCTGCCCAAGCGCAGCGAACCAGCCGGGCTGACGGACGCCGTCGAGGTGGACCTCACCGCTCTCGACGAGGGCGTGGAACGGGTGGTCGTCGCGGCCTCCTCGGACGGCGGCCCCTTCGCCCTGGTCTCCGACCTGACGGTGCTGCTCTACGACACGGCCGCGGAGCCCGAGGGGGAGCCCTTGGCGCTCTTCCACGTCGTCCCGGACACCGGCGACGAGTCCGCGCTGATCTGCGGCGAGCTGTACCGCAGGGCGGGCGGCTGGAAGTTCCGCGCGCTGGGACAGGGCTACGCCTCGGGGCTGGAGGCGCTGGCCACCGAGTTCGGCGTCACCGTGGAGGAGGGCGACCTCGACGAGGCGCCTCCGCAGCGAACGGAGGACGAGTCGGCCCCGCCCCCGCAGCCCGTGCCGCCGACCGTCCTGGCCGCCGAGCCGGACGAGTACACCCTGCAGGCCCCGGCGCCGGTGCCGCCGCAGCCCGCCGCGCCGCCCGCCTACGGCTACCCGCAGGAGCCGCAGCCCACCGTGGCCGCCCCCGCCTACGGCTACCCGCAGGAGCCGCAGCCCACCGTGGCCGCCCCGGCCCCGGCTCCCGCCCCCGCGTACGGCTACCCGCACGAGCAGCCGGCCCCCGCCTACGGCTACGGCTACCCGCAGCCGGTGCAGGCGTTCCGGCTGCCGCCGATGGGCCCGCAGTTCCAGGAAGGCCGCTGAGCCTGCCCGACGGGGGCCGCGCGCTCCTCAGGCCTTGGTCTTGTAGCCGCGGCCCCACTGCAGGCCCCAGCCGTAGAGCCGGTCGATCTCGGCCTGGAAGCCGTAGACGTACTTCACCTCGCGGCGCACGGTCAGGTCGCCCTTCTTGTTCTCGATGAGCACCACGGCACAGGAGCGGGCCTGCGGCTCGCGCTCGTCGAGCAGGATCTCGATCCGCGGGCCGGAACTGGGGAAGATCTCCACCTTGGCGTGGGTCCGATCAAAGGCGGGCGTGCCGTCGTAGATGTAGACGAAGACGAGCATGCGCTTGAACTCGTCGTGCTTGTCGAGGTTGATGTAGAGCGTCTCGCCGGATGAGCCGCCGAAGCGGTCGTCCCCGGTCATCTGGATGTACGGCGGGGCGTCGAGGTCGCCGAGGAAGCCGCCGAGCGGCTGGACGACCCCCTTGGTGCCGTCGGCGAGCTCGTACATGCACGCCAGGTCGAGGTCGACGTTGACCATGGCGGGGCCGGCGGCCTGCACCGGCTCGGGCCTGAAGAACTGTGTCTGGCGGCTGAGCCAGGAGCCTCTGCGCTGGTTCCAGCCGCCGGTGTCGGAGGTGCGCATCTGCCAGGACAGGTTGATGCGCAGATTGCCGGCGGCCGCGCCCTGCTTGGACAGGGAGACGGCCTGGTGCCGCCTGGTGAGCTCGATGGTGTGCGCGTTCGCCACGTCGAACTGCGCGTTGAAGCCGCCGCTCGGCCGCAGGAAGTTCCACATGTCCGTCCGTCCCCTGCACGCGGGCCGCCCCCCGCCGGGTGGGCGGGGGGCGGCGTACCGGTTGTCCTGACGAGACAGGGCTCAGACCCCGCTCGTCACCTCCGCTTTGTCGTCCCGCTGCTCGGAGCTTTCCCCGAGACGGCGGTTTCGCACCACCGAGGACCAGTAGGAGGCGCCGATCAGGACGACGCCGACGAGGCCGGTGATGACCTCGTTGATCTCGAACTTGATGGTGACCAGGAGGATGACCGCCAGCGCGCCGATCGCGTAGTGCGCGCCGTGCTCCAGGTAGACGTAGTCGTCCAGGGTGCCCTTGCGGACCAGGAAGACGGTGAGCGACCGGATGTACATCGCACCGATGCCCAGGCCGAGGGCGATGATGAAGATGTCGTTGGAGATCGCGAACGCGCCGATGACGCCGTCGAAGGAGAACGACGCGTCGATGACCTCGAGGTAGAGGAAGAGGAAGAACGCCGCCTTGCCCGCCAGGCCGACGGCCGAGGATCCGCTGCCTGCCGGCTTGCCGCCCGCGCTCAGCTCGTCGAGTTCCTCGTCGGCCTCCTCCGACTCGTCCTCCAGCCGGTCCTCGAAGTAGCTCGAGATACCGCCGACGATGAGGTAGGTCAGGAGGCCGCCGATGCCGGCGAGCAGCACCGTGGAGGACTTGTCGCCACCGCCGTGCGAGACGTCGGTGGCCAGGGTGGTGGCGGTGATCAGCAGGGCGACGAGGGCGACGACCACGGAGAGCGTGTCGAGCTTGCCGAGCTTGGCCAGCGGCTTCTCCAGCCAGGCGAGCCACTTGTGCTCACGCTCCTCGAAGATGAAGTCGAGGAAGATCATCAGCAGGAACATCCCGCCGAAGGCGGCGATCGACGGGTGCGCGGAGGTGACGAGGTGCTCGTACTTCTCCTTGTCGTTGATCGCCAGGTTGACGGCCTCGATGGGCCCGAGTTTCGCCGTGATCGACACGATGATGATCGGGAAGACGAGGCGCATGCCGAAGACGGCGATCAGAATGCCGACGGTGAGGAAGATCTTCTGCCAGAAGGCGTTCATCTTCCGCAGGATGCCCGCGTTGATCACCGCGTTGTCGAAGGAGAGCGAGATCTCCAGCACCGACAGGATGGCCACGAGGGCAAACCCCTTGGCACCCCACAGGAAACCGGCGAGGGCCAGGCCGGCGGCGGTGACGCCGAACGACCACCCGAAAGTTCGGAGGAGCACTGGATATCCAATCCCTTTACGAAACGTTGACCCCAAAGTCTAGGGCGATGCCCCGGAGCCCTGATGCATACCCCTGGCCAACGGCTCGGAACTTCCATTCACCGCCGTAACGGTACAACTCCCCGAAGATCATCGCCGTTTCGCCGGAGGCGTCCTCGGAGAGGTCGTAGCGCGCCAGCTCGCTCTGGTCGGCCTGGTTGACCACCCGGATGAAAGCGTTGCTGACCTGCCCGAAGGTCTGGCCGCGGACATCGGCGTCGTGGATCGACACCGGGAACACGATCTTGTCGACCCGCTCGGGCACGGCGGTCAGGTCCACCAGCAGGACCTCGTCGTCGCCATCGCCGTCACCGGTCAGGTTGTCGCCGGTGTGCTCGACCGAGCCCTCCGGGCTCTTGAGGTTGTTGTAGAAGACGAAGTACTCGTCGCCGAGCACCCGGCCCGAGGCGCACAGCAGCGCGCTGGCGTCCAGGTCGAAGGGCGCTCCGGTGGTGGAGCGCGCGTCCCAGCCGAGACCGATCAGCACGTTGGTCAGGTTGGGTGCGGCCTTGGTGAGAGAGACGTTGCCCCCCTTGGCGAGCGTCACGCCCATGCTGTACTCCTCCTCCGCGGGGGCTCGCGGCCCGCAGGACGCGGACCGCGAGGCCCCGGCGAATCAGACGTTGACGCCGAAGTCCTGCGCGATGCCGCGCAGGCCGGACGCATAACCCTGGCCGATGGCCCGGAACTTCCACTCGGCACCGTGGCGGTACAGCTCCCCGAAGACCATCGCCGTCTCGGTCGAGGCGTCCTCCGTGAGGTCGTACCGGGCGAGCTCCCTGCCGTCGGCCTGGTTGACCACCCGGATGAACGCGTTGCGGACCTGGCCGAACGACTGCTGACGGGTCTCGGCGTCGTAGATCGACACCGGGAAGACGATCTTGGCGACCTCGGTCGGCACCCCTGCCAGGTCCACCTTGATCTGCTCGTCGTCGCCCTCGCCCTCACCCGTGATGTTGTCACCGGTGTGCTCCACGGAGCCGTCGGGGCTCCTGAGGTTGTTGAAGAAGACGAAGTGCTGGTCGGAGAGGACCTTGCCCTCGGCGCCCGTGAGCAGGGCGCTGGCGTCGAGGTCGAAGTCCACGCCCGTGGTGGTGCGGGCGTCCCACCCGAGGCCGACGACGACGGCCGTGAGGTTGGGGGCCTCCTTCGTCAGCGATACGTTGCCACCCTTGCTGAGGCTGACTCCCACGAGTCCTCCCATGTCGTCGCGTTCTGCTTGTCTCGAGGTCGTATCAGGATCAACGCCCCGAGGCTAGTACCCGGTTCCCCGCGACTACAGGGCTTCGAGCGCCTTGAGGTACTCGTTCAGGTCACGGGCGTCCGGCAGTCCGTTGACGACGGTCCAGCGGACCACGCCCTTCTCGTCGATGACGAAGGTGCCGCGCAGCGCGCAGCCCTTGTCCTCGGCGAAGACCCCGTAGGCGCGGGAGACCTCGCCGTGCGGCCAGAAGTCGGACAGCAGCGGGAAGTCCAGGCCCTCCTGGTCGGAGAAGACCCGCTGGGTGTGCATCGAGTCGGTGGAGACGGCGAGCAGCTGGACCTCGTCGTTCTGGAAGGCCGGCAGTTCGTCGCGGAGCGCGCCCAACTCGTCCGTGCAGACCCCGGTGAAGGCGAAGGGGTAGAAGAGCAGCACGACCTTCTTGGCACCCTCGAAGTCGGAAAGCCGCACGGTCCGGCCGTGCTGGTCCCGCAGTTCGAAGTCCGGGGCCTGGTCGCCGACGGCGAGCGCCATGGGGGACACACCTCTCTTGTGGACGGTGACGGAGCCCGCGCCCGGGCCCTGCCGCCAGTCTCGCACCGCGGCCCCCGCCGGGGCGCCGCGGCCCACGCCCAACGCATCGCGGTCCCGGCAAACGCACCGCGCCCCCGCGACGCTCGGTCACGGGGGCGCGGTGCGGCCTGCGGCGCTGCTCAGCGCTTGCCGGCTTTCGCCGTCTTGGGGGTCACCAGTCGACTGGCGGTCCAGTCCTTGGAGACGTTGACACTGCTGGTCTGGGCCAGGCCCGCGGTCTGCGCGGCCTCCCCGATGTCACTCGGCTCGACGTGCCCGTCACGGCCGGTCTTCGGGGTCATGAGCCAGATCTGGGCGCCCTCGTCGATGGCGGACGTGGCGTCGACCAGGGCGTCGGTCAGATCGCCGTCATCATCACGGAACCACAGGATGACGCCGTCGGCGACGTCGTCGTACTCCTCGTCCGCGAGCTCTTCGCCCGTGATCCCCTCAATACCCTCGCGGAGCTCATGGTCGACGTCGTCGTCGTAGCCGAGCTCCTGGACCACCTGTCCGGGCTCAAAACCAAGCCGGCTCGCCGGGTTGGTTTGCTCCTCCGCGTGGCCCGCGGTCGCGCTCACGCTCTGCCTCCTGTCATGGGGGTCGTCTTCCCGCTCCAGTGCGGGGTTATGGGCGGTAGTCCACACGGGCGCGGCGGATCGCGCAAGTACCCAGCCGCCCATCCCGCCCAAACGTTGACGTGTCACCGCAACCCGAACCGTGAGGGGTGACGTAGCTCACTCCACTATGCCAGGATTTCTACCCAATCGGCGCTGCGGTCGGTCGTACGTCCGACTGGGCGTAGAGTTGCCGTTTGGTCGAACGGCCACCGGACAGCCACGCGCGAGCCTCAAGAGGGTCTGCAAGAGGGGGGTCTGTCTCACTTAGTGGTGGTTACCACTCGGTAGAGATGACGTATCCCGAACGCGCGGTACACGATGGAGGCGGCGCGACCCAGCAGAGCAAGACCCTAGAAGCGAAGGAATAGCGTGGCTTCCGGATCAGATCGCAACCCGATCATCATTGGCGGCCTTCCCAGCCAGGTCCCGGATTTCGATCCCGAGGAGACGGCGGAATGGCTCGACTCGCTTGACGCCGCCATCGACGAGCGCGGACGTGAGCGCGCCCGCTACCTCATGCTCCGCCTGATCGAGCGGGCCCGCGAGCGGCGGGTCGCTGTGCCCGAGATGCGCAGCACGGATTACGTCAACACCATCGCGACCAAGGACGAGCCGTTCTTCCCCGGCAACGAGGACGTCGAGCGGCGCATCCTGAACGCGACCCGCTGGAACGCGGCGGTCATGGTGTCCCGGGCCCAGCGGCCGGGGATCGGCGTCGGCGGGCACATCGCCACCTTCGCTTCCTCCGCCTCCCTGTACGACGTGGGCTTCAACCACTTCTTCCGGGGCAAGGACGACGGCAAGGGAGGGGACCAGATCTTCTTCCAGGGTCACGCCTCCCCCGGCGTGTACGCCCGCGCCTTCCTGCTGGACCGGCTCTCCGAGACCCAGCTCGACGCCTTCCGCCAGGAGAGGTCCAAGGCGCCGTACGGCCTGTCGAGCTACCCGCACCCGCGTCTCATGCCGGACTTCTGGGAGTTCCCGACCGTCTCCATGGGCCTCGGCCCGCTGGGCGCGATCTACCAGGCCCGGATGAACCGCTACCTGCAGGCGCGCGGCATCGCCGACACCGAGCAGTCGCACGTGTGGGCGTTCCTCGGCGACGGCGAGATGGACGAGCCCGAGTCGCTCGGCCAGCTCTCTCTGGCCGCCCGCGAGGGCCTGGACAACCTCACGTTCGTCGTCAACTGCAACCTGCAGCGGCTCGACGGCCCGGTGCGCGGCAACGGCAAGATCATCCAGGAGCTGGAGTCGCAGTTCCGCGGCGCCGGCTGGAACGTCATCAAGCTGATCTGGGACCGCTCCTGGGACCCGCTGCTCGCCCAGGACCGCGACGGCGTGCTGGTGAACAAGCTCAACACCACGCCCGACGGCCAGTTCCAGACCTACGCCACCGAGACCGGCGCCTACATCCGCCGGCACTTCTTCGGTGACGACCACCGGCTGCGCGCGATGGTCGAGAACCTCACCGACGACCAGATCCTGCACCTGGGCCGCGGCGGCCACGACCACCGCAAGATCTACGCGGCGTACAAGGCGGCCCGTGAGCACAAGGGCCAGCCCACCGTGATCCTGGCCCAGACCGTCAAGGGCTGGACGCTCGGCCCGAACTTCGAGGGCCGCAACGCGACCCACCAGATGAAGAAGCTGACGGTCGAGGACCTCAAGCGCTTCCGCGACCGGCTGCACCTGCCGATCTCCGACAAGGAGCTCGAGTCCGGCGCCCCGCCGTACTACCACCCGGGCCGGAACTCCGAGGAGATCCAGTACATGCACGACCGGCGCAAGGGCCTGGGCGGTTACGTCCCGACCCGCGTCGTGCGCGCGAAGCCGCTGGCGCTGCCGGACGACAAGGCCTACGCGGCGACCCGCAAGGGCTCCGGCCAGCAGACGATCGCCACCACCATGGCCTTCGTCCGGCTGCTGAAGGACCTCATGCGGGACAAGGAGATCGGCAAGCGCTTCGTGCCGATCGCCCCGGACGAGTACCGCACCTTCGGCATGGACTCGCTCTTCCCGTCGGCCAAGATCTACAACCCGCTGGGCCAGACGTACGAGTCGGTCGACCGCGAGCTGCTGCTGGCCTACAAGGAGTCCCCCACCGGCCAGATGCTGCACGACGGCATCTCCGAGGCGGGCTGCACCGCCTCGCTGATCGCCGCCGGGTCCTCCTACGCCACCCACGGCGAGCCGCTGATCCCGGTCTACGTCTTCTACTCGATGTTCGGCTTCCAGCGCACCGGCGACCAGTTCTGGCAGATGTCCGACCAGCTGGCGCGCGGTTTCGTGCTGGGCGCCACGGCGGGCCGCACCACCCTCACCGGTGAGGGCCTGCAGCACGCCGACGGCCACTCGCACCTGCTGGCCTCGACCAACCCGGCCGTCGTCGCCTACGACCCGGCGTTCGGCTTCGAGCTCGCCCACATCGTCAAGGACGGCCTGCGCCGCATGTACGGCCAGCCCGCCCCCGGCGAGGACCCGAACGTCTTCTACTACCTCACCGTCTACAACGAGCCGATCGTCCAGCCGGCCGAGCCGCAGAACGTGGACGTCGAGGGCATCCTGAAGGGCCTGTACAAGTACCGGTCCGCCGAGGCGGGCGCGATCCCGGCGCAGATCCTGGCGTCCGGCGTCGCGGTGCCGTGGGCGCTGGAGGCGCAGAGGATCCTCGCCGAGGAGTGGAACGTCCGGGCCGACGTGTGGTCCGCGACCTCCTGGAACGAGCTGCGGCGTGACGCCGTGGAGGCCGAGGAGCACAACCTGCTCCACCCGGAGGAGGAGCAGCGCGTCCCGTACGTGACGCGGAAGCTCAGTGGCTCCGAGGGCCCCTTCGTGGCCGTGTCGGACTGGATGCGGGCCGTCCCGGACCAGATCTCCCGCTGGGTGCCCGGCACGTGGCAGTCGCTCGGCGCCGACGGCTTCGGCTTCGCCGACACCCGTGGCGCGGCGCGCCGGTTCTTCCACATCGACGCCCAGTCGGTGGTCCTCGGCGTGCTCACCGAGCTCGCCAGGGAAGGGAAGATCGACCGCTCGGTGCTGAAGCAGGCGATCGACCGCTACAAGCTGCTCGACGTCGCGGCCGCCGACCCCGGCGCCGCGGGCGGCGACGCGTAAGGCCGTCGCCCCACCCGGGGCCCCCGTCGCGACCACGCGGCGGGGGCCTCGGTCGTTCCCGGCTCCCCGCGGGCCCGGTCACCGGCCGGCCATCCGGAAGGCGCGGACCGTGTGCCGTGGCTCCGGGACCCCTGTGCCGGACGGGAACGTCGTGAAGTCGCCCTGGGGTGGCGCTGCCGGCGCTCCGGCGGGTCGTCACCGGCCCGCCGGACCGGTGGGCCGGCGACTTCGCGGACGTCCCCGGCGGCAGCGGCGCACGGGGTTCCGATGTCTGTGTCCGCGCGTTCGTGGACGAGACGTGCCCCGCGGAAGCCGCCTCCGGCCCATGGGCGCGGCTCGCCCGGATCGCGGCGAGTGGCGGGACCGCCCGCCGCGGCGGCCGGGGCGGCCCGGCAGCGAGCGCCGGAGTGGCCGGGGCTGCCCGGGCCGCGGCTGCCGCGGTCAGCACAAGGCCCAGGACGGTCAGTGCTGCCAGGGCGGTCAGTGCTGCCGGTACTGCGCCGTGCATGTGGATCACTCCCCCGTGGTGGCCGTGCTTCCACGGTGAACGGCGAGGCCCGGGGCCGCCAAGGGCCCCGGGCCTCGTTCACCCGGATAGGGGGTTCTCCGGCGTCAGATGTGCACGCCGCCGCCCGCGGCGTCCGCGTTGACGCCGCGCTTGGTCAGGAAGGCGATGGCCGCCGCGAAGGCGGCCACGACGCCGGCGACGGTGAAGGCGAGGCCCATTCCCGAAAGGAAGGTCTCATGGGTGACCTTCGTGACCAGCGCGACGACCTCGGCCGGGGTGTCCTTGGCGACCGGCGGCACACCGACCACGACCGCGTCGGCGGCCTGCGCCGCCTGCTCGCCCTTCAGCGGGGGCAGGCCCGCGGCGGCCCACTTCTCGGGCAGCACACCGTCCACCCGCGAGGCCATGACCGTGCCCAGCACGGCGGTGCCGAGGCTGCCGCCCACCTGCATCGCGGAGCCCTGGAGGCCGCCGGCCACGCCCGACAGCTCCAGCGGGGCGTTGCCGACGATGACGTCGGTGGCGCCGACCATCACGGGGGCCAGGCCGAGGCCCAGCAGTCCGAACCAGAGGGACATGACCGCTGTGCCGGAGTCGGCCTCGAGGCTCGTCATGCCGAACATGGCGACCGCCGTGAACACCATGCCGCCGACCAGCGGCACCCTGGGGCCGAACCTGGTGATCAGCGCGCCTGCGACGGGCGAGCTGACGATCATCATCGCGGTGAGCGGCAGCAGGTGGACGCCGCATTCCACCGCCGACATGCCGTGCACGTTCTGCAGGTAGAAGGTGACGAAGAACAGGCCGCCCAGGAAGGCGAAGGCCATCAGCACCATCAGCGCGGTGCCCGCGGACAGCGGCACCGAGCGGAACATCCGCAGCGGGATCAGCGGCTCGGCGGACTTGTTCTCCCAGAGCGCGAACAGTACGAAGAGCAGCACCGAGCCGACCAGGAAGCCCAGCGTCAGCGGATCGCCCCAGCCCCACTCAGGTGCCTTGATCAGGCCCCACACCAGGCCGAACATCGCGCCGGAGAGCAGCACGATGCCTGGGATGTCGAAGGACCGCGGGGCGTTCTCGGCGCGTACGTCCTTCAGGATGACCAGGCCCATGGCGAGCGCGACCAGGCCCACGGGCACGTTGATGAAGAAGACCGATTCCCAGTTGACGTGCTCGACGAGCAGCCCGCCCGCGATCGGTCCGGCGGCGGTGGAGGCGCCGATGACCATGCCCCAGATGCCGATGGCCATGTTGAGCTTCTCGGCCGGGAAGGTGGCGCGCAGCAGGCCGAGCGCGGCGGGCTGCAGCAGCGCGCCGAAGACGCCCTGCAGGACGCGGAGCGCGATCACCATGCCGACGCCGCTGGACACGCCGATCAGGCCGGAGGTGAGGGCGAAGCCCGCGAGGCCGACGAGGAAGGTCTGGCGGTGGCCGAACCGGTCGCCGAGCTTGCCCGCGGTGATCAGGGAGACCGCCAGGGCCAGCATGTAGCCGGTGGTGATCCACTGGATCTGCTCGCGGGAGGCGCCCAGGTCGGCCTGGATGGCCGGGTTGGCGACGGCGACGATCGTGCCGTCCAGCGCCACCACCATGACGCCGACGGCGACCGAGAACAGGGTCAGCCAGGAGTGACCGCGGAGGGATTTCTTGGAAGGCGCCGGTATCGGTTCCGGGGCCTTGTCGGTGACGACGGAGCCTTGGGTCATGGGCAGGAGAATATGGCAGAGACTGACAAGTGACCAAAGCAGACATGCGCTGGTAACTGACAGGTTGCACGGAAAGTATCGTGGCCCCAACGGAGGTGGACGGCAGATGAAGCACGCGACGTGCGCGGCACCCGTGTGCGGGCTGCGCGAACGCAAGAAGCGGCGCACGCGCGACGCCCTCATACGGGCGGCGATCGAGCTGTTCGTCGTCAAGGGGTACGAGCGCACGACCGTCGACGAGATCGCCGCGGAGGTGGAGGTCTCGCAGCGCACCTTCTTCCGCTATTTCGCGGGCAAGGAGGAGGTCGCGCTCGCACTGGAGGACATCGTCGAGGCGGCCTTCGTCGGCGCGGTGGCCGAGCGCCCGGCCGGCGAGGCCCCCTTCGAGGCGCTGCGCGCGGCGCTGAACGAGTCCTGGCACAGCATCGGCGCCGTCATCGCCGCCGTCGTACCGCTGCCCACGTACATGGCGATGTACCGGGTGATCGAGTCGACGCCGACGCTGCTGTCCGCGCAGATGCGCCACTCGGCGCTCGTCGAGGAGCAGCTGGCCTCGGTCATCGCCGCCCGCGAGGGCCTGGACCCGGCCGACCCGCGGCCGCGGGTGCTGGTGTCGGCCGTAGGCGGGGTCATCCGGGCGGCGCAGCGCCTGTGGGGCAACGGCGACGAGACCACTGTGGAGTCCATCCGCCGGATCACCGAGGAGCATCTCGACCTGCTGGTCCCGGTCCTGGCGCAGCCCTGGGACGAACACCGCGGTCTGTCCGGAATCTCCCTGCTCCAAACGTGACGTGAGTCACTGCGTGCTCCGGGCGGTGTACGGCGTCTCCTAGGGTGTCCCCCAGTGAACCTCGCCGACGAGCGATTCAGCTCCCCCTCCCTGCGCGCCTTCCTGGCCCTTGCCGTGGTCTTCGTGATGCTGGCGACCACCGGCTGGACCGTGCTGCGCCACCACGAGGGCGGCGGGAACGCGCTGTCGGTGGCCACCGCCGCGTGGCGGCACGGCTCGGTGGGCGGGCGTCCGCTCCCCGACCCCCAGGCGGCCCCGGGCGTCATCGCGCGCTTCTTCGGCGCGATCGGACCGGAGTCGGGCAAGCGGCTCGCCGACCGCTACCCGCTCGTCGTGGGCAACCTCGACGGCGCCCCGCTCACGCTGCGCTACCAGGCCAACCGGCGCTCGCTCGTCACGGCCCGCGCCGAGGAGACCGCCCGCTCGCACAGCCCCGAACTGACCGCAGAGGGCCGCCAGGACGCCGCGCAGCGGGCCGACCGCTACGCCTCCCTGCTCGCCGGCGGACGACAGATCCTCGCCTTCGATCCCACCGGCCGCGGCCGGGCCGCCGAGGTCTTCGGCGACCTCGGCGACGCCGAGCGCGTGGCGCTCGTCGTGCCCGGCGTCGACACCGACGTGCTCTCTTTCGAACGTGCGGCCGATCCCACCCGCGCCCCGGTCGGGATGGCGCGTTCCCTGTACTCCGCCGAGCGTGCCGCAGCCCCCCGCACGCGCACGGCGGTCATCGCCTGGGCCGACTACACCACCCCGCAGGGCGTCGGGCTGGACGCCTCCACCGGGGAGCTGGCCGAGCAGGGCGCCGTCCGGCTGGCCGCGCTGGTACGGGCGCTGCCGGCCCGCGGCCACGTCGCGCTGTTCTGCCACTCCTACGGCTCGGTGCTGTGCGGGGTCGCCGCCCCCGAACTGCCGCACGGCCGGGTCTCCGACATCATCGTCCTCGGCAGCCCCGGGATGCGGGTGGACAAGGCGGCCGACCTCGGCACGACCGCCCGGGTGTGGGCGACACGCGACAGCACCGACTGGATCAGCGACGTACCGCACATGGAGTTCGCCGGGCTCGGGCACGGCGCCGACCCCGTCTCCCGATCCTTCGGCGCCCGTGTGGTGACCTCCGATGCCGCCGAGGGGCACGCGGGGTACTTCCGCGCCGGCACCGACAGCCTCGCCAACTTCACCAGCATCGCCCTCGGCCGCTACGCGCACGTCCGGTGCGCCCCCGGCAGCGACTGCACGGCGGACATGGCCTAGTCCGGCCGTGCCCGGCCGGTTCCCGAAACGACGACGCGGCCTACCATGACCCGTATGGGTGACGTATTGGCCGGATCCAACGCCGTATGGGAGTTCGACGCCGATGCGGTGCTCATCCGTTACGAGCGGGGCATGCGCAACTCGAAGCTGTTGCAGACCCTGGCGCGGCGGCGCCTGCCGTACGCGGCCCTGTCGGGCGTGGAGCTCGCCCCGTGGCGGCGGGGCACGGTCGTGCTGCGCGCGCTTCCGCGGCAGGGCGCCGATCCGCTGATGGTGGCCGCGCGGGGCCAGCTCAAGGAGATCTCCGACCCCTACCGTCTGGTGCTGCCCGCCGAGCGGGAGCTGCTGGCCGAGTACTACGCCGAGCAGCTGCTCTCCGCGATCACCGCCGCCGGGGGCGGCGCGGACGCCGGCCCCGCCCCTCGGCACCTGGTGGAGGCGCCCTCGGCGCCCCTGTCGTTCAAGGCCTACGACGGCAAGGCCTCCTTCGACGGCGAGACGGTGTCCTTCCGCTGGTTCTGGACCGGCGCCTCGACCGCCAAGTGGAAGGCAGGTGACCAGCACTTCCCGGTCAGCGAGCTGTCCGGGGTGGACTGGCGCTCCCCCGAGATGCTCGGCGGCCATCTGCGGCTGCTGCCGCGTGACGGCGACGGCCGCGGCGCCGGCAACCCGGACGACGACCCGGCCACCGTGGTCTTCGGTCTGGGCTACGGGCTCGTCCACGAGTCGCTGCCGCTCGCGGCGGCGGTCGTCGCGGCGATCCAGCGGACCGCGCGGACACGGCCCGCCCCGGACCGCGACAGCTACTCGCGCGCCGCCGACGTCGAGGACATGTCCGGGTAGCGGTCACCCGCGACCTGCCCCGCGATCGGCTCCAACCGCCCCAGCTCGCCCTCGTCCAGCACGATCCGCGTCGCCGCCACGTTCTCCCGCACCCGCTCGGCCCTGCGCGTACCCGGAATCGGCACGACGGCCAGCCCGTGCACCCGCGCCCGCTGCTGCACCCACGCCAGGGCGATCTGGGCGGGCGTGGCGCCGTGCGCCGTCGCGATCTCGCGCAGCGGCTCCAGCAGGTCCAGGTTGCGCTTGGCGTTCTCCCCGGAGAAGCGGGGCTGGTACTGCCGGAAGTCGTCCGCGGACAACTGCGAGGCGTCCTGGAAGGAGCCGGTGAGGAACCCGCGGCCCAGCGGGGAGTACGGCACGAGGGCCACGCCCAGGTCGGCGGCGGCACCAGTCAGCGATATCTCCACGTCACGGCTGAACAGCGACCACTCCGACTGCACGGCCGCGACCGGGTGCACGGCGTGGGCCTCGCGCAGTTCGGCCCCGGTCACCTCCGACAGGCCCAGGTGCCTGACCTTCCCCGCCCGCACGAGTTCGGCCATCGCGCCGACGGACTCGGCCAGCGGCACGGCGGGGTCGCGGCGGTGCATGTAGTACAGGTCGATGACGTCCACGCCGAGGCGGCGCAGGCTGCCGTCGACGGCCTGCCGGATGTACTCCGGGTCGTTGCGCACACCCCGGTGATGCGGATCGTCGGCCTTGCGTTCGATGCCGAACTTGGTGGCCAGGGTGATCTCGTCCCGGTGCGCGCGGACGAAGGGCGCGATGAACTCCTCGTTGGCGCCCAGGCCGTATATGTCGGCGGTGTCGAAGAGCGTGACCCCGAGGTCCAGTGCCGCCTCCAGGGTGGCGCGGGCGGGGGCCTCGTCGGTGGGGCCGTAGAACTCGCTCATGCCCATGCAGCCCAGGCCCTGCACACCGACCAGGGGGCCATCCGTACCGAGCGCGACCTTGGCGATCGGTTTGCTGTTGTCGCTCATGCCTTTCATGCCCTCTCCGGCGCCCGACGGGCGTCAGCGTAGGTGTCGATCTTGTGGTCGAGGACCGCGAGGGTGTCCCGCAGCTCGGCGATCCGCCGCCGCACGTCGCGCCGGGTCGACTCCAGGAGCTCCCGGCGGGCGCAGAGGGTCTGGTCCCCCAGCCGCACCAGTTCGGCGTAGCGGACCATGTCCGCGACCGGCATCCCCGTCAGCCGCAGCTTGCCGACGAAGGCCAGCCAGTCGAGGTCCCGGTTGGTGAAGCGGCGCTGCCCGGTGGCCGAGCGGTCGACGTGGGGCATCAGCCCGATGCGCTCGTACCAGCGCAGCGTGTGGGCGCTCAGACCGGTGATGTCCGCCACCTCGCTGATCGTGTAGCGGTCCCTGCCGTCCGGGAGCGGGTGCCGTGCACCCTCGGAGCAGCTGAGCACGCTGCCGGGCTCACTCTTGGCCACCTGCGTCACGGTCATAGCCTCCACGCTAAAACCCTGGAGTGCACTCCAGGCAAGGCCATTCGTTAGGCTCGCGGTCATGCGGAGCCTGAGCAGCCTGAGCGCGATCGAGAACTGGCCTGTCCCGACGGCCGCGGCGGCGGTCGTGCGCCGTGACGGCACGGTCGTCGGGTCGTACGGCGAGACGGGGCGGCGCTTCCGGCTGGCCTCGGTGACCAAGCCGCTGTCCGCCTACGCGGCGCTGGTCGCGGTCGAGGAGGGCGCGATCGAGCTCGACGAGGCGGCCGGCCCCGAGGGCTCGACCGTACGGCATCTGCTCGCCCACGCCTCCGGCCTCGCCTTCGACGAGCACCGGGCCATGGCGGCCCCCGGCACGCGGCGGATCTACTCCAACGCCGGCTTCGACGCGCTGGCCGACCACATCGCCAAGGCCAGCGGGATCCCGTTCGCCGAGTACCTGCGGCAGGCGGTGCTGGAGCCGCTCGGCATGCGGGCCACAGACTGCCCGGGTTCGGCGGCCGCGGGCGCGGTATCCACCGTCGACGACCTGGTCCGCTTCGCCGCGGAGCTGCAGGCGCCGCGACTGCTGGCCCCGCAGACCGTCGCCGCGGCGACCTCCGTCGCCTTCCCCGGCCTGAAGGGCGTGCTGCCCGGCTACGGCGGCCAGAACCCCAATGACTGGGGCCTGGGCTTCGAGATCCGGGGCCGCAAGTCACCGCACTGGACGGGCGCCGCGTCCTCCCCCCGCACCTTCGGCCACTTCGGCCAGTCCGGCACCTTCCTGTGGGTCGACCCCGAAGCCGGCGTCGCCTGTGTCGTCCTGACGGACCGCGACTTCGGCGAGTGGGCCCTGCCGGTGTGGCCGGCGCTCACGGACGCGGTGCTGGCAGAGGTCTGACCGGCGCCGCGGGAGAACGGCCGCCGTGCCGGACCGGCGCGGACCGGGCGGTGACCGTCATAGGGCCCCGGCCGGGTCGGGCCCCGTCAACGGGGCACGGCGCCGACCGCCTCGCCGGACCGCCCCGCGCTGCGGCGCCGGCGGGACGGCCCCCCGGAGCCTCCGCGCCGAGCCACGGAGCGCGCAGGTGAGGGGTCCGTGCCATCCATCCGCCCGGATAAGGCAGGCTTGTACCCGTGCCAGAACCCGCGCTCAACGCATTCGACCCCGCCCGCGACCACCCGCACTCCGCCACGCTGAGGAGGCTGGAGAAGTCCGCGGGGCGCCTGGCTGCGGCCGCGATCGCGCGGATGGACGGACAGCTGCCCTGGTACCGGGCCATGCCCCCGGAGAACCGCTCGTGGATCGGGCTGGTGGCCCAGGCGGGGATCGCGGCCTTCACGGAGTGGTTCCGCCACCCGGAGACCCCGCAGGCGATCAGCACCGACGTCTTCGGCACCGCCCCGCGCGAGCTGACCCGGGCGATCTCGCTACGCCAGACGGTGGAGATGGTGCGCACCACCATCGAGGTCATGGAGTCGGCGATCGACGAGGTCGCGGCCCCCGGAGACGAGTCCGTGCTGCGCGAGGCGCTGCTGGTGTACGCGCGGGAGATCGCCTTCGCGACGGCCCAGGTGTACGCGCAGGCCGCCGAGGCACGCGGCGCCTGGGACGCCCGGCTGGAGTCCCTGGTGGTCAACGCGGTGCTCTCCGGCGAGGCGGACGAAGGCGTGCTGTCGCGGGCGGCGGCGCTCGGCTGGAGCTCCCCCGACAACATCGTGGTGGTGCTCGGCACGGCGCCGAACGGCGACAGCGAGCTCACCGTCGAGGCGATCCGGCGGGCGGCGCGCCACGCCAAGCTGCAGGTGCTGACCGGAGTGCTCGGGGACCGGCTGATCGTGGTCGCGGGCGGCGACGGCGAACCGCTGCGGGTCGCCAAGGCGCTGATCGGGCCGTTCGCGCCCGGGCCCGTGGTGGCCGGGCCCGTGGTCGGGGACCTCCTCGCGGCCTCGAAGTCCGCCCAGGCGGCGGCCGCGGGCCTGCGGGCGTGCGCCGCCTGGCCCGACGCGCCGCGCCCGGTGCTCGCCGACGACCTGCTCCCCGAGCGCGCGATGGCGGGCGACCGACACGCCCGCGATCAGCTGGTGGAGGAGATCTACAGGCCGTTGGAGGAAGCTGGTTCGGCACTGCTGGAGACGCTGTCCGTCTACCTCGAACAGGCCTCGTCGCTGGAAGGAGCCGCCCGGATGTTGTTCGTTCACCCCAACACCGTTCGCTATCGGCTCCGGCGTGTGACGGACGTCACCGGGTGGTCGCCCTCGGACGTACGCTCCGCCTTCACCCTACGCATCGCTCTCATCCTGGGCCGACTCTCCGAGTCCGGGCAGACACCCTAGATGCGCTCGGAGCCTTTGTGGGACACCAACAAATCGCCCGTCGGTTCTTGGTCCCTGTCCCCACGGGCGGGGATCGCCCCGCGCAGGAGAGAGTTGAAAGCGTGCTCGTACTCGTCGCTCCCGGCCAGGGCGCCCAGGCCCCCGGCTTCCTGAACCCCTGGCTCGAACTCCCCGGTGTCGCCGGCCGTCTCGACGGTCTGTCCGCGACCGCCGGTCTCGACCTCACCCGCTTCGGCACCACAGCGGACGCCGAGGAGATCCGTGACACCGCCGTCGCCCAGCCCCTGCTGGTCGCGGCCGGACTGCTCGCGGCGGAGCAGCTGTTCGGCGACACGGCCGCCGCGCGGTCCGCGCTGGGCGCCGTGGCCGGTCACAGCGTCGGTGAGATCACGGCGGCGACCGTCGGCGGCGTACTGAGCGCCGAGTCGGCGATGACCTTCGTCCGCACCCGCAGCACCGCGATGGCCCAGGCCGCCGCGGTCACCGAGACCGGCATGGCGGCCGTGCTCGGCGGGGACCCGGAGGCGGTCGTCGCCCACCTGGAGAAGCTCGGGCTCACCCCGGCGAACATCAACGGCGCCGGACAGATCGTGGCGGCCGGCACGGCCAAGCAGCTCGCCGAGCTGGCCTCGGACAAGCCGGAGAAGGCGCGGGTCATCCCGCTGAAGGTGGCGGGCGCGTTCCACACCCACCACATGACTCCGGCCGTGGCCGTGCTGGAGGAGCTGTCGCAGACGCTGGCGGTCTCCGACCCGGCGCTGCCGTACGTGTCCAACACCGACGGCACGGTCGTGCGCTCGGGCGCCGAGATCGTCTCCCGCCTGGTGTCCCAGGTGTCCAACCCGGTCCGCTGGGACCTGTGCATGGAGACCTTCAAGGAACTCGGCGTCACCGCGATCATCGAACTGGTCCCGGGTGGCACCCTGGTGGGCCTGGCCAAGCGCGCGCTGCCCGGCGTCACGACCCTGGCCCTGAAGACCCCCGACGACCTCGAGGCCGCCCGCGTGATCGTGGCCGAGCACGGCACCCAGGAATAGGAGTCCCCGCACACATGGCGAAGATCAGGCCCAGCAAAGGCTCCCCGTACGCGCGCATCATGGGCGTCGGCGGCTACCGGCCGACCCGCGTGGTGCCCAACGAGGTGATCCTGGAGAACATCGAGTCCAGCGACGAGTGGATCCGCTCGCGCTCCGGCATCGCCTCCCGGCACTGGGCCGGCCCGGACGAGACCGTAGCCGAGATGTCGATCACCGCCGCGGGCAAGGCCATCGCCGACGCGGGGATCTCGGCCGAGGACATCGAGGGCGTCATCGTCGCCACCGTCTCGCACTTCAAGCAGACCCCGGCCGTCGCGACCGAGATCGCGCACCGGATCGGCGCGGGCAAGCCGGCCGCCTTCGACATCTCGGCGGGCTGCGCGGGCTTCACCTACGCGGTGACCCTCGCCAAGGGCATGGTCTCCGAGGGCAGCGCGAAGCACGTCCTGGTGATCGGCGTCGAGCGGCTGAGCGACCTGACGGACAAGACGGACCGCGCCACCGCCTTCCTCTTCGGCGACGGCGCGGGCGCCGTGATCATCGGCCCCGCCGACGAGCCCGAGATCGGCCCCACCGTCTGGGGCTCGGAGGGCGACAAGGCGGGCACCATCACCCAGACCGTGCCGTGGGACCGCTTCCGCGTGGGCGACGTCGCGCAGCTGCCGGTGGCCGAGGACGGGGAGCTGAAGTTCCCCGCGATCACCCAGGAGGGTCAGACCGTCTTCCGCTGGGCGGTGTTCGAGATGGCCAAGGTGGCCCAGCAGGCGCTGGACGCCGCCGGGATCACCGCGGACGACCTGGATGTCTTCATCCCGCACCAGGCCAACATGCGCATCATCGACTCGATGATCAAGGCGCTCAAGCTGCCGGAGCACGTCGCTGTCGCCCGCGACGTCGAGACCACCGGCAACACCTCCGCCGCGTCGATTCCGCTCGCGATGGAGCGCCTGCTCGCCACCGGTCAGGCCAAGAGCGGCGACACGGCACTGATCATCGGGTTCGGGGCAGGGCTGGTCTACGCCGCCACTGTCGTTACCCTCCCCTAGGCAACACTCACGCGGCGCGCACTCCCGCCCGCCGCAGCCCGCAGTAACCAGCACGAAGAAGGAGAGCGCCACCATGGCCACCCAGGAAGAGATCGTCGAGGGTCTCGCGGAGATCGTGAACGAGATCGCCGGCATCCCGACCGAGGACGTCCAGCTGGACAAGTCCTTCACCGACGACCTGGACGTCGACTCGCTGTCCATGGTCGAGGTCGTCGTCGCCGCCGAGGAGCGCTTCGAGGTCAAGATCCCGGACGACGACGTCAAGCAGCTGAAGACCGTCGGCGACGCCGTCGACTACATCCTCAAGGCCCAGGCCTGAGACTGAACCACCCCAGGACGACGTGTCTGTCGCCCGCCCTTCTAGACGTGGAGAGACAATCCCTGTGAGCCCGACCAATCACTCCGTGGTCGTCACCGGTATCGGCGCAACCACTCCGCTGGGCGGGGACAGCGCGTCGACCTGGGAAGGGTTGACCGCCGGACGTTCCGGCGTCCGACCCTTGGAGCAGGACTGGGCCGCCGAGCTGTCGGTGCGCATCGCCGCACAGATCGCCGTCGAGCCGCTGGAGGTCCTGCCCCGCCCGGTCGCCCGCAAGTTGGACCGTTCGGCGCAGTTCGCCCTGATCGCCACCCGTGAGGCCTGGGCCGACGCCGGCTTCACCGCCAAGGCCGGCGAGGACAGCTCGGTCGACCCCGACCGCCTGGGCACGGTCATCGCCTCCGGCATCGGCGGCGTCACCACGCTGCTCGACCAGTACGACAACCTCAAGAACTCCGGCCCGCGCAAGGTGTCCCCGCACACCGTGCCGATGCTGATGCCGAACAGCCCCTCGGCCAACGTCAGCCTCGAGGTCAACGCCCGCGCCGGTGTGCACACCCCGGTCAGCGCCTGCGCGTCCGGCGCCGAGGCCGTCGGCTACGCGTACGAGATGATCCGCTCCGGCCGCGCCGACGTCGTGGTGGCCGGCGGCACCGAGGCGGCCGTGCACCCGCTGCCGATCGCCGCGTTCGCCAACATGATGGCGATGTCCAAGAACAACGACGACCCGCAGGGCGCCTCCCGCCCGTACGACAAGGGCCGTGACGGCTTCGTCCTCGGCGAGGGCGCGGGCGTCGTCGTCCTGGAGTCGGCCGAGCACGCCGCCAAGCGCGGTGCCCGGGTCTACGCCGAGGTGCTGGGCCAGGGCCTGTCCTCGGACGCCCACCACATCGCGCAGCCGGAGCCCACCGGCCGCGGCATCGCCGCCGCGCTGGAGCAGCTGATCGCCGCGACCGGCCTGGACCTGGCGCAGATCGCGCACCTGAACGCGCACGCGACCTCCACCCCGCAGGGTGACGTCGCCGAGGTCAAGGCACTGCGCAAGGTGCTCGGCGAGCACCTCGACCACGTGGCCATCTCCGCCACCAAGTCGATGACCGGTCACCTGCTCGGTGGCGCCGGCGGCATCGAGACGGTCGCCACCGTCCTCGCCCTGTACCACCGGATCGCCCCGCCGACGATCAACATCACCGAGCTGGACGAGGACATCGACCCCGGTCTGGTCTCCACCGAGGCCCGGAAGCTGCCCGAGGGCCCGATCGTGGCCATCAACAACTCCTTCGGCTTCGGCGGCCACAACGTGGTCATGGCCTTCAAGGCCTGAGCCGTACGGCACCTCTGAGGGCCGGTCAGCCGCTCGCGCGGCGACCGGCCCTCGGTCGTCTCCCGGCTCAGGGGCAGCCGACGACCTGCCCGGCCCAGGAGAGCCCGCCGCCGAAGCCCAGCAGCAGCACGGGGGCGCCCGGGGTGAGCTCGCCGCGCTCGACGAGCTTGGAGAAGGCGAGCGGCACCGAGGCCGCGGAGGTGTTGCCGGAGTCGACGACGTCACGGGCCACCACCGCCTGCGGGGCACCCAGTTCCCGCACGACGGCCTCGATGATCCGCAGGTTGGCCTGGTGCGTCACGATGCCGCCGAGCTCGCCCGCCGCGACGCCGGCACGGCGGCAGGCCTCCTCGGCGATCGGGGCGAGGGTCGTGGTGGCCCAGCGGAAGACCGCCTGGCCGTCCTGGGCGAAGCGGGGCTGCCAGGAGCCGGCCAGCCGCACCGCGTCGGCGCGGGTGGGGTCCGAGCCCCACACGACCGGGCCGACGCCGGGGAGCGCCCCCGCAGCGGCGTCGGTGGCGCTGAGGACGGCCGCGCCGGCGCCGTCGCCCAGCAGGACACAGGTGCTGCGGTCGCTCCAGTCGGTGAGGTCGGACATCTTCTCGGCGCCGATGACCAGGGCGTGCCGGGCGGCGCCGGCCCGGACGGAGTGGTCTGCGGCGGCGAGCGCCGTGGTGAAGCCCGCGCACGCGTTGTTGAGGTCGTAGGAGGCCGGCGCGGTCATGCCGAGCCGGGCCGCGACCTGGGCGGCGGTGCTGGGGGAGCGGTCCATGGCGCTGGAGGTGGCCACGACGACCAGGTCGATCTCGGAAGGGTCCAGGCCCGCCGCGGCGAGTGCCTTGCCGGCGGCGGCGGCGGCCATGTCGGCGACCGTCTCGTCCTCGCCGGCGATGTGCCGGGTGGCGATGCCGGTGCGCTGCCTGATCCAGGCGTCACTGGTGTCGACCATGGCTGCCAGGTCGTCGTTGGTGAGGACGCGGTGCGGCTGGTGGTGCCCCACGGCGGCGATACGGGATGCAGTCATGGCGGAACTATAGCGACCGACCGATCGGACTCTAAATCTGGAGAGGTGGTTACGATGGCGGGATGAGCCCACGAAAGTCCGCCGCCGAGGCACGGCACACCCGCGAGCGGATCATCGAACGCAGCGTCGCGGTCGCCTCCGTGGAGGGGCTGGAAGGCCTCACGATCGGTCGGCTCGCGGCCGACCTCGGCATCAGCAAATCCGGGCTGCTCGGCCACTTCGGCACCAAGGAGGCGCTGCAGATCGCCGCCCTGCGGCGGGCATCGGAGATCTTCACCAGGGCCGTGTGGGTGCCCGCCTCGGGGGCCTCCCCGGGCCTCGCCCGGCTGACCGCGATCTGCGAGGCCTGGGTCACCTACCTCGACCGCGAACGCGAGGCCTTCCCCGGCGGGTGCCTGTTCACCGCCTCCGCCGTGGAGTTCGACGGCCGCGAGGGGCCGGTACGGAACGCGGTCGCCCGGCTCTACGCCGTCTGGCGGCGCCGGCTGAACCGCGACATCCGGGCCGCCGTGGAACACGGCGACCTGCCCCCGGACACCGACCCGGAACAGCTCGTCTTCGAGCTGCACGGGATCTACTTCTCCCTCAACCACGCCGTCCAGCTCTTCGGCGACCGCGGCGCCCCCGACCGCGCCCGGCGTGCGCTGCGGCGCGTACTGAGCTGACGAATCAGCCCTTCGGGGGGATTGAACCCATCCCCCGGATGGCCGCGTGCGGCGCCGCGCACCATCGTGAGCATGAGCATCTGGCTAAGAGGCCGCCCGGGTAGGTGGGGTGGACCGAGGAGCGGGTGGAGGGCCGAGTCCGGCACGGCGGAGAGAGACGCAGCGGAGCTGCGGCGACCGACGACAACGCCGCCAGGCGAGAGCCATCGACCCGCGACGCCGCCCCGCCCATCCGCGCGGACTCTCAGGGCGGCCGGCCTCACGGCGGTCGCGGCGCTGACGGTGCTGGTGCCGGGGGCGGCCGGGGGGACGGCGCACGCGCACGACCGGCCGGGGCCACCGGGCCCGCCCGTGGTCCGGTACCTGCCCGACGGGACCCTGCGGGTGGAGGTCGGCGGCGGCGCCGTCCGGGTCGAGACCACCCGTGACGGGGAGACACACGCCCGGGTCACCCACGGCGCGGACACCGTGGAGGCCCGGACGGGAAAGCACGGCTCGTCCGCGACCGTCCGGCGGCGGCACTGCCCCGCGTACGAGTCGACGGTGAAGGCCCGTACGGGCAGCGGCGGTTCACGGGCCTCGGTGTCCTGGAGGCAGCCCTGCGCGCCCGCGCCGCGCCCCACACCCACCCCTCCCCCACCGCCCCCTCCCCCACCGCCGCCCCCTCCCCCACCGCCGCCCCCAGCCCCAGCCGCTCCGAAACCCACCCCGCCCCCACCGCCGGCTCCGACGCCCACGCCGACCCCGCCCCCGACGCCCACGCCGACTCCCGCACAGCGCGCGGAACTCCCGCCCGTCGCCTACCGCAAAGCGAGCGCGCCGCCCCCGCCCCAGGGGCCGAGCATCGTCCACCTGATGCTGCTCGTCACGGCCCCGGCGGTCCTGTCCGCCGCAGCGCTCAAGCCCCGCTCCCAAGCCCGCTCTCGGAGGTGACCGATGTCGGACTGGCTCGTCCTGGGCATCGTGATGGCCGCGGCCTGCGCCGTGGTGCTGACCATCGTGCTCATCAACCAGCGCCGTATCGGCGATGACGACGACCCCTCGGAGACCCCCGACGTCATCGAGTACATGACGATGATGATCGGCGTGGTGTACGCCATCGTCCTCGGCCTCGCCATCGCCGGCGTGTGGGAGGCGCGCGGCGCCGCCGAGGACACCCTGCACCGCGAGACCCAGGCCCTGCACGAGGTACGGCAGCGCGTCCAGGTCTACCCGGCCGACGTGCGCGACCAGGTGCACGCCGACGTGGACGCGTACGTCTCCTACGTCGCGCGCACCGAACTGCCCCACATGCTCGAGCACGGGGAGAACACCCGCCGCGGCTCGGAACTCCTGGACCGGCTGCGCCGCGACGTGACGGGCTTCGAACCGCGCACCCCGCTGGCCAACCAGGCGTACCAGCCGATCGTCGACCAGGTCGCGGCCGTCGACGACGCGCGCACCGCGCGCGGCGAGAACGCCGGACCGACCATGCCGGGGGTGGTGTGGTTCGGCCTGGTCACCGGCGCCCTCGTCGCGGTCGGGCTGATCTTCGGCCTGCAGATCAGGCGCTCCCGACGCGAACTCGTCCTCGCCGGGCTCTACAGCGCCCTGATCGCCTTCCTTCTCTTCCTCATCTGGGACCTGGACGCCCCCTTCGGCCGGGACGCGGTCGAGGCGGCCGCGTCCTTCACCAGCCTCTTCCCGCACATCAGCTGATCACTTCTCGAAACTCGCGAAGTACGAGGCGGCCATGTCCTCCTCGCCGTGCCCGAGTTCGGCCGCGCGGCGGAAACGTTCGGCGCCGGCCGCTGCCACGTCGAGCCGGACGCCGACAAACTCCCCCGCCTCCACGATCAGCCGGGCGTCCTTCTCCGCGGTCCGCACGCCGAAGCTGGGGGCGAAGTCGCCGGCCAGGATCGACGCCCCCTTGGCCTGCAGATAGCCCATGTCGAGGGGGCCGCCGGAGACGGCCTTGAGGAAGTCCGCGGCGTCCACGCCGAGGCCCTTCGCCAGCGCGAGGGCCTCGGCGGTGCCATGGGTGACGGTCAGCACCCAGCTGTTGATCACCAGCTTCAGGCGGCTGGCCGTGCCCTCGGCCGCGTCCTCCCCCACCCACACGGTGCGGCTGCCGATCGCGTCGAAGACCGGCGCGACCCGCTGCCGGGCCTCCTGCGGCCCGGCGGCCAGCACCAGGAGCTGCCCGTTCTCCGCGGGCTGCCGGGTGCCCAGCACGGGCGAGTCGAGGTACACGATGCCGTGCTCGCGGGCGAACTGCACGAACGCCCCCGGGGCGCCCACGCCCGCGGTCGTGGCCTGCGCCCAGACCGCGCCCTTGCGCAGGCCCGGCGCCGCCTGCCGCATGGTGTCGAGGGCGGAGTCCGCGTCGAACAGGATGGTCAGCACCACGTCGGCGCCGTCCACCGCCTCCGCGGGGGTGTCGGCGACGCGTGCGCCGTCCTTGCCGAGCGGTTCGGCCTTCTCCTTCGTACGGTTCCACACACGGACGTCGAGGCCCGCCCTGACGAGGTTGCGGGCCATCGCGGCACCCATGATGCCGGTGCCCAGGACTGCTACTGAGGTGGTGTCGGACATGACTGCCACGGTACGACGGACCCATCCGCAGCGCTCGCGGCGCCGCAGGCCGGACGCCGGACGCTGCAAGCCGGAGGGTGCGCCCCGCGCCAGGGCGCGGCCTGCGGCCGCCGGCGTCCCCGCAGCCCTCCGCGGTCGCGGACGGCCGGTACGGACGCCTGGCGACGGTGACCGCCGCGCCGGTGGGTCGCCCGGTCCGGCAGCCCGCGCACGCCCCCTGCGTCACGACCGTAGACCGCCAGGTGGTGCGAGGACCCCAAAAATCCGCCTCCCCAAGGACACGGGCGCCGCCCTCTCCCCGAGGCCACCGGTGCGCGCCCTGGCGGCGGCCCCCGGACCAGCGGCCTCCGCGCGGGTCGCCTCGACCTCGCGTGCCCCGGGCAGCGGGGTCGGGGCCCCGGGGCATGGGCAGGAGACCGACGTCGGCACGAGCGGGGTGAGGACACCCGGCGCGGCCCCGCCCGCCGGCGCGCGGATCTCGACGCGGCAGGACGGGACGGTGCGCCTCACGCCGCGGGGAGGAGCCGCGTCCTAGGCTCACCGGGCGGGACCCCGGCCAGGAGGAGTGAGCACCGGACTTGACGACGTCGATCTGCCTGTTCACCGCCGACCTGCGGCTGCACGACAACCCTGTCCTGCGGGCCGCCCTGGACTCCGCGGAACAGGTCGTGCCCCTGTTCGTGCTCGACGAGGCCATCGAGGCCGCGGGCTTCGCCACCCCCAACCGCGCCGCGTTCCTCGCGGACTGCCTCGCCGACCTGGACGCGGGGCTGCGCAGACGCGGCGGCCGGCTGGTGCTGCGCCGCGGGGACGTGGCGCGCGAGGCGTGCCGGGTCGCGGAGGAGACCGACGCCCGCCAGGTGCATGTCGCCGCCGGGGTGAGCCGCTACGCCGCGCGGCGTGAGGAGCGGCTGCGGGCGGCGCTGACCGGTGCCCGGCGCGAACTGCGGGTGCACGACTCCGTGCTGACCGCGGTGCCGCCCGGCGCGGTGACCCCGGCCGGCAAGGACAGCTTCGGGGTCTTCACGCCGTACTTCGGCCACTGGCAGGCCGTGGAGCTGCGCGACCCGCTGGGCGCGCCCCACACGGTCCCGGTCCCGGACGGCGTGGTGTCCCGGCCGCTGCCCGAGGCGCCGGGGGGCACGTCACCCGGGCTGCCCGCCGGAGGGGAGACCGAGGGGCGCGAGCGCTGGCGGGCCTGGAGCGCGTCGGGACTCGCCGCCTACGAGGACCGCCACGACGATCTGGCGGGCGACGCCACCTCGCGCCTGTCGCCGTATCTGCACTTCGGCTGCCTGTCGGCCACCGAGCTGGTCCGGCGCGCCCGCGACGCGGGCGGTCCCGGCGCGGACGCCTTCGTACGGCAGCTCGCCTGGCGGGAGTTCCATCACCAGGTGCTGGCCGCCCGCCCCGACGCCGCCTCCAGGGACCTGCGGCCGCGCGGCGACCGCTGGCGCGGCGACGGCCCGGAGGCGGAGGCGTGGCGGGCGGGACGCACCGGCTACCCGGTGATCGACGCGGCGATGCGCCAGCTGCGGCACGAGGGCTGGATGCACAACCGGGCACGGCTGCTGGCCGCGAGCTTCCTGGCGAAGACGCTGTACGTCGACTGGCGGATCGGCGCCGCGCACTTCCTGGAGTGGCTGGTGGACGGCGACATCGCCAACAACCAGCTGAACTGGCAGTGGGTGGCGGGCACCGGCACCGACACCCGCCCGAACCGGGTGCTCAACCCCCTGGTGCAGGCCCGCCGTTTCGATCCGGACGGCGCCTATGTCCGCCGCTGGGTGCCGGAACTGGCCGGTGTGGAGGGCGGCGCCGTGCACCGCCCCTGGCAGCTCCCCGAGGCCGAACGGGCGGCCCTGCGCTACCCGGCTCCCCTGGTCGACCTCGGCGGGGCCCTCGCCCGCTTCCGCGACGCCCGTGGCGCGCGGCCCGACGGCGCGGAGGTCCGGGGTGCCCCGGGCGCAGCGCCGGATGATGTGGCGGGCGGCACCGCGGAGGGCGGCCGATAATGACGGAGAGCCTCAGGGAAGGGGCGATCCGATGACTTACGGTGACGAAGCGCGCGCCGGCGCGCCACGGCCGGTGGGGCGCCCGCGGTGACGCCCGAGGCCCGTCCCCTCCCGGGTACGCCCGGCCGTCCTCCGGCCCCGCGCGCCACCGGGGCCCGGAGGGGCCCGGTGCCGCCCGTCGTCCCCTCGGCAGGCACCACCGCCGCCCCGGAAACGGAAGGAGTCCGATGAGCCCGCGCCTGCGGACCGCCGCCCGCCCGGTCGCGGTCCCGCCGCTGCCCGCGCCGGCCCCGCCGCGTGCCGGGGCCCCGCTCGTACCGCTTCTGCTCCCGGTCGCCCTGACGGCGGTGGCGGCCCTGGGAGCGCTGGGGGCTCTGGGAGCGCTGGGGGTTCTGGGAGCACGGGGGGCCCTGGTGCGCGCCCTGCTGCCGCCCGAGCCTGCGGCCGGCCCCTTCGCCCGGGACGCGGCGAGCCCGCGATGAGCCTCACCTGCCTGGTGACGGGCGCCAGCGGCTACATCGGCGGCCGGCTCGTCCCGGAACTGCTGGCGGCCGGCTACCGGGTGCGCTGCCTGGCCCGTACGCCCGGCAAGCTGCGCGACCACCCGTGGGCGGGGGAGGTCGAGATCGTCAGGGGCGACGTCACCGACCCGCGGTCGGTTGCGGCGGCGATGGAGGGTGTGGACGTCGCGTACTACCTCGTGCACGCCCTGGGCAGCGGGCGGGACTTCGAGCGGACCGACCGCGAGGCCGCGGAGGTCTTCGGCTCCCGCGCGCGGGCCGCGGGCGTGCGGCGGATCGTGTACCTGGGCGGCCTGACCCCGGCCGGGGCACCCGAGCGGGAGCTCTCCCCGCACCTGCGTTCACGTGCCGAGGTGGGCCGGGTGCTGCTCGACTCCGGCGTGCCCACGGCCGCGCTGCGGGCGGCGGTGATCATCGGCTCCGGATCGGCCTCCTTCGAGATGCTGCGCTACCTCACCGAGCGGCTGCCCGTGATGGTCACCCCCCGCTGGGTGGGCACCCGGATCCAGCCGATCGCCGTACGGGACGTGCTGCGCTACCTCGTGGGCTGCGCCACGCTGCCGCCGCGGGTGAGCCGCGCCTTCGACATCGGCGGCCCGGACGTGCTCACGTACCGCGCCATGATGCTGAAGTACGCCGAGGTGGCGGGGCTGCCGCGGCGCCTGATCGTGCCGGTGCCGGTGCTGACGCCGCGCCTGTCGAGCCACTGGGTGGGGCTGGTGACCCCGGTTCCGGCGTCCCTCGCACGACCGCTCACGGAGTCGCTGCGGTACGAGGTCGTCTGCCGGGACCACGACATCGCGCGGTGGGTCCCCGATCCGCCCGGGGGAATGATCGGCGTCGAGTCGGCGCTGCGCCTGGCGCTGCAGCGCATCCGGGAGGCGAACGTGGTCACCCGCTGGTCCTCGGCCGCGGTGCCGGGGGCGCCGAGCGACCCGCTGCCGACGGACCCGGGCTGGGCGGGCGGCTCCCTGTACACCGACCACCGCGAGCGGGTCGTGGACGCCTCACCCGGGGCGCTGTGGCGGGTCATCGAGGGCATCGGCGGCGACAACGGCTGGTACTCCTTCCCGCTGGCCTGGGCCGTGCGCGGCTGGCTCGACCGCTTCGTCGGCGGGGTGGGGCTGCGCCGGGGACGGAGGGACGCGGCGCACCTGCGGGCGGGCGACTCGCTGGACTTCTGGCGGGTGGAGGAGATCGAGCCGGGCCGGCTGCTGCGGTTGCGCGCCGAGATGCGTCTGCCGGGGCTCGCCTGGCTGGAACTGACGGTCGGCCGGGACGACGCCGGGCGCACCGTCTACGGGCAGCGGGCCCTGTTCCATCCGCGCGGGCTGGCGGGGCATGCGTACTGGTGGAGCGTGTCGCCTTTCCACTCCGTGGTCTTCGGCGGCATGGCGCGCAACATCGCCGCCGCGGCCCGTGCGGGCGCGGCGGGGCCGTAAGGCCCGCTCAGTCCTGGTCGGGGGCGCGCAGGGCGGTCAGCTCGTCGTTCATCGCGGCCAGGAAGCGCAGGACGACGGCGAGTTCGTCCTCGGTGAAGCGGGCGCGCGCCGCATCGGTGCGCTCCGCCAGGGGTTGGAAGAACTCGCGCGCCACCTCCCTGCCGCGCGGGGCGTAGTGCAGGTGGACCACGCGGCGGTCGGCGGCGTCGCGGGTGCGGCGGATGTGCCCGGCGCGTTCGAGCCGGTCCAGGCAGGCGGTGACGGCACCGGAGGTGAGGTTGAGGCGTTCGCGCAGCAGACCGGGGGTCATGGCCCCTCCGCGGCCGTCGCCGTCCAGGACGGCCACCAGCGCCTGCACGTCGGTGTGGTGCAGCTTCTGGCTCTGCGCGAAGTCCTGCGCGACGCGGTTGAACTCGCTGTTCATGCGGCGCAGCTGCACGGCGAAGGCGCGCAGTCCGGTCGGGGACTCGTCCTGGAGGTTGTCGGACACTCCCCCATCGTAAATAACCTCAATGGTGAAGATAGTCAATCGGTGAGATGTATTCTCCCCGCGAAGAGGTCCCCGGTTCCGCATCCCACGGGAGAGAGCGATGACTTCCCTGCCGCGCGTCGTCCGATGGCTGCTGCCCGTGGTGATGCTGGTCGCCTGGCTGGGCGTCGGGGGCGCCCTGGGCCCGTACGCGGGCAAGCTCGGCGAGGTCTCCATCAACGACCAGGCCTCCTTCCTGCCGCGCAGCGCCGAGTCGACGAAGGCCATCGCCGAGCGGGAGGCGTTCAGCCGTGACGGGACCGTACCCGCGATCGTCGTCTGGACCGCCGACCGGGGCACGGTGACCGACGCCCAGCAGCGGGCCGCCACGGCCGCCCTGGCCTCGTTGGCCGGCACGCAGGGGGTGACCGGGCGCCCCTCCCCCGTGCTGCGCTCCGACGACGGCCGGGCGTTGCAGGGCGTCGTACAGCTCCGGCCGGACCTCGGCCGCGAGGTCGGCGACGCCGTCGACCGGATCGCGCGGTCGGCGGCCGGGGTGGCGGGTACCACCGCGCACGTGGCCGGTCCCGCGGCCTCGCAGGCCGACCTCGGTGACGCCTTCGCGGGAATCGACGGGCTGCTGCTGTTCACCGCGCTCGGTGTGGTGCTGGTGATCCTGCTGCTGGTCTACCGCGCGGTGCTGCTGCCCCTGGTCATCATCGTCGGCTCGGTCTTCTCGCTCGCCCTGGCCTGCGGGGTGGTGTACGCGCTGGCGGACCGCGGGACCGTCCGGGTCGACGGCCAGGTCCAGGGCATCCTGTCGATCCTCGTCATCGGCGCGGCGACCGACTACGCCCTGCTGCTCGCCGCCCGTTTCCGGGAGGAACTCGCGGCGCGCGACGACCGGTTCGCGGCGATGCGCGCGGCGCTGCGCCGGTCCGCCGGGGCAATCGTCGCCAGCGCGGCCACCGTGGCCCTCGGCCTGCTCGCCCTGCTGGCCAGCGACCTCACCAACAACCGGGCCCTGGGGCCGGTCGGCGCCATTGGCATCGTCTGCGCGGTCGCGAGCAGCCTGACCTTCCTTCCCGCGGCGCTGCTGCTGTTCGGCCGGACCGCCTACTGGCCCGCCCGGCCGCGGGAGAGGCGTCCGGAGGGGGAGGGTGTGTGGCGGCGGGTCGCGGCTCTCGTGGACCGCACGCCGCGCCGGGTCTGGGCGGTGAGCCTGGCGGTGCTGGTGGGCTGTGCGGCCTTCGCACCGATGCTGACCGCCCGGGGCGTGCCGCTGGACGAGATCTTCGTCCGCCAGGCGCCCTCCGTGACCGCCCAGCGCGCCCTCGGCGAGCACTTCCCCGGCGGTTCGGGGAACCCCGCCGTGGTCATCGCGGAGGCCGACCGGCTCGACCCGGTCACCCGGGCCGCGGCGGGCACCGGCGGCGTCGCCTCCGTAGCACCGCTGACCGCCTCGGGCCGTCCCGGCGGGGGCGAGCCGCTCGTCGCCGGCGGCCGGTTCCTGCTGGAGGTGACACTGAAGGACGCCGCCGACAGCGACGCGGCCAAGGCCACCGTGCAGCGGCTGCGCGCGGCCGTGCACGCCGTGCCCGGCGCGGAGGCGGTGGTCGGCGGCTACACGGCCCAGCAGGTGGACACCCAGCACACCGCCGAGCGCGACCGCACCCTCGTCGTCCCCATCGTCCTCGCGATCATCCTGGTGATCCTGGCGGCCCTGCTGCGCAGCCTGCTGCTGCCGCTGATCATGGTCGCCACAGTGGCCCTCAACTTCGCCGCCACGCTGGGGGTCTCGGCGCTGGTCTTCCGCCACGTGTTCGGTTTCTCCGCGACGGACGCCTCGGTGCCGCTGTACGGCTTCGTCTTCCTGGTCGCCCTCGGCGTGGACTACAACATCTTCCTGATGACGCGGGTCCGCGAGGAGACGCTCCTGCACGGCACGCGGCAGGGCGTGCTGCGCGGGCTCACCGCCACCGGCGGGGTGATCACCTCGGCGGGCGTGGTGCTGGCGGCGACCTTCGCGGCGCTCGGCGTGATCCCGCTGGCCTTCCTGGTGCAGATCGCCTTCATCGTGGCCTTCGGCGTGCTGCTGGACACGCTGCTGGTGCGTTCGCTGCTGCTGCCCGCACTGGTCGTGGACATCGGCGCCAAGGTGTGGTGGCCCGGCACCGCCGCGACCCGCGGCCAAGAACCGCCGTCACCCGAAAACACCACGGCACCAGGGTGGAAGGTTCAGCGTCAGACGACCTGATGCAGCCAACGCACCGGCGCACCCTCCCCCGCGTAGCGGCGGCTGGACACGCTGCTGGTGCGTTCGCTGCTGCTGCCCGCACTGGTCGTGGACATCGGCGCCAAGGTGTGGTGGCCCGGCACCGCCGCGACCCGCGGCCAAGAACCGCCGTCACCCGAAAACACCACGGCGCCAGGGTGGAAGGTTCAGCGTCAGACGACCTGATGCAGCCAACGCACCGGCGCACCCTCCCCCGCGTAGCGGAAGGGCTCCAGCTCGTCGTCCCACGGCTTGCCGAGCAGCTTGGCGACTTCCGTCTCCAGGTCGGCCTCGCCCTTGCGGGCGCGGGCGAGCGCGGCGCGCAACCGGTCCTCGGGGATGAGGATGTCCCCGTGGATGCCGGTGACGGCGTGGAAGATGCCGAGTTCGGGGGTGCTGCTGTAGCGCTCCCCCTCGGCGCCGGCGCAGGGCTCCGCCGTGACCTCGAAGCGCAGCAGGTTCCACCCGCGCAGCGCGGACGCCAGCTTGGAGGCGGTGCCGGCTTCCCCCTGCCAGGAGAACTCGGCCCGCCAGGTGCCCGGAGAGGCGGGCTGGCGGATCCAGTCCAAGTTCACACGCACGCCGAGCACGCCCGCGACGGCCCACTCGACGTGCGGGCACAGCGCGCGGGGCGCGGAGTGCACGTACAGAACTCCACGTGTCGTCACCGGGACCTCCAGTGTGGGACGAGGTACGCCTTCCCCAGCGGCCTCATGCCCATAACCGAGCCATCCGGGACAGCAGTGGACATTCTGCACTAATCATAACGAATGAGACAAGATCTGACCTCTGATCACCTCTTTCGCACCACCTGTCAGGGAAAAAGCTACCGCGCGGCGTGGGGCGAGGAGTGACGTACCGTCGGGATCAGCGATAAGTCACCCACTCGTCCGAGGGAGAACGGATGCGCCAGTCGCTCCCGCGCGCGGTCAGCGGCGCCCTCACCACGCTGGCCGCCCTGCTCACGGCAGCCCTCACGGCCGGCTGCTCGGTCGCGAACGGTCCGGGCGCCGCCGAGGCCGGCACCGCGGGGCAGCCAGGGGCGGTGCAGCGCCCGGCCTACGCGTGGGACACCAGTCCCGCCTCGCTGGCCGCCCTGGGGGACTCCATCACCCGTGCCTACGACGCCTGCGGCATCCTGACGGACTGTCCGGACCTGTCCTGGGCGACCGGCAGCCGCAGCTCCGTGGAGAGCCTGGCTGCCCGGGTGCTGGACAAGCCGAGCGCCCAGAGCTGGAACCTGGCGGCCAGCGGCGCCAAGATGCGCGACCTGCCGGCGCAGGCGAAGAAGGCGGTCGCACTGCGGCCGCAGCAGGTGACGATCCTGATGGGGGCCAACGACGCCTGTGCGCGCAGCACCGACCGCATGACCCCGGTGGCCGAATACCGCCGGGATTTCTCCGCCGCCCTGCGGACCATCGACAGCGGACTGCCGAAGACCCAGGTCTTCGTCGCGAGCGTGCCCGACCTGATGCGCCTGTGGGAGGTCGGCCGGCAGAACGTGCTGGGGCGGCAGGTCTGGAAGCTGGGCCTGTGCCCGTCCATGCTCGGCGACGCCGAGTCGATGACCTCGGAGGCTCAGAAACGGCGGCAGACCGTACGCGAAAGGGTGATGGCGTACAACGACGTCCTGCGCCAGGAGTGCGCGCGCCATGAGCGCTGCCGCTACGACGGCGGCATGGTCTTCGACTACAGATTCACCCAGAAGGAGCTGAGCAAATGGGACTGGTTCCATCCGAGTGAGGCGGGTCAGGCCAAACTCGCTCGGCTGGTGTACGCGGCGGCCTTCGGGCCGGGCGCGGCCGGCGGCTGACCGGGCCCCGACCGGGCCGACCGGGCCGGGTGGACCCAGGACCGCATCGGCGTCCGGCGTTTCGGACGCCGATGCGGCACGCGCCACCCGCGAACGGACTCAACTCGGCAACATCGCAGACACCTGCCCGACACACCCATTGACACCGCCGGGACCCGTAACTACGTTCCCTTCAGCATTTCGAACGTGTGACGAAATCTCGAACGACACCCTGTGAGGGGCGGCTTCCCGTGCGCATCACCGGCATCAGCACCCATGTCGTGGGCACTCCCTGGCGGAATCTCACCTACATCCTCGTTCACACCGACGAGGGACTCACCGGCGTGGGTGAGACCCGCATGCTCGGCCACACCGACGCGTTGCTCGGCTACCTCCGCGAGGCGGAGGTCAACCACATAGCCGGCTCCGACCCGTTCGCGGTCGAGGACCTGGTCCGCCGGATGAAGTACGGCGACTACGGGCGGGCCGGAGAGATCGTCATGTCGGGCATCGCCCTCGTCGAGATGGCCTGCTGGGACATCAAGGGCAAGGCCCTCGGCGTCCCCGTCTGGCAGCTGCTCGGCGGCAAGGTGAACGAGAAGGTCAAGGCGTACGCCAACGGCTGGTACACCACCGAGCGCACTCCGGAGGCCTACCACAAGGCCGCCCGCGCGGTCGTGGAGCGCGGCTACCGGGCGCTGAAGATCGACCCCTTCGGCACCGGCCACTTCGAGCTGGACCACGCGGCGACCTCCTACTCCATATCCCTCATCGAGGCCGTGCGCGACGCGATCGGCCCCGAGGTCGAGCTGCTGGTGGAGATGCACGGCCGGTTCAGCCCGGCGACCGCGATCCGCGTGGCCAAGGAGCTGGCGCCCTTCAAGCCCAGCTGGATCGAGGAGCCGGTGCCCCCGGAGAACCTCAAGTCCCTGGCGAAGGTGGCCGCCCACACCGACCTGCCGATCGCGACCGGTGAGCGCATCCACGACCGCTACGAGTTCCGCGAGCTGTTCGAGCTGCAGGCCGCCGACGTCATCCAGCCCGACCTCGGGCACATCGGCGGCATCAACGAGGTCCGCAAGCTGGCCGCTACCGCCGAGACCCACTACGTGCTGGTCGCCCCGCACAACGTCGGGGGCTCCGTACTCACCGCCGCGAGCCTCCAGCTCGCCGGGTGCACCCCCAACTTCAAGATCCTGGAACACTTCAACGACTTCGCGGACTCCGAGATCAAGAAGGTGGTCAAGGGCGCTCCCGTGGTGGGCGAGGACGGGTACTTCACCCTTTCGGACGCCCCGGGCCTCGGTGTCGAGCTCGACGTCGACGCCGCCGCCGAGTTCCCGCAGCAGCAGGCCCGGTTCGACCTGTGGGCCGAGGGCTGGGAGCGCCGGAAGCCGAAGGGCACGCGGTGACCGTCCGCACCCCCCGCGCCGTCGTGCTCGACGGGCCCGGCCGGCACCGGATCGCGCCGACCGAACCGGTGCCGCCGGGTCCGGGCGAGGCGCTGGTCCGGGTGCACGCCGCGGGCATCTGCGGCAGCGACCGCGAGATGTACGCCGGCACCCGCCCCGAGGGGTACGTGCGCTACCCCGTCACCCCGGGGCACGAGTGGTCCGGCACGGTGGAGGCGGTGGGCGCCGGGGTGGCCCCCGGGCTGGTGGGCCGGAAGGCCGTCGGCGAGGGCTTCCGCAACTGCCAGGTCTGCGAGCGCTGCCACGCGGGGGAGACGACGCTGTGCAGCGCCCCGTACGAGGAGACCGGCTTCACCCGGCCCGGCGCCATGGCCGACACCCTGACGCTGCCCGCCCGGCTGCTGCACGTCCTGGACGACGCCGCCGACCTGCGCACCGCGGCGCTCCTGGAGCCGGCCGCGTGTGTGGCGGCGGCGCTGCTGAAGGCCCCGGCCGCGCCGGGTGAGCGGGTGGCGGTCGTCGGAACCGGCACGCTCGGCATGCTGGCGGTGCAGCTGCTGGCGGCGGTGTCGCCGGCGGAGCTGCTGGTGGTGGGCACCGGGCGGGTCCGCGAGGAGCTGGCCGCCGAGTTCGGCGCCACGCGGTTCCGCACGGCCGGTGAACTGGCGGACGTGGAGGGGCGGTACGACCTGGTGGTCGAGGCCGCCGGGTCCGCCTCGGCGGCCCGTGCGTCGGCGGGGCTGCTGCGCCGCGGCGGCAGGCTGGCCCTGACCGGCATCCCCGCGCCGGGGGCGCTCGGACTCGACCCGACCGACCTGGTGGTGCGCCAGCTGACCGTGCACACGGTCTTCGGGGCGCCGCCTGCCGCCTGGGCGCACGCCGTACGGGCCTTCGACGCCGGGATCCTCGACCCGGCACCGCTGATCACGCACGAGCTGCCCCTGGAGGAGTACGCCGACGCCCTGGAGCTGCTGGGGAGCCGGGACCCCTCAGTGGGGAAGGTGCTGCTGCGTCCATGACCGCTCTCCGCGCGGCGGACACACGGTGTCCCGTCCGTGCCTTCCCCGACCCTGTGAACCGAACGTCGTCCGATATCCCGAACGGCGAGAACGAAGGAGCACCGTGACCGACGCACCCACCCCGAGCCCCGGCACGGCCGGCACCGCCTCAGGTCGCCGGCAGCCGGGCGAGTACGCGCTCGCCCTCCTCGGTCACGGCGCGCCGGCGGACGACCCGGCCGACGCCTCCCCGCACTCCTTCCCAGACGGCGGCACCTGGCGCACCGAGATCCCCTCCGTGGAAGGACCGGAGGTGCTGGCCGCCGTGCTGGAGGAGAGCGAGCGGCTGGACGTCCCGGTCCACCGGATCAGCCAGGGCAGCGGCATCTGGATGCTGACGGACGCGGAGATCACCGAGATGGTCGCCGCCTGTGCCGAACGCGACATCGAGCTCTGCCTGTTCACCGGTCCGCGCGGCACCTGGGACGCCGGCGCCGCCACCCGCACCGACTCCCGCGGTGGGGGCCTGCGCGCCCGCGGCCACGACCAGGTGGCCGGCTGCGTCGAGGACGCGCTGCGGGCGGCCGCCCTGGGGGTGCGCTGCCTGCTCGTCGCCGACGAGGGCGTGCTGTGGCTGCTGCACCGGCTGCGCGAGCAGGGGCTGCTGCCGGCCGACACCACCTTCAAGGTCTCGGCGCTGGTCGGCCCGGTCAACCCGGCCGCCTACGCGGTGTGGGAGCGGCTGGGCGCGGACTCCGTCAACATCCCCTCCGACCTGACCCTCCAGCAGATCACCGAGATCCGCCGGGTCAGCCGGGCTCCGATGGACTTCTACATCGAGGCCCCGGACGACCTCGGCGGCTTTGTACGGCTCTACGACGCGGCGGAGCTGATCCGCCGCGGAGCTCCGATCTACCTCAAGTTCGGGTTGAGCAAGGCACCCGGCATCTACCCGTACGGACGCCAGCTGCGGGAGGTCGCCCTGGCGACCGCCCGCGAGCGGGTCCGGCGCGGCCGCCTCGTGCTCGACCTGCTCTCCCGGCTCGGCGCGGACGGCGGGCGCTCCCCGCTGGGCGCGCGGCTGCCGGGCCCGCTCCACCGCTTCCCCCAGGACATCGCGACCGACACCGACCAGGCGGCCGACACCCGCCTGGCCGCCGAAAGGATCTGATCAGCCATGCGCATCGCCAGAGCCGCACGTCTGCGCACCGCCGCCGCGCTGGTGGCCACCCTCGCCCTCGGCGTTACCGCGACCGCCTGCGGGCAGAGTGACAACACCGGTGGCGGTGACAAGGACGGTGGGAAGGGCGGCACCGTCGGCATCGCCATGCCCACCAAGTCGTCGGAGCGCTGGATCGCCGACGGCGCCAACATGGTCAAGCAGTTCGAGGACCTGGGTTACAAGACCGACCTGCAGTACGGCGACGACAAGGTCGAGAACCAGGTCGCCCAGATCCAGAACATGATCACCAAGGGCGACAAGCTCCTGGTCATCGCGGCCATCGACGGCTCGGCCCTCAGCGACGTGCTGCAGCAGGCCCACGACGCGGGCATCAAGGTGATCTCCTACGACCGCCTCATCCTGGGCACGGCGAACGTCGACTACTACGCGACCTTCGACAACTTCAAGGTCGGCCAGCTCCAGGGCGGTTACATCGTCGACAAGCTCGGCCTGAAGGACGGCAGCAAGAAGGGCCCCTTCAACATCGAGCTCTTCGCCGGCTCACCGGACGACAACAACACCAGGTACTTCTTCAACGGCGCGATGGACGTGCTCAAGCCGTACATCGACAAGAAGCAGCTGGTCGTCAAGAGCGGCCAGACCGAGCTCAACCAGATCACCACCCTGCGCTGGGACGGCGCCACCGCCCAGGCCCGCATGGACGACCTGCTCAGCAAGTCGTACACCTCCGAGGACGTGGACGCGGTCCTGTCCCCGTACGACGGCATCTCCCGCGGTGTCATCTCGGCGCTGAAGAGCGTGGGCTACGGCACCGGCAACAAGCCGCTGCCGATCGTCACCGGCCAGGACGCCGAGGTCGCCTCGATCAAGTCGATCATCGCCGGCGAGCAGTCCCAGACGGTCTACAAGGACCTGCGCGAGCTGGCCAAGGTGGCCGCCCAGATGGGCGACGCGGTGCTGACCGGCGGCAAGCCGGAGATCAACGACACCAAGAGCTACGACAACCGCACCAAGGTCGTCCCGACCTACATGCTGCCGCCGGTGAGCGTCGACAAGTCCAACTACAAGCAGGCCCTCATCGACTCCGGCTACATCAAGGAGTCCGAGCTCAAGTAACTCCGCGGCCGGGGCACGTGCCCCGGCCGTCCACGTCCCCCGACCCGAGGAGAACGGAAAGCAGGAATGGCCGGACCCGTCCTCGAAATGCGCTCCATCACCAAGACCTTCCCAGGGGTCAAGGCGCTCTCCGACGTCACCCTGACTGTCGCCGAGGGCGAGGTCCACGCCATCTGCGGTGAGAACGGTGCGGGCAAGTCGACCCTGATGAAGGTGCTCAGCGGGGTCTATCCACACGGCAGTTACGAAGGGGAGATCCTCTTCCGCGGGGAGACCTGCGAGTTCCGCGACATCCGCGCGAGCGAGCAGCGCGGCATCGTGATCATCCATCAGGAACTCGCCCTGGTGCCCTACCTGTCCATCGCCGAGAACATCTTCCTCGGCAACGAGCACTCCAGCCGGGGTGTCATCAGCTGGAACGAGACGATGCGGCACGCGGGGCGGCTGCTGAAGCGGGTCGGTCTCGCCGACCCGCCGTCCACCCGCGTGGCGGACATCGGCGTCGGCAAGCAGCAGCTCGTCGAGATCGCCAAGGCGCTGTCCAAGGAGGTCAAGCTCCTCATCCTGGACGAGCCGACCGCCGCCCTGAACGACGAGGACAGCCGCAAGCTGCTGGACCTCATCCTGGAGTTCAAGGAGCAGGGCATCTCCTGCATCATCATCTCGCACAAGCTCAACGAGATCGCCAGGGTCGCCGACTCGATCACCATCCTGCGGGACGGGCGGACCATCGAGACGCTCGACATGAAGGCCACCGACGAGGAGGGCCGCAGCACCGTCACCGAGGAGCGGATCATCCGCGGCATGGTCGGCCGCGACCTCGACCACCGCTTCCCCGAGCGGGAACCGGAGATCGGCGAGGTGGCCTTCGCCGTCGAGGACTGGACCGTCCACCACCCGATCGACCAGCAGCGCAAGGTCGTCGACGGCGTCTCCCTCAACGTCCGGCGCGGCGAGATCGTCGGCATCGCCGGGCTGATGGGGGCCGGCCGCACCGAGCTGGCCATGAGCGTCTTCGGCCGCTCCTACGGTCGCGGCATCAGCGGACGGGTCTACCTGCACGGCGAGGAGATCCGCACCCGCACCGTCCCGGAGGCGGTGGACCACGGCATCGCCTACGTCACCGAGGACCGCAAGCACTACGGGCTGAACCTCATCGACGACATCAGCCGCAACATCTCGCTGAGCGCCCTGTCCAAGGTCGCCCGGCGCGGTGTCGTCAACCAGCACGAGGAGGCCCGGGTCGCCGAGTCCTTCCGCTCGACGATGAACATCAAGGCCCCGACGGTCTTCGAGACCACGGGCAAGCTGAGCGGCGGCAACCAGCAGAAGGTCGTCCTCAGCAAGTGGATCTTCGCGGAGCCGGAGGTCCTCATCCTCGACGAACCCACCCGGGGCATCGACGTCGGGGCCAAGTACGAGATCTACACGGTCATCAACGACCTGGCGGCCCAGGGCAAGGCCGTCGTCTTCATCTCCTCCGAACTGCCGGAGCTGCTCGGCATGTGCGACCGCATCTACACGATGTCGGCGGGCCGGCTGACCGGGGAGATCCCGCGCGAGAGCGCGACGCAGGAAGTGCTGATGCGCCACATGACCATGGACCGAGGTATCTGAGATGGGCAGCCCGGTGAAGACCGACACAACTCCTCCACCGCCCGCCGGGGGCACGGCCGCGGCCGTCGGGGACGGCGGCCCGAGGGCCGGAGCCGCCGGCCTCCTGCTGCAGGCGGTACGGCGCAACATGCGCCAGTACGGCATGATCATCGCGCTGGTGCTGATAGCGGCGCTGTTCCAGATATGGTCCGGTGGCATCCTGCTCAAACCGCAGAACGTCACCAACCTCATCGGCCAGAACAGCTACATCCTCATCCTGGCCATCGGCATGATGGTGGTGATCATCGCCGGTCACATCGACCTGTCCGTCGGCTCCCTCGCCGCCTTCGTCAGCGCGGCCGCCGCGGTGATGATCATCCACCACCACGTCTCGTGGCCGCTGGCCCTGGTCGCCTGCCTGCTCATCGGCGCGGTCGCCGGCGCCTGGCAGGGCTACTTCATCGCGTACGTCGGGATCCCGTCGTTCATCGTGACCCTGGCCGGCATGCTGCTCTTCCGCGGCGGCACGCAGATCTTCCTCGAGGGCCAGTCCATCTCGCCCTTCCCGAGCGGCTTCCAGAAGATCGGCAACGGCTTCCTGCCCGAGGTCGGGCCGCACACCAACTACCACAACCTGACGCTGCTCATCGGTCTGGTGGTGATCGCCATCGCCGTCGTCCAGGAGGTCCGCGACCGCCGCCAGCAGCTCGCCTACGACCTGGACGTGCTGCCGCGCAACTTCTTCCTGCTGAAGCTGCTCGCCATCGTGGCCTGCGTCGTCGCCTTCACCCTGACCCTCGCCAGCTACCGCGGCGTGCCCATCGTGCTGCTCATCCTCGCCGGGCTGCTCATCGTCTTCGGCTTCGTGATGCGCAACGCGGTGATCGGCCGCCATGTGTACGCGCTCGGCGGCAACCAGGCGGCGGCCAAGCTCTCCGGCGTCAAGGACAAGCGGGTCGTCTTCCTGGTCTTCGTGAACATGGGCGTGCTCGCCGCGCTCGCCGGCGTGGTCTACGCGGCGCGGCTGAACGCCGGCGTCCCGCAGGCCGGCATCAACTTCGAGCTCGAGGCCATCGCGGCCGCCTTCATCGGCGGCGCCTCCGCCACCGGCGGCGTCGGCACGGTGCTGGGCGCCATCATCGGCGGCCTGGTGCTCGGGGTGCTCAACAACGGGATGTCGCTGGTCGGCATCGGCACGGACTACCAGCAGGTCATCAAGGGTCTGGTGCTCCTGGCCGCGGTCGGCTTCGACGTCTGGAACAAGCGCAAGGTCGGTTCGTAGAGCAGCTACCTATCGAAGGAGCCGCACGTGGACAGACGTACATTGATCGCAGGCGCGGCACTCGGGGCGGTCGCGCCCGCGATCGGCGGGACGAACGCCTGGGCGGCCGGAAAGGCCGCCCAGGCGCGGCAGGCCGCCGACGCCAGGCACAGGCCCGCGGGCAGGAGCAAGGTGAGCAAGGAACACTTCGGGACCCTCGAGGACGGGACCAAGGTCGACATCTGGACGGTCAGCAACGGCGGGATCACCCTCAAGGTGCTCTCGTACGGCGGCGCCGTCCAGACCTTGGAACTGCCCGACCGGCGCGGCCGCCGCGCCAACGTCTCCCTCGGATTCGACGACCTGGCCGGCTACGTGGCGAACAGCCCGTACTTCGGCGCGCTGATCGGGCGCTACGGCAACCGCATCGCGAACGGGCGGTTCACCCTGGACGGCCACACGTACCAGCTGCCCGTCAACGACGGCCCGAACAGCCTGCACGGCGGCGACCGCGGCTTCGACAAGCGGGTCTGGTCCGTCGAGAGCTTCACGGCGGGATCGGACGCCGGGCTCGTGCTGCGCCACACCAGCGCGGACGGCGAGATGGGCTACCCCGGCACCCTGAAGGTCAAGGTCGTCTACACCCTGACCGCCGACGCGCGGTGGCGGATCGACTACTCGGCCACCACCGACAAGGCGACGGTCGTCAACCTCACCAACCACACGTACTTCAACCTGCGCGGCGAGGGCGACGGCGACGTCTACGACCACGAGGTCCAGCTCGCCGCCCGGCGCTACACCCCGGTCGGCGCCACCCTGATCCCCACCGGTGAGCTGGCGCCCGTCGCGGGCACCCCGTTCGACTTCCGCTCGGCGAAGCCGATCGGCCGCGACATCCGCTCCGCGCACCAGCAGATCCTCTACGGGCAGGGCATCGACCACAACTTCGTGCTCGACAAGGGCCGCACGGCCGCGCCCGAGCACTTCGCGACGGTCACCGAGCCGGTCTCCGGCCGGGTCATGCGCATCGCCACCACCGAACCGGGTGTGCAGTTCTACACGGGCAACTTCCTGACCGGGGCCTTCGCCGGCTCCTCGGGCCGGGTCTACCGGCAGGGCGACGGCTTCTGCCTGGAGACCCAGCACTTCCCGGACTCCCCCAACCAGCCCTCGTTCCCGTCGACGGTCCTGCGGCCGGGGCAGACCTACCGCTCCACCACGGTGCACTCCTTCGACACCCACTGAGCGGCGCCACGCTCCTCACGGACGGGGGCGGCCGGGGATTCTCCCCCCGGCCGCCCCCGTCTGTCGACCCGGGGACCGGCACGGGGTGAACCCTTCGCGGCCGTACGGGGCCACCGGAATGACAGCGGCGGACAGTGCGCGCACCGGTGGGTACGCATCCCGTCGATCAAGCCCTGCGGCTTCCGCATCCGACGAGGAGTCACCCATGAGTCCTGACCGCAGGTCGCCCTCGCCGCGCACGTTCCGGCGGTACGGACGGCTGACCGGCGTGGTCGTGCCACTCGCCGTCGCCGCGGCCGCGGCGACGGCGCCCGTGCTCGCCACCACCCCCGGCAGCATGAGCAGCGCGGCTGCCACCAGGGCGGCCGTGGACGACCCCCGGCCACCGGGCACGCGAAGCGTGGCCTCCGACGACGAGGAAGAGGAAGACGGCGAGGGCGAGGGCGGGGGGAAGGAGAAGGACCGCGACGGGGGCGGCCGCGAGCGCACGGACCAGCGGGGCGGCCGGGAGACCGACCGGGGTGACAACGGCCGGAACGAGGGCGAGGACCGGGAGCAGCGCGGCGACCAGCGCGACCAGGGCCGGGACCAGCGCGGCGACCAGCGCGACCAGGGCCGGGAGCAGCGCGGCGACCAGCGCGACCAGGGCCGGGACCAGCGCGGCGACCAGCGCCAGCAGCAGCCCCGCGACGACCAGGGCGGCAACCTCGGCGGCCGCGCCGGCGACTGCGTCAGCATCGACTCCACCCTCCGCGGGGGCGACCAGGAGATCACCGTCGCGGTGTTCGACGGCCGCGTCTTCATCGGCGGCCGCACCCTCCCGCGCGGGCGCTTCGTCTGGCACTCCCTCAGCGGCAACCGCGGCTATCCGCGCGGTGTCTGCGGCGCGACGGTGACCGCCGCGGGCTCCGGTGTGTGGGTCAAGGCGATCACCCGGGACGGCCGGGTCGTCGAGACGCACTGCGCCGTCAACGAGGCCCCCGGCGGGAAGAGCTCCTGCAGCGAGTGGAGGGCCCTGGAGAGCCACTCGTTCCGGTCGCCCGCCAGGTGACCCGCGCCCGCGCCGGCCGGTGAGCGACCGGCCCGCGCGGGCGGGTGCGTCAGGAGGCCCCGGCACCGGTCACCGGCGTCCCGCCGGTACGGCGGCGGGCACGACCGCTCGGCAGGCCCGCCGAGCAGCGGCAGCAGCCCCGGGCCCGACGCGCAGACCGGCGTCTCGCGGACCGGCTTCGGCGGCGCTGGTGCGGCTCCGTCAGCCGAGCGTGCCCGCTGCCGCGACGAGGAGGGCGCGGATCTGCGCGGTGACGGCCAGCCGCTGGGCGACGACGTCGGGGTCGGTGACCTCACCGGTGGCCGGGTCGGTGTTGCCGGGACCGAAGTGGAGCACCGGGGTGTGCACATGGCCGCCCGGTGCGGGCAGCGCGAGGGTGTCCCGGAGCAGGGTGGCCCGGTAGGCGATCTCGTTGGAGAGGTAGTCGCCGCCGCCCCCGGCGCGCGCGGCGGAACCGGACGTCGGGCCGCCGTCGTGGGTGACGGGGGCGGCGGCCCCGGCGGGGACCTCGGTGACGGTGGTGCGGTCGTACACCGGGTAGGCGCCCGTGCCGGCGGCCGCCATCACCGCGTACGGGAGCGTGGACGCCGTCCACTGCGGCGGCCGGCCGAGGCCGGCGACCGGGACCGGGCCGGTGGCGGACAGGCCGGCGTTGTCGGGGTGGCCGCCGCGCCATGCGCCGTTGAAGCGCTCGAGGTCGAAGCGTCCGTCCCGGCCCTGGCTGACGGTGGCGAAGAGGTCGACGCGGCGCGGTCCGGGCCGGAAACGGGGGCGCAGCACGCCTTCGACCGCGCCGACGGTGAAGTCGTCCCAGCGCACCGGGAAGACGACCGTCTCGACACGGGCGGGGCCCGAGGCGGTGTCCAGCACGACGCCGTCCAGGGCGAGCGCCGCTGCCCCGGAGGGATTGCTGCGGCGTATGTCGGTGTCGAGCAGGAAGGGGTCGAAGCCGGTCAGCAGGACGCGCCGGACGCCCTGGGCCACCGGCGGGCGGTCGGCGTCCTGCCCCCGGGACGCGCGCTCCAGGCGGGCGGCCAGCGCCGCGCCGACGGCCTCGGGCAACCGGAACGCCGGTTCCCACCGCCGCAGTTCCCTGCCGAGGGCGAGCCGGGCCCAGTACAGCGGCCGGTCGTCGTCGTGGCTCAGGTCGCCCTCAACCGGTCCGCGCCGCTGCGCCCGGTCCACCGCGGCCCGCCACAGGGCGCGCCCATGCCGCCGTACGACCCGGGCGGCCTCGGCCGGGTCGCGGGCCTCCGCCAGCGCCCGGGCGAACCGCGGTGCCGCGGTGTGGAAACCGCTGCGCCGCAGGATCTCCTGAGGCACCGCCCCTTCCAGGCGCAGTTCCTCGGCCTCGGGCCGCGGTACGTCGGCGGGTACACCGGGGTGGAGCGGCAGCCGCATCGCGGGGGACCTCCTGGGCGGTCGGGTACGGGTCGGTCGCCCCGAGCATTCCTCACCGGGGCCCGCCTCCGCCAGGCGCCCCCGGTCACCGGGTCCTGGTCCCGTGCGCCGCACGGCCCGGAGGCTGCCCACCGCCCGGCCGCACGGGGACGGGCGCCGAGGGCACGGACTTAAGGTGCGGGGCGCACATCCGCGGGGCGGTCCTAGGCCGGCAGAGCCCTGCCCGGTTTGCGGACGAGGAAGAAGATGCTCGGCCCGAACCCCACGCGGGCCAGCGGGGACTGCAGCACGCCCTCGGCCCGCACCAGCGCCGTGTGCGGGACGACCCGCTTCAGCCGCGTGCTGCGCAGGTTGGACACCGACAACCGCCGCTCCTCGCGCAGCCCCGCGGCCTCGAGTTGCGCGGCGACCGTGCGCGGATGGTGGTTGACGAACGGGATGCTGTCGCGCTCGCGGTTCTCCGGCGAGCGGATGTCCACCGGCGACCGCGGCACCCGCCTGCGGTGCGCCGCGTAGCGCAGCCGGTTGGCGGCGTGCGCGAGGTTGGCGGTCTCGATGACGGCGGTGCCGCCCGGGCGCAGTATCCGGGCGACCTCGGTCAGGGCGTCCCGCGGGTCGGGCAGGTGGTGCATGACGCGGATCATCGTGACAAGGTCCACGCTCTCGGAGTTCAGGCCCAGGCCGCCCGCGCTCATCAGCCGCATGCTCACCCCGGCGATCCCCTTGAGGTACTGCTCCGCGTCGTCGAGCTGCTTGCGGCTGGCGTCCACCAGCGTGACCCGGTCGGCGAACTCCCGCAGCACGGGGACGAGCCTGCCGTAGCCGCCTCCGATGTCCGCGGCGTGGCCGAAGTGCCGCCCGTCGAGGAGCCGGCGCAACGCGACGACCTCCGCGTCGTGCTCGTAGCCGCGGCCCACCCAATAGGCGCGGTAGCTCTGCGGGTTGTCGTCGTACTGGTTGGTGCGCTGCGCCATGACGCCCTCCCCCTCGCGGGCTTGTCCTCCGCAGTAAGGTCACCCGGCGGGCGCGGAACGGTTCCCTCCGCTTCGCCCCCGACGGCGAACCGGTCTGTCAGCGGTGCAAGGGGCTTCCCCCGGTGGTGAGGCGCCTCCTCGGCCCGCTCGGGCCTCAGCTGTTTGACACCTCCCCTCCCTGAAGGGAGGGGATTCCTGGCTCAGGCTGCCTCCGGGAGCAGCGCCCCCGGAGGTCTTACGCCCTCGACGCCAGCCGGGTTGAGACCAGCCCGGACCAGCATCACGCGCGCGGAGTTCTTGTCCCTGGGGGATACGACTCCGCACGCGGTGCAGGTGTAGGTACGTTCCGAAAGAGGAAGTGCGTGCTTGGTTCTCGCTCCGCACGCCGCGCAGTCCATGGTGGTGTGCGCGGGATGCACGAGACGGATGTCCCGCCCGTGCTTGCGGCCCATCTCGATCAGGGCCGTCTTCGTGGCGCCGATCGCCGCGTCGGCAGCTTTACGCGCCATGGTGGTCTTCGCGAGGAACTTCGGCCGGAAGTCCTCGACCGCGATGACGTCGTGGTCGGTCACGACGCGCTTGGCCCATGTGCGGGCGATGTCCTGCCGCTGCCACGCCACCTTCTTGTGCAGCTTCACGGCCTGGGCCTGCACCTGGCGGTAGCCGTTGGACGCGGCCTGGCCGCGCGCGGGCTTACGGCGCGCCATCATCCGCTGGTAACGGGCCAGCCTCTGCGCGGCGGTCCTGCCGTGCTGCGCGTGCGGCAGGTCGTGGGCGTCGCTCGTGGTGGTGGCGGTCTCCTTGACGCCCCAGTCCACGCCGAGCACGCGGCCTGTCTCCGGGAGCGGCTGCACTGCGGTCACGACGACGAACGATGCGTACCAGTGACCGAGGCTGTCCTGGTACACGCGAACGCTCGACGGCGGGGACGGCAGGCCGCGCGACCAGACCACGGGCAGGACGATTCCGCCGGCCAGGTGCAGACGCCCGTCCTTGAGGCGGAAGCCGCGGGTGGTGTAGTTCAGCGTCGGCAGCGCTTCCCGCTTCTTCTTCGGTTTGGGCATGCCCGCGCGCTGCTTCACCGGCAGCCCGGCCCTGATGTCCTTGAGTGCCTTCGCACGGGATGTGGCGAAGTCGCGGATGGTCTGCTGCTGCGGCACCGATGCGCCTTCCCGCAGCCACGACATCGCGGTGCGGGCTTCGGTCAGCATCTTGTCGAGCTGGGCCGGGCCGCACGTCACCTTGTCGTCCGGGCGGGCGCGGTTCGCGGCGTGGACCTTGCGGGACATGGCCACGCACTCGTTCCACACCCACCGGCAGCGCGCCCACTCGGCCTCCAGGCCGGCGCGGGCGGTCGACGACACGCGGAGCCGGTAGGTGTACCGGGCATGCCCCGTACCCTCCGCGACTGTCTGCCGTGCCGTCATGACACCAGCCTACCACTACAGTTGAGGCATGAATCATGAAGAAGTACGCATCACACTCCGCCTGCCCGCAGACCTTCACGCGTGGCTCGTCGCCGTCGCCAAGCGCGACCGACGGTCCCTCAACTCCGAGATCGTGCACCGGCTGGAGGTCGGGCGCGACAACGTCCCGGCAGACGACCAATCGCCCTGACGGCGATTGCTCTTCCCCTGCCCTGCTCCGCAGGGGTCCGATTCCTCCCCGACCTGAAGACCGGGGCATCCTCGGAGGCAACCGGTGACGGATCCGCGCGGTCCGCCTCAGCCGAGGCGAAGCGGCCGGTTCTGCCGCTCGGTGTCCTGCCTCACCCTGCCGAGCCGGCCACCGCCGGCCGACCCGGTCACGTCGGCGCCGGTCGTCCGGGCGGCGAGGACGTCAGGGCTTGCGCAGGTCCAGCGGCGGCCGCACGGGCGCCTCGGGCTCCGGTCGCGGCTCCGGGTCCTCGCGCGAGCGCTCCGGGTCGTCCTGCGGCGGCATCAGGGACCGCGCCAGAAGGGTCCCTCCGGCCACCGCGCCCGGCATGAGCACGACGGAGACCAGCGGTACCAGGAAGCACAGGGTCAGCGGCACCCCGAACCCGAGCGTGAGCGCCATCCGCCCGCGCAGCACGCGCATCCGCTCCCGCAGCGGCACCTCCCGGCGCTGGAAGGCCACGCCGCTGAGTTCGAGGGCGAGGAAGTACCCGGAGACGCAGAAGCCGAACACGGGGACGACGGTCTGGCCGACGACGGGGATGAAGCCGGCGGCGAAGAGCAGGACGCTCCAGGCCGCGACCCGGACCAGCACCCGCAAACTGTCCCGGGCGGAGCGCAGCAGATCGCGCCACAGCGGGACCTCGGGCGCGTCCGGGGCGCCGCCCTCGGAGACGTCGACCCGCTCGGCGAGGGACTCGTAGAAGGGCTGGCCGACCAGGAGGGTCACCGCGGTGAAGGAGATCACCGACAGCAGCAGGCCGCCGCCGAAGACGACCGCGGTGAGCAGCCCGCGGAACAAGCCGCGCCAAGGCGAGTCCCAGGCGTCGGCGAAGGGCGTGGCCCAGGCGGCGGCGTCGTCGGCCCAGAAGGCGAGGCCGACCAGTGCCGCCGCGTAGCCGACGAAGGTGATCAGCGCGGGCAGTAGCCCGAAGCCGAACCAGCGTCCGTGCCGCAGCACCCATCGCTGGCCGTCCACGAAGAGCCGTATACCGGCGGCGAGATCTCGCATGCGCGACAGGGTATGCGAACCGCGAGCCGTACGGTTCAGACCATGACCTCGCAGTCGCGGGCGCCCGAGAGGTCCGGGTCGAACAGGCAGACGTCCGAGCCGGTGTCACCGGTGACGACTCCGGTGCCGGCGGTGTCCTCGGCCCGCAGGAAGAGCACGTCGTCGCCCGGCCCGCCGCTGACGATGCCGGAGTTGGCGTCGGCGTCGCCGATCAGGTCGACCAGGTCGCCGCCGGCGCCTCCCGCGACGCGCCCGCTGTTCCCGCCGTTGATCTCGATCATGTCGGCCCCGTCGCCGCCGTCGACGCTCCCCGCGTTGCCGCCGCGGACGGTGATGACGTCGATGCCGCCGCCCCCGGCGACCACCACCCCGGCGGGGACGCCGTACGGGCAGTCGATCTCGTCGAAACCCTGGCCGCCGGTGACGGCGCTTCCGGCGACCGGCCGGCCGTTCACCGTGCAGTCGGCGACAGCGGGTGCGGGCGGTTCGCCGGCCCGCGCGGAGCCGCTCGGGATCATGGACGACCCGGCCAGGAGGAGTGCCGCGCCTGCCAGGAACGGACGGATGCGCTTGCGTACGGTCAACGCGGCTCCTGGGGGTGGGCGCCTTGGAGAGCGGTGCGGTTGGCACGAGCGTCGTGTCCTGGCCCGCGGCCCGCAATCGGACGGGGTCCGCCCGGGGGACCGCACCGCACGGAAGCTGACTCATCGTCACCGAGCGGCCGCCGGTACCGGGTCGGCGGTGTGCGCCCGCAGAACGGGACGGCGCCCTTCCTCGCCGCGGTGGACGCCCGAAGCGGCGGTGGCGCCGGTCCGCGCGTACGGAACCGGGGCCGGCGGCGCGGGCCGGCTCGGCGGGCCCGTACCCCGGAGAGGCTGTCAGGGACCTCCCCGGGGCGTATGGGGTCAGCCCCCCGGCCACCGGCAGATGCGGCGGCCGACGGGGCTGTGCGGGACCTCGCCGTCTACGTACCCGCGACAGCGCGCCGCTTACCCTCCGAGGGGCCCGGATCTGCGCCGAGCGGCACGCCGGCGCGATACGGGCCCGCGTCGAAGGGGCCATGGGGACGGCCGGCGGCGTGCGTTCCGGCCGCGGAGCGGGCGTTCGGCCACCTGCGGCTCCGGCCCTCTCTCCGCTCCCGTTGCCGTCACCGTCCGCCCCGCCCTACTCCGGCAGACGCACCAGCATCTTCCCGATGTTGTCGCCGCGCAGGACCCCGAGGAAGGCATCCAGGTTCTTCTCGATGCCGTCGACGACGGTCTCGCGGTAGCGCAGCTTGCCCTCCCGGATCCAGCCGCCGACCTCCTCGACGAACAGCGGCTGGAGATCGTAGTGGTCGCCGACGAGGAATCCCTCGATGCGCAGCCGGTTCTGGATGAGCCGGAACAGGTTGCGGGGGCCCGGGGCGGGCTCGGTGGCGTTGTAGTGGGCGATCATCCCGCAGACGGCGACCCGGCCGCGGAGGTTGAGGGCGCCGATGGCCGCCTCGAGGTGCTCACCGCCCACGTTGTCGAAATAGACGTCGATGCCCTCGGGCGCGGCCGCCGCGAGTTGCTCGGCCACGGGGCCGTTCTTGTAGTTGAAGGTGGCGTCAAAGCCGTACTCCTCGCGCAGGAGCGCGACCTTCTCGTCCGAGCCGGCGCTGCCGATCACCCGTGCGGCGCCCTTGAGCTTGGCGATCTGGCCGACCTGGCTGCCGACCGCACCGGCCGCGCCGGAGACGAAGACCGTGTCGCCCTCCTTGAGGGCGGCGACGCGGAGCAGACCCGCGTAGGCGGTGAGACCGGTCATCCCGAGCACGCCCAGGTAGCTGCTCAGCGGGGCGAGGCCGGGGTCGACCTTGACCGCGCTCTTCGCCTTGACCAGGGCGTACTCGCGCCAGCCGAGGAAGTGCAGCACGTGGTCGCCGGGGGCGAAGTCCTCGGCACCGGAGGCGACGACCCGGCCGACCGCGCCGCCCTGCATGGGCTCGTCCAGCCCGTACGGCTCCGCGTACGACTTGGCGTCGTTCATTCTGCCGCGCATGTAGGGGTCGACCGAGACGAAGAGATTGCGCACGAGGATCTCCCCCGGCCCGGGCGCGGGGACCTCGGTCTCACGCAGTGCGAAGTCCTCCGGCTGCGGCCACCCGTGAGGACGGGCGACCAGGTGCCATTCGCGACTCTTGGGCATGCGGAACGCCTCCAAACTTTTGATTCTCAAGTCACCATGAGGCGGGAGATCCGAGTAAGTCAAACAGAGCGCTGTCGGCGTGTCCCCGCGCGCACCGGAGCGCCGGCGGAGGCGAGCGGCGGCCGCACCTGGAGCACGGCCGCGCAAAGGATGTGGAACGGAACGGCGGAGGATCCGGGGGGGGACGGGCACGGCGCCCGTCAGGTGCACCACCACAGGAAACGGTTGCACGGGGGCTTCGGCGGCGGCGTCGGGGCGACCGGCGGGGAGGCCGGCGCCGAGTGCGGCGGGGCCGCGGAGGTGGGAGAACCGCCCCCGTCGTCCTCCGGGGTGGCGCCCACGGAGGGGACGGTGGGCGTGTGGCTGACCGTGGCGGAGACCGACACCGTGGGGGACGGCGGCTTCTCGGCGCTCTCCGAGACGCTGGGCGACACGGAGGCGCTCGCACTCGCACTGGCACTCGCGGACGCCGTGGCGCCCGCGTGCTCGGGCGCCGTCGGGGCTCCGGAGGCGCCGCTGCGGGGCGAGGCGGCCGTGCCCGGGGAGGCGCCGCCGGCCGGCGAGTGCTCCGGGGCGGCCGAGTTCGCCTCCGTCACATAGCCGGCGAGCGGCAGTTCCGCCACGCTCCAGCCGACGAGCACGATCGCGGCGCCCACCAGAGTGCCGACCAGCAGCCGTGAACGGCGGCGGGCGCGGACCCGGCGGGTGCGGACCCGGCTTCCGGAGCGGCGCGGGCCCCGCTCCCCGGACTTGCGGCGCTCCGCACGGCCGCCCTCGAAGGTCCCGGTGTTCGCTCCGTCGCCGGTGGCGGGTTCCCGCCCGGGCGCGTCAGCGGGCCCCTGCTCGCTGAGCTGGTGGGCGGGCGTTCCGCACCCCGGGCAAGAGAGGGCGCCGTTGATGTGCCGTCGGCAGGCTGCGCAGTAGTCCATTGCCCGGGCAGCGTATGGGACGCAGCGATACGACGTACATATGAGAAGCCCGTTGATCCCGTGAAACCTCTGTGAAACCTGGGACATGCGGGTTCAGGGCGGCGATCAGCCCCGAATCGACCCCGAACCACCACAGGTTCCACCGCCGAACGGCACATCGGGCATCCCCTGCCCGGCCGCCGGCACCACCAGCAGCGATCCCGACAGGGGCCGCTCCGCCAGCTCCCGGGGGTCAAGACCCGTGCTCGCGGAAGTGATGTAGAGATCCGTCAGGGACGGACCGCCGAAGGCGCACGCCGTGGGCCGCCGCACCGGCACCTCCACCACCCGGTCCAGCTCGCCCCGCGGGGTGTAGCGGCGGACGGCCGCCCCGTCCCACAGGGCCACCCAGACGCAGCCCTCGGCGTCCACGGTGAGCCCGTCCGGGACTCCCGCGGACTCCTCGACGACGGCGAACGGCCGTCGCTCGCGCACGAGTCCGGTGTCGCGGTCGACGTCGAACACGTCGATGCGCCGGGTCGGGCTGTCCACGTAGTACATCAGGGAGCCGTCCGGGCTCCAGTCGGTGCCGTTGCTGACGGTCACGTCGTCCAGCACCGGCACGACCGTGCCGTCCGGCGCGATCCGGCGCAGGGTGCCGCCGCCGGGCGCCTCGTCGTAGCGCATGGTGCCGGCCCACAGGGTGCCGGCGGCGTCCACGGCGGCGTCGTTGCCCCGCCGCCCGGGGACGGGGTCGCGGTGCAGCCAGCGGAAGGCGCCGTCCGCGTCGTACAGTCCCACCCCGTCGCGCAGGTTGACCACCACGCCGCCGCCCGCGCGCGGCTTGGCGGCGCCGACGTGCTGCTCGGTCGCCATCACGGTGTCGCCTCCGCCGGCCGGGTCGTACCAGTGCACCCGGGAGGCGAGGATGTCCACCCACAGCAACCGCGCGGCGACCGGGTCCCAGGTGGGGCCCTCACCGAGCCGCGCCCCGGCCTTCAGGGCCAGTTCGACGGCGCTCACCGCGCACCGCCCCGGTAGCCGAGACGCTCGGACAGGTCGGCCGCGCCCTTGACGGCGAGTTCCTCCAGCTCCACCCGGCGCTCCTCGCTCCAGCGGATCATCGGCACCGAAATGCTGAGCGCGGCCACCACCCGCCCCGCCGAGTCGCGGACCGGGGCGGCGACGCACGAGACGTCGGGGTTGGACTCGCGCCGCTCGACGGCGACGCCCCGCTCGCGCACCGCGTCCAGTTGGCGCCGCAGTTCGCCGGCCGTGGTGATGCTGTGCTCGGTCATCGCCTTCAGCGGGCCGTCGCCCGGCAGGCGTTCGTCGAGGTCGTCCGGCGGCAGCGAGGCCAGCAGCATCTTGCCCACGGAGGTGCAGTGCGCGGGCAGCCGCCGCCCGGCGGCCGACACCATCCGCACCGCGTGGGTGCTGTCCACCTTGGCGATGTAGATGACGTCGGCGCCCTCCAGGATCGCCACATGCACCGTCTCGTCGCAGGTCTCCGCGACCGCACGGGCCACCTGCTGGCCCTCGGCGGCGAGGTCGAGCTGCTCCGCGTAGCGGCTGCCCAGCTGGTACGTGCGCACGCCGAGGCGGTAGCGGCCCGGCTGGCCGGCCTGCGGCACCAGATAGCTGCGCGCGGCGAGGGTCGTCACCAGCTCGTGCACGGTGGTGCGCGGCAGACCGAGCCTGCGGGTGATCTCGGGCGCGGACATCGTGCCGTCGCCTTCGAGGAAGAGCTCCAGGATGTCCAGGGCTCTGGTCACGGCGGGTACGAGACGTCCCATCTCTGCTCGCTCTCTCCGGCACCTGTTCGATATTTCGCATAGCGATCGGTATCGCGAACACAGCCTATCCGCGCCGGGTAAAGCGGGCAACGCTCGCACACACGCCACGCCGATTGTCGGCTTGTCGGACAAGTCTAGGGCCGTTTGCTACTTTCTCAGTGCCCATCAGGGCTTTTGTCCTGACTCGCACCTTCCGGTGATTCCTTCACCTCTCTCCTCCTCCCTCCTCCTACGGGGTCGCCGTGACGATCACGCCCAGCAGCATGCGCAAGACGCCCGCCCGGACCGGCGGGCTCGTCCCCTCACCGGCCACCGGCGACGACGGCCGGTCGGCGCCGGACACCGGCGCTCCCCGCCCCCACGACTACGCGCGCCACGGCACACTTGCCGGAGCTCTCAGCGACCCGCCGCGGCCAGGAGTCCTGTACCGGGTCAGGTACCGCTCCCTGATCTACCGCGAGGGCCACCGGGCCCGCACCCGGCTGCTGCTCGTCGCGGCTCCCCTGGCCGCGCTGGGTGTGCCGGCCTGGCTGCTGCAGCCGCGTCACTGGACGGCACTCGAGTCCGTGCCGCAGTGGGCGTACGCCGCCGACGTCGCGGTGCTGGTCTGCCTCGGGCTCGTCGGGCTCTGCCGACTGGTCGCCGCCGCCTCCCACGCCCACGCCGCCCTGGTCGCCCGCGACCCGGTCCCGGTCGCCCCGGTACCGGGCACTCGGGTGGCCCTGCTGGCCTCAGCCCCGGCCGGGGAGTCCCTGGCCGCGGTGCGGGCCACCCTGGAAGGCGCCGTGCGCGTACGGCACGACGGCCCGCTCGACGTATGGGTGCTGGACGCGGAGGGCGACCCGCAGGTCCGGGAACTCTGCGAGACGCTGGGCGTGCGGCACTTCACCCGCAAGGGCGTCGAACGCTGGAACCGGCCCGAGGGCCCCTTCCGCGCCGGCACCCGGCACGGCGACCACAACGCCTGGCTCGACGCCCACGGCGACGCCTACGAGTTCACCGCCTGCGTCGACGCCGGACAGATCCCGCTGCCCAACTACCTCGAGCGGACGCTCGGTTACTTCCGCGACCCGGACATCGCGTTCGTCGTCGGCCCGCAGGTCCACGGCGACCACGGCACGGTCGTGACCAGGGCCGCCGAGAGCCACCGCCTGCTCGTCGACGCGTCCGTCCAGCGGGCCGCCAACCGCTACGGCTCCGCCCTGTTCACCGGCACCACGAACGCCGTCCGGGTCTCGGCGCTGCGACAGGCCGGCGGGCTCTACGACTCCGCCGCCGGCGACCTGGCCACCGGGCTGGCGATCCACAGCCGCCGCAATCCCGTCACCGGCCGCACCTGGCGCTCGGTGCACACCCCGGACGTGGTGGCCGTCGGCGGCGGACCGTCCTCCTGGGCCGACTTCTTCGCCCTGCAGCGGAGCCGGAGCCGCGGCGCCTGCGAGTCCCTCCTGCGCCAGTTCTGGAAGGCCCCGTGGAAGCTGCGCCCCGGCAGCCTGCTCACCTACACGCTGGCTGCCACCCGCTACCCCCTCGCGGGGCTCGGCTGGCTCGTCACCGTGCTCGCCTGCGTCCTCCTCCTGCTGGTGGGCGCCCCCGGGGCCGCCTTCGACCCCGCGGTGTGGCTGGCCCTCCACGGCACCGCCGCCGCGTTCCGGATCGCCCTCTGCCTGGGCATCCGCGGACGCAACGTCAGCCCCCACCGGCCGAGGGGCTGCTCCGGAGCCGCCGGGGCGGCGGTGTCCGCGCTGGCGGCCCCGCTCCACCTGACCGCCCTCGGCGGGGCACTGCTGCGGCGCACGCCGCGCAGGAACGCCGGGACCGGCCCGGCCCGCCCGGACCGGCTCGCCGCCTTCGGGGTCCCCCTGCTGTGGGCGGCCCTGCTCGCCGGTGCGCTGTTCGCCGCGTTCCCCCTCGGCCACGCCGACCCGGCGCCCCTCGCCTGGGCGGCGGCCATGCTGCTGACCACCCCGGCCCCGCTGCTGGCCCGGCAGTCCGGTGTGCCGCGGCGCCGGGCCGCGGTGGCCGCGTCGGCCGCGTCGGCCGCACGGGAGGTCCGGCACAGGGGCAGGGGCCGGCACCGCGCGCCCCGGCGACGCGCCACCACCCGGATCGCCGCGATGCGCCGGCACCTGGTGCGGCGCTGAAGGGCCGGGTCGCGTACGGAGCGGCCGACGCGGCGTCAGGGCGATGGAGAAGCCCGTCCACGCGACCTGACCTACCGTCACCGCGGCGCCTCCTTGCCCGTTCCCCTCGTCCTGCGGAAACCCGAACGCCAGTCCCGGAGGGCGGGGCTGACGATCGACCACGCACTGCGCCATCCGGTAGCACTATCCGGGTGATAGTGCACATTCATGGACAAATTGGGTAGTTATGAGATCAAGACCTCTGGTCCGTCCAGTCCGAAAGGAACAGAAGTGAAGCGTTTCTCCAAGGCCGTCGCCCTGACGGCCGCCACCGGTGCCCTCGTCCTCGGTTCCGCCACCACCGCCCTCGCCGAGGGCTGGGACGGCGGCGGCAAGGGCTACGGAAAGGGCCACGGCAAGGGTTACGGCCACAGCAAGGGCTACGAGAAGGGCTACGGAAGGGGCTACGGCTTCGACACCTTCGGCTTCGGCCGCGGCGGCGCCAACGCCAGCGCTCTCGCCTTCGGCTCCCCCGGCTTCCTGAGCGGCAACGTCGTCCAGGTGCCGATCAACGTTCCGATCAACGTCTGCGGCAACGGCCTGAACGGGCTCGGCCTGCTCAACCCCGTCGCGGGCAACGTCTGCATCAACGGCTGACGCGGACCGTCCCATCTCCCGGGGCCGCCGGAGGGCACTCCCTCCGGCGGCCCCGCCATGTCACAGGCCGTTGGTGTAGGCCGACAGCCGCGCGGTGCCGTAGCCGCCGTCGATGGGAACGTTGCGGACGGCGTGACCGGTGAGCCACGCGCTGAGGTCCTTGAAGGACACGTCACCGTGGGTGTCCTTGTAGAGGGCGGCGATCCCGGTGACGTGCGGAGCGGCCATCGACGTGCCGTCCATGTCGCGGAAGCTCCCGTTGAGGTACGCCGACAGGATGCCCATGCCCGGTGCATGGATGTCGACGCAGGTGCCCCAGTTGCTGAACCAGGCGCGGCGGTCCTCCTGGTCGATCGCCCCGACCGTGAAGGCCGTCCGCGAGCTCGCCGGTGACACGAAGCACGCGTTGAGGTTGTCGTTCCCGGCCGCGGCCACGGGGAACACCCCGGCGGCTGCCAGGCCCTCCACAGCCCTGTTGGCGGCCGGCGACCAGCGCCCGGCGAGCGACAGATTCGCCACGGCGGGCTTCCTCGCGTGCCCGGCCACCCAGTCGACGCCCGCGATCACCGCGGAGTTGGAGGTGCGCCCGACGCACGGGAAGACCCGTACCGACACCAGTGCCGTCTTGCGCGCGACCCCGGTGTAGTAGCCGCCGACGACCCCGGCCACATGGGTGCCGTGGCCGTTGCAGTCCCCGCCGTCCAGGCCGTCGCCGATCGCGTCGTAGCCGGGAACGGCACGACCGCCGAAGTCCGGGTGGGAGAACTCGATGCCGCTGTCGACGATGTACGAGGTGACCTTGGCGCCCGTGGCACGCACCTCGAAGCCCGTTCCCCCAAGGGCCCGGTTGTTGATCCGGGTCAGTCCCCAGGGCGTGAAACCGCCCAGGCCGCGCAGCCCTCTCGTCCGGGGCTCCGGGGCGACCGGCGCCGGGGCGACCGAGCCCAGCGCCGGCTGGTACGGCACCGTCTGATCCGGCGCCGGCGGTAGCGGGCCGGACCGTGCCGGCGTCGCCTGCCCCGGGGGTGGAACCGGCCCCGCCGGGAATGGCCCCTGTCCCGGCCCGGGTCCCTGGGCCGGGGCCGCGGGGGCGGTGGCCGTCTGCGGGAAATCGACGGGTCCGGTCGGCTCACCCGGGAGGCCACCGGGGTACGGAGGCTCCAGGTCGCTGTCGGCGGGGGCGTCCTCCCCGAGGGGGATGGAGACCACCGCGTCCTGCTCCACCTCGTCCACGCCGGGCGCGGCACGCACCCTCTGCACCTGGGCCGGGGTGAGCCGGGCGGCGAAGCCGGCGATCGCATGCCGGTAGGTGAACAACGGCTGGACACCCAACCCCTCGAGGACGGTCTGCGGCGCCGTGCCGTCGTGCAGCGTCACGATGTACTGGTCCGGGATCGCGCCCGGCGGACCGGGCCGCGGTTCCGCCGCGCTCGGCAGGGGCGTCGCCAGGGCGAGGGCGGGAAGGGCCGTCATCAAGGCGGCGGAGGCGGTCCGCCGGAAGGAAGGTCGCATCTGCGGAGCTCCTTGACCGGTAGTAGATCTGACGATCCCCCAGGTTTCTGGTTATCAGCTCAGCATCCTGGGCGCCCCGTTCCGGCGGCTGTTCGGGTGATGCTCCGCATCCGCCCCGCCTCGAGCGTCGTTGACCAGACCGCACAACCAGTGAACAAGGAAAGGAAAAGCTCGTGAAGCGTCTCTCGAAGGCCGCAGTGCTGACCGTTGCGGCCGGTGTCGCGGTGATGGGCAGTGCGGGCGGCGCCCTCGCCAGCGACGGCGGCAAGGACTTCGACCGCGGCGGCGCCTCGGCCGAGGGTGCGGCCGTCGGCTCCCCGGGTGTGCTCAGCGGCAACGTCATCCAGGTCCCGGTCAACGTCCCGATCAACCTGTGCGGCAACAGCATCAACACCCTCGCGCCCTCGCTGCTGAACTTCACCACCGGCAACGCCTGCATCAACGCCTGACGGCGGCGCCCTCGAGGGCGCCCGCCTGCCGTCCGCGTCTCGTCAGGAGCTGTGACACGCTCGAGAGGCCTCCCGCCCGCGCCACCCCACGGCGGCCGCGACCGGGAGCACGGCCCTCGCGCCCACCGCACAGGCCTTTGACGTCCACGGTGGCAGAGAATCGCGGGACGTCGAAGATCGGAAGAGCACACGTCTGAACTCCAGTCACTTGGAGGTATCTGGTG
>NZ_CBDRBL010000013.1:0-108013 GCF_965342175.1 Actinacidiphila sp. bgisy167
CCCCCCCCCCCCCCCCCCCCCCCCTCCCGCGTTCCCCCGCGGCACGGTACGGATCACTTCAGCCCGAGGACGATCGCATCGGACACCGAACGCCAGACCTCCCGTGCCTGCGCGCACCCGGCCGTACGAGGGAACGAGGCGTGCCATGCCGGGGCCGGCTCCCGTCCGTCCGCAGGGGTCCCGTGGACGGCGAACCGCTCCCCGGCCGGACCGGCCGGCACCGGCTCGGCCGTGGCGGCGGGCCGACCACTGCCCCCCGTCGTCGACACCGGCCGCCCGCTCCCGCTCGCGGCGGGTCCGGTCGCGCTCGCGTACGGCCGCGTCCAGCCGGGGCGTCGAGTCGTCGGGCAGGGGATCCGCGTCGGGGAGGACCCCGCCGTCCCCCGGCAGGCCGGCCGGGGGTGCCGCGGAGGGACGGCGGCTCGGGCGCCCGCAGCCGGTGCGGGGCGGTGGCGGTGGGCACGGCGTCGCGAGTGCGGTACGGCGGCCGCGCCGGCCGGCCCGGGTCGCGGGGACCGGCCGTGACGAGAGTGATCCGGTCGCGGGCGAAGCGGCCGTGGGCGATCGTCGTCAGCGCCGGGCCGAGGTCCGCACCGGTCGACCCCGCGTCCGGGAGACGCAGCGGCAGCCGGCCGGAGAGGCCGCCGGCGCCGCAGGCCGGCTCCGGCACCCGGAACTCGGCACGGGCCGGCGCCCCCGCTGTGTCGAGCAGGACGCGCGACCGCTCCCCGGTCGCCGCCGCGGTGGTGTCGGGCCTCCGGCTCCCCGCCCTGCCGTAATACCCTTGGACCTTAAGCAGTCATTACCGACCATAGAGCGCACGCGTAAGGACTACCAGTGGAACTCGCCTATTACTCGGACTATGCCGTGCGCCTGGTGAACAGCGAGGAGCCCGAGCGCGGCGTCGACAACCTGACCTCGGTCGACGCCGTACGCGAGCTCTTCGGTCCGGGCAGCCTGGCCGCGGGCCGGGCCGGCGAAGCCGACGTGCAGCGGCTGCGCGCGGTGCGCACCCGGCTGCGCGGCGTCTTCGAGGCCGCCTCCGAGGGCGACGAGGTGCGCGCCGTCGACCTGCTGAACGCCCTGCTGCTGGCGTTCCCGGTCAGCCCGCAGATCTCCGGCCACGAGTACCTCGACGAGAGCGGCCGACCGAACTGGCACATGCACCTGGCCGAGCACGCGGCCACCGCGACCGCCGCGTACGCCGCGACCGCCTGCATGGGCCTGGCCTTCCAGCTGACCGACCTCGGTGTGGACCGGCTCGGCATCTGCCAGGCCGCCACCTGCCGCAACGCCTACCTCGACACCTCGACCAACCGGTCCCGCCGCTACTGCTCGGACCGCTGCGCGACCCGCGCCAACGTCGCGGCCTACCGCGCCCGCAAACGCCTGGAGAACGAGCGGTCCGCCCTCAGCGGCCTGACGCAGGACACCAGCCAGCCCGCCACACCCGCCGCCGAGCGCTGAACCTCGCGCGGCGGCCGGAAGCGGCCGCGCCCCCGGGCGAGCACGAGTTCGTCCGGGACGGTGCCGAACTCCCTGCTGTCGTTCTCCACGAAGGTGTTGTCGCCCAGCACCCACCAGCCGCCCTCCCGCCGCTCCACCGCGCGTTTGACGATCAGCAGGTCCTGCTGGAGCGGATGCCGCAGCACCACCACGTCCCCCTCCCGGACTTCCGCGGCGCTTTTGACGTGCTGCACCAGCAGCCAGTCGCCGCTCCGCAGCGTCGGCACCATCGACGGCCCTGTCACCTCGACCAGCTGGTACGGCACGCTCCTCCTTCGTTCTGCACCGGCCCCCGCTTGCGCGGGGCCCCTCCTCCATGCTCCCCCAGCCTCAGGGTGACACCCGACTTTTGTCCTAAGCACCAAGGGGCACCCGAGAAAACCACTCGACAGGGGAGTAATCTCCCTGGTGGAAAGACGATCACGAGGAAGGACAGTCATGCTCGCTCGCCTGTTCGCGCCCAAGGTCAAGGTCAGCGCTCACTGCGACCTGCCCTGCGGTGTCTACGACCCGGCCCAGGCCCGCATCGAGGCGCAGTCCGTCAAGGCGGTCCAGGAGAAGTACCAGGCCAACGAGGACCCGCACTTCCGGGCCCGCGCCATCGTCATCAAGGAGCAGCGCGCGGAGCTCGTCAAGCACCACCTGTCCGTGCTGTGGAGCGACTACTTCAAGGCCCCGCACTTCGAGAAGTACCCGCAGCTGCACCAGCTCTTCAACGACGCGCTGAAGGCGGGCAGCGCCGCCAAGGCCTCGACCGACCCGGCGACCGGCCAGAAGCTGCTCGAGCTGATCGACCAGATCGACGCCATCTTCCAGGAGACGAAGAAGGCCTGACCTGCCGTCGGCGACAGCGCCCGGTCCGCGCGGCCCCACGAGGGCCCGCGGGGACCGGGCGCTGTCGTATGCGGACAGCCCGAAGGGCGGTCGCACCGGCGCGGCCGGGAGCGACCGGGCGGGGTGGTGCCGTGCCGCGGTACCGTCCCCGTGCCGCCGGCCCAGCGCGACGCGCCCTGGTGCCCTCCCGTCAGCACGCCGCCGGTCGCACGACGCGCAGCCAGCCGATGACCGCGTCGACGGTGGCGTAGTCGAGTTCGGCGATCCGGGCGACGGCGTTCGCGTCGTCGCGGCGGACCGGCACTCCGGCGGCGTCCAGTGCGCAGTGCAGCATGATCTGGTGCGCCTGGGTGGGCGGCAGGGTCTGCCCCGGACGGATCTGGGAGCGCAGCAGGGAGGAGATCGGCAGCGGGGGTGTCGGTCGGTCCATGGTCAACCTCGGTTTCCCTCGAAGTAGTCGGACAGGGCTGTGCTGAGTTCGAGCCGGCTCTGCCAGGGGCGGTGGTCCAGGAGTTCCGTCCGTGCCCGGGCCCAGAAGGCGCCGACCAGGGCGTGGTCGTTCCGGCCGGCGACCAGGCCGGTGGGGGGAGCCAGACCGTGGGCGTGGGCCCGCTCGGTGAAGACGAGCGTGGTGAAGCGCCCTTCGGGCCGCGGCCCCGGATGGACGGAGTGCCGCAGGACGGCCCTGCTCAGGGCGTCGGCCGCCACCGCCGCGGCCGGTGCGCAGCCCGTGCTCCAGCCCATCAGCCGGCGGGCGTGGGCGTCGAGCACGACCACGCAGAGCAGGTCGCCCTGACCGGTGGCGAGTTCGACGGCGTCGGTCACCCAGAGCCGGTCGGGCACGCCGGGACGGCCCTGGAGCCCGGCGCGGCGCATGAGCAGCTCCACGGTGCCGTGGCTGATGGAGACGCCGTGCCGCAGGGTGAGTTCCTCGTGGATGCGCCGGTATCCGAAGGTGCCGCGCGAGTCGGCGTGGATGGAGGCGATGAGGTCCGTCAGCCACTGGTGGCGGGTGGCCCGGGCCGAGGGGGGCCGGCTGCGCCAGGTGAAGTACCCCGACTCGGAGATGCCGAGGACGCGCGTCGCGGTCCGGATCGGAAGCCCTTCCCCGGCCATCACCCGCACGGCCTCGAATCGTCTTTTGGGGACACCACATCGCGCAGCAGCTCGGTCGCCCGGCGGTGGACGGCGAGCTCGGTCTCCAGTTCGGCGATGCGCTTGCGTGCCGCGGTCAGCTCGGCGGTGTCCACCGGTGAGCTCCGCGGCCTGCCCAGGTGCGGCAGATGCGTGCGCCGCCACTGGTAGATCGTCTGGTCGCCGAGCCCGAGGTCCAGGGCGACCTTCTTCACGGGCTCGCCGGCCGCCAGCAGGTCGAGGGCCTTGCGGCGCAGCTCGGGTGGATAGCGTCTGGGCACGTGATGCCTCCGGAAGGCCGGTCGTGGTCCCGGGCCGGGGACCCGTCTGGGGTTGGGGAGGTGAGGGACGGGCCCCCGGCCCGGAAGCGGTGGGGCGTCAGCTGACGTGGCGGTTCATGGTCACGGTGGGCCGGAACTCCCGCAGCGGGCCGGTGCCGGCTCCCGCCGGAACGGCCGCCGCGGCACGGTCGAGTACGGCCCTGACCTCGGCGGCGAGCGCGTCCGCACGGCGCTCGATCTCCGTCACCGGGTCGCCGCACCTGCGAAGCTCGGCCACCCGGCGCCGGATGTCGGCGAGCCGGTCGCGGTCGCGGGCGCTCAGGGTGAGCGGCCTCGGGGTGGCCACGACGAACTGGTAGGCGCCGGCGAAGGTCTGGCAGCCGGTGCAGTGCTGGTTGACGGCCCGGCTGATGTTCGTAGCGTTGATCCGCCGGAGGTCGACACCGGAGGTCGTGACGATCTGGAAGGACAGGGCGATCGACCGGCACGGCCGGGAGGGCGAGCAGCCCACGGAGGCGGCGACCGCCCGGTTGTGCGCGGTCGCGGCGACCAGCGGCCCGAACTGGCGGAGGGAGAACTCCTCGTCGTACTGGACTGGATGCGCCCGGTTGGCGAGGGTGTGCGCCTCGTCCACGGCGGTGCCGACGCTGCGGGGGATGTGCGACCCCTGTGCGGCGCCGGCCGGGGCCGCGGTGGCCAGGGCGACGAGGCCGGCGGTGGTCAGCACGCCCAGCCGGACGGCCTTGCGGCCCACCGTGCTGGTGCGGGGCTTGCGGTGCGTCACGGACTTCTCCTGTACGGGTGGAAGGGTGGTCGGGGGAAGGGGGTCCCAAGGGACCCGGCCGGCACGTGCGGGACGTGCCGGGTCGGCCCGCGGTTCGGCACTGGAGGGTCAGGTCGGCCACGGCGCGGGGAAGGTCACGGTGAAGCTCGGGACGGGAGGCTCGGAGGGCGTCTCGGACTCCGACGGCGAGGCGGTGGGCGAGGTCGCGGACGGGCTCGGCCCGGCCGTGGCCGTGGCGGTGGCCGTGGTGGTGCCGCTCGGCTCCGGTTCGCTCCGCGTGGTCTGTGGGCTGGGCGGCTTCGACGGTGAGGGGCTGCCGCCCGCGGAGGCCGAGGGGGAGGCGGACGGCGACAGCGAGGGAGACGGGGGTGCCGAGGGCGATGCGGGACCGGTCGCCGGCGGCTCGCCCGCGGCCCCCGTCACCGGCGGTGTGCTGGCGCTCGGCAGCGGTGCGGGGGCGACCGGCCGCACGGGCCGGAGCTCGGGCACTCCGGGCTGCAGGATGGGGGCGATCGGGGGCTGCGGCGGAAGCGGCTTGGGGGTCATCCCGCCCATCCACGCGGCGCACAGCGCCGCGGCTCCGGCCAGCGTGGCCCCGCCGATGAGGAGCCTCAGCCGCAGGTTCCCCTCCGTGGCCCGCACGACGTAGCGGACGAGCCGGCCCCCGAGGCGCACCGAGAGGTACACCGCCCCCGCGAGGGGGAAGATCAGCATGAGGCTGCCGATGACCCCGACCGCTCCGGCGGCGAAGCGGCCGTCGGCGAAGGCGGCCCCCGTCCCGGTCAGCTGCTCGACCAGGGACCGCAGGCTCGTCTCGAGCAGACGCGGCAGGTTCCACAGCACGTAGCCGAGTTCGGCGAGCAGCAGGGGCACCATCGTCAGGACCCAGGTCGTGACGATGGCCCGGGCGGAGCGCTTGAGGTCGGCGACCTCGGGGGGCACCGGACGGCCCGGCAGCATGCTGCGCAGGATCGGCTTGATCTTGCCGAAGAGGTCCGGGACGCCGGCGAGGTCGCCGAGGATGTAGTAACCGTCCAGCCGGACGGCCGGCATCAGCTGCTCGATGATCTCGAAGTGGGCGAGGTAGACGGCGGCGAGGAAGAAGGACTGCCCGGTGGCGAAGTAGCCGCCGGCCAGGGCCAGCATGAAGACGACGTTGAAGTAGACGCCGCCCAGGTCGGTGCGCATGCGCCCGCCCCGGCCGATCCGGTAGACGTCGGTGACGTCGGTGTACATCGACGGCCAGATCAGGAAGATGCCGCAGCCGATGGCCCCGGGCCGGGCGCCTCCGTAGCGGCAGGCGGAGGCGTGCCCGAACTCGTGGAAGACGAGCGAGGCGACGGTCAGCGCGAACACCACCAGCATGAGCACCGGCTGCTCCAGCACCTGCAGCACCGGGGTCATCGCCCCGTGCAGGGCGAACAGCCAGATCTCCATGGCGACCGCCGCCGCGAGCACGAGTGCCACCACCAGCGGCCGGTGCAGCCAGGCCAGTGAGCGGGCGATCCGGGCCACCTGCCGTTCGCGGAAGACGACCCGGTGGCCCTTCAGGACGAGCAGGAGGTCCGCGGTGGGCCCGGTGACCTCGTCGTCCTCCTGCCCGAAGGGCACGGTCACGCCCAGCGGCTGGAGCTTGTTCTCGATCAGGTAGCGCACGTTCTCGGCGCTGACCTCGCGGCCGAAGCGCCCGCTGACCCGGTGCGAGACGGCCTCGGTGTCGCGCCGCCCGTCGATGGCGCGGGCGACCAGGTACAGCAGCCGGCTCAGCTGGACGACCTGCCCGTCCCCCCGGCGGACGATGTACCGGGGTTCGGTGGTCCCCGATCCCTTGTACTCGCCGAGGAGTTGCAGGCCCGCGCCGAGCCGCGGGACGGGGAAACCCGTGTCGCAGGGAGGAGGGTCCCCCACGTCCGCGCCGTACACCGCCGTGTCCGTGGGGCCGAAGCGGTGCGCAATGTGACTTTCCGTCACCATCCTGCTCTTCCTCCCGGGACGGACCGCGCCGCGACGGGCGCGGTCCGCACGCGTACGGGCGTTGTTACTGGCGGATGGTGATGGCCTGGACGGCCTCGGACTGGGCGACCGCGAACGGGGAGAACTGGTTCGCCGCGAGCGACTCGTTGTGGGCGTCGACGTGCGCGATGTTCTTGGTCACGTGCGTGGTCTTGACGAAGCTGAACTTGAGCTTGCCCAGGGCCTCGCGGCCGGGCAGCAGCTCCGCGGACTCGGCGTCGAGCTGGTCGGTGTTCATGGAGGGATGCCTTTCTCGGTGTGCGGAAGGAGGTCGGGTCGCGGACTACTGGCGGACGGTGATGGCCTGGGTGGCCTGCGACTGGGCGACCGCGTACGGCGAGCACTCGTTGCCGGCGAGCGACTCGTTGTGGGCGTTGACGTGGGCCACGTGCTTGGTCACGTGCGTGGTCTTGACGAAGTTGAACTTGAGCTTGCCCAGGGCCTCGCGGCCGGGCAGCAGCTCCGCGGACTCGGTGTCCAGCTCACGCATGTCGAGCATGGGGGATCCTTCGGACGAGGGGTGCGGACGGGAACGGACCCCGACGGGGCGTCCATCAGCACCGGACGATCTGTCTGACGGCGTTGGACAGTAGCCGCGCACCGCGGCCCCGGCAAGCGGCATGACGCACCGGACGATCGTCAACGCAGCCACGGGACAAGGGAATCGGCAGGTGAGGGAGCCGGCGCGGGCCGCCCCGGACGACGGCCCCGGCCCCCGGACATCACTCGAACGGGTCAATCCGCCCCCTGCCCGACGTGGGGATGTCCCGACAGAAGGGGGCGAAGCTCGACGAACCGGTGGCTATCCTCTCGACCCCCGAGGCGTTCGGGCCCACCGAGCGCGCGGTGAGAGGGGTGCACGTGCTTGTCGTTCACGGGGCGACCGCCACAGCCGTCGTCCGCCACCGGAGCGGAGAACCGGTGGTCATGCTTTCCGGCGAACTCCCCGAGGTCCTCACTCCGGCCGCCCTGGACGAACTGCTGAATCTCGCGGCGGCCGTCCTCACCTCCGAGGAGACGGCTCTCTTCCGCCGCTGTCTGACCGCGCTGCGCTGCGGGGAGAAACTCCGGGAACACCGCATCGAGATCGAGGGCGCCGTCCTCACGGTGTACAGCGGTTGAGCCGACCCATATTCCGAGTTTTTCGGCATCGCATTTTCCGGGGCATTTGGAAAAACGCGCGGCACCGCACGACATGCCGTATGAGGATCACCCTGGAGAGTGTTTCCCGGGGGTCTCGGCAGGGACTCATCGAATACCTGACGGCAAAGGTCAGGAGCGTTTTTCGGTAAAAACCCCGCAATTGCCCCGCAGTCGCCCGTTCGGCCGCCTCTCCCCCGTCGGCGGAATGAATGCGGCACACGTCACGAGTAACGTCTGGCGGGCCAACCGGCAATTCACCGAGTGTGAGGAGAAACGCGGTGAGAAACTTCGTTCGCGCTGCCGCGACGGCGGCACTGGCCACGGTGGCCATGGCCGTCCCCCTGACGGCGACGGCGTCGGCCACCCCGTCCCATTCCGCGTCCGCCGCCTACCGGAACGCCGGCTCCGGCCCATGGGGCGGGGACCACGGGCGCTGGGACCGGGACCGCGGCCGCTGGGACCGGGACCACGGGCGCTGCGGGCCACGCCTGTGGGGTTACGGCAGGTGGGACGGCCACCGGGACCGCGGCCGGGGCCACGGCCACGGCTTCGCGCACCAGCGGTACGACCGCTTCGGGTTCAGCCGGCACCGACTCGACTGCGACTGCCGCTACCGCTACTGAACCGCCGTCATGACGTGGGCCCCCGGGAAGGGCATTCTCCCGGGGGCCCACCTCCGCGCGTGTCCGGCGAGGCCGCCGCGCGGTTCAACTGCTGTATACGGTGAGGACGGCGCCGTCGATCTCGATGCGGTGTTCCCGGAGTTTCTCCCCGCAGCGCAGCGCGGTCAGACAGCGGCGGAAGAGAGCCGTCTCCTCGGAGGTGAGGACGGCCGCCGCGAGATTCAGCAGTTCGTCAAGGGCGGCCGGAGTGAGGACCTCGGGGAGTTCGCCGGAAAGCAGGACCACCGGTTCTCCGCTCCGGTGGCGGACGACGGCTGTGGCGGTCGCCCCGTGAACGACAAGCACGTGCACCCCTCTCACCGGAGGCATCGGGTCCGCGAACTCGTCCCGAGAGTGGAGAGAATATCCCCGCGCTCCCCGCTCCTTGTCCGTTCTGGGTTACTTCACCACCACACGCCCCGTCAGGGACGGCTTGGGCACGGCCGACCGGACATCTCGTACCGGTCACCGGACGGTGGCAACAGCCACATCAGCACACTGCTGCACCAGACGGACCGGGCCGACCGCTGTAGGCGCCGAGCGGCGTTTGGCGGTGCGATGTTCCCTGCGCCGGCGTGCGCCGCGCCGGGTCAGCCGGACTCCGACTCCGTCCGCGACCGGGGCTCGGTGGAACCGCGGAGGAGCGATTCGACGAGGGCCGCGACATGCCGACGGTCGGCCTCGGACAGTTGCCGGACGCTGGCGATGAGGGTGGCGACCTCGGGGTCGGAGGCGGCGCCGGCGTCGTCCTCGACGTACAGATGGATCCCGCACGCCTCCGCCGCCGCCCGCCGCACCGCCTCCAACGGCAGCTCCAGGCCCCGCGACAGACCCTCCAGCGTGGCCTGCTGCGGCATCCGGGTCACCCGTGCCACCGTCGCCAGGTGATGCACCGTCGACCGCGGGACACCGCCGCGCCGCGCCACATCGCCGTACGACCAACCCCGCTGCTCCAGCCGGCGCTTGATCAGTTCCTGCAGTGCGTTCACCACGGGATGGATTCTTCCTGCTAGCACGTCGGTTGACCCGTCCGGGTGAGATCGAGTCTACAGCGGCCCCCTCCGCCGGCCCCGGATCCACGCCCCCTCACCTGCGCCTTCACCCCGGTGTGCCACATTGGCCGAAGCCGAGTGCCGCAAAGTGCTTGCCACGGCGCGAGATGGACGCTAGCGTCCAATGTCATTGGACAAGTCGTCCAACGATCGCGGGTGACACGACGCGGCCCCGTCCACGCCCGTCCGCCCCACCGGGTCCGTCCGCGAAGGCGGTCCGCGACCCGGAATCCACACGGCGGTCCCGCGCTCCCCGGGGCACTTTCGTCCGGCGACGCCAAAACCGCCCTCCCTTCTCCGAACCCGTACCTTCAACGCCCCGGGGCGCGGCACGTCACGCCCTCCCCCGGTCGCGTCGGACGGAATCTAGGGGCGATCAAGGCGCCTGCAACCCGGTTGCACGGAACTGGCCGCTTTTGGCCTCTCCGATCACATGGCACAACGGCACGGCCATTGACTCTCACCGCGTCGACAGCAGATATATGCATGCTGCGCCGAGGTCGCGGAAGCGGTGTGCCGCGCCGCACACCGACCACGACCGGCGGAACGTGTGAACGGTATGCGCGGAATTCGAGGGCGCGCCCTTGCGGCGGGCTTCCACCGGACCTCCCTGCGCCATTCCCGGTGCCCCCCGCGCCCTCCCCGTGCCACAGGACCTACCCCCCGGGAGGCCGCTCGCCGGACTGCGGGCCCCGGCGGCGTCCCGCGGCGCTGTCGACGGCCTCGACGACGGGCCGCCGGTCCGCGTCGGACCCGCGCAGGGCGTTCACGCGCAGGGTGTGCAGCATCAGGAGCATCAGCAACGGGCACATCAGGGCCACGGCGAGGATGAAGATCGCGCCGAGCGGCGCTCCCAGCCAGACGGCGACCACCGCCGCGACCGCCGCGGCGAACCCGTAGAGCACGTAGCGGCGACCGGTCACTCTCGTCCTGTCCATGGCGGCCTCCCGCGGTCTCGCCGACGGCCCGCTTTCATCCTACGGCGGCGGTTCCACGCCGTGCCCGGACGCGACAGCCCCTTTCCGCGGCCCGCTCCGTCCCGCCTCGGCACCACGCGTCGCCCGGCCCGTCCGGGGCGCCGCCGCATCCCGTCCTGCGGCGAGGCGCCCGGCCCCGGCACCCGCCGTCGCCCCGGGCCGGGACGGGCCGGGACGGGCCGGGACGGGCCGGGACGGGCCGGGACGGGCCGGGACGGGCCGGGACGGGCCGGGACGGGCCGGGACACGGCGGCTACAGCGTCGCCGCTCCGGGCAGTGTTAGAAATGTCGCGTGGTCGACTTTTTCGACCGATTCGGGGCACAGCCATGCGGTCAGTGACCGAGAAGAGGTCGCGCAGCGTCGCCGGACAGGTCTTCATCCTGCAGGTGGCGATCGTCGTGCTGCTCGTCGCGTGCGGCGTGATCGCCGTCGTCCTGCAGTCCCGGCACGACAGCGAGCGCGAGGCCGTCAACCGCTCCATCGCGGCGGCGAGCGCCTTCGCGCGCGCCCCCGGCCTGGACGACGTGCTCAAGGAGCCGGACCCCTCGCGGACCCTCCAGCCGATCGCCGAACTGGCCCGCAAAGAGGCCGAGGTCGACTTCATCGTGGTGATGGACACCGACGGCATCCGCTACACGCACCCGAACCCGGCCCTCATCGGCAAGCGGTTCGTGGGCGCCATCGGGCCGTCCCTGCAGGGCCGGATCCACATCGAGAGCGTGCACGGCCCCCTCGGCCACGAGGTCCAGGCGGTGGTGCCCGTCTTCGAGCGCGCGGACGACCCGAGCGGGCGGGTCGTGGCGCTGGTGTCGGCCGGCATGAAGGTGAAGAACGTGACCGGTGTCGTCGCCAGGCAGCTGCCGATCATCCTCGGTTCCGGCGCGGCCGCCCTCGCGGTGGCCATGGGCGGCACCGCCCTGGTGGCCAGGCGGCTGCGCCGGCAGACCCACCGCCTGGACGCGGCCGAGATGGCGCGCATGTACGAGCACCACGACACGGTGCTGCACTCCGTGCGGGAGGGTGTGCTCATCGTCGACGGCGACGGGCGGCTGCTGCTCGCCAACGACGAGGCCAAGCGCCTGCTCGACCTCCCCCCGGACGCCGAGGGGCGGCGGATCCCCGAACTGCCGGGGCTCGATCCCGGCGCGGTGGAGCTGCTGGCCTCCGGGCGGGTGGCCACCGACGAGGTGCTCCCTTCCGGTGACCGCCTCCTCGCGGTCAGCCAGCGTCCCACGAAGGGCCACGACGGCCCCAAGGGCACGATCGCGACCCTGCGCGACTCCACTGAGCTGCAGGCGGTGTCCGACCGCGCCGAAGCCGCCAGAGAGCGCCTGAGGCTGCTCTACGACGCCGGCATGGGGATCGGCACCACCCTCGACGTGGTGCGCACCGCGGAGGAGCTGGCCCGGGTCGCCGTACCGCGCTTCGCCGACTTCGTCACCGTCGATCTGGCCGACCCGGTCCTGCGCGGCGAGGAGCCGAGCGGCGTCGCCGGCTCCGGGATGCGCCGCACGGCCGTGGCCGGCATCCGCTCCGACGCCCCGCTCTACCCGCTCGGCACGTTGATCGACTTCCTGCCCTCCACCCCCCAGGCACGGGGGTTCGGCAGCGGCCGCGCGGAGATCGTCGCCGACCTCTCCGAGGACCAGGGCTGGCTCGCCCAGGATCCCGAACGCACCCCCCGCGTCGTCGAGTACGGCATCCACTCGCTGATCGCCGCCCCGCTCAAGGCGCGCGGCGTGGTGCTGGGCACGGCCAGCTTCTGGCGTTCGGAGAAGCCGGAGCCCTTCGACGAGGACGACCTCTCGCTGGCCGAGGAACTGGTCGCCCGGGCCGCGGTCAACATCGACAACGCACGCCGCTACACCCGTGAGCACGCCCTGGCCGTCACTCTGCAGCGCAGCCTGCTGCCGCGCGCGCTTCCCGAGCAGAGCGCGCTGGAGGTCGCGCACCGCTACCTGCCCGCGCAGTCCGGCGTCAGCGGCGACTGGTTCGACGTGATCCCGCTCCCGGGCGCCCGGGTGGCGCTGGTCGTCGGCGACGTCGTGGGCCACGGGCTGCACGCCGCCGCCACGATGGGGCGGCTGCGTACCGCGGTGCACAACTTCTCCACCCTCGACCTGCCGCCCGACGAGCTCCTGTACCACCTCGACGACCTGGTCGGGCGCATCGACCAGGACGAGTCCGGCACCGGTGTCGGAGCCGGCGTGATGGGCGCGACCTGCCTGTACGCGATCTACGACCCGGTCTCGCGGCGCTGCGCGATGGCGCGGGCCGGGCACCATCCGCCCGCCCTGGTCCGCCCCGACGGCGGCGTGGACTTCCCCGAGCTGCCCGCCGGGCCTCCGCTGGGCCTGGGCGGCGTGCCGTTCCAGACGGCCGAGCTGGTGCTGGAGGAGGGCACCCAGCTCGTCCTGTACACCGACGGGCTGATCGAGGACCGCACCCGTGACCTGGACGTCGGCATGGAGATGCTGCGGCAGGCCCTGGCCGGGCACCCGGACCGGCCGCCCGAGGAGAGCTGCCGGGCCGTCCTGGAGGCGCTGCTGCCGGACCGGCCCAAGGACGACGTGGCGCTGCTCATCACCCGCACCCGCGCCATCCCCGCCCGCCATGTGGCCGAGTGGGACGTGCCCGTCGATCCCGCGGCGGTGGCGGAGACGCGGGCCGCGGCGGCGGAGAAGCTGGACGAGTGGGGGCTGCCGGAACTGGCGTTCGGTATGGAGTTGGTGCTCAGCGAACTGGTCACCAACGCCATCCGCTACGGCTCCGCCCCCATCAAGGTGCGGCTGCTGCTGGACCGCACCCTGACCTGCGAGGTGTCCGACGGCAGCAGCACCTCCCCGCACCTGCGCCACGCCGCCACCACCGACGAGGGCGGCCGCGGCCTCTTCCTCGTCGCGCAGGTCGCCGAGCGCTGGGGCACCCGGTACACCGGCGCGGGCAAGGTGATCTGGGCGGAGCAGCCGCTGCCGGCCCTGGTGGACCACGCCCTGCCCGCACGCCCACGCCTGCGGGCACGGCCGACGCCGCGACAGGGCGAACCACCGGCCCGAAACCCGGACGCCGCCCCTTCCACCGGCCCCTGACCGCGGCCTCGCCCGCCCACCGCCGCCGGACACCCCGGCCCCGGAGTCCGCACCCCGCCGCAGCAGCACCTCCCCGCACCTGCGCCACGCCGCCACCGCCGACGAGGGCGGCCGCGGCCTCTTCCTCGTCGCGCAGATCGCCGAGCGCTGGGGCACCCGGTACACCGGCGCGGGCAAGGTGATCTGGGCGGAGCAGCCGCTGCCGGCCCTGGTGGACCACGCCCTGCCCGCACGCCCACGCCTGCGGGCACGGCCGACGCCGCGACAGGGCGAACCACCGGCCCGAAACCCGGACGCCGCACCACGCCGCGGCGGCGGGTCCGCGCCCGTGGAGCCCGGCCCGCCGCTCCGGTGGCGCGGCGGCGGACCTCCCCGGCAGCCCTCCGTACCCCGCCGCGCCCCGAGTCCGGACCCGGCCCGGGCGGACGCGCCCAGCCGGCCGTCACCCCACCGGCCCCGCCGCCCGCCGGGAGCGGCGCGCCGCCTTGATCGCACTCGTGCCCCCTGTTGCCATGACCCACATGGCGACGACGCATGAGCTGACGTCACCGGATGCCCGGCCCCGTGCGCGACACGCCGCGCCGCCGCGCAGCCGCCCGCACTCCGAGGTCCTTCTGCTCGCCTGTCTGGCGGCGCTCTTCACCGTGGTCCAGCTCCTCCTCGTCGTGGCGCCCGGCATGGGCCTCGGCTGGGACGAGTCGGTCTACGTCAGCCAGGTCTCCCCCGACATCCCGTCAGCGTTCTTCAGCGCGCCCCGCTCCCGGGGCGTGCCGGCGCTGGTGGCCCCCGTGGCGCTGCTGACCACGTCGACCCTCGCCCTCCGCGTCTACCTGGCGGTCCTGTCGGGCGCGGCGCTGTTCCTGGCCCTGTGGCTGTGGCGGCCGCTGCTGGGCACCAAGGTGGTGGCGCTCGCCGGGCTGCTCTTCACGAGCCTGTGGGTGACCCTGCTGTACGGCCCCCAGGCGATGCCCAACCTGTGGGTCGCGCTGGTGGCGCTGATCGCGGTGGGCTGCTACCTGCGCGCGGCGGCGCCGGGGCACACCGGCCGGGGCGCGTTCGCCGGACTGGCCGCGGCGTTCGCCGTGCTGACCCTGCTGCGGCCGCACGACGCCGCCTGGCTGGCCCTGCCGCTGGGCGTCGCCGCGCTCTTCCTGCGCGGGCGGCGCCGCGTGGCACTGCTGCTGGTCATCGCCGCCGGGGTGCTGCTGGGCGGCGCCCAGTGGGTCGTCGAGGCGTTCACCTCGTACGGCGGCATCCTCGCCCGGATGGACCGGGCGAACGCGATCGAGGGCGGCCTGGGCTGGCACCTGGCCTTCGCCGACCAGCTCAGCACCCTGGACGCCTCGCACACCTTGTGCCGCCCCTGCGACGCCGTCTGGCAGCACAAAGGTGACGCCGTGTGGTGGTTCGCCCTGCCCGTCCTGGTGGCGGCCGGGGTCGCCCTCGCGCCGCGTCGGGAGGGTCAGGCGCCCGGGGCGCGGTGTCTGCCCGCAGTGTGCGGCCTGTCCTTGGCGCTGCCCTATCTCGTGCTCATCGACTACGCGGCGCCGCGCTTCCTGCTCCCGGCCTACGCGCTGCTCGCCCTGCCCGCCGCCCAGTGCCTCGTGCTGCTCCCCGCCCGGGTCCGGCCGGCGCTGCGCCCGGCGGTCACGGGCGCCGTGGTCGCCGTCGTGCTCGCGCAGCTCGTCACCCAGCAGATCGTGCTCCACCGGGCGGTGCGCATCTCGACGATCGGCAACGAGGACTACGTCCGTATCGCCGTGGAGCTCGACCGGCTGGGCGTCCGTCCGCCGTGCCTGGTCACCGGCCCCATGGCCACGCCGGTCGGCTACCAGGCGCGCTGCGCCTCCGGCCAGACCGCCGGGAACAACGAGAACATGACCCCTGACGGCATCCTGCGCCTCGCCCGCACCCAACCCGTCGCCGTCCTCACCCCACCGTCCGGGAAACCCCCCGCCTACGCCCGCGCATGGCCCTCCCGGCCGCTGCCGGGCCTCAGCTACCACCAGGGGTACCGCGTCCACCTCTCCCCCAGGTGACCGCGACAATGGGCAGGTGATACCGGACGTCCGCCTGCCCTCCCCGCTGGTCGAACTGCACGACGACGAGCGACTCACCGCACGCGGCGTCCGGATGCTCGTCAAGCGCGACGACCTGATCCACCCCGAGCTGCCCGGCAACAAGTGGCGCAAGCTCCATCCGAACCTGCGGGCCGCCCTCGACGGCGGTCACCGCCGGCTGCTCACCTTCGGCGGCGCCTACTCCAACCACTTGCGCGCCACCGCCGCCGCGGGCCGGCTGCTCGGCATCGCCACCACAGGCGTCGTGCGCGGCGACGAGCTGGCCGGACGTCCGCTCAACCCCTCCCTCGCCCAGGCCGCCGCCGACGGCATGCGGTTGCACTTCGTCGACCGGACCACCTACCGGCGCAAGGACGAGCCGGAGGTCCTGGCGGCCCTCCTGGAGCGTCTGGGCCCCGCCTACGTCGTCCCCGAGGGCGGCAGCAACGCGCTCGCCGCGCGCGGCTGCGCGGACCTCGGTGAGGAGCTGCGCGGCCGGGCGGACGTCGTGGGCGTGGCCTGCGGGACGGGCGGCACCCTGGCGGGCCTGGCGGCAGGGCTGGGCCCCGGGCAGCGGGCCATCGGCTTCCCGGTGCTCAAGGGCGGCGGCTTCCTGGCCCGGGAGATACGCCGGCTCCAGGAGGCGGCCTTCGGCGGGCCGCGCGGCGACTGGCTGCTGGACGACCGCTTCCACCACGGCGGCTACGCCCGCGTCCCGGCCGAGCTGCGGGCGTTCGCGGAGGACTTCGGCGGGCGGCACGGCTTCGTCCCGGACGGCGTCTACGTCGCGAAGATGCTGCACGGACTGTTCTCGCTGGCGCACGAGGGCGCTTTCGCGCCCGGGACGACGGTCGCGGCCGTCGTGACCGGACGGCCGACCGGTTAGCCTTGCTGGCATGATCCGAGCCGCGACCCCCGGTGACGTCCCCGAGATCCACGCGATGATCCGCGAGCTCGCGGAGTACGAGCGCGAGCCGGACAGCGCGCGGGCCACCACGCAGCAGCTCCACGACGCGCTCTTCGGCCCCGAAACGGCCGTCTTCGCACTCATCGCCGAGGACGACGCCCTGGGCGTGCCCGTGGGCTTCGCGCTGTGGTTCCGGAACTTCTCCACTTGGACCGGCACCCACGGCGTCTACCTGGAAGACCTGTACGTGCGCCCCCACGCGCGCGGTGGCGGCCACGGCAAGGCACTGCTCGCCGCACTCGCCGCCGAGTGCGTCGAGCGGGGCTACGAACGCTTCGAATGGACCGTGCTGGACTGGAACGAGCCGTCCCTCGCCTTCTACCGTGCGATGGGGGCCCGTCCCCAGGACGAATGGACGGTGCAGAGACTGACCGGCGAACCCCTTCGTGCTCTCGCTGAGCAGGCACGTGTCAACAAAGCGACATTTCTTTCGAATTGAGTCCATCGACCGACTGCCACGTTGCGTGCCGAAGCGCCTACTATGGGTGACAGCCGCGAGGTGCCGGGTCAGGGCTCATTCGCGGCGGCGACCGTGCTCCGTCCGGGCGACACCGGGGTACGGATCGCGATAGCGTCGCTGGCGAACCGAACCAGATCAGTGCAATGCCGATGAGGGCAGTGCGTGTGCCACCTTGGAGGTGAGGGTGTCCCAGATCGCAGGCGAGCCCGGGTCGAAGGACTTCGTCGAGGTCCGGCTGCCCGCGGCGGGGGCCTACCTGTCGGTGCTGCGTACGGCGACGGCAGGGCTGGCGGCCCGCTTGGACTTCACCCTCGACGAGATCGAAGATCTGCGCATCGCCGTGGACGAGGCGTGCGCCATCCTGCTCCAGCAGGCCGTCCCGGGGTCCGTACTGAGCTGCGTCTTCCGCCTGGTGGGGGACGCGCTGTGGGTGACCGTGTCGGCGCCCACGACCGACGGCCGCGCCCCGGAGCGGGACACCTTCGCCTGGACGGTGCTGTCCGCACTGGCCGGCGAGGTGGACTCCAGCGTGGCCGACGACAAGACCGTGAGCATCGCCCTGCACAAGAAGCGCGGTGCCGGACCGGGACAGCTGTAACGGGGGAATCGTCATGAACGATCTGGAAGGCAGCGCCCCAGGGGTGCGGGGCCGCCCCGTACCCGCCCCTGCGGCGCGGCATGACGAGGCGCGGCCGCATCCCGGCACCGGACCGGTGGCCGGCCTCGGGAGCAGTGACTCGGCCGGGCAGACGGATCAGGCGGATCGCATGGCGCAGGAGCAGCAGGAGCACCGGCAGGAGCAGCACGGGCGCCCCGAGGCCCATGACCGGGCCGGGGCCAGGGCGCTCTTCGTGGAGCTCAGCAAGCTCCCCCCGGGCTCCCCGGAGCGCGCCGAGCTGCGCAACCGGCTGGTCCGCATGCATCTGCCGCTGGTCGAGCACCTCGCCCGGCGGTTCCGCAACCGCGGCGAGCCGCTCGACGACCTCACCCAGGTCGCCACGATCGGGCTGATCAAGTCCGTGGACCGCTTCGACGTGGAGCGCGGGGTGGAGTTCTCCACCTACGCCACCCCGACCGTCGTCGGCGAGATCAAGCGGCACTTCCGCGACAAGGGCTGGGCGGTGCGCGTCCCGCGCCGCCTGCAGGAGCTGCGGCTCGCCCTGACGACGGCGACCGGTGAGCTCTCCCAACTGCACGGTCGCGCCCCGACGGTGCACGAGCTGGCCGAGCATCTGAAAATCACGGAGGAGGAGGTCCTGGAGGGCCTCGAGTCCGCCAACGCCTACAGCACCCTCTCCCTGGACGTGCCCGACACCGACGACGAGTCGCCGGCCGTCGCCGACACCCTCGGCGCGGAGGACGACGCGCTGGAGGGCGTGGAGTACCGGGAGTCGCTCAAGCCACTGCTGGAGCAGCTGCCGCCGCGCGAGAAGAAGATCCTGCTGCTGCGCTTCTTCGGCAACATGACCCAGTCGCAGATCGCCCAGGAGGTCGGCATCTCCCAGATGCACGTCTCCCGGCTGCTGGCCCGCACGCTGGCCCAGTTGCGCGACAAGCTCCTGGTCGAGGAGTGACGAGCGGGCGGGGGTGAGGCGGCGCCCGGCGGGCGCCGCGGTTCACCGCTCGGCCGTGCGCGCGATCCCGAGGGCCTCGGTGGCCGACGGATGGACCAGGAGCACCAGCTCGGCGAGGGCGGCCGCGCCCAGGGCGGCGCCCACGGCGGTCATGACGCCGTCCGCCTGCACCATCGTCCAGGCGACGGGGAGGGCGACGAGCTGGATGATCAGCGCGGGGCCGCGGCTCCAGCGGCGCGCGTGCCACAGACCGTAGGCGGCGGCCAGCGGCATGGCCGCCAGCGCGAGGACGGTCACGCCCCCGGCCTCCGCCTGGCGCGGGCTGTCGGGGTCACCGACGAGCCCCAGGACCAGCATCGCGATCCCCCAGGCCGCCAGGGCGGCTCCTTCCAGTGCCGCGACCGCGGCCGCCGCCGCGAGGCGGCGCGTACGGCCCGGCTGCGTCGCGGGCCTCTCGTTGCCACTCACCCCAGCAGGGTAGCCGCCGTGCCCGGGCCACCAGGGGTGCGGCCCGGTACCGCCCGGTAGGTACGCTGGCGGGCATGCGCGCCCTTCTCGTGGTCAATCCAGCCGCCACCACCACCAGCGCCCGGACCCGTGACGTCCTCGCGCACGCGCTCGCCAGTGATCTGGATCTGGAGGTCGCCGCGACCGAGTACCGCGGCCACGCCCGCGACCTCGCGCGCCAGGCCGCGGAGGGCGGGGAGACCGAACTGGTCGTCGCCCTGGGCGGGGACGGCACGGTCAACGAGGTGGTCAACGGCCTGCTGCACAACGGCCCCGACCCGGAAGGGCTGCCGATGCTCGCCGTGGTGCCCGGCGGGTCCACGAACGTTTTCGCGCGCGCCCTGGGGCTCCCCAACGACGCCGTGGAGGCCACCGGCGCGCTGCTGGACGCGCTGCGCGAGCGCCGCTCCCGCACGGTCGGCCTGGGCCTGGTGAGCGGCACCCCGGGCACGGAGGACGAGGGGGTGCCGGCGCGCTGGTTCACCTTCTGCGCCGGGCTGGGCTTCGACGCGGGTGTCGTGGGGCGGGTGGAACAGCAGCGCGAACACGGCAGGCGCTCCACCCACGCGCTCTACATACGCCAGGTCCTGCGCCAGTTCCTCACCGAGCCCAACCGCCGCGCCGGCACGATCACCCTGGAGCGGCCGGGCGAGGACCCGGTGACGGACCTGGTGCTGGCCATCATCTGCAACACCGCGCCGTGGACCTACCTGGGCAACCGCCCCGTCTACGCCTCTCCGCGGGCGTCCTTCGACACCGCCCTCGACGTGCTCGGACTCTCCCGGCTGTCCACCGCCGCGGTCGCCCGCTACGCCACCCAGTTGCTGCGCTCGACGCCGGAGCGCGGTCCCGAGGGCAGGCACGCGGCCTCCCTGCACGATCTGACGGACTTCACCTTGCATTCGCAGGTGCCCCTGCCCTTCCAGGTGGACGGAGACCACCTGGGACTGCGAATCAGCGCAACCTTCACAGGCGTTCGCCGTGCACTGCGGGTGATTGTGTAAGCAGAAGGACACAAAGTCCTTTCACTCGAACGTTTAGACTGCCCTGCACCCCATGGAAGTACGGCTGTGACGGAGCCGACACCGAGGATTCAAAAAAAACTTTCCGGAAGGGGTTGTATCCGCAGCCCAGGTTTGCGAGGCTCTTCCTGGCGATCGGGAGAGCCGCTCATCGGCCGTCGTCGGTAGCCGGAATCCTCACCACTTCCCAGCGGGACCGCCCCAGGAGACTGGGCGATGTCCCGTGTCGTGTCGGGGGATTCGTGAAAGCGTTCACATTCACAAGCAACACCTGTGCAACACAAGGAGATGGAGCAGCCATGGACTGGCGTCACAACGCCGTTTGCCGCGAGGAAGACCCCGAGCTCTTCTTCCCCATCGGCAACACCGGTCCTGCGCTGCTGCAGATCGAGGAAGCCAAGGCCGTCTGCCGCCGCTGCCCCGTGATGGAGCAGTGCCTGCAGTGGGCGCTGGAGACCGGCCAGGACGCCGGCGTGTGGGGTGGTCTCAGCGAGGACGAGCGTCGCGCGATGAAGCGCCGCGCCGCCCGCAACCGCGCCCGCAACGCCAGCGCCTGACGCACTCGCTTACCCCCGAGCCGCAGCGCGCAGCACCTCCGACCGCGCAGCATCGCGACGCGACGCGAAGAGCCCCGGCCGCTCCCCGAGCGGCCGGGGCTCCGGCGTTCCCGCCCTCCGGCCCAGGGCGGGCCTCAGTCCTCCAGGGTGAGTTCCAGGACGACCTTGGTGCCGCGCCCCTCGGCCGGGACCATGTCGAAGGTTCCGCCCAACTCCCCCACCACCAGCGTCCGTACGATCTGCAGCCCCAGGTTGCCCGCCCGCTGCGGGTCGAACTCGGCGGGCAGACCGCGCCCGTCGTCCCGCACCGCTATCCTCAGGCTCCGCCCACGGCGCTCGGCGGCCACCTCGACGGTGCCCTGCTCACCCGGCCCGAAGCCGTGCTCCAGGGCGTTCTGCAGCAACTCGGTGAGCACCATCGACAGCGGGGTGGCCACCTCCGCCGTCAGGACACCGAACCGGCCGGTACGGCGCGTGGTGACCCTGCCCGGGGAGATCTCGGCGACCATCGCCAGCACACGGTCGGCGATCTCGTCGAACTCCACGCACTCGTCGAGGTTCTGCGAGAGCGTCTCGTGCACGATCGCGATCGAACCGACGCGGCGCACCGCCTCCTCCAGCGCCTCCCGGCCCTTGTCGGAGTCCATCCGCCGGGCCTGCAGGCGCAGCAGCGCCGCGACCGTCTGCAGGTTGTTCTTCACCCGGTGGTGGATCTCCCGGATGGTGGCGTCCTTGGTGATCAGCTCGCGCTCCCGGCGGCGCAGCTCGGTCACGTCCCGCAGCAGCACCAGGGAGCCGCTGTGCGTGCCCTTGGGGCTCAACGGGATCGCCCGCATCTGGATGACGCCGCCGTTGCCCTCGATCTCCGTCTCCCGCGGCGCCTTGCCCCCCGCGACGGTCACCAGCGCCTCATGGCTCTTGGTCCGCGAGGGTGCCAGCTCCGTGGAGACCGAGCCCAGGTGGTGGCCGACGAGGTCGGCCGCCAGGCCGAGCCGGTGGTAGGCGGAGAGCGCGTTGGGGCTGGCGTACTGGACGACGCCTTCGGCGTCGAGCCGGATCAGGCCGTCGCCGACGCGCGGCGAGGCGTCCATGTCCACCTGCTCGGACGGGAAGGGGAAGCTGCCCGCCGCGATCATCTGCGCCAGGTCGGAGGCGCTCTGCAGGTAAGTGAGCTCCAGGCGGCTGGGGGTCCGCACGGTAAGCAGGTTGGTGTTGCGGGCGATGACGCCGAGTACCCGGCCCGCACGGCGTACCGGGATGGACTCGACCCGCACCGGGACCTCCTCGCGCCACTCCGGGTCGCCCTCCCGGACGATCCGGCCCTCGTCGAGTGCGGCGTCCAGCATCGGGCGGCGGCCGCGCGGCACCAGGTGGCCGACCATGTCGTCCTGGTACGAGGTCGGACCGGTGTTGGGCCGCATCTGAGCGACCGACACATAGCGGGTCCCGTCCCTCGTCGGAACCCACAGCACAAGGTCCGCGAAGGAGAGGTCGGAGAGCAGTTGCCACTCCGACACCAGCAGATGGAGCCACTCGAGATCGGAATCATCGAGGTCGGTGTGCTGGCGTACGAGTTCGTTCATGGAGGGCACGCAAATGAGCGTACCCGCGCTCATGGCGGGCACCGCCATCAAGGTCCCGCGAAGGCCTCCGACGACCTATGATCTGAGGGCATCATCTTATGGACAGACGGAGTGGTCTAGTCCAGAATTGACGCACGACCGACTTCCGTCCTTCCCGCACAGAAGGATGGAGCGAGGCCGGGGCGCTCTCTGCCCTGACTGCGCCAGGCCTCACGGTCGGCTCTCACGGACCGCGGGAACCGCACACCCCGCGTGTCACGGGCCGACGGCAGCTCCGGGCTGCGGTGCTGGGCGGGTTGAGGGTCCCGTCCCGGCGCCGCGGCCCGAAGTGACCCCCAGGAGCTCCCCACCCGGCGCCCCGCCCCGTTCAACGCGTCTCGGTCACCTTCGCGAGCGCCCGCGGCGCATCCGGATCCTGGCCCCGCGCGATCGTGACCTCGTACGCCAGCATCTGCAAGGGCAGGATCTCCAGAATCGGCTGCACCTCCTCCGCGACTTTCTCCGTCGGCAGGACGAAGCCCGCCGAGGCGGCCTCGACCGCCGCCCGGTTGCCGATGACCACGAGGTCGGCCCCGCGGTCGCGGAGCCGGTCGAGCACCGGCTGGAGCGCCTCGCCGCCCCTGCCCTCGGTGACGATCGCGATGACCGGGAAGACGTTGTCGACCATGGCCAGCGGCCCGTGCAGCAGGTCGGCGCCGGAGAAGGACAGAGCCGGCACGTAGCTGGTCTCCATCAGCTTGAGCGCGGCCTCCTTCGCGGTCGGGTAGCCGTAGCCGCGCGAGGTGAGCACCAGCCGCTCGGCGAAGCGGTAGCGTGCGGCGAGCGCCCTGACCTCGTCATGGCGGGCGAGGATCTGCTCGGCGAGCTCCGGCAGGACCTTGGCGGCGCTGCCGTCGCCGCCCCGCAGCCCCTCGACGAACAGGTAGAGCGCGAGCAGTTCGGCCGTGTACGTCTTGGTCGCCGGCAGCGCCTTCTCCGGGCCGGCCAGCACGTCGATGTGGAACTCGGAGACCCCGGCCAGTGGCGAGCCGGGGTTGTTGGTGACCGCCAGGGTGATCGCACCGGCCTCGCGCGCGGCCCGGGTGGAGGCCACCAGGTCCGGTGAGCCGCCGGACTGGCTGACCGTGACGACCAGGCAGTCCGTCAGGTCCGGGCGGGCGCCGTACGCGGTGGTGGTCGACATCGAGGTCAGCCCCGCGGGCTTGCCCAGGACCACCTCCACCAGGTACTTCGCGTACAGGGCCGCGTTGTCGGAGGTGCCGCGCGCGGTGAGCAGGACGAAGCGCGGCCCGCGCGCGGCGATCTCCCGAGCCGTCCGGAGGATCCGCGGGGCGCCCTCCTCGAGGATGCGGCGCAGCACCGCGGGCTGCTCGGCCATCTCTCCGGCCATGATCCGGCCCGGCATCGGCCGGCCGGTAGGCGTCGGGACGGACATCTGCGGGCCTCCAGGTGATCCGTGCGGACGGGCAACGGCGGACCTCAGTCGCCGGCCGCCTTGCCCGCGATGACCTCCGCTGCCGCCACCCCGCACACCCGGGCGGCGCCATGGGTCGCGATGTGCAGCGCGCCGGAGGGCGGCGCCTGGGGTACGCCCATCTCCACCACCACGGTGTCCGGGCGGTCGGCGAGCAGCGAGCCCAGTGCCTCGGCCATCCAGGGATGGCGGTGCACGTCGCGCACCACTGCGACGATCCTACGAGTCCCCGCCGCCCTCAGCACCTGTGCGGTCAGGGCGTCGCACTGGCGGAAGCGCCCGGTCACCGTGCCCGGCAGGAGCCGGTCGAGCTCGGCGGCGACGCCCCACGGGGTCTCGTCACCGACGGCGATGTTGGCGACCGGGGTGAAGGCGGCGACGTAGGGCGGCCCCGTGATCGGCAGGTGGCCGTCGGTGCGGGTCACGCGCAGCGCGCGGCGTGCCGCCGCCAGGCCGATGCCGGGGTCCGGCTCCGCGGACGCCCGCACAGCGGAGCGCTCGGCCGCCCAAGCGGCCAGGCTCCGCACCCGTGCGGCGGCGTCGGCGAGCCGGGCCCGGGGCAGGGCGCCGTCGCGTACGGCCGCGACAATGGCGTCACGCAGGGCGACTACCGTCTCCTCCTCGGCGAGGCCGCCGCCCACGCAGATGGCGTCGGCGCCGGCGGCGAGCGCCAGTACGGTGCCGCGCTCCACGCCGTAGGTGTCGGCGATGGCGCGCATCTCGATGCCGTCCGTGACGATCAGGCCGTCGTAGCCGAGTTCGTCGCGGAGCAGTCCCGTGAGTGCGGCGGGGCTGAGGGTGGCGGGGCGGTCCTGGTCGAGTGCGGGCACGAGGATGTGCGCGCTCATCACCGCCTTGCTGCCGGCCGCCAGCGCGGCCCGGAACGGGGCGAGTTCGCGGGCGTGCAGGGTGTCCCGGCCGACGTCCACCCGGGGCAGGGCGTGGTGGGAGTCGACGGAGGTGTCGCCGTGGCCCGGGAAGTGCTTGGTGCAGGCGGCGACCCCGGCGGACTGCAGGCCCTCGACGTAGGCCGCGGTGTGCCGTGCCACCAGCGCCGGTTCGGAGCCGAAGGAGCGCACGCCGATGACCGGGTTGCGAGGGTCGGAGTTGACGTCCGCAGAGGGCGCCCAGTTGAGGTTGATCCCGCAGGCTGCCAGCCGGTGGCCGAGGGCGGCGGCGACGTCACGCGTCAGGGAGGTGTCGTCGACGGCGCCGAGGGCGAGGTTGCCGGGGAAGGAGGAACCGCGGCGGGCCTCCAGCCGGGTCACGTCGCCGCCCTCCTCGTCGGCGGCGACGAGGACCTCGGGCCGTACGGCGCGCAGCTGCGCGGTGAGCGCGGCGAGCTGTCCGGGCGACTCGATGTTGCGGGCGAACAGGGCGACGGAGCCCAGTCCCTCGGCGAGCCTGCGCAGCAGCCACTCGGGGGCGGTGGTGCCGTGGAAGCCCGGTTGCAGGACGGTGAGGGCGTCGCGGACGAGGACCTCGGTGTCCGCGGCGCCGTCGTGGGTGTGGCTCAAGCTCCCGGTCATCCTTTCACCGCCCCGGCGGTCAGTCCGGCGGCGACCTTGCGCTGCACCAGCAGGAAGAAGATCACCACGGGTATGCCCATCATGGTCGAACCGGCCATCATCGGCGCGTAGTCCGTGCCCCGCGAGGTGACGAAGTTGCCCAGCCACACGGTGGCCGTCTGGTGCTCCTGGCTCATGATGAGCATCGCGTACAGGTACTCGTTCCAGGCCTGGATCAACGCGTAGATGGACGTGGCGACGAGACCCGGGGCGAGCAGCGGCAGGACGATCCGGAAGAACGCGCCCATGCGGGTGCAGCCGTCGACCAAGGCCGACTCCTCCAGCTCCTTGGGGATGTTGACGATGAATCCGCGCAGCGTCCACACCGTGAAGGGGAGCACGAAGGTCAGGTAGGTGATGATCAGCCCGCTCAGCCTGTCGATCTGGTCGATCTGGTTGAGCAGCAGGAAGACCGGGATGATCATCGCCACCAGCGGCACCATCTGCACGGCGAGGATGGCGACGATCACCGCCTTGCGGCCGCGGAAGACGAAACGGGAGATGGCCAGCGCCGCCAGCAGCCCGATCGCCAGGCCGAGCCCGACGGTGCAGCCGGAGACGATCAGGCTGCGGCCGACCGCGCCCCAGAAGTCGCCGACCTGCAGGGCGTCGGAGAAGTTCTGGAAGGACAGGCTGGTCGGGAAGAACTTGGGGTCGGGGTCGATGGCGTCCTTCGCGGGCTTGAACGCCGTGTTGAGCATCCAGTAGACCGGGAAGCCGCAGACCGACACGACCAGCAGGCCGATCAGGTTCCAGACCGTCCGCCCGCCGCGCCGGTGCCGCCGGGCGGCACGCGCGGCCGGAGCCGCCGCCGGCGCCCTCTCGGCGGGAGCCGTCTCGAGCATGGTCGTCACTCCACCTCTCCGATCTTCAGCATCTGGCGCATGTAGACGGCCATCACCCCGAGCAGCAGGAGCACCGTGACGACGGCGATGGCCGCGCCCGCGTCGTAGTCGTTGGAGACGAAGGCCTGGTCGTAGGAGTAGGTGGTGAGCACCTGGTACGCGGGTTCGGGGTGTCCGTCGCGCATCAGGAAGACCTGCGGGAAGACGCCCATGTCCCAGATGACCGACAGCGTCGTCAACATGACGATGATCGGCCTCAGTACCGGCAGGGTGACGTGCCGGAAGACCTTGACCGGCCCGGCGCCGTCCATACGGGCGGCCTCCTCCAGCTCCCTGGGCACCTGGGTGAGGCCGGCGTGCAGGGTGATGGCGACGAACGGGATGGCGCCCCACACCACCATGAGGGTGATGACGAGGAAGCCCTGCTTGGTGTCGGTGAACCAGTTGTGGCCGCTGAAGTCGGCCCCCGGCAGCCGGCTGAGCAGCCAGTTGAGGACGCCGTAGTCGCTGTCGAACATCCACTTGAAGACGGTGATGGCGACGACCACGGGCATCGCCCAGCTCGCCACCAGCACGATGTTGATCAGCGCCTTGACCCAGGGCGAGACCCGCTGCATCAGCAGCGCCACGCCCATGCCGACGACGAGCGTGAGCAGCACCGCCGCGAGGGTGAACAGCAGCGTGCGCAGGACGACGCCCCAGAAGACCTCGTCGCCCAGTACGCGGGTGTAGTTGGCGAATCCCTGCCAGTCGCCGGGCAGCCCCTGCCAGAGCTCGGCCTGCCCGAACTGCTTGAAGGAGAGGGTGACCAGCCTGACCAGCGGATAGCCGAGGACCAGTAGCAGGACGCCGATGGTCGGCGCGAGCAGCGCCCACGGCAGGGCGGCTCCGCCGAAGCGGCGGGGCCCGCGGCCCGCTCCCGCCGGCCGCGGGCGCGGCGCCTCGTCCAGCGGTGTGTCAACGGCACTCATCATGTGCTCCTCGGGTACTCCAGTCCCTGGCGTCGCGCCGGGGCCGGCCGCCCTGGGGCGGCCGGCGGGCGTCGGTCACTGTGTTGCCCGTGTGCCGGTCAGCCGGCGTTGATCACCGCGTTGATCTGCTCGTCGGCGGACTTGGTCGCGTCCTCGATCGAGGCCTTGCCGACGGCGATGTCGTTCAGCATGTTCTGCAGGATCTGCTTCTTCTCGACCTGCAGCCAGCCGGGGGCGGTCGGGACGAACCAGGTGTTCTCGTTGGCCCGGGCCGAGGCCGCCGTCGCCGGGTCGTCCATCAGCGGGGCGAGCAGCGAGGTGGCGTTGGGCAGGTTGCCCTTGGAGATCAGCACCTTCTGGGCGGCGCTGTCGGTGAAGGCGTTGATCCAGTCGGCGGCGAGGTCCTGCGCGGTGGACTTGGCCGGGATGACGAGGTCGGAGCCGCCGATGAAGTTCGGCAGCAGCTCGCCGTTGGGGCCGGGCAGCGCGAAGGTCTCGAGGTTGTCCTTCAGCTTGCCGGTCTTGTCGGTCTTCGGGTCTGCGGCGGCGCCGCCCTCCCAGCTGGCGCCGTAGATGAGCGCGGACTTGCCCTGGCCGTAGACGATGTAGCGGTCCGACTCGTCCTTGTTCTTGTCGCCGTGGAAGTACGTGTCCAGGACGGACTTCCAGGTCTTCAGCCCTTCGACGGACTTGGGGTCGGAGAGGGTGGCGGTCCACTTGCCGCCCTCCTCCTTGGCGACGTCGCCGCCGGCGTCCTTGACGAAGGCCAGTGCGGTGTACCAGTCGCGGCTGGGCTGGTACCAGGCGGAGAACGTGTCGCCGTTCTTCTGCTGGATCTTGTCGAGAGCGTCGGTCAACTCGGCCCAGGTGGTCGGCGTCTTGGTGACGCCCGCCGCCTTGGCGACGTCCTTGCGCCAGGTCCCGACGCGGGCGCCGGCGTAGTAGGGCACGCCGTAGGTCTTGCCGTTGTACGTCACGGAGCCCTCGAGGGCGTCCAGCCAGTCGCCGGAGTTCTCGAACCTGCTCTTGTCGACGGGTGCGAAGGCGCCCTTCACCAGGTAGCCGAGCGTCTCGGTGTTCCCCATCTCCACGACGTCGGGCACGTTCTTGGTGGCGAGGACGGCGTCGAGCTTCTGGTTCTTGGCGGTCCACTCGTAGTACTCGTGGCGGACCTTGACACCCTTGTGCTTGGCCGCGAAGGCGTCGTCCGCCTGCTTGACCAGCTCCGGCCAGTTCTTCTGTGCGTCGACCGTCAGCCAGACGGTGATCTCCTTGGGCGCCGCGGCCTTGGCGGAGCCCTTGTCGTCCGAACCGCAGGCCGCAACGCCGGCGACCATGACGGCGACACCGATCGCCGCGATCAGCTTGCGCTTCACAACACCCTCCCCAGGGCAGCGAATTCAGTGGTGTAGACCAGTGCCCGAAGCTTGGCCTAGACCTTTGGGGGTGTCAAGGGTGTACCAGAGCACCGGGCGCGTCCGTTACCGGACCGACATCTGGGCTCGTAACGCGACATGGGCCCCGGCCGTGCCACCATGTGAGCCGCGAATGACGGAGGAACCGGTGACGGCAGCACGACAGCACTCGGGAGCAGAGGCGATGGGGACCGACGGCGAGGCCGGCGCAGCGGTGACGGATACCGCGCAGGCCACCGGGGCCGCGGCCGGACGGACCGCGCGGGTGCCGAAGTACTACGGCCTCAAGCGCCATCTGCTCGAACTGACCCAGACGATGCCACCCGGCTCACCGGTGCCCCCTGAGCGGACCCTGGCCGCCGATTTCGACACCTCGCGCACCACCGTGCGACAGGCGCTGCAGGAGCTGGTGGTCGAGGGCCGACTGGAGCGCATCCAGGGCAAGGGCACCTTCGTCGCCAAGCCCAAGGTGTCCCAGGCGCTGCAACTGACCTCCTACACCGAGGACATGCGCGCCCAGGGCCTCGAACCGACCTCCCAGCTGCTCGACATCGGCTACATCACCGCCGACGACCGGCTCGCCGGACTGCTGGACATGAAGGCCGGCGGCCGCGTGCTGCGCATCGAGCGCCTGCGCCTGGCGAACGGCGAGCCGATGGCCATCGAGACCACCCACCTGTCCGCCAAGCGCTTCCCCGCGCTGCGCCGCAGCCTGGCGAAGTACAGCTCGCTCTACACCGCGCTCGCCGAGGTCTACGACGTCCGGCTCGCAGAGGCGGAGGAGACCATCGAGACCTCGCTCGCCACCCCGCGCGAGGCGGGCCTGCTGGGTACGGACGTGGGGCTGCCGATGCTCCTGCTGTCCCGGCACTCGATCGACACCGGCGGCGAACCGGTGGAATGGGTGCGTTCGGTCTACCGCGGCGACCGCTACAAGTTCGTCGCGCGGCTACAACGCCCCTGACGCCGACCGGATTCCCGGTCCCGCCGATCGTTTCCATAACGCAATGCAGGCGGGTAGTGACGCGAGTCCCGTCCTGACCCTAGATTGCCTGCGCATTACAGCGGAGCAAAAGATCAGGACGGAGCCGTAGCAATGTCCGAACCATCCGGAACCTCCGAACGGCCACCGGTGGTCACCCCCACCCGAGTGATCGCCGGTCTCTGCCTCGTCATCCCCTTCCTCGCCATGCTCTGGGTCGGCTCGTACGCCAAGCTGACCCCGGAGTTCGCCGGCATCCCCTTCTTCTACTGGTACCAGATGCTGTGGGTGTTCCTGTCCTCCGGACTGACGTACATCGCGTACGTCCTGGTCCGCCGTGAGGAGCGGGCACGGAAGGAGGCGGCGAAGTGAAGGACGGCGTCAACGGCGTCGCGCTCGCCGTCTTCATCTTCTTCTTCCTGGTCGTCACCGTCCTGGGCTTCCTGGCCGCGCGCTGGCGCAAGGCCGAGAACGCCCTGCACCTCGACGAGTGGGGCCTGGGCGGCCGCAGCTTCGGCAGCTGGATCACCTGGTTCCTGCTGGGCGGCGACCTGTACACGGCCTACACCTTCGTGGCGGTGCCGGCGGCGGTCTACGCGGCGGGCGCGGCCGGCTTCTTCGCCGTGCCGTACACGATCCTGGTCTACCCCCTGATCTTCACCTTCCTGCCCCGCCTGTGGTCGGTCTCCCACAAGCACGGCTATGTCACCACCTCGGACTTCGTGCGGGGGCGGTTCGGCTCCAAGGGCCTGTCACTGGCCGTCGCCGTCACCGGCATCCTGGCCACCATGCCGTACATCGCCCTGCAGCTCGTCGGCATCCAGGCCGTCCTGGACGTGATGGGCGTCGGCGGCGGCGAGTCGACCAACTGGTTCATCAAGGACCTTCCGCTGCTGCTCGCCTTCGGTGTGCTGGCGGCGTACACCTACTCCTCCGGGCTGCGGGCGCCGGCGCTGATCGCGTTCGTCAAGGACACGCTGATCTACCTCGTCATCGCGGTGGCGATCATCTACATCCCGATCAAGCTGGGCGGCTTCGACGACGTCTTCGCCAAGGCCGGGGAGGCCTACCAGCAGGTCAACCCCGCCACCGGCAGCCCCCGCGGATCGCTCGCCCCGGGCGACAGCGCCCAGTGGGCGTACGGGACGCTGGCGCTGGGTTCGGCGCTCGCGCTGTTCATGTACCCGCACTCCATCACCGCCGTGCTCTCCAGCCGCAGCCGTGACGTCATCCGCCGCAACACCACCGTGCTGCCGCTCTACTCGCTGATGCTCGGTCTGCTGGCGATGCTCGGCTTCATGGCGCTCGCCAGCGGCGTCGGCGCCGGGGTGAAGGGCTACAACGGCCAGTTGGCGATTCCGCAGCTGTTCGAGAACATGTTCCCGTCCTGGTTCGCGGGTGTGGCGTTCGCCGCGATCGGCATCGGCGCGCTGGTGCCCGCGGCGATCATGTCGATCGCCGCGGCCAACCTCTTCACCCGCAACGTCTACAAGGACTTCATCAAGCCGGACGCCACCCCCGCACAGGAGACCCAGGTCTCCAAGGCGGTCTCGCTGCTGGTCAAGGTCGGCGCCCTGGTCTTCGTCCTCACCATGGACAAGACCGTCGCGATCAACTTCCAGCTGCTCGGCGGCATCTGGATCCTGCAGACCTTCCCGGCCCTGGTCGGCGGCCTGTTCACCCGCTGGTTCCACCGCTGGGCGCTGCTGGCCGGCTGGGCGGTCGGCATGGTCTACGGCACCTGGGTGGCGTACGGCGTCGCGAGCCCGACGCAGAAGCACTTCGGCGGCTCCTCCGACACCATCCCGGTCATCGGCCAGATCGGCTACATCGGCCTGACCGCCTTCGTGCTCAACGTCGTGGTCACCGTCGTCCTCACCGTCGTCCTGCGGGCCCTCAAGGCCCCCGAGGGCCTGGACGAGACCGTCAAGGCCGACTTCACCGCCGACGCCGGCGATCCCGGCGTGCGCAAGGACGCGCCGGTGGGCGCCGGTCACTGACCGCCGCACCGGCCACGATCACGGGCCGCCGCCCTGGGACGGGGCGGCGGCCCGTCGCCATGTGCACGAGCCGCACCCCGAGGGTGGTGTGCCGCAGTACGCCCGCAGGGGTCGCCGCCCACGCGGAGCCCTGGCCCATGCGTCGGCGGGGCAGACCTCGCCGCTGTGCGCGGCTGTGTCCCCGACTACCGTGACGGCCACGACCGGCGGCGGTGAGCCCGTCGCTGCGTAACCGCGTCGACACAACATCTGGGGGTGTCATGAGCGGGTGCCACTAGATGTATGCTCAACTCCGCTGTCGCCGCAGGGGAACCCGGTGCGAATCCGGGACTGCCCCGCAACGGTGAGCGGGCGCCCTGAGGCGTGCCCGCGAGTCCGGCTACCTGCCGACGGCCCGTCCGGCGCGCCGTCCGGACGGTGAAGTGTCCGGGCCTCGCGGGTTGGGCCGGCGGACGCGCCGCGGCATGTCCTGGCCTGCCCTGCGTGCGCCCTGTCGCTCCTCCGCGTCGCCGCCGTACGAGGGAGAGAGCACACGTGACCATCGCGCCCGCCGCACCCACCGCCGCATCGGACCCCGCCTCAACCGGGGCCGAACTGCTGCGCACCTTGACGGAACTGACCGCGGACCTCCCCGACACCGACCCCGGACGGGTCGCCGCCGCCGCGCTGCGCGGCCGCAGCGCCGCCGCGGACGAGGCGGAACTGCGGGCGCTGGCCACGGAGGCCGCCGCCGGGCTCATCGCGGAGGATCCGCAGTACTCGCGGCTCGCCGCCCGGCTGCTGACCCTCGCCATCGCCGACGAGGCGGCGGGCGAGGGCGCGGTCTCCTTCTCCTCGTCCATCGCGGTGGGACACCGCGAGGGCCTGATCGCCGACGGCACCGCCGCCTTCGTGGGCGAGCACGCCGCACGCCTGGACGCCCTCGTCGACCAGGCGCTGGCCGAGGGCGCGGACGACCGCTTCGGCTACTTCGGCCTGCGCACCCTGCACAGCCGCTATCTGCTGCGCCACCCGATCACCCGCCAGGTCATCGAGACCCCGCAGCACTTCATGCTCCGCGTCGCCTGCGGCCTGGCGGAGGACCGCACCAGCCACTCGGTGGACGAGGTCGCGGCGCTCTACGGCCTGATGAGCCGGCTGGACTACCTGCCCAGCTCCCCCACACTCTTCAACTCGGGCACCCGGCATCCACAGATGTCCTCCTGCTATCTGCTGGACTCCCCGCTGGACGAGCTGGACTCCCTCTACGACCGCTACCACCAGGTGGCCCGGCTGTCGAAACACGCCGGCGGCATCGGCCTGTCCTACTCCCGCGTCCGCTCCCGCGGTTCGCTGATCCGCGGCACCAACGGCCACTCCAACGGCATCGTCCCGTTCCTGCGCACCCTCGACGCCTCCGTCGCCGCCGTGAACCAGGGCGGCCGCCGCAAGGGCGCGGCCTGCGTCTACCTCGAGACCTGGCACGCGGACATCGAGGAGTTCCTGGAGCTGCGCGACAACACCGGTGAGGAGGCGCGCCGCACGCACAACCTCAACCTGGCGCACTGGATCCCCGACGAGTTCATGCGCCGCGTCGACACCGACGGCACGTGGTCGCTCTTCTCCCCCGCCGACGTGCCCGAGCTCGTCGACCTGTGGGGCGAGGAGTTCGACGCCGCCTACCGCAAGGCCGAGGCCGCGGGCCTGGCCCGCAAGACCCTCCCGGCGCGCGAGCTGTACGGCCGCATGATGCGCACGCTGGCGCAGACCGGCAACGGATGGATGACCTTCAAGGACGCCTCCAACCGCACCGCCAACCAGACCGCCGAGCCCGGCCAGGTGATCCACTCCTCCAACCTCTGCACGGAGATCCTGGAGGTCACCAACGACGGCGAGACCGCGGTCTGCAACCTCGGCTCGGTCAACCTCGGCGCGTTCGTCCGGGAGGACGCCGGCGCCGGGGAGGACGTCATCGACTGGGAGCGGCTGGACGCCACCGTCCGCACCGCGGTGACCTTCCTCGACCGCGTCGTGGACATCAACTTCTACCCGACCTCCCAGGCCGCCTCCTCCAACGAGCGCTGGCGCCCGGTGGGCCTGGGCGCGATGGGCCTGCAGGACGTCTTCTTCAAGCTGCGGCTGCCCTTCGACTCCGCCGAGGCCGAGGCGCTCTCCACGAAGATCGCCGAGCGCATCATGCTCGCCGCGTACGAGGCCTCCTGCGACCTGGCCGAGCGCCACGGCCCGCACCCCGCCTGGTCGCGGACCCGCGCCGCCCGCGGCGTGCTGCACCCCGACCACTACGCGACCGAGGCCGCCTGGCCCGAGCGCTGGCAGGCGCTGCGCGCCCGTGTCGCCGCCACCGGCATGCGCAACTCCCTGCTGCTGGCCATCGCCCCGACCGCCACGATCGCCTCGATCGCCGGTGTCTACGAGTGCATCGAGCCGCAGGTCTCCAACCTCTTCAAGCGCGAGACGCTCAGCGGTGAGTTCCTGCAGGTAAACTCCTATCTGGTGGCCGACCTGAAGAAGCTCGGCGTGTGGGACGCGCAGACCCGCGACGCCCTGCGCGAGTCCAACGGCTCGGTGCAGGAGCTGAAGTGGATCCCCGCGGACGTGCGCGCGCTCTACCGCACGGCCTGGGAGATCCCGCAGCGCGCCCTGATCGACATGGCCGCGGCCCGTACGCCGTACCTCGACCAGAGCCAGTCGCTCAACCTCTTCATGGCCTCGCCCACCATCGGCAAGCTCAGCTCGATGTACGCGTACGCCTGGAAGCAGGGCCTGAAGACGACGTACTACCTGCGCTCCCGCCCGGCCACGCGCATCGCGCAGTCCGCCCGCGCGGCGGCCCCGGTCCCCGCCCAGGCGACGCCCGACGCCGACGCGATCGCCTGCTCCCTTGAGAACCCCGAATCCTGCGAGGCCTGCCAGTGATGAGCCCCACCAAGAACCTGCTCGACCCGGGCTTCGAGCTGACCCTGCGCCCGATGCGCTACCCGGACTTCTACGAGCGCTACCGCGACGCGATCAAGAACACCTGGACCGTGGAGGAGGTCGACCTCCACTCCGACGTCGCCGACCTCGCCAAGCTCTCCGCCGGCGAGCAGCACATGATCGGCCGCCTGGTGGCCTTCTTCGCCACCGGCGACTCCATCGTGGCGAACAACCTCGTGCTGACCCTGTACAAGCACATCAACTCCCCCGAGGCGCGGCTCTATCTGTCGCGGCAGCTGTTCGAGGAGGCCGTGCACGTCCAGTTCTACCTGACGCTGCTCGACACCTATCTGCCCGATCCCGAGGAGCGCGCGGCCGCGTTCGCGGCCGTGGAGAACATCCCGTCCATCCGTGAGAAGGCGCAGTTCTGCTTCCGCTGGATGGACTCGGTGGAGTCCATCGACCGCCTGGAGACCAAGGCGGACCGCCGCCGCTTCCTGCTCAACCTGATCTGCTTCGCGGCCTGCATCGAAGGCCTCTTCTTCTACGGCGCCTTCGCCTACGTCTACTGGTTCCGCTCCCGCGGCCTGCTGCACGGGCTCGCCACCGGCACCAACTGGGTGTTCCGCGACGAGTCGATGCACATGGACTTCGCATTCCATGTCGTGGACACCGTCCGCGCGGAGGAGCCGGACCTCTTCGACGAGGAGATGGGCAAGCAGGTCACCGCGATGCTGGAGGAGGCCGTCGAGGCCGAACTGCAGTTCGCCCGCGACCTGTGCGGCGACGGTCTGCCCGGGATGAACACCGACTCCATGCGCGAGTACCTGCAGTGCGTCGCCGACCAGCGCCTGGTCCGCCTCGGGCTGCCCGCCCGCTACGGCTCGGAGAACCCGTTCTCCTTCATGGAGTTGCAGAACGTCCAGGAGCTGACCAACTTCTTCGAGCGCCGCGCCTCCGCCTACCAGGTGGCGGTCGAGGGCACGGTCTCCTTCGACGACGACTTCTGATCCGGCGCGGGGGCGGGGCACGGCGGTCGCCGCTGCCCCGCCCCCGCCCGTGCGCGCGGTCAGAACGCGGTGACCTGGAGGATGTAGACCCGTTCGTGCCGGGGAACGACAAGGTAGAGGAAGAGGCCGTTCGCGACGGTTGCCATCTTCGTCCCCTCCCCGACGCCTTGGAAAGCGGTCCCGTCGAGGTACCGCGCCTCGGCGGCGCGAACCAGTTCCCCAGCCTTCTCCTCCACCTGCGTGACCAGTGCCTCGGGAGCGGGGTTCTCCCCGCCGACCACGTACTGCTCACCGGGCTCGTACTCCCAGGCCCAGCTCACTCACCCACCGCCGCACGGGCCTGATCGAAGATCGCGCGGATCTCGGCCATCGCCGCCTTCCACGCGGGATCGTGCCTGTCGAGGGTCTGGGCCGTGTGCTCGGCCGAGCGCAGACGTCCCGCAGTGTCGAGATCGCGGGCGATCTCGACATGGACGGCCCAGGCGCCGAGGAACGCTCGCAGCGGCTCGATCGAGCCCGAATCGACGGAAAGGGCGATCGCTTCGTTCTTCTGCTGCTCCATCTCCGCGAGACGATGAGGCGCCACCTGCGCGAGCGCCGCACGGAGTGCCTCGGGAGTTCTGGCCGGCCGTGCGATGAGCTCTGTCCCGTGGTGCTCGGGCTGGGTGGTCATGATGCGGTCCTCCTCCGGGTACCGCGGTTCAGCCTAGCCACTGCCGTCGCGCCTCGGCGTTCCTCCCACACCCGTCCACCGTGGGAGCCGGGTCTCGTGGTGGTGTGCGGCAGTGCCGCGCGGGGTGCCCGAGCGGACGCTCAGTCGTTCGGCACGACCTCGTACTTCGGGGTGGACTCCGCCATCTGCTTCAGCGCGTCCTTGCGGTCCCGCTTGGAGAGCCGGTCGATGTAGAGGTACCCGTTGAGGTGGTCGGTCTCGTGCTGCAGGCAACGGGCGAAGAAGCCCTTGCCCTCGACGACGATGTCGTTGCCGTGCAGGTCCTGGCCGCGGCAGATCGCGTAGTCGGGGCGCGGCAGCTCGGCGTAGGCGCCCGGCACGGACAGGCAGCCCTCGTTGCCGTCGTCCAGGACGCGCCGTTCGGCGGGGAGGTCGTCGATGACGGGGTTGACCACGTGGCCGACGTGCCGGACGCCGTCGTCGTCCGGGCAGTCGTACACGAACACCCGCAGCGGCACGCCGATCTGGTTGGCGGCGAGGCCGACGCCCTCGGCGGCGCGCTGGCTGGCGAACATGTCGTCGATCAGCGCGGCCAGCTCGTCGTCGAAGGACGTGACCGTCGTGCACGGCTGATGCAGCACCGGGTTGCCGACGACCGTGATCGGGCGGGCCGTGCCGCGCTCGCGGTGGGCGGCCTCACGCTCCTCCGCGTCCGTCACGTCGTCGGTGAATGCGGTCTGCTCGGTCTCCTGCTGCGACATGGTCCGTCGTACGCCTTCCTGGGGCATTCTGTGAAGCTGGACAGCCCATCAAGAGTACGTGCCCGCGACGGTGTCAGCAGACCTCTTCGAGATCGCGCCAGTCCCGGGTGTCCGGGCTGTCGGCGACCCAGCCGTCCAGCAGGCCCTTCACCAGCCCGACAGGCGCCGCGATGCCGCACTCGCGCTCGGGGGCCCACAGGGCGCCCGGAGTGCGGTGGCTGAGGTGGCCGGGGTGGCCGGGTTCCCCGTGGTCGTGCGGGTCGCGCGAGGCGTCGGAGCCGTCGTCGGTCGGCATCCGGCTCTCGGAGCAGGTGCGGCAGAGCAGCCGTACCGAGGACGACCAGTCCTCGGCGGCGTATCCGGCGTCGGCGGCGAGCTGCTCCAGGGCGTCGCGGTCCGCCTCGGTCGCCGCCTCCAGCAGGACGAGCCAGGTCGGCACGGGCGAGGGCGCCCACAGCTCGATCTCGTCGAAGACGGGGTAGGTCGCGCCGTCGGCGGTGCGCCGCTCGCCGTGCGGGACGCCGTCGTGGAGCACGACCTCGCCCCAGCGGCGGCCGGAGGACGGCAGCGGGATGCTCAGCACCTCGATCCGGGCCGGGTCGATCCGCCGGCCCCACACGACCTCGGCCTCGCCTTCCGGGGAGAGCCGCACCGCGGAGCTGCCCAACTGCATCTCGACGGGGCCGCTCCCCCCGGCGTCGGGGCGCAGCCCGTACGCCTGCCAGGCGCGGCGGGCGAGCGGCCAGTCCTGCAGGGCGGTGGCGGCGATGCCGACGTTCCACCAGTCGGGAGCGCCGGGCGCGCGGTCCAGCAGGGCGACGGCCCGCAGACCGGTGGTGCGCGCCTGCTCCCAGTCGTGCCGGAACTTGTGCAGCAGCGCGAGGTTGTACCAGGACTCCGAACGCCAGGGCTCCAGATCGGCGGCGCGGGTGAGCAGCGCACCGGCGTCCTCGTACCGTCCGTCGCTGATCAGCGTGAACGCCCGGTCGGTCGCCTGCCGCCAGGTGGCGGACGGCCGATGCCGTGCCCTGCCGAAGATCCTCAAGGTGTCCCGCCTGCCGTTCGCTTGCGCTGGTGCCCCACGGTGCCCCGTCCGTTCCCCCACGTCCCGTGCTCAGCGGTGCTCATCAGTCCTCCTTGCCATCGGCAGGGCCTGTCACACACGGCCGGGCTCGTCGTTTTGGCAGCATCGGCGCCATGGTGCGCCTCTTGCGCGCTCTGCGCCTCTGCGGGCATCCAACCATGCCCCTTGGCGCGCCCGCTCATTACCGGTGGGTTAACTCCCCTGCCCTGGCAACGACCCTGGTCAGCGCCTCGACCACGTGAGGGTCGTATTCGTGCGCCGTATCGAGGCGTAACCGCTCCAGGGCCTGCAGCCCGCGGCCCGCGGCCGTACCGCTCCCGACAAAGTCCTCATAGGCGTTGGCCGTACGCACGATGCGTCCCGCGAGCGGCTGTCCGCGGTACGGATCGGCCTGTCCCTCCACGATCCGCGCGACTTCCTCGGGGGCACCCGTCCGGCGTACGACCTCCGCCCCGAGCAGGGCGATGCGGCGGCGTTCCACCTGATCGAGGGACGTGGTGGCGCCACCGGGCACGGGGTCGACGAGGGAGAGCTGGCCGATGTCGTGCATCAGTGCGGCGTGCTCCAGGGCCGCCAGCGCCTTTCCGCCCAGGCCGAGTTCGCGCCCCATGGCGTGGCTGAGGGCGCTGACCCGGCGCGCGTGCCCCACCGGGGTGTAGCCGGCGAGCTCGGTGGCGCGGGCCAGTGAGGTGATGGTCTCCCGGTGGGTGGCCCGGATCGCGGCGTGCCGCCGGAAGGCCGTCTGGGTCAGCAGCAGCGGCACCCCGCACACGGGCAGCGCCCACAGCCCGGCGGACTGCTCCGCCTGCGCCAGAACGACCCCGCCGGCGCACACGGCCGTGCCGACGCCCGGCAGGACGGCCAGCTCGTCACGGAGGGCGGAGGCGAAGGGGTGTCCGGCACGGGCGGCGCCCAGCACGGCGGCGAGCACGGCGTCGCAGAGGATCGTGCTGGCCAGCAGCAGGAGGGCGTAGCCCGGATGGCCGCCGCTGCCGCCGTACAGCGGCTGCGCGGTCGCGGCGGCGAACGTCACCGTCAGCACGCGCCGGGCCGCGGCGTCGCGCGGGGCGCCCGTCAGCTGCCCGGCGCCGACGGCGGCGACGCAGACGGCCACCACGACCGCCACCGCCTCGGCCGCGAGCAGCGCGTAGGCCAGGGCCCCGGCGAAGGCGACGGGAGCGGCCTCCCGGCCCTCGGGCTCCGGGATCCGCAGGGCCTCGCCCACGACGATCAGCGCGCTGAAGGCGGCGGCCGCGGCGGGGTCGGCGACCCCGTGCACCGCCGTCCACACCGTCGCGGCGCCGCCCACGGCGAGCGCGAGCCCGTGGGCGGCCGCCACGACCGGCGGCGTGCGCCTGCGGTGGCGGCGGTGGTCGCCGCCGCCGCGGCGTCCGCCGGCGCTCACGGGCGCGGCTCTGGGGTGCGGCGGGACGGGGTCTCCCGGCGGGCGTGGCGCCGGGTCTGGGCGGGGGCGAGGGGTTCCGGCTCGTCGGCGGTGACCGCCGGGTTCCACCCTTCGCGGCGCACGGCGCGGACGAGGGCCTGCACCATGAGCGGGTCGAAGTGGCTGCCGGCGCAGCGGCGCAGCTCGCCCAGCGCGTCGTCGACACCGCGGGCGGCCTGGTACGAGCGCGTGGAGGTCATGGCGTCGAAAGCGTCCGCCACGGCCACCAGCCGCGCCGAGGACGGGATGGCCTCACCGGCCAGGCCGTAGGGGTAGCCCGTTCCGTCGAGGCGTTCGTGGTGGTGGAGGATCGCGGCGCGGGCGTCGTCGAGGAAGGCGATGCCGCGTACCATCTCGTGGCCGTACGCGGGGTGCAGCTCGATGATCCGCCTCTCCTCCAACGTGAGCGGGCTGTCCTTGCGCAGCACCCGGGTGGGCACGCCGAGCTTGCCGATGTCGTGCAGGATCCCGGCCAGCCGCAGGGCCTCCACGCGCTCGGGCGGCAGGCCGATCTCACGGGCGATCAGCGCCGACGCCCGGCCGACGCGCTCGCTGTGGCCGCGTGTGTAGCGGTCCTTGATCTCCACGGCCTGCACCAGCGCCCGGACCGTCGCCTGGTGCGCGGCCCGCTCCCGGCGTGCCTGGTCCATGACCCAGCGCGCCATGTGCGTCGGCAGCAGGGCGAGGACCGCGGCCACCGCCCCGTACGGGCCCTGCCAGAGCACCGCGGCCACGAGCCCCACCAGGCCGTAGGTCAGATGCGGCGCGAGCGGCTCCAGCAGGGACTCCCGCCACGCCGTGAAGGGCGCGGTGCGCTCGGCGGTGATCAGCACACCGGCGGTCAGGGCCGCGGAGAACAGGCAGAAGGCGAGGACGGCCGCGAGCGCGGGCAGCAATAGCCCCGGCAGCCGCGCGTAGGGGCCGTCCCCGAAGGCGGTGCGCACCTGGGCCGCGGCGGCCGTCGCCAGGGCGAGCTGTGCGGCGTGCCACACACGGCGCACCGGGCGTGGCTCACCCCGGACGGGCGCGAGCAGCCCCCCGGGCACGGCGACGAGAGCGGCCGCGCCCGGGGGAAGCAGGAGCGCGGCCGTGAAGAGCACCGGGGGCAGGGACGCCCCCGTGCGTTCCCCCGCCGCGTAGAGCACCGCCAGCACGGCGGCGGTCGCCCGGACAGTGCCCTCCCAGGGGCCCGCGACGAGGGTGCCGCACGCCGACACCACGACGACCGCGATGTAGACCCGGGCCGCCGCGGGAAGCATCCGGACCGCCCGCCTCGCACGCACCCCACCGAGGCTAGGGGCGCGGCCGCCGCCCGGTCGGGCGAGCGGACGCGATTCCCGCCTTCGGGTGATCCCGGGCGACCTGTCGGCTCGACGTACCGGCGCCGAGCACCCGTGGGATGCCGGGCACCGGTGGGGTGCCTGTGCGGCGCGTCGGCGCCGGGCGCCTCAGCCGGCCGGGGAACCCGTCGGCGCGCCGCCGCCCTCGGCCGGCTCGCGTACCGGCACGACCTCGGCCTCCCGGATCAGCTCGATCCGCGTGAGCACCTTGGCCCGCAGGTCCGAGGGCACGTCGTCCTGCCCGCAGCAGCGCTTGACCAGCTTCTTGACGGCCTGCTCGAGGCCGTACTTCTCCAAGCAGGGGTGGCACTCGTCGAAGTGCTGCTTGAACTTGGCGCAGGCGTCGTCGGACATCTCGTTGTCCAGGTACTCGTAGAGGTGTTCGAGTACCTCGGAGCAGTCCGTCTCATGCGGGTTGCCGCAGCTCATGTGCCCGAGCCCTTCTCGTCTCCCGCGCCCGCCGGGACGAGCCCGCGCTCCCGCGCGTAGTCCTCCAGCAGCGAACGCAGCTGCCGCCGCCCCCGGTGCAGACGGGACATCACCGTACCGATGGGGGTTCCCATGATGTCGGCGATCTCCTTGTAGGCAAAGCCCTCGACGTCCGCCAGATAGACCGCGATCCGGAACTCCTCCGGGATCGCCTGCAGCGCCTGCTTCACGTCCGAGTCGGGAAGGTGGTCCAGGGCCTGGGACTCGGCGGAGCGCAGACCCGTGGACATGTGCGACTCGGCGCGGGCGAGCTGCCAGTCCTCGATCTCCTCCGTGCCGCTGCGCTGGGGCTCGCGCTGCTTCTTCCGGTAGGAGTTGATGAAGCTGTTGGTGAGGATGCGGTAGAGCCACGCCTTCAGGTTGGTGCCCTCGCGGAACTGGTGGAACGACGCGTACGCCTTCGCGTACGTCTCCTGCACCAGGTCCTCTGCGTCGGCCGGGTTGCGGGTCATGCGCAGCGCCGCCGAGTACATCTGGTCCAGGTACTCCAAGGCGTCCCGCTCGAAGCGCGTGTTGCGCTCGACGTCGGACTCCTTCGCCACCTGCACCTCAGGCACCTCGGACGGGCTGTCGTCGTTGCCGCTGACCGGACCCACCTCCTCCACGATGGTCACGGGGCCGTAAGCGGACCCCACGCCATCGGAGGATATCCCGGGCGGGATCGGCGCGCTGTTCCTGCTCTCCTTGCCCGTCGACGGCCACTGCGGCCACGACAGGTAGGGCGCCTCGGCACGCGCTCGGCACTCGGCACTGACCATCCGGCTGCCTTCCTCACTGTGCGTACGTGAATTCCTGGACCCCTGCGACAACACGGGCCGCGCACCGCTCATTCCCGAAGCGGGGGCACTTCCTCCAGCCAGCCCAGCACCGCCTTGGTGATGACGCTGAGTGCCGCCTCCTGGGTGAGGTCCGCCGACTTCGGCACGGCGAACCCGTGGTCGCCGAACGGCACCTCGACCGGCTCGCACCCCGCGGGGAACTCCTCGGGGCGGCCGAAGGGGTCGCGCCCGCCCTGGACGACCAGGAGGGGCATGTCGCCCCGCGCCGCCGCGCGCAGTTCCTCCTCGCGGGACTTCTCCGGCCGGCCCGGCGGATGCAGCGGGAACGACAGCGCCAGCACGCCGACCGCGCCCAGCTCCGCCGCCGTACGGCAGGCCACCCGGGCCCCCGCGCTGCGGCCGCCGGCGACCACCGGAAGACCGGGCCGGGCCAGCGCCGGCCACAGCGCCCGCCATCCGGCGTCCAGCGTCTTCGGCGCGGGCGCCAGCTTCTTCCCGGCCACCCGCCAGGGCTGCTCCACCAGCGCGACCGACCAGCCGTGCGGCGGCAGTCCCGCGGCCAGGGCCTGCAGGTCGCGCGCCTCGATCCCGCCTCCCGCGCCGTGGCCGAGCGCCACAACGGCGCGGGCGCCGCGGGCCCGGTGCCAGGTGACGCGGGCGTCCCCGGCGGGGGTCGGCACGATCTCCATGATCTCGCTCACAGCGGCCAGTCTGGCACCGCGGGCGGTCAGAACAGCGTCGCCTCCTCGGGCGCCTCGATCGGTTCGACCAGTTCCGGCCCGTTGTTGCGGACGTTGCTCACCTCGGACCGCACGGGGTATGCCCGCAGCAGGCCCGGCCGCGGCGGCGCGAGCAGCCCGCGCAGGTCCTCGACGTCGGTGCGCGCGGGGTCCAGCCAGTCGTCCCAGTGGTCAGGGGTGATCCACAGGGGCATGCGCGGATGGATCTCGGCCAGGGAGCGCGGACCGCCGGGGCGCTCGTCGGCGTCGGCGAAGGGCTCGGTGTCGGCCTGCGTGGTGATGACGGTGCAGGTGACCCACCAGGCGCGCGGGTGCTCGTCGGGCAGGGTGCGGTCGCGCCAGAACTCGTAGAGCCCGGCCATGGCGAAGACCGAGCCGTCGGCCGGGGTGACGAAGTACGGCTGCTTGCGGGGCCGCTTCCGCTTCCCCTGCTCCTCCAGGCGGCGCTCGTCCTTGTCCGTGACCCACTCGTAGTACCCGTCGGCCGGCAGCAGGCAGCGGCGCGAGGCGAAGGGGCGGCGGTAGGAGGACTTCTCGTGGACGGTCTCGGCCCGCGCGTTGATCATCTTGACCCCGACGTCGGGGGTCTTCGCCCAACTCGGCACCAGACCCCAGCGCAGGGTGCGCAGCTGGCGCACCACCTCGCCCGTCTCCTTGTCCGGACGCTCCAGCACCGCGTAGGCACTGTCGGTGGGCGCGACGTTCCAGTTGGCGTCCAGCGCCTCGGTGGGATCCCATTTCCGCACGTCGAAGATCCCGACAAGATCCTCGGGCCTCCGGCTCGCTGCGTATCGACCGCACATGAGTGCCAGATTGCCACGGCGCGGGCAGGCCCGGACGCCGTATGGTGCGGAAGCGTGCAGCCCATCGACTCCCTCCTCGGCACCCAGCCCGCGCCCCCGCCCTGGCTGGTGGGCGTCACCGCGGCCGTCGCCCTGGCCGCGGTGCTGCCGCACGCCCTGTGGCGGCTGTCGCGCAACGCGATCACGATCGCCCACGAGGGTGGCCACGGCCTGGTCGCCCTGCTGTCCGGACGCCGGCTGCAAGGCATCCGGCTGCACTCGGACACCTCGGGCCTGACCGTCTCCCGCGGCAAGCCGTACGGCCTCGGCATGATCCTCACCGCGGCGGCGGGCTACACCGCACCGTCCCTGCTGGGCCTCGGCGGGGCCCTGCTGCTCGCGGCGGGGCGCATCACGGTCCTGCTCTGGGGCGCGACGGCGCTGCTGCTGGTGATGCTGGTGATGATCCGGAACGCCTACGGGGTCCTGACGGTGTTCCTGACCGGCGCGCTCTTCCTGCTGGTGTCCTGGCTGACCGGGCCCGCGGTCCAGGCGGGGTTCGCCTACCTCGTGGTGTGGTTCCTGCTGTTCGGGGGCGTACGGCCGGTGCTGGAGCTCCAGCGCAAGCGGCGCGAGGACGCCGCCCCGGGCTCCGACGCGGACCAGCTGGCCCGGCTGACGCACACCCCGGCGGCGCTGTGGATGCTGCTGTTCCACGCGGTGGCGCTGCTGTCGCTGATCGGCGGCGGCCGCTGGCTGGCGGGTCTGTGACCCTTGCGAGCGACTTACTGTTTCCTGCAAGTTTCGCCCGCTTTGTGCGCGATTCGCCTTCGCTGTGAGCCACTACGCTTGGGCCCATGACCGATAACCCCGCGCACACCGCCCTGTGGCCCGCGCCGCTCGCGTCCGCCCCCGTCCACGCGACGGTCACCGTGCCCGGGTCCAAATCGGTCACCAACCGCGCCCTGGTGCTCGCGGCGCTCGCCTCCGAGCCGGGCTGGCTGCGCCGCCCCCTGCGCAGTCGTGACACCGTTCTGATGGCCGACGCGCTGCGCGCCATGGGCGTCCAGATCGACGAGGTCGTCAACCCCTACGGCGGCGAGGCCTGGCGGGTCATCCCGGCCGGGCTGCACGGGCCGGCCACGGTCGACGTCGGCAACGCCGGCACGGTGATGCGGTTCCTGCCGCCGGTCGCCGCGCTCGCCGACGGCCCGGTGCACTTCGACGGGGACCCGCGCAGCCACGAACGACCGCTGCACGGGGTCATCGACGCGCTGCGCTCGCTGGGCGCGCGCATCGACGACGAGGGCCGCGGCGCGCTCCCGCTGACCGTGCACGGCGGCGGGGCGCTGGACGGCGGCCCGGTGTCGGTCGACGCGTCCTCGTCGTCCCAGTTCGTCAGCGCCCTGCTGCTGTCCGGCCCCCGCTTCAACCAGGGCGTGGAGGTGCGGCACACCGGCCCGACGCTGCCGTCGCTGCCGCACATCAAGATGACGGTGGAGATGCTGCGGCACGCCGGCGCCAAGGTCGACACCCCGGAGAACGGCGGCGAGCCGAACGTGTGGCGGGTGGACGCCGGCGCGCTGCTCGGCGTCGACCTCACCGTCGAGCCAGACCTCTCCAACTCCCAGCCCTTCCTCGCCGCCGCACTGGTCACCGGGGGCCGTGTGGTCATCCCCGACTGGCCGCTGCGCACCACCCAGCCCGGCGACGCGCTGCGTGAGCTGTTCACCCGAATGGGCGGTTCGTGCGAGCTGACGGACGCGGGCCTGGTCTTCACCGGCTCCGGCCGGATCCACGGCATCGACGCCGACCTGTCGGAGGTGGGCGAGCTGACCCCCGGCATCGCGGCCGTCGCCGCGCTCGCCGACTCGGAGTCCGTCCTGCGCGGCGTGGGCCACCTGCGTCTGCACGAGACCGACCGGCTGGCCGCGCTGAGCAAGGAGATCAACGAACTCGGCGGCGACGTCACCGAGACCGAGGACGGCCTGCGCATCCGGCCGCGGCCCCTGCGCGGCGGCGTCTTCCACACCTACGACGACCACCGGCTGGCCACCGCGGGCGCCGTACTGGGCCTGGCCGTCGACGGCGTCCGGGTCGAGAACGTCGCGACCACCGGCAAGACCCTCCCCGACTTCCCGCAGATGTGGACGGACATGCTGGGCGGGGCGCCGGCGGCCGTGTCACCGGGCCGGGCCTGAGCCATGCGGCGCTACGGCAAGCACACCGACGAGGACGACGTCCGGGTCCGCCCGAACCGCAAGGGGAACCGCCCGCGCAGCAGCATCCGGCCCAAGCACGAGGACGCCGAGGAGGGCTTCGTCCTCACCGTCGACCGGGGCCGCGTCACCTGCCTCGTCGAGGACCGCACGGTCACCGCGATGAAGGCGCGTGAGCTGGGCCGCAAGGGCATCGTGGTCGGCGACCGGGTGGGCATCGTCGGCGACCTGTCGGGCGAGAAGGACACCCTGGCGCGGATCGTGCGCGTCGAGGAGCGCAGCTCGGTGCTGCGCCGCACCGCGGACGACACCGACCCGTACGAGCGGGTGGTCGTCGCCAACGCGGACCGGCTCGCCATCGTCACCGCCCTCGCCGACCCCGAGCCGCGGCCCCGCCTCATCGACCGCTGCCTGGTGGCCGCCTACGACGCCGGTCTCGAACCGCTGCTGGTGCTCACCAAGTCCGATTTGGCGCCCGCCGGGCCGCTGCTGGAGACGTACGCGCCGCTGGGCGTCCCCTATGTGGTGACCACTCACGAGAACTTCGACGACACGGCGACGGAGGCGGTGCGCGAGCACCTCAGGGGCGGAGTCACCGCCTTCGTCGGGCACAGCGGCGTCGGGAAGACCACCCTGGTCAACGCCCTGGTGGAGCGTCAGCGCGCCACCGGCCACGTCAACGCGGTCACCGGCCGCGGCCGGCACACCACGACCTCCGCGCTCGCGCTGCCGCTGCGGGACGAGGCGGGGTGGGTGATCGACACCCCGGGCGTGCGTTCCTTCGGCCTGGCCCACATCGATCCGTCCCGGGTCATCCACGCCTTCCCCGACCTGGAGCCGGGCACCGAGGGCTGTCCGCGCGCCTGCAGCCACGACGAACCCGACTGCGCGCTGGACGCCTGGGTCGCCGACGGGCACGCCGAACCCGCCCGGTTGTTCTCGCTGCGGCGGTTGCTCGCGACTCGTGAGCGCAAGGAAGGGGACTGAGCCGCCGTTTCCGGGCATGCTGTGTGATGATCGCTCATCGGCAGACGAAATCGGGAGGGCTCTCGATGGCCTGGCTCCTCGTGGTGGTCGCGGGACTCCTCGAAACCGGCTTCGCGGTCTCCCTCAAGCTCTCCCACGGTTTCACCCGCCTGTGGCCGACCATCGCGTTCTGCGCCTTCGCGCTCGGCAGCTTCGGTCTGCTCACCCTCGCCCTGAAGAAGCTGGACGTCGGGGCGGCGTACGCGGTGTGGACGGGCATCGGGGCGTCCGGGACGGCGATCTACGGGATGGTCTTCCTCGGCGACGTCGTCTCGACACTGAAGCTGGTCTCCGTCAGCCTGGTCATCCTGGGCGTCATCGGGCTCCAACTCTCCGGCTCCACCCACTGATCCGATCCGCGCACTGATCCGTCCCCACGCGCCGGTGCGGCTCCGCCCGTCCGGGGCCCGCCGTTCGTCGTCTTCGCCGTCCGGCACCCGTGCCTTCTCGCGCGGGCGCCGTCCGCCCTCGTCGTCAGCCGCCGCTGAGCAGTCCGCGGACCAGCCGGGCGACCCGCCGGCACGCCTGCTCATCCGAGGCCGCGGGCACGGCGACATAGGAGACGGCGACCCGCACCGCGGTCCCGCAGGCCCAGTCGGCCGCCACCTCGTCGAGCCCGGGGAAGCGCCGCTCGAGCACGCCCAGGGCGCGCGCGTGGAAGGCGTCGAGGAGCTCGACCGGGGCCAGCGGAGCGTCGTCCCGGCGAGGCCGCCCGCCCGCCGGCCGTGGCAACGGCACCGGTACGACCGCTGCCACCGGGACCCGGTCCCCGCGGCAGCCGGTGAGCACCGCGCGCACCAGCGTGTTGCGGCGCGCGCTGTGCAGGGTCCAGGCGGTCGCCGCGGCGAAGCAGTCCCCGGCATCGGCGCCGTGCCGTCCGGCGGCGGTGTCCAAGGCGCGCTCCACGCCGGCCAGGAACGCCTCGGCCTCCCGCCGCACCAGGGCACGGGCGAGGCCCTCCTTGCCGCCGAACTCGTTGTAGAGCGTCTGCCGCGACACCCCTGCGATGGCCGCGAGATCCACCATCCTGACCGTCGCCCACGAGCGGACGCCGAGCGCGGTCAGCGCCGCGTCCAGGAGTGCGTCACGCACTGCCGGCACGTCGTCCTCCAAGCGGTGTCACGCGTCCCCGAGCGGTCTCGGCCGGTGCCGAGCGGCGCCTCGCGGCGCCCGGGAGCCGTGTCGTCACCATGACGCGCCGTCGGCCCGTGTCAACCGTCGCCGCGTCTCCTGCGTGACCTCGCCCCGCCGCGATCGATACTGTTCACTCCATGCCGGACTTCAACGACGACCTGCGTCTCGCGCACATCCTCGCCGACGCCGCCGACGCCGCCACCATGGAGCGCTTCAAGTCCCTGGACCTCAAGGTCGAGACCAAGCCCGACATGACACCGGTCAGCGAGGCGGACAAGCGCGCCGAGGAACTGATCCGCGGTCAGCTGGGCCGGGCCAGGCCGCGCGACGCCGTGCTCGGCGAGGAGTACGGCACCGAGGGCAGCGGCCCGCGGCGCTGGATCGTCGACCCGATCGACGGCACCAAGAACTACGTCCGCGGGGTGCCCGTGTGGGCCACCCTGATCGCGCTGATGGTGCGCGGTGAGCACGGCGACGAGGGCGTGGTCGGCGTGGTGTCGGCGCCCGCCCTCGGGCGCCGCTGGTGGGCGGCGAAGGGCGGCGGGGCGTACACCGGGCGCAGCCTGGCCTCCGCCACGCGGCTGCGGGTGTCCCAGGTCGGCCGGCTGGAGGACGCCTCTTTCGCGTACTCCTCGCTGAGCGGCTGGGAGGAGCAGGGCCGCCTCGACGGCTTTCTCGACCTGACCCGGTCCTGCTGGCGGACGCGTGCCTACGGCGACTTCTGGCCGTACATGATGGTCGCCGAGGGCGCCGTGGACATCTGCGCCGAACCCGAGCTCAGCCTGTGGGACATGGCGGCGAACGAAGTGATCGTGCGTGAGGCCGGGGGGCGCTTCACCAGCCTGGACGGGACACCGGGTCCGTACGGCGGGAACGCGGCGGCGTCCAACGGGATGCTGCACGAGGAGATGCTCGCCTATCTGAACCGCCTCTGATCCCCGCCCCTGGTGTACCGCCCCCTCACACCACCGTTCACGCCCCGCACGCCCCTTGCTGCCGACCAGGGCGCATGTGAACATGAGAATGCGTGAGCTTGTGCATTTGTGAAAGCGTTCTCAAGACGGCCACGACGCAGCCCGAGGGGTATCCCATGCTCGTACGCGACGCCATGAGCACGGTCGTTCTCACCATCGGTCCCGCCCACACCCTCCACCAGGCCGCCCGGCTGATGTCCGCCCGCCGGGTGGGCGCCGCGGTCGTCCTCGACCCCGACACCTGCGGTCTCGGCATCCTGACCGAGCGCGACATCCTCAACGCCGTCGGTGCGGGGCTCGACCCCGACCACGAGTTCGCCGCCGCCCACACCACCACCGACGTGGTCTTCGCCGCGCCCGGGTGGACTCTCGAGGCCGCGGCCGCCGCCATGGTGCGCGGCGGCTTCCGGCACCTGGTGGTCCTGGAGGACCGCAACCCGGTCGGCATGGTCTCCGTACGCGACATCGTGCGCTGCTGGCAGCCCGCGCACACGGCCCTGGCAGGCTGACGGCCGGCCCTGGCGGTGGAGCGGAGGGGGCCGGGCGCCTGGACGCACCCGGCCCCCTCCGGGCCCGTGGGGCGGACGCCGCTCAGCCGCGCAGGGCCCGGACGGCGGCCTCCAGCCGCTTGCCGAAGTCCTCGTCGGCCTGGCGGAAGTTGCCGATCGCCCGCTCGGCGATGTCCTCGCGCGACACCTTGGCGAGGAAGCCGGAGAGGTTGGCGACCAGGCGCTCCTTCTCCTCCTCCGACATCAGCCGGTAGAGGTTTCGGGCCTGCACGAAGTCGTCGTCCTCGGCGTGCGAGGGCGCCACGTGGTTGCCGGTGCGGCCGGTGACCGTGGTCGCCGACCACAGAGGACGGCCGGTCTCGGCCGGGCCGCCGAAGCTGTTCGGCTCGTAGTTCCTGGCCCCGCCGTGGCGGCCGTCGTAGAGGGCGCCGTCCCGGCCGTGGGTGCGCGCCTCGGTCGCGTGCGGCCGGTTCACCGGCAGATGGTCGGCGTTGATGCCGACGCGGTAGCGGTGGGCGTCGCCGTAGGCGAAGAGCCGGCCCTGCAGCATCTTGTCCGGGGACGGGCCGATGCCCGGCACGAAGTGGGCCGGGGAGAAGATCGACTGCTCGACCTCGGCGAAGATGTTCTGCGGGTTGCGGTTGAGCTCCAGCCTGCCGATCTCGATGGGCGGGTAGTCCTCGTGCGGCCACACCTTGGTGAGGTCGAACGGATTGAAGCGGTAGGTCGCCGCCTCGTCCGCGGGCATGATCTGCACCTGCACGGTCCAACTGGGGTACTCACCGCGCTCGATGGCCTCGCGCAGGTCGCGCTGGTGGGAGTCGGGGTCCTCGCCGGCGATCCGGTTGGCCTCTTCCTGGGTAAGGTTCCTGATGCCCTGGTCGGTCTTGAAGTGGTACTTGACCCAGAAGACCTCGCCCGCCTCGTTGTTCCACTGGTAGGTGTGCGAGCCGTAGCCGTTCATGTGGCGGTAGCTGGCGGGGATGCCGCGGTCGCCGAACAGCCAGGTCACCTGGTGCGTCGACTCCGGCGACAGGCTCCAGAAGTCCCAGACATTGTCCGCCTCCTGGGAGCCGGTGTAGGGATCGCGCTTCTGGGTGTGGATGAAGTCGGGGAACTTGATCGCGTCCTTGATGAAGAACACGGGGGTGTTGTTGCCGACGAGGTCGTAATTGCCCTCCTCGGTGTAGAACTTCAGCGCGAAACCCCTGGGGTCGCGCACCGCGTCCGGCGCCCCGAGGTTGCCCGCCACGGTGGAGAAGCGCAGGAACGTCTCGGTCTGCTTGCCCACCTCGGCGAGGAACTTCGCCCGGGTGTACTTCGTCACGTCCGCGGTGACGGTGAAGGTTCCATAGGCGCCGGCGCCGCGGGCGTGCACCACGCGCTCCGGTATGCGCTCGCGGTTGAAGCGGGCCAGCTTCTCCAGCAACTGCTGGTCCTGGACCAGGACCGGTCCCCCTGCGCCCGCTGTCTCGCTGTTCTGGTTGTCCGCGACCGGGGCTCCCGCCTCCGTGGTCAGCGGGCCGTTCTCCTGAGCCGTCACGTGCCTCTCCCTGGGTCGGTGCTGTGCCGTGGCCTGAGCCAGAAGTGATCCTACGATAGACAGAGTCCAAATCAAGAAGAGCAACAATCTCGTACTCGGTCGGAACACGGACCGCCGCTGATAAGCTGTTCACATCCCACTGATAGGTGAAACGGATGAGTGACCTGCTGGAACGACTGCGCGGCCGCGGATGGCGCATGACCGCGCAGCGGCGCGTCGTGGCTGAGGTGCTCGACGGCGACCACGTGCACCTCACCGCCGACGAGGTGCACGCCCGGGCGGCCGCCCGACTGCCCGAGATCTCCCGGGCGACCGTCTACAACACCCTGGGCGAGCTGGTGTCGCTCGGCGAGGTCATGGAAGTCGCCACCGACGGCCGCGCCAAGCGCTACGACCCCAACACCCGGCGCCCGCACCAGCACCTGGTGTGCTCCGACTGCGGCACCATCCGGGACGTCCACCCGCACGGCAATCCGCTGGCGGACCTGCCCGACGCCGAGCGCTTCGGCTTCACCGTCTCCGATGTGGAGGTCACCTACCGGGGCCTGTGCCCCGACTGCGCCTGACGCCGCGCCGCCCGGCTCACCCGTTCGGCGGCTTTCCGCACCCCCGGCTCCGGGTGAGTGCGCCCCAGCTGCAGCGTGGCCTCCGGCACCTGCCCGGCCACCTTGGCGAGCGCCTCGAAGGCGTCCCTGGCCACCCCTTCGTCCGGGTCCGCGGTCAGCGGCGCCACCGTCCCCAGCAGGTCCCCCCGCGGGGCGAGCCGGGCCGCAGCGCGCAGCGCGGCCCGGCGCACCGCCGGCGGCCACGGGGCCCGGGCCTCACGCGCCAGTCGCAGCAGCAGCGGCACGTCCGAGGCGTCACCGCACTCCCCCAGGCCCGTCACCAGTCCGGCCACCAGCCGCGGCGGACTCTGCGGGCCGCAGCGCAGCAGCTGCCTGCGGTACGCCGGCGCGGGCGGCTCGCCCCTGCTGTACAGCCGCCAGCGGGCCTGCGCCCGCACGATCCGCGCCGGATCGGCCAGCGACGCGGTCAGCCGGGCCGCCGGCACATCGTCGGGCAGCGCCGCGACCGCCAGCTCCCGCACGGCCGCCGAGCGGGCCCACAGCAACCGCCCGGCCTGGTCCGGATCCATCCGCAGCAACCGCTCCGCGCACAGACTCCGGCACACCTGGTCCGGATCCCGCAACGCCGTGCGCACCAGGTCCCCGCGGACGAACGCGCCCAGTTCCAGGGCCAGCTCGACCCCGAACCGCCGGGTCTGCGGGTCGGCGTCGGCCGCCAGCGCCCGCACCGCACGCCGCCCCTCAGGAGCCGCCAGCACCCCGCGGTACGCCTCAGCGGTGTGCGCCGCCCGGCTCCGTCCCCGCATCCTCAGCAGGATCCGTAGGGCCGCGGCGGCCTCGTCCGGGGCGGTACGGCGCAGCAGCGCAGCCAGGGCGCGGTCGCGAACCTGGTCCACCCAGTCAGCCGTCCGCAGCGCGAGCGCGGACGCCACCACCGGTCCGCCGTGCACTGCCAGCTTCTCCACAGCGGCCTGCCGGGTCCTGCCGTCCCTGTCCATCGCCGCCAGCAGCAACCGCAGCGGTTCGCTCTCGCCCGGCGCTAGGGGCGGGCCCTCCTGGACCCGGGCGGCGCGGTCCAGCAGCAGCCACAGCCGGGGCGGCGCCGCGGCCAACGCCTTCAGCGCCGCCGCCCGGTCGTAGCCGGCGCCCGCGTCCCCGGCGGCGCCCCGCAGCTCTCGCAGCAGCTCCGCCATGTCCGATGCCGCGCACAGCCGACCCCACCGCGTCACATCCATGCGTTCCGCCGGCCGCCGCTCACGCCGCCTGCGCAGCACACCGCCTCCTCGCGCCGCCCGAGTGCCTGCCCTCAGCATCGCGCGCCGGCGCCGGCCGGCCCAGGAGCGTCCACGGCCTTTTGCCCGAACCATGCCGGGGCTGTACCGAACACATAGGAGAAGGGCCCGGAAGCCTTGGCTTCCGGGCCCTTCTCCTTCAGTAGCGGGGACAGGATTTGAACCTGCGACCTCTGGGTTATGAGCCCAGCGAGCTACCGAGCTGCTCCACCCCGCGTCGTTGTGTTCGTAACTGTAGCCCTCCTGCCCTGAGCAGCGCAAATCGCTTTCACGCGGAGAGCTCGTGCTCCAGGGCATCGGTCAGCCGGGCCGCCCGCTCGGCCACCTCGGCGGGGCCGCACTCCACGGCACGCGCGCACCATGCCTTGGCGTCCGCCAGCTGTCCGTGCCGCGCGGCCAGCAGGGCCAGCCGCAGCGCGGCCCGTCCGTGCCCCGCGTCGGCGGCGCGGGTCCACCACAGGGCCGCCTCCGGTTCCGCGCCCTCGCGCGCGAGGAGCAGCCCGAGGTTGAAGGCCCCGTTGCGGCTGCCGCCCTCGGCGGCCTCCCGGTACCAGTGGGCGGCGTCGACGACGTCCCCGCGCTTGGCGGCGCACATGCCGAGCCGCACCTGGGCGCGGCGGTGCCCTTGGCCGGCGGCACGGGCGTACCACTCCTCGGCCTCGGCGGCGGCCTCCGGCGTCTCCCGGGCATCCAGGAGTGCGCCGAGCCGGAAGGCGGCCTCGGGGCTGCCGCCGCCCGCGGCGCAGCGCAGGTGGCGTTCGGCGCCGTGGGTGTCGCCCTCCTTCTGCAGCGCGATGGCGACCTGGAGCGCGGCCTCACCGTGTCCGCTGGCCGCCGCGCGCTCGTACCAGCTGCGCGCGGTGGCGTCGTCGCCCCGCCCGGCGTGCAGGATCCCGAGGTTGAAGGCGGCGTCCACGCTGCCCGCCTCCGCGGCCTTGGAGAACCACGGCTCGGCGCCCGCCGCGTCGCCGCGCTGCAGCAGCAGCACGGCGAGCGCGTTGGCGGCCTCGCGGTGCCCGGTGTAGGCGGCCTTGCGGTACCACTGCTCGGCCTGGGTCGTGCGGCCCTGGCCGGCGCAGAGCAGACCCAGGTTGAAGGCGCCGTTGACGTCTCCCGCCTCGAGAGCGGCCCGGTACCAGCGCTCGGCTGTCTGGGTCTCGCCCTCCTGGGCGTGCAGGGCCCCCAGGGCGTTGGCGGCGTTGCCGTCACCGGCGTTGGCGGCCCGCCGCCACCAGGTGGCGGCGCCGTCGACGTCGCCGGCGTCGCGCAGCAGGAAGCCCAGCGCACAGGCGGCGCGCGGCTCGCCGTCACGGGCCGCGGTCAGATACCAGCGCTTGGCCTCCTCGAACTCGCCGCGCTCCTCAAGGAGCGTGCCGAGGCGGAGGGCGGCTCTGCGGTGCCGCCGGGCGGCGGCCTGCCGGTACCACTGCTCGGCCTCGCGCTCCTCGCCCCGCTCGGCGCAGATCCCGGCGAGCCGGTAGGCGGCCTCGCGGTGGCCGTGCTCGGCGGCCGCGTGGAACCAGCGCTCGGCGCCGACGTCGCGCCGGTGGTCCAGGAGGTCGGCCAGCGCGTACGCGCCCAGGGCGTGCCCGGACTCGGCGGCCTGGCGCAGCCAGTACTCGGCGCCGGGCTCGTCGCCGCGTTCACGGAAGTGCCGGCCGAGCGCGTGCGCGGCCGGGGCGGATCCGGCGACCGCGGCGATCCGCCACCAGGCGGCCGCCTCGTCGGCGTAGCCGCGCTGGTGCAGTAGCAGGCCCAGGTTGTTGGCGGCGGGACGGTCCCCTCCGCCCGCGGCGGCGCGCAGATGGGGCTCGGCGCCCTCCAGGTCGCCGCGCCGCAGCAGCATGGTGCCCAGCACGCTCATGGCGCCGATGTCACCGCGTTCGGCGGCCCGCCGGTGGCGCGCCTCGAGTTCGGCCTCCTCGCGGGCCTCCAGGGTCTCCTGGTCGGGGAGTTCGGACTCGATGAGGCGCTCGTCGTCGAGGCCGCCCACGCGCGGGCCGGGCAGCAGGTCGGCGACGGTGGGCGCGAGCGCGGCGCCGGACGCGGGCAGGGCTGCCCGCCTCGCCGACCCGCGATCCCGGATCTGACGAGTGCTCAGCAGGCTTGCACCGTCCCCCATGAGGTCCATCGTCGCATCACCCGTACCCGGAGTACACCTGGTATGCGGCAAACCTGCAGGGTTCAGCCGATCCAGTCGGTCATGTCATAGGTCACTACAGCGTTTTGTCGACTTCCCGACATGATGCCAACCGAAACCTCAGCGTTATCAATTCCCCCATACAAGTGAAAGGGCCCGGAGTCTATTGACTCCGGGCCCTTTCCTGCAGTAGCGGGGACAGGATTTGAACCTGCGACCTCTGGGTTATGAGCCCAGCGAGCTACCGAGCTGCTCCACCCCGCGTCGGTGAAACAACCGTACCACGACGCGGGGTGGGCCCCCTCATCCCGTCTTCTCCGCCTCCTGCGCCCGCTTCAGGGCGTCGGCGAGGTCCTTCTGCGCCTGGCCGTAGGCGCCCCAGTCGCCCTCCCTGAGCGCCTTCTGGCCCGCCTCGTACGCCTGCTGGGCGTCCTCGAGGGCCTGGGCGACGGTCGCGTCGCCCGCGGCCGGCGGTTCGGTTCCCCCGCCGTCGCCCGAGTCCGGGGGCGGCGGCGGCTTCTCGCCGTCCACCCCGAAGACCGCGTCGAGCGCCTGCCCGAGCGTGTCCTCGAACTCGGTCTGGCCGCCGTAGCTCACCAGCACCTTCTTCAGCAGCGGGTAGTTGGTGCCGGCGCCGCGTACGTAGACCGGCTCCACGTAGAGCAGCCCGCCGTCGAGGGGCACGGTCAGCAGGTTGCCGTACTCGACCTCGGAGTCGCCGCCCTTGAGCAACCTGATCTTCTCCGCCACATCGGGGTCGGAGTTGAACTGGCTCTGCACCTGCTGCGGGCCCGACACCGTGGTGTTCGAGGGCAGCTTCAGCACCCTGATCGCACCGTAGTCCGCGCTCTTGGCGTCGGCGTCGACCGCCATGAAGGCGCTGAGGTTCTCGCGCTTGTTCGGCGTGAAGGTCGTCGTGAGCGAGAACACCTGCGCGTTCTGGTCGGGCATCTTCAGGCTCAGGTAGTACGGCGGCACCGACTTCCCGGTCTTCGCGGCCGGGTCGTTGGGAACCTCCCACACCTCACTGCCGCTGTAGAAGGTCGACGCCTTGGTGATGTGGTAGCGCGTCAGCAGCTCACGCTGCACCTTGAACAGGTCCTGCGGGTAGCGCAGGTGCGCCATCAGCGTGTCGCTGATCGCCGTCCTGGGCTCGACCGTGCCGGGGAAGGCCTTCATCCAGGTCTTCAGCACCGGGTCCTTGGTGTCCCACTGGTAGAGCGTGACCTTGCCGCTGTACGCGTCGACGGTCGCCTTCACCGAGTTGCGGATGTAGTTGACCTGGTTCTGCTGCGCCAGCACGGCGCGCTGCCCGTCGGTCAGCGAGTCCGCGGTGGTGTCGCCGAGCGTGGTGCGCGAGGAGTACGGGTAGCCGTTGCTCGTCGTGTAGGCGTCCACGATCCAGACGACGCGGCCGTCGACGATCGCCGGGTAGGAGTCGCCGTCGATCGTCAGCCAGGGCGCGACCGCCTCGACCCGCTCCTTGGGCATGCGGTTGTACAGGATCTGCGAGTCGTCGCCTACGGCGCCGGAGTAGAAGATCTGCGGCTCGCCGAAGGCCACCGCGTAGGCGAGGCGGGTCACCGGGTTCTTCAGTGCGACACCGCTCTTGCCGGTGTAGGTGTACGACTTCTCGCCCTGGTCGTCGGTGATGTAGTCGATCTCCGGCGTGGACTTGTCGCCGACGATCGACCACTGCTTGGTCTGCTCGCCGTAGTAGATCCGCTGCTGGTACGTCCCGAGGTCGCCCTTGGTCGGCAGGTTGTACTCGATGAAGTCCGGCTCGCCGCTGGAGGTCGTGGTGGTGCCCTTGGCCGCCACCACGCCGTAGCCGTGGGTGTACTTGAAGTGGTCGTTGATCCAGCTGTGCTGCGGGATGCCCTCGAGGTTCAGCTCCCGCAGGCCCACCACCGTGTCCTGCTCCTTGCCGTCGATCGTGTACCGGTCGACGTCGAGCGTGGACGGGAAGGCGTAGTAGCCGCGCACCTTCTGCAGCTGCTGGTACGTCGGCGAGACCACGTTCGGGTCCAGGAGCCGGATCGACGCGGCCGTGTCGGCGTCGCTGCGCAGCTTCTCCTTGTCGTCGCCGCTCGTGCCCGAGTAATCCGTCACCTCGGTGTGGTCGATGCCGTACGCCTCACGCGTGGCGTCGATGTTCTTCTGGATGTACGGCTGCTCCTTGGCGGCCTCGTTCGGCTGCACCTGGAACTTCTGCACGATCGCCGGGTACAGGCCGCCGATCAGGATCGCCGACAGCACCATGAGGCCGAAGCCGATCAGCGGCAGCGACCAGGTGCGCCGCCACAAGGTGGCGAAGAACAGCAGCGCGCAGATGATGGCGATGGCGAACAGGATCGTCTTGGCCGGCAGATAGGCGTTGGCGTCCACGAACCGCAGACCCGTCCAGTCGTTCGACCTGAGGTTGCCGGACTTCACCGCGAGCGAGTAGCGGTCCAGCCAGTACGCCACCGCCTTCAGGGTGACGAACAGTCCCAGCAGCACCGACAGGTGCCCGGTCGCCGCCGCCGTGGCCCGGCCGCCCGGGGAGGTGATCCGCAGGCCCCCGTACAGGTAGTGCACCAGCACCGCCGCCAGCAGCGACAGCACGACGGCCGCGAAGCCGAAGCTCAGCAGGAAGCGGTACCAGGGCAGGTCGAAGGCGTAGAAGGCGACGTCGACGTGGAACTGCGGGTCCTTGGTGCCGAACGGGGTGGAGTTCGTCCACATCAGCCATGTGCGCCACTGGCTGGAGGCGGACGCCCCCGCGATCAGCCCCACCAGCGCGCAGACGGTGAGCAGCACCCACTTCTTGTAGGGGGCGATGCCCATGCGGTAGCGGTCGAGGTTCTGCTGCTCCATGGACATCGCGCTCAGCGGCGGGCGGAGCCGGTGCGCGAGGTACACGTTGACGCCGACGGCCGCGGCCATCAGCAGGCCGAAGACGAAGAACAGTCCGATCTTCGTCCACAGTGTGGTGGTGAAGACCGAGGAATAGTGGACGGAGCGATACCACAGCCAGTCGGTCCAGAAGCCCGAGAACATGACGAAGGCCATGGCCAGCACGGCCAGCAGCCCCAGGGTCATGAGCAGTGTCCGGGCTCGCCGCGACGGGCGGCCCACTCTGATCCGCGGCCCGTGCGGACCCCCGCCGCGGTCCGGCATCTGGAATACCAAGGTGCGCACCTCGAAGTGTCGGTCTCCGTCGGACGCCGTCTCAGCGCCCATAGATGCAACTTACTCAGCCTTTACACAGTTCCCCAAGGCTCCCGATTGGGGAGCGGGTCACAGAACAGGCAGGATGTCGAGCATGTCCAACACCACCTCCGAGGGTGCGCCGCTCGCCGCGAACCCGCTCACCCGTGCCGTCCTGGAGATCGACGACTATGCGTCCGGCCTGGGCTGGGACCAGCCCGCCCGGCTGTTCGCCCTGGTCGACACCGCGGCGCTGCGCGCCCAGGAGCCGAAACTCGCCGAGGAGCTCGGCCTCGGTGACGACAGCGCCGCCGGGTTGACCCCGATCGAGCAGGACGAGCTTCCGCCCGGCGCAGCGCTGGACGAGTTCCTCGCCACCATCGCCTGGCCGGGCGTCGTCAGCGGCTGCGCCCTCACCGTGGAGCGGCTGATGCTGCCGCCGTCCGCGGAGCAGTCCATCCCCGAGGGGCTGGACGACGCCGCGCTGGCTCGCTGGGTCGCCGCGCACCCCGACCGGCAGGAGGTCCGTATGACGGTGGGCGTGCTGCGTGACGGCTCGAGGGAGTCCGCGGTGCGGCTGCGCGAGAAGGACTCCCCCACCGAGGTGCTGACCGGCTCCGCGCTGGTGCCCGGACTGGCCGACGCCCTGGCGGCGACCTTCGAGGACTGACGTCCGACGGCCCCGGGGAAGCGCCCCGGGGCCGTCGAACGCGGTCACGCCTGCCGGCTAACCCGTCGTGCAGGAGGGGAGGGCCGACGTCCTGCCCTCGCGGATGTCCTTGAGCGCGTCCAGGGCGCCGTCGATGGTCTTCACCTTGACCAGGGTGAGGCCGCTCGGGGTGTCCGCCGCCGCCTCCGCGCAGTTGTCCGCGGGGGTGAGGAAGTACTCGGCTCCCTTGTCCCGCGCGGCGATCGTCTTCATGTCTATACCGCCGATGGGACCCACCCTCCCCTCGTCGTCGATCGTCCCGGTGCCCGCGATGAACGTGCCGCCGGTGAGGTCCTGGGGGGTGAGCTTGTCGATGATGCCCAGCGCGAACATCAGGCCGGCGCTCGGGCCGCCGACGTCCGCCAGCTTGATGTCGATCTTGAACGGGAAGGTGTGCTCGACCCCGGCCTGGATGCCCACGATCGCCCGGGGTGCTCCGTCGTCGTCCGATGCGCCCGTGGTGATCCTCACGTCCCGGGACGCGTCGCCTTTCGCTCCCTCGGGCACCACCGTGAAGACGACCGTCTGCCCCGGCTGATGCCTGGTGACCAGCTCGGCGACATCGCCCGCCGCCTTGACCGGCCGGCCGTCCACCGCCTTGATCACATCGCCGGCATGGAGCACGCCCTCGGCCGGGGCGCCCTTGACCACGGTGGAGACGATCACCCGGGAGCCGACGGGTATGCCGAGCTGCTCCAGGGCCGCGACCTTGGCGCTGTCCTGGGACTGGGTGAACTCCTCGGCGTTCTCCTGGTCGGCCTGCTCAGCCGTCTGCCCCTTTGGGTAGAGGGTGTCGTGCTCGACGACCTTCTGGTCGTGCGCCAGCCAGCCGACGACCGCCTCGACGAGGTTCATCGAGTAGTCCGCGCTCGTCACCCGCACCGTGGTCATGTTGAGATGACCGCTGGTCGGGTACGTCTTGTGCCCGGAAATCTGCAGCACCGGATCCCCGCCGTGCGACCCGAGCGTGTTGACCGTGGGCCCCGGGGACATCTCCGCGTACGGGACGGGCCACAGCAGGGCCCCGCACAGCAGCGCTATCAGGGTCAGGGTCGATGCGAGCAGCGTCGCGGTGCGGCGTGGCATGGAACGACAGTACGGTACGGGACCCCCGGCCGCCCCGTGGGCCTCAGGCCCGTCCGCCCGATCCGGTGCGCTGCATGGCCTCGCGGAAGCGCTCGTAGTCGGCGAGCGAGGCGCCGTCACCGGTGGAGCGCGTACGCGCCGCCCAGCTTCCCCAGACAGCCGCGGCGATCGCGGCGACCAACGGGATGAGCAACCATGCGAGCGCTGCCACTTCGGCCTCCCGGACGCGCATGCCGATCAGAAACTATGAGCAGACTAATCTTCTGCTGCTACAACGTTCAGAGCGGGTCGCAGGTTACGCAACCCCAGGTGGGCCACTCAGTGGGCCGCCGGGCGCTGGAGCCGCGGGACGGACGACGGGCGCAGTCGCCGCGCGGTGGGTCATCGGGCGCAGGCGCCGACCCACTCCTCGGTGCCGTCGGCGAAGGCCTGGTGCTTCCAGATGGGGACCTCGCGCTTGAGGTCGTCGATCAGCCGCCGGCAGGCGGCGAACGCCTCGGCGCGGTGCGGGCAGGAGACGGCGACGACCACCGCGAGGTCGCCGACCCGCAGATCGCCCACCCGGTGGACGGCGGCCAGGGCCCTGACCGGGAAGTCCGCCGCGACCTTCTCCGCGACGCGGCGCAGCTCCGCCTCCGCGCTGGGGTGCGCGGAGTAGCCGAGCCCGGTCACCGCTGCGTCCGAGGGACCGTCGTGATCACGAACGGTGCCGACGAACAGCGCGGTGCCCCCGGCGGAGTCGTGTCCCACCGCGCGGAAGACCTCGTCGACGGACAGCTCGGTGTCCCGGATCGCGATGAGCCGGAGGGGTTCGTCGTGCGTCTGTGCCATGCGGCTCATGCTGCCCCATCGTCCGCCCTGAGCAAACCCCCACCGGAACGCGTCGGACCGGCGCCCCTCAGACACCGCGGCGCCGGCGCGCCCTGCGCACCATCGCCGCCGTGCCGACCAGGGCCACCGTCGCGCCGGCGGCGCCGAGTGTGGCGGCGTCCTTGCGCCCCAGGCGCCGCCCGACGACGGAGTTGCGGCCGGAGACCTCCTCCAGCAGGACCGCCAGCACCTCCTCGTTGGTCCACTTCGGCCGCCAGCCCGACTCGTGCAGCCGACTGCCGCTGACCACCCAGGGATGCATGGTGTACGCCAGATCACCCGCCGGTGAGGGGGTCAGGCCCAGCCGGTGCAGCCGGGAGGCCGCTCCGAGCGCCACCGCGGGAGGCAGCTCCATGCGGCGGATGCCCGAGAGCTCCTCGACCTCCTCCTGCTCCAGCCAGCCGTCGCAGCCCACGGCCATCTCGCCGTCGACCCTCTCCAGCGCCGCGTGCTCCAGCGCCGTCACCAGGTCGTCCACGTGGCAGAACTGCCAGCAGGGGCGGCTGCCGCCCACCACCAGCAGGCGCGGCGACTCGAAGTACCGGGTGAGCGCGGTGTCGGTGCCGCCGACCAGGACGGCCGGGCGCAGGATGGTCACGTTGAGGCCGGGGTGGGCGCGGGGGGCGCGCTTGCCGAGCCGCTCGATCTCCAGCAGGTCGCCCACGAAGGACGCCTCCGCCGTCGCGCGCAGCGGCGCGTCCTCGGCGAGCGGGACGTCGTTGTCCGCGTGGGCGCCGTAGACCATGGCCGAGGTGCACAGCACCACGCGCCGCACGCCCGCGGCGGCCGCCGCGGTGAGCACCGTCTGGGTGCCGCGCACATTGAAGGCGCTGCGCGCCCTGGGGTCGGACTCCAGGTCCAGGTCGAGCGCGAGATGGACGACGACGTCCACACCGCGCAGCCGCTCGGCGATCGCCGGGTCCCGTACGTCGAGCACCGCCCACTGGGCGCCGGGGACGTCGCCGCGGCGCTCGTCGATCGCCACGACCCTCTTGACCTGGTCGGTGCCGGCCAGCCGCTGGGCCAGCCGCAGGCCGACCCCGGAGGCGGCGCCGGTGACGGCGACCACCGGTCCGGCGGGGGCCCTGCCGCCGCTCCGCTCTGGGCGAACGGTCGGTTCTGGGGAACTCACCAGGTGTCTCCCACGGTTGTCTCTGGTACCGGTGCGCGGCCCGCAACCGCGGTCCGTACGCAGCCATCCTGCCTGACGGGTGTCTAGGCTGGAGGTACAGCCCACAACACACAGAGCCGAGGAAACCGTGAGCGACATCCCATTCGGATTCGGAGTCCCTCCCGAGGAGCCCGAGGAAGGGGACGACAGCAGGAAGCCGGGCGGTTCCGGCGGCTCCCGGGGACCGGCTGATCCCTTCGGCTTCGGCGGCCAGAACCCCTTCGGCGGCCCGGGCGGGGACAACCCCTTCGCCGCGATGTTCGGCTCGCTCAACCCCAACGAGTTGGGCGCGGCCTTCCAGCAGCTGGGCCAGATGCTCTCGTACGAGGGCGGCCCGGTGAACTGGGACATGGCCAAAGACATCGCCCGGCAGACGGTCGCGCAGGGCGCCGAGGGAGGGTCGAAGGACGTCAGCGTGGGGGCCGCCGACCGCGCCAAGGTGCAGGAGGCGCTGCGGCTGGCCGATCTGTGGCTCGACGGGGTGACGTCGATGCCCTCCGGCGCCGCATCCGCCGTGGCGTGGAGCCGCGCCGAATGGGTCGAGGCGACCCTGCCCGTGTGGAAGGAGCTGGTCGACCCGGTCGCCGAGCGTGTCGGCACGGCGATGGGCGACGTGCTGCCCGAGGAGATGCAGGCCATGGCCGGCCCGCTGCTGGGCATGATGCGCTCCATGGGCGGCGCGATGTTCGGCAGCCAGATCGGGCAGGCGCTCGGCACCCTCGCCGGCGAGGTCGTGGGTCCGACCGACATCGGCCTGCCGCTCGGCCCGGTCGGCAAGGCGGCCCTGCTCCCCCTCAACGTGGAGGCCTTCGGCCAGGGACTGAGCGTGCCCGAGGACGAGGTCCGGCTCTATCTGGCGCTGCGCGAGGCGGCACACCAGCGGCTGTTCGCCCATGTGCCGTGGCTGCGGGCACACCTGTTCGGCGCCGTCGAGGGGTACGCCCGCGGCATCAAGGTGGACACCTCGAAGCTGGAGGACGCGGTCGGCCGGCTCGATCCGTCGAACCCCGAGGCGCTCCAGGAGGCCCTGCAGCAGGGCATGTTCCAGCCCGAGGACACCCCGGCTCAGAAGGCGGCGCTGGCCCGGCTGGAGACGGCCCTGGCCCTCGTGGAGGGCTGGGTGGACGCGGTCGTGCACGCCGCCGCCGCCCCGCACCTGCCATCGGCCGGCGCGCTGCGCGAGACCCTGCGCCGCCGCCGGGCGAGCGGGGGCCCCGCCGAGCAGACCTTCGCCACACTGATCGGCCTGGAGCTGCGGCCCCGGCGGCTGCGGGACGCCTCCCGGCTGTGGGCCTCACTCACCGACGCCCGTGGCGTCGACGGGCGAGACGGGCTGTGGGCGCACCCCGACATGCTGCCGACCGCGAGTGATCTGGACGACCCCGACGGCTTCGTGCACCGCGAGCAGCTGGACTTCTCCGAACTCGACAGGATCCTCGGCGAGGCCGCCGGAGGACACGTGCAGGACGTCCCGCGCGACGAGGGCAAGGGCGGCAGCGAGGGCAAGGGCGACGAGGAGAAGTGAGCCTGTACGACGACGCCCTGCGCGTCCTGAAGGGCTGGTCCGCGCCCGACACGAGCCAGGACCAGCTGCGGCAGACCTACCTCGCGCACCTGGAGACGCACCCGGACGCCATGTGGAAGGCGTGCGCCGAGGGCCACATCACGGGCAGCGCCCTGGTGGTGGACCCGGAGCGCGGGCGGGTGCTGCTGACCCTGCACAAGAAGCTCGGGATGTGGCTGCAGATGGGAGGTCATTGCGAGCCCGGTGACTCCTCGCTGGCCGCGGCCGCGCTGCGCGAGGGCGTGGAGGAGTCGGGCATCGCGGGGCTCACTCTGCTGCGCCCCGAGCCGGTCAACCTCGACAGGCACCTGACGCCGTGCGCGTGGCACCTGGACGTGCAGTACGCGGCTGTGGCTCCGCCCGGCGCGGTGGAGGAGATCAGCGAGGAGTCGCTGGATCTGAGGTGGTTCTCCTACGACGAGGTCGCCGACGTCGCGGACGGTTCCGTCCGGACGCTGCTGGCCCGCACCCGCGCGCTGCTCTGATCTGAGGCGGCGCGCGGGGCGGGACCCGCGGCGGGGCTCAGCGGTTGGTGAAGATGTTGCCCTGGTTCATGCCGTGCGCGCCCTGCTGGCCGAAGCCGTACTGCGCGGCGACACCCCCGCCGATCGGGGCGTTCTGCGGTGGCATCAGTTCGCTGGGCTGCACCAGGACATGGCCCTGGCCGAGGAAGTTGAGCTCCCAGCCCTCACCGGTGTTGCCGCGCCGGCGCCAGACACCGGAGGAGCTGGTCTGCGCCTGCATCTGCACCCGGAGCGAGGACGACCAGGCGACGACCGCGTCGGAGTCGGCGGAGACGTACGCGTCCGGGGTGACGGGCATCAGCAGGGGCTTGCCCGACGTCATCAGCGCCACCTTGCCGTGACCCGAGATGTTGAGGTTGTAGGCGCCGCTGCCGGAGATCCCGAACTGGCTGTCCACGGAGATGACTTCCCAGTGCAGCCCGGAGTCGAGCGCCAGCACATAGGCGCCGTCCACCGTCAGGCCCTCCTGGTCGACATCGACGATGTGGATGTGCTGGGCGAGGTTGGCCAGATAGACCGTGCCCTGCCCGGAGCAGCGCATCAGGTCCAGCCCCTCACCGGTGCGGCGGCGGGCGGAGCGCTGGGCGTGGCTCTGGTACTCGCCGTCGAACTCGATCAGACCCTGGTACGCGACCATGGCGCCCTTGCGGGCCAGGCAGTCGGTGCGGCCGTCGAGCGTGACCCGCAGCAGGTACGGGTTCTGGAGTGCGTACTGTTCCTCGGCCTGGACCTCGGTGTACGCGAAAAGCGGGCTCTGCATGATGTCTCGCTCCCCCTCAGCCCCGGACTCGGAGGCGGTCGGTGCTGTCCTCGCTGGGCTGTACGACGACGAAGCCCTGACCGGAGAAGCCGATCTGGAAGGCCTCGCCGCTGCCGCGCCCGATGAGGGCGGACGCCTTGAAGCTGCGCTTCGCCTTCGTCTTCAGTCCGCTCGACCAGGCCACGAGCGCGTCCGGGTCGACGTAGGTCTCGTCCTCGCCTCGTCCGCAGTCGACCACGACAGGGGTGCCGCGGGAGGTGAGGGCCACCCAGCCGGTGCCCGAGATCCCGACGTTGAACAGTCCCTGGCCCGCGAACTTGGCCAGGCCCTTCACCCGCTCCACACCCCACTGCAGGTGGGCGTCGAAGGCGAGCAGATTGCTGCCGTTGACCGACAGCGCCTCGTTGTCGAGGTAGACGCAGACGACGTCGGCGCCGTAGTCCGCCAGGTACAGCAGCCCGTCGCCGGAGCACTTCATGATCGGCGCCCCCTCGCCGGTGAGCCACTGGGAGGCCATCTGTCGAACGGCGGGCGGGTTGGGCTCGTACTGGACGAAGCCCTCGTAGGCGACCATCGAACCGGTGCGCGCGTAGAGGTCCTGGCCGCTGCTCATGGCCACCTTCAGCATGCTGCTGCCGTGGTTCTCCATGCGGGCGGTGACGGGTGCCGGGGCGTACCCGGAGATCAGTGACTGGTCCATGACGGGCTCCCCCTCAGACCTCGTACGGCTGGACGATGACGAAGTTTCCGGGAGCACCCCTGAACTGCAGGTTCACAGTCTCCCCGCTGTGGCCCGGATAGGCGTTCCTGCGCAGCCGGACCTGGCTGGAGAGCACCACCTGCGAGGCGGCCGACCAGGCGACGATCGCGTTGCTGTCCACATAGGTCGTCGGGGTGACCGGCAGCACCACCGGGGTGCCGTGGGTCTTGACCACGACCGTTCCCGTGCCCTGGAACTGCATGGTGAACAGGGCGCCGCCGGGGATGCCGTGGCCCTCGATGCGGCGGACCTCGTGCTGGAGGGACTCGTCGAAGGCGAGCACGTTCTCCGCGGAGACGCAGATGGCGTCGCCTTGGAGCTCGATGGGGTGCAGATAGGAGGCGTCCTCGGCGAAGAAGACCTGGCCGCGGCCCGTGCAGCGCATCAGCTGCAACTCCTGACCGGTCATGTTGCCGACGACGCGACCGGTGAATCCGGCGCCTTTGTAGCCGAATTCGACCTTGCCCTGGTACAGCACCATGCTGCCCTGCCGGGCGAGCACCGGCTGCCCGCCGGCCTGCCCGAGGTCGGCGCGCATCAGCTTCGGGTTCTGCTGGGTCCAGCGCTGGCCGGTGGGCTGCTCCCGGTACTTCTGCAGAGCGGCCGCGAGTCCGGCGCCGGGCGGCGGCGGGAACTGGCCGGCGCCGGCGTGCGGGGCCTGCGGCGGCTGACCGAAGGCGGGCTGGCCGGGCACGCCCTGACCGGGCATCGGCTGGCCGTACGGGGGTTGGCCGAAGGGCGGTTGACCCGTCTGGCCGGGGGGCGCCGGCGGCGGGACCTGACCGAACGGCGGCTGGCCCGGCGGCGCCTGGGGCGGCGGGACCTGACCGAACGGCGGCTGGCCCGGCGGCGCCTGGGGCGGCGTGGCCGTCGGCGCCACCATGGTGGGGGCTGTGTGCGCGGGCGCGGGGGCCGGCACCGGGGCCGCGGTGGACGGGGTGCCGAAGGCGGGTGCGGGCGGCACGGAGGCCGCCGGGGGCGCGAAGCCCGGCGGGGGCCCGGCCGGGGGCGCGAAGCCCGGTGCGGCCGCGGGCTGTCGCTCCTCGGCCTGCTGCTCCTCGGCGACCTCGCCGCCGAAGTTCTTCAGCAGGGCTTCCAGTCCGCCGTCGAAGCCCTGGCCCACGGCGGCGAACCGCCAGACGTCCTTGAGGTAGAGGTCGGCGAGCATGACGGCACGCTCGGTGCTGAACTCGGCACCCGTGAAGGCGTAGCGGGCGACCTCTTCGCCCCCGGCGACGATCCGCACGTAGCCCGGGCCGATCTGCGACATCTGCCCGGCGCCGTCGATCGTCGCGGTGAAGCTCAGCTTCTGGATCCGGGCGGGGATCCGGTCCAGCGTCACCCGGAAGGACTCGGTGTCCCCGGCCTGCGGCCCCAGCTGCTGAATCGCCTCCTCGGGCGACTTGGGCTGGTTGTAGAAGACGAAGTAGCGGTCGTCGGAGAGTCGTTCTTCGGCGTCCAGCCCGAAGCAGCTGATGTCGAAGCCGAGAGCGGGGCCGCTGATCTGCACACCGATGTACAGATCCGTTCCCGCGGTCAGGTCACTGATCTTGGCCTTGTGGCCGCGCTGGAATTCCCTGGCCATCTCTGAGGACCGTCCCCCCGTCCGTATGTGCTTGCTGCGTTGCGCCAGGCTAACTGCTGGCGCAGAACGGGGCTATTCCCCCGGCTGATCCTCACTCGCCGTGGGCGGGTGCGGCAGCCGGGCCGCGGCGACGACGCCCTCCAGGTACCCGCGCGCACGCTCGGTGCGCGGGTAGGACTCCAGCAGCTTCCAGAAGTCCGGTCCATGGCCGGGCACCAGGAGGTGGGTGAGTTCGTGAAGGAGGACGTAGTCGACGACGTACTCGGGCATGCCCTGCAACCGGTGGGACAGGCGGATGCTGCCCTCGGCCGGCGTGCACGAGCCCCAGCGGGAGTTCTGGTTGGTCACCCATCGCACCGTCCGCGGCCGCGCGCGGCCGGCGAGGTACTGCGCGGACAGTTGCTCCGCCCGGGCGGTCAGCTCGTCGTCGCCGAGCCGGCGGCGGCTCTCCTGGGCGGCGAGCTTGTCGAGCATGACCGTCACCCACCGCTTCTCCTCGGCGGCGGACATCCGGGCGGGGATGAGGACCACGGTGACGTCGCCCTCGCGGTACGCCGAGACCGTCCGGCGCCGTCGGGAGCTTCGGCGTACTTCGACGGCGCCGGTCCGGGGGGAGCGCGAGGGCTGGCCGGAAAGGCTCTGGGCGGGGTCGGCGGACACGCCCCGACGTTACCCGCACCAGGTCCGGGAAGTCCCGTCCCCCGGGATGCCGGGTGAGAAAGGAAACAGCGGGGCACTGCTGGAGAGCCCGGAAAACCGCAGGTGGCGGGCAAACCCCGCGGAAGGCGACGGGGGCCGGCGTGGAGCAGGCCGGGAGGAGGCGGGGAAGACCTGGAAGGACTCGGAAAGCCCGGGAAAGCTAGGGAAAGCCCGGGAACGCCCCCGAAAGACCCGGAAAGTACCGGACGCCGGTCATATCGAATGACTGTCCACAGCACCTGTGGATAACTTTCCGGGCCGGTTCGGGGGTTCAGGGCATGCTGGTCCTGTACGGAGTCGGAACAGTCTCTCGATCGGGAGCCGAGCCCACGGGGGTGGCGATGCGTCCCATGCTCAAAGCGGCGATGCGCCGCAGTTGGCGCAGCCGGGAAAGCCTGCAATTCGGCGTCGACCCGGCACACGCGGTGGTCCTGGACCCGGTGGACGGCGCGGCCGCCGCCTTCCTCGACCTGCTCGACGGCACACGCGGGCTCGGCCCGCTCGCCCGCGAGGCCGAGTCGCTGGGGCTGCGGCCCCCGCAGGCCCGGCGACTGCTCGGACTGCTGGCCGACGGCGGTGTGCTCGACGACGCGACGGCGCATGCCGAACTGTCCGAGACGATACGGCACCACTCCGCCGCGCTGGACCGGCTCCGCCCCGACCTCGCGGCGCTGTCCGTGGTGCACTCCGACCCCGGCGGCGCAGCGGACCGGATGAGCAGGCGGCGGGCCGCCCGGGTGCGGGTGGCCGGGGCCGGCCGGGTCGGCGCGACGGTGGCGGCGGTGCTGTCCGCGGCGGGCGTCGGCAAGGTCGACGTGCACGACGGCGGCCGGGTCGAGCCCTGGGACACCGCGCCGGGCGGCATCCCCGCCGAGCACATCGGCGAGCGCCGGGACGCGGCGGCGCGCGGCCTCGTGCGCAGAGCGGCGCCCGATCCCCGGGCGGCGGCGGTGGGCCGGCGGGGGCCGTCCGCCGTGCCGGAGTCCGGGCTGTCCCTGGTGGTGCTCGCGCCGCGGGACGGCCTGGCCGCCTACGCTCCCGATCCGCAGGGAGCCGCCCCGCTGATGGCCGCCGGGATCCCCCATCTGTACACGGGGGTGATGGAGGGCCGGGGAGTGGTGGGACCTCTGGTGGTCCCGGGCAGCACGGGGTGCGCGGGATGCCTGGCGCAGCGGATGGCGGACGCCGACGCGGCCTGGCCCCGAGTGCTGGCGCAGTTGCGGTCCGGGCGGGGCGGGGTCCCGGCCTGCGACGTCGCGCTGGCCACCGCGGTCGCGGGGCTCGCCGCGGCACATGCCCTGGCCTTCGTGGACGGCGGCCGGCCGCCGAGTTGCGGCGGGCGGGTCGAGATGGGACTCGCCCGGCTGACGACGGAGCTGCGGCCCGTTCCGGGCGACCGCAGGTGCGGCTGCGGGGCGCGCACCGGGGGCGCCGCGGGTGATGCGGGTGATGCGGGTAGCGGGGTGACCGACGACGCCTGAGGTTTGTGACACCGGCGATCCCGCGGTCCGGGAGAGGCGGGGGACAATGACGAGGTGACCGAACGGAAAGAGGGGGCGCATGTCTGATCTTCCGCGCAAAGCGATGACCCGTACCGCCAAGCTGGCGGCGCTCCCGCTGGGATTCGCCGGGAGAGCGACGCTGGGGCTGGGCAAGCGGCTCGGCGGGCGCCCCGCGGAAGAGGTCGCCGGCGAACTGCAGGCGCAGACGGCCGAACAGCTTTTCAAGGTCCTCGGGGAGCTGAAGGGCGGGGCCATGAAGTTCGGCCAGGCCCTGTCGGTCTTCGAGGCCGCCCTGCCCGAGGAGGTCGCCGGCCCCTACCGCGCCGCCCTCACCCGACTGCAGGACGCGGCGCCGCCGATGCCCGCCCGCACCGTGCACGCCGTGCTGGCCGAGCGTCTCGGCGCGGACTGGCACGAGTTCTTCATCGAGTTCGAGGACGTGCCGGCGGCGGCGGCCTCGATCGGGCAGGTGCACCGGGCCGTGTGGCACGACGGCCGCACGGTCGCGGTGAAGGTCCAGTACCCCGGCGCCGGGGAGGCCCTGCTGTCGGACCTCACACAACTCGGCCGGGTGGCGAAGCTGTTCGGGCCGCTGATTCCCGGCATGGACGTCAAGCCCTTGATCTCGGAGCTCCGCGACCGGGTCGCGGAGGAGCTGGACTACGAGCTGGAGGCCCAGGCCCAGCACACCCACGCGGTGGAGTTCGCCGACGACCCGGACGTGGTGGTGCCGAACGTGGTGCACCGCACAGACCAGGTGCTGGTCACCGAGTGGATGGACGGGGTGCCGCTGGCGGAGGTGATCGCGCGGGGCACGGCGGAGATGCGCGACCGCGCGGGTCAGTTGCTGGCGCACTTCCTCTTCGCCGGACCGGCCCGCACCGGGCTGCTGCACGCCGATCCGCACCCGGGCAACTTCCGGCTGCTGATCGACGACGGCCCGGCGCAGGGCTGGCGGCTGGGCGTGCTGGACTTCGGCACGGTGGACCGCCTCCCGGGGGGCCTGCCGCTGCCGATAGGGACGGCGCTGCGCCTGGCGCTGGCCGACGACGCGGATTCGGTGCACGCCTTGCTCTGCCAGGAGGGCTTCGTCAAGCCCACGGTCGCACTCGACCCGGACGCCGTGCTGGACTACCTGCGGCCGATCATCGAGCCGGCGGCCGTGGAGGAGTTCACCTTCGCTCGCGGCTGGATGCGCTCGCAGGCGGCGCGGATCGCCGACCCGCGCTCACCTGCGTACCAGCTGGGCAAGCAGCTCAATCTGCCGCCCTCGTACCTGCTCATCCACCGGGTGACGCTCAGCACCATCGGGGTGCTGTGCCAGCTGGCGGCCACGGTGAGGCTCCGGGAAGAGCTGCTCGAATGGCTGCCGGGCTTCGCAGAGGAGGGCCTGGTCCCACTGGCCGAGGCAGAGGACGCCTCGGCCTGAGGGGCAGCCGGGGGCGGGGGCAGGGAGCGGCTCTACCGCCAGGAGGGGTCCCTCACCACCAGGAGGAGTCCAGTCTGCCCTCGATGCTGCGGATGTGGGTGCGGGCGCAGTCGTCGCAGAAGTACACGCGGCTGCCGTTCTCGACGGAGCAGGTCCAGGTGAGGGGAAGTCCGTTGGCAACGGCCCCGCAGCGGGCGCACGCGGTCGTCTCGGGAGCAGTCCCGACCCGTTCGGATTGCGTCTTCTGGTCCACTTCGCGACGATACCGCGGGGCCGGTCGAAATCGACCGGCCCCGCGGCCTGTGTGTCGTCGCCGATCTTCCGGCGCTACTGCATCACGGCCGTCGCCAGCGCCCGGCGGGCGCGCAGCGAGGCACGTTCGGCGCGGCGCTGGAGGCGCCGGGCCCTGACCATGCGGAGGGCTGTTCGTTCGTGCTCCGCCTCGTAGAGGCGTTCTTGCATATGGGCACGGGCCAGGGCTTCTGGCATGAGTTGCATTTCGAGGTTCCTGTTCTGGCGGTCAGCGGGGGCGTCGGAGGGCCGGGCGGGGCGTTCGGTGGCGGACGGGGTCATCGGGGCCTGCTTCTTGGGGTCGTGCGTGAGGGGATGGTCGATCGTTCCGACAGTTGGGCGCTTCATGCCACAACCGCGTTCTTGCGCGGACGGCCACGGGGACGCTTGCGCGGGACGACGACGCCCTGCACGAAGAGCTCGCCACCCCAGACACCCCAGGGCTCACGGCGGTCCTTGGCACCGGCGAGGCAGGCCTCGCGGACCGGGCAGGTCTGGCACAGCGACTTGGCGTACTCCACGTCGGCCGGGGACTCGGCGAAGAAGACCTCCGGGTCGTAGGTACGGCAGGGGACGGGGACGCCGAGGCGGTCGATCTCGTCGTCGAGTTCGGTGAGGGGCAGCAAGGGGGCCTCCGGGGCAGGGTCGGGCGGAGCGGCGCGGAGCGCCTCGTCACCAGAGCGGTGGTGGATGACAGGCGGGCGTGCTGGGGCGGGTACGGACGGTGCGTGCGAGGTGAGATGCACGATCGCTTCGTTCCTCATCTGCTTGTCGGGGGTGGGAAAACAGAAGGGCCGCGGATCCCGGTCTGGGATTCCGCGGCCCTGAAGGCGCCGGCCTGATCGTCGATCAGGCTGGATCACTCCAGGGTTCGAGCCCGCGGAAGGCCCACTTCAGGTGCTGCTGCTTCTGGTTTCCGGCACCATTGGTCGCCGCAATGGCATAGGCCTGGGCTTCTGCCACCACTGCCGCCGCCGGTGCCTGCGTCGGTCGCTCGCCACCGCGCTCCCGGATGGAGAGGACGGTGGTGGGCAGACCGCCGGACAGACCGGTGCCACGGAACGAGGCACCAAGGAAGCAGGCGGCGACGACCGGGCGATCGGTCATTTTCGTCATGAAGCTGATCATTGGTCTCGCCTCCTCTCGGCGTCTCGTAGGGCGGGTCTGGCAGGTGGTGCCGGGTCAGTACATCACGGATGACACCGCTCCGGGAAGGTCCTTCACGAAGCCGCGTCGTTCGCGCTCACGCAGGCTATGGGGATTTCCATGGGGCGCGCAAACTATTTTCCGACCTCTTCCGCAACAGCTTCACCACCGGCCTCGTCCCCGGGTTCGCCGCCGTCCTCACCGCCGGGCTCGCGCCCCGCGCACAGGGCGAGGACGTCGGCACCGAACTTGTCCATTTTGCGGGCTCCGACTCCGGAGATGACGGACAATTCCCCCTCGGTGGTGGGCCGCACCTCGGCGATCGCCAGCAGCGTCTTGTCGGTGAAGACGCAGTAAGCCGGCTGGCCCAGTGCCTTCGCCTGCTCCACCCGCCATTCACGCAGCCGCTCGTACAGCGCCTCGTCCAGGTCGGAGGGGCAGTCCTCGCAGCGCATCAGCTTGATCTCGCCCGCGTCGGACAGGGTGCGGCCGCACACGCGGCACTGCACCGGGCCGCGCCGCTTCCTGCCGCCCGAGCCGCGCTCCACGCCGCCCGTGGCGGCCGAACGCCCCCCCGCGGCGCCCCGGGCCGCCGAGCCCGGCCGCAGCCCGTTCAGGAAGCGCGAGGGCCGCCTGCCGCCGCGGCCACCGGGCGACCGTGACAGCGCCCACGACAGGGCGATGTGGAACCGGGCGCGGGTCACGCCGACGTAGAGCAGCCGGCGCTCCTCCTCGACCTGCTCGTCGGTCTTGGCGTAGGTGATCGGCATCGTGCCCTCGGTCAGTCCGACCAGGAACACCGCGTCCCACTCCAGGCCCTTGGCGGCGTGCAGTGAGGCGAGGGTGACGCCCTCGACCGTCGGGGCGTGCTGCGCGCCCGCCCGCTCGTCGAGCTCGGCGACGAAGTCCGCGAGCGTGGCCTGCGGCCGGGCGCGGGCGAAGTCCTCGGCCAGCCGCACCAGGGCGGCCAGCGACTCCCAGCGGTCGCGGACGGCGCCCGATCCGGCCGGGGCCTCGGGGGACCAGCCGCGGGTGCCGAGCACCGCCCGGACATGGGCGGGCAGGTCCGCGTCGTCCAGGCCCGGGTCCGAGCCGCCGCCGGCCCGGGCGGCGCCACGCAGCAGCATCCCGGCCTCGCGGACCTCGGGGCGCTCGAAGAAGCGCTCGGCGCCGCGCAGCTGGTACGGCACGCCGGCGTCGGCAAGGGCCTGCTCGTAGACCTCGGACTGGGCGTTCACCCGGTACAGCACGGCGATCTCGCTGGGCCGCACGCCCTCGTCGATCAGCTCGCGGATCCGCCGGGCGGTGCCCTCGGCCTCGGCGGGCTCGTCCGCGTACTCGGTGTAGACCGGCTCGGGTCCGGCCTCGCGCTGCGATACCAGCTCGAGTCGGTGCTGGGCTGCCTGGCCGCGCGCCTGGGACAGCAGGCCGTTGGCCAGGTGTACCACCTGGGGGGTGGAGCGGTAGTCGCGGACCAGCTTCACCACTGTGGCCTGCGAGTGCCGGCTGCGGAACCCGAGCAGGAACTCCGGGGTGGCGCCGGTGAAGGAGTAGATGGTCTGCGAGGCGTCGCCGACGACGCAGACGCTGTCCCGGCCGCCGAGCCAGAGGTCCAGCAGGCGCTGCTGCAGCGGGCTGACGTCCTGGTACTCGTCGACGACGAAGTGCTGGTACTGGGAGCGGACGGCGTCGGCGACGTCAGGCCGGTCTTCCAGGACGCCGACGGTCAGCAGCAGCACGTCCTCGAAGTCGATGGCGCCGCGGTCGCGCTTGAGCTGCTCGTACGTCGTGTAGACCCGGGCGATCTCGGCGGGGTCGCGCGGCACGTCCCGGGCGGCCTTGGCGGCGGCGGCCGGATAGTCCTCGGGCGCCGTCTGGGTGACCTTGGCCCACTCGATCTCGGCGGTGACGTCGCGCAGCTCACCCCGGTCCAGCCGGATGCGGGAGCGGGCCCCGGCCTCCGCGACGAGCTGGATCTTGCGCTCGAGCAGCCGCGGCATGTCGCCGCCGACGGCACGCGGCCAGAAGTACTGCAGCTGGCGCAGCGCCGCGGAGTGGAAGGTGCGCGCCTGCACGCCGCCCGCGCCGAGCTGCCGCAGCCGCCCGCGCATCTCCCCGGCCGCTCGGGCGGTGAAGGTGACCGCGAGCACACTGGCCGGCTGGAGTATCCCGGCGCGCACCCCGTACGCGATCCGGTGGGTGATCGCGCGCGTCTTGCCCGTGCCGGCTCCCGCCAGCACGCACACCGGGCCGTGCAGCGCGGTGGCGACCGCGCGCTGTTCCGGGTCGAGCCCGTCGAGCACGGCGTCCGCCGACTCCGGGACGGCCGGGAACTCCGGGAAGAGCGGGGTGGGGGTCGGTGCAGTCACCCTGCCATGCTGCCATCTCCCCGAGGACGGCCCCGCGAAGTTGTCCACAGCTGAGGTGTGATGGTCACACCGCGAACGATTGCAAGGAATGCCACGGCGAGGGGTTAGCGTTCACGGGATCGACGTCATCCCCAGCCTTGAAGGAGCGAACACGATGTCCGGCACTGTGACGATGTACAGCACCACGTGGTGCGGATACTGCCGCCGCCTGAAGGGGCAGATGGACCGTGAGGGCATCGCCTACACGGAGGTCAACATCGAGCACGACCCGGACTCGGCGAAGTTCGTCGAGAGCGTCAACGGCGGCAACCAGCTCGTCCCGACGCTCCTGGTGTCGCCCAAGAGCGGCGCCGAGGCAGTCGCACTCAGCAACCCCAGTCTGGCCCAGGTCAAGCAGGCCCTCGCGGGCTGAGACCGGTCCGCCCCGGCTGTGCGCACGCGCGGCCGGGGCGGACGACGCGGCGGGCGGCGCGCTCAGCGACGGGCCGGCAGCGGCATCCCGTACCAGCGCTCGATCAGCCGCGCCGCGATGGAGATCCCGTACGGCGGCAGCACCTCGCCGGTCTCCATCGCCTTGCGGTACTCCTCGCGGGAGAACCAGCGCGCCTCGTGCAGTTCCTCGCCGTCCACGGTGATCTCCGCCGACGTGGCCCGCGCCATGAAGCCCAGCATCAGGCTCGAGGGGAACGGCCAGGGCTGGCTGGAGACATAGGACACCTCGCCGACCGCCACCCCCGCCTCCTCGGCGACCTCGCGCACCACGGCCTGCTCGAGGGACTCCCCCGGCTCCACGAAGCCCGCGAGCGTCGAGAAGCGCCCCTCGGGCCAGTGCACCTGGCGGCCCAGCAGCGCCCGGTCCTCCTCGTCGGTGACCAGCATGATCACCGCGGGGTCGGTGCGCGGGTAGTGCTCCGCCCCGCAGGCCGGGCAGCGGCGGATGTGGCCCGCGGCCGCCACCACGGTGCGTTCCCCGCAGCGCGAGCAGAAGCGGTGCATGCGCTGCCAGTTCTCCAGCGCGACCGCGTGCACCATGAGGCCCGCGTGGCGGTCCGACAGCAGGACGCCGGCCTCCCGGAGCCCGGCCGGGCGGGCCGCGTCGTCCAGGCGTCCGGGCAGCGAGTCCTTCTGCAGCGCGAAATAGCGCACCCCCGCCTCGTCGATGCCGAGGAAATAGCGGTGCACCTCGCTCTCCGGCGCCTCGAAGCTCGGCATCATGACGAGCTCGGCATGGCCGTCCGGGGTGTCCTCGATCAGGACCTGGCCCCCGGAGACCACGAACACCCGCGTCGTCGGGTGGCTCCAGGCGGCCGCCAGCCACGCCTCGTCGAGCCGGTGCTCGGCGGCGCGGTCCACGCCCGACGAGCGGGCGAGGGGCGGGGGGAAGGCGGTCGCGTCGAAAGTGGTACCGATTCCGGACGTGTCGGACAAGATTGCTGTCAACTCCCCGTAGCGCGCGGATGGAGGCGGATGCTTACAGAGCCGTGAACTCGCTCCAGAGGTACGCGGACGTCTCCACGCCCTTGAGCAGAAGGTCGATCTCCACCTTCTCGTTCACCGAGTGCCAACCGTCGGACGGCACGGAAATTCCCAGGAACAGGACGGGAACATCGAGCACGTCCTGCAGGTCGGCCGCCGGGCCCGAGCCGCCCTCGCGGGTGTAGAGGACCTCCTTGCCGAAGGCCCGGCCCATCGCCCGCGTCACCGCACGCAGCGCGGGGTGGTCCAACGGCGTCAGACAGGGGCGGGTGGCTCCCCAGAAGGTGATCTCGTGCCGGACACCGGCCGGGACGCGGTCGGCGACCCAGTCGGCGACCAGCCGCCGTACCCGTTCGGTGTCCTGCCCGGCCACCAGCCGGAAGGACAGCTTCACCTGGGCCGAGGACGGCACGATCGTCTTGCCGCCCGGGCCCTGGTAGCCGCCGCCGATGCCGTTCACCTCGGCGGTCGGACGGGCCCAGACCCGCTCCAGGGTCGAGTAGCCGGCCTCGCCGCTCGTCGCGTACGACATGGCCGTGCGCAGCCAGCGCTCCTCGTCGAAGGGGAGGCGCGCGAACAGCGCGCGCTCGCGGTCGGTGAGCTCGACCACGCCGTCGTAGAAACCGGGGATCGCCACGCGGCCGTCCGCGTCGTGCAGCGCCGCGGCGAGCCGGGCCGCCTCGGTCGCCGGGTTGGGGACGGAGCCGCCGAAGGAGCCGGAGTGGATGTCCTGGTCGGGGCCGTACAGGTCGATCTGGCAGTCGACCAGGCCCCGCATGCCGGTGCACACGGTGGGGGTGTCCTCGTCCCACATGCCGGTGTCCGAGACGATCACGGTGTCGCAGGCCAGCCGCCCGGCGCGGGCGCGCACGAGGTCGGCGAAGTGCGGGGAGCCGGACTCCTCCTCGCCCTCGATCAGCAGCTTCAGGTGCACCGCCGGCGCGGTGCGGCCGGTGGCGGCCAGGTGGGCGCGGACGCCGAGTGTGTGGAAGAACACCTGCCCCTTGTCGTCGGCGGCGCCCCGCCCGTACATCCGGCCGTCATGGATCCGGGGCTCGAAGGGCTCGCCGTCCCAGCCGTCCTCGAGCGCGGCGGGCTGCACGTCGTGGTGGCCGTAGACCAGTACCGTCGGCGCGTCCGCGGTGTCGGAGGGCCACTCGGCGAAGACCGCGGGAGCGCCGGGGGTCTCCCACACCTCGGCCACCGGGAAACCGGTCTCCTTGAGCTTCGCCGCCAGCCACTCGGCGCTGCGCCGTACGTCGGCGGCGCGTTCCGGATCGGCCGAGACCGAGGGGATGCGCAGCCACTCGGCGAGGTCGCCGAGGAAGGTCTCACGATGGGCCGCGACGTACGTGCGGACGGCGCTGTCCGGGGTGGTGCTCATGGCCTCGAGCCTAGCGGCCGCCGAAGGGTCCCCCGGCGGCGGCCTCAGGAGCGGTCCTGGGCCCTGCACCCGATCCGGGTGGTGATCCGGGTGCCGGCCCTTGCTCCGGTCCCGGCTCCGGCTCCTGCCCCGGCTCCGGCTCACCGAGCAGCAGGCGCTCCAACGCGGCCCGGTCGGGCAGCGGCTCCGGCCGAACCACCTCTCCCGTCCGAACGTGCAGGAAGGCTGCCGTGACCTGCGACAGCGGCACTCCGCGCTGCTCGGCCCAGGCGAGTCGGTAGACCGCGAGCTGCAGGGGGTCGGCGGTGCCGGACCGCCCGGTCTTCCAGTCGACGATCTCGTAGCCGTCGCCCTCCCGGTACACCGCGTCGATCCGGCCCCGGATCACCCGTCCGGCCAGGGCGAGCTGGAACGGCGCCTCGACGCGGTAGGGAGTGCGCTCGGCGTACGGGGTCCTCAGGAACGCCTCCTTCAGCGCGGCGAGGTCGCGTTCGTCGGCGATCTCGTCGTCGCCCTCGATGCCGGGCAGCTCCTCGGGGGGGATCAGCGGCAGTTCCTCGAAGCGGGACTCCACCCAGGCGTGGAAGCGGGTGCCGCGCCGGGCCGCGGGCCGCGGCGGGCGGGGCATGGGCCGGGCGAGTTCACGGGCGAAGCCGTCGGGGTCGGCGGCCAACCGCAGCAGCGCGGAGGCGCTGAGCGTGGTGGGCAGCGGGACGTCGCGTACCACCGCGCGGGAGCGGAGGAGCTCCTCGGTGAGGGCGTCGAGGTCCCGGTCCCAGGACGCGACGGCGCGGGCCTCCTCGGGGAGCAGTGGCTCCTTGCCGTGCCCGTGCCGGGGCGCGGGCGGGGGCACGGCCGGCGGTGCGTCGAGGTCGTGCGGGCCGGGCTGCCCGGGGATGGCGGGCCGGTCGGCGGGCCGGTCCTCCCACTCGCCGGGGTCGCCCGCGCCGTACGGCCCCTCGTAAGGATCGCCGTACGGGTCGCCGGCGTCGTGGTCGCCGTACCCGTCGTAGGCCTCGTCGTACGGCGGCGGCTCCTCCTCGTCCTCGGGGGGCGGCGGCCAGTCCGGGTCCGGCACGGCGGCCGCCGGCGGGGCCGCCGGGGCGCTCAGCTGGGCCAGCACGCTGCGGGCTGCCTCGCGGCGCCGGGCCATGGCCGCCGGGTCCAGGGGCAGCGGCCACGGTGTCTCGCCCGTACGCGCCAGAGCCGGGTTGCCGGCATCGGGAGCGGGCTCGTCGGCCCAGTGCTCGACCTCGCCGTGGCCGGCCTCGCAGTGCGCGCGCAGCGCCTCGAGGAAGGCGGACGGGCCGAAGGGCCGCTTCTGGTTGGGTCCCCACCAGTGGCCGGAGCCGAGCAGCAGGGAGCGCGGCCGGGTGAAGGTGACGTAGCCGAGCCGGAGCTCCTCGATCCGGTTGTGCTCGGCCATGGCCGCCTTGAAGTCCGCCAGCCCCGCCCGCGACCACTCCTCCAGGTCGGGCAGGGTGGCCGCGTCACCGCGCAGCGCATGCGGCAGCACCTTGGCGTTGAAGTGCCACGACTCGCGGCCCCGCTCACTCGGAAAGCCCTTGCGCACCAGCCCGGGAACGGCGACGACGTCCCACTCCAGACCCTTGGACTTGTGCGCCGTGAGCACCTTCACCGTGTTCTCGCCGCCGGGCAGCGAGCTGTCCAGGCCCTTCTCGTACTGCGCCGCCGTGCGCAGGAACCCGAGGAAGGCCAGCAGCGTGGCCTCTCCGTCCAGGGAGGCGAAGCCGGCCGCGACGTCCAGGAAGGCGTGCAGGGTCTCCCGGCGGCGCGCGGCCAGTGCGTGCGGGGAGGCGGAGAGTTCGACCTCCAGGCCGGTGACGGCGAGCACCCGGTGCAGGACGTCCATGAGCGGGTCGGCCAGGGCGCGGCGCAGTTCGCGTATCTCGGTGGCGAGGCGCGCGAAGCGCACCCGGGCCTCGGCCGAGAAGGGCAGGCGGTCCTCGGGCTCACCGTCGACGAAGGTCTCCAGGGCGTCGGCGAGCGAGATCACCTCGGCCGGGTCCACGCCCTCCACGGCGGCGGCCAGCCGGTCCGCTGTGTCGCCCCGGCCCGGCACCAGCAGCCGCGCCCGCCGCCCGAGCAGGGCCAGGTCGCGCGGCCCGATCCGCCAGCGCGGCCCCGTGAGCAGCCGCACGAGGGCGGCGTTGGCCGTCGGGTCCTGCAGCACCTCGCAGACCGCGACCAGGTCGGCGACCTCGGGGAGGTGCAGCAGCCCGGACAGGCCGACCACCTCCACCGGCACGTCGCGCGCGACGAGCGCCGCATGGATGTCGGCGAAGTGGCCGGCGGCCCGGCACAGCACGGCGATCTCACCGGGTGCGGTGCCCGTGCGGACCAGGTGTGCGATGGAATCGGCGATCCAGGCGATCTCCTCATGCTGGGTGGGCAGCAACGCGCAGCGCACCCCGCCGTCCCGTTCGGCGCCGGGCGCGGGCCGCAGGGCCTCAACGCCCTCGTGCCGCTCGCGCAGCTCGGCGGCGAGGCCGTTGGCGAGGTCGAGCAGGCGGCCGCCGCTGCGCCGGTTCTCCGACAAAGACTGGCGCCGGGCCGGTGTCCCGTCGGCGTGCGAAAAGTGCAGCGGGAAGTCGTCGAGGTTGGCCACCGAGGCGCCGCGCCAACCGTAGATGGCCTGGCAGGGGTCGCCGACCGCGGTCACCGGATGGCCGGTGCCGTCCCCGAACAGCGCGGAGAGCAGCAGGCCCTGCGCCACGGAGGTGTCCTGGTACTCGTCGAGCAGCACCACGGCGTACTGCTCGCGCAGGATGCGGCCGACCTCGGGGCGGGTGCGGGCCAGGGTCGCGGACAGGGCGATCTGGTCGCCGAAGTCGAGCAGGTCGCGCTGCTTCTTCTCGGCGCGGTACGCCGCGGCGAGCCCGGTCAGGTCGATGCGGGCGCGGGCCGTCTCGGGGAGCCTGCGCAGATCCGCGTTGGTCAGCCGGACGCCCTCGAGGTCGGCGAGCCACTCCCGGTCGTACGCGAGCAGCCGCTCGGGCGGCACCAGATGCTCCGCCAGCTCGCCCTCCAGCGCCAGGAGGTCGCTCACAAGGCCGGGGACGCCCTTGGTGAGCGCCGGGAAGGGACCGGGCGCGGCCCGCAGGACGCGCGCCGCCAGCTGGTAGCGCGTCGCGTCGGCGAGCAGACGCGCGGTCGGCTCCAGCCCGATGCGCAGCCCGTGCTCCTTGAGCAGCTGCCCGGCGAAGGCGTGGTATGTGGAGATCCGCGGCTCGCCCGGCGCGTGGTCGGGGTCCGCCGGGTCCGGGTCGGTCACACCGGCCCGGACGAGGGCCTTGCGCACGCGCTCGGACAGCTCCCCGGCCGCCTTGTTGGTGAACGTCAGGCCCAGCACCTGCTCGGGCGCGACCTGCCCGGTGCCGACCAGCCACACCACCCGGGCCGCCATGACCGTCGTCTTCCCGGAACCGGCGCCGGCCACGATCACCTGCGGGGCGAGCGGCGCGGTGACGCACGCCAGCTGCTCCGGGGTGAAGGGGATGCCGAGCAGCTCCTTGAGCTGTTCGGGGCCGGTGATGCGGGAGGACACAAAGGGGAGGCTATCGGGCACCACCGACAGCGGGCCGAGCCGCACCCGGTCCACCGGGGTCAGGGCGTATTCCTCCCTACCGGCGTAGAACAGCAGGTTCTACGCCGGGCCCATGGAGCGCATCCCGGTACGCGAACTGAACCAGAACACCAGTGCCGTGCTCGCACGCGTCCAGCACGGTGAAACCTTGGAGGTGACCGTGAGCGGAACCCCCGTGGCCCGTCTCGTGCCCATCTCGCGCGGCCAGTCCGTGCTGGACCGCATGGTCGCCGAGGGACGCGCCACCCCGCCCGTGGCCTCGGGTCCGGTGCCGGTGCCGCCCGTTCTCGACGACCCGGGGATCGACACGGCGGCCGCACTCGTCGCCCTGCGCGACGAGGAGCGCTGGTGATCTACCTGGACTCGGCGGCGATCGTGAAGATGGTCCGCCGGGAGCAGGGCACTCGGGAGTTGGTCGCCTGGCTGAACGACCGCCCGGACGAGCCTTTGGTGTCGTCGTCGCTCGTCGAGGTGGAGGTGCCGCGCGCCTTGCGTCGATCGGCCCCGCAGGCACTCGCCGGGGTCCCCGGGGTGATCACCCGGCTCTACCGGTTCGAGATCGACGCCGCCGTCCGCGCCACGGCTTCCGCTTACGGCGATCCGCTGCTCCGCTCTCTCGGCTCGGTCCTGGCGACCGCACAGCTCCTCGCGGGCCAGGCGGGCGCGGATCCGCTCGTGTTCGTCTCCTACGACCAGCGCCTGCTGCAGGCCGCGCGGGACCTCGGGCTGAGGGCCGAGGCCCCGGGCGGCTGAGACCCCCGCCTCACTCCACCACGTGCCGCCCCTCCGGGCGGGCGCTGCAGGAGGCGCGGAAGGCGCAGTTCTCGCAGTGCCGGCCGGTGGAGGGGGTGAAGCGCTCGTCGAGGACGCGGGCGGCCGCGTCGGCGAGCAGCGCGTCGGCCCAGTCGCCGCTGAGCGCCTCCTGGCGCTGGACGGTGGGCTGGGTGTCGCCGCCGTCGCGGCGGGCGGCGCCGATGCGCAGCTGGACGAGCTCGGCGCCGCCGGGGGCGGGCCGGGTGCCGTGGAAGAGTTCGTCGACGGCGCCCTCGCGGACGGCCAGCTGGTAGACGGCGAGCTGCGCGTGGCTCTCGACCTCGGCGGCCGTGGGTTTGGCCTTCCCGGTCTTGAAGTCCACGACATAGGCGTTGCCGTCGGCGTCCGTCTCGACGCGGTCCATGCTGCCGCGGATCCGGACGGCCACCTCACCCGTCTCCAAGGTGACGTCGAAGCCGTGCTCGGAGGCGACGGCCTGGCGGCCGCGCTCCATGACGTGCCAGCGCAGGAAGCGCTCCAGGGCGGCGCGGGCGTTCTCCTTCTCCTGCTGGGACTTCCACGGCGCGTCGAAGGCCAGCGCGTTCCACACCGAGTCCAGCCGCTCCATGAGCACGTCCAGGTCGGCCGGGGTGCTGCCGGAGGCGACCTCGTCGGCGAGGACGTGCAGGACGTTGCCGAAGCCCTGCGCCGCCGTGGAGGGCGGCTCCGCCTTCACCTCGCGGCCCAGGAACCACTGCAGGGCGCAGCTGTTGGCCAGCTGGTCCAGCGCGCTGCCGGAGAGGGTGACCGGCTGCTCGCGGTCGCGCAGCGGCACCTCGGAGCGGGTCTGCTCGTACAGGCCCCACCAGCGTTCGGGGTGGGCCGCGGGCACCAGCGGCTGACCCGCGTCCTCCAGGGCCGCGAGCCGGGCCAGACGGCGGGCGGCAGCCTCGCGCAGGGCCGGGGAGGCGGTCGGGTCGACGGTCGTGGCGCGCAGCTCGGCCACGAGGGCCGCGACCGACAGCGGACGGCGCGCCCGGTGGGTGACGTCGGCCGGCTCGACGCCGAGTTCGGTGAGGAAGCGGGAGGGCTGGTCGCCGTCGTCGGCGGCGGCCTTCACGGCCGTCACGACGAGGCGCTCGCTGGCCCGGGTGGCCGCGACGTAGAACAGCCGGCGCTCCTCGGCGAGCAGCGCGCCCGGGGTGAGCGGCTCCGCGAGGCCGTCACGTCCGATGCGGTCGGCCTCCAGCAGCGAGCCCCGGCGCCGCAGGTCGGGCCAGAGCCCTTCCTGGACACCGGCGACGACCACGAGCCCCCACTCCAGGCCCTTGGAGCGGTGCGCGGTCATCAGCCGTACGGCGTCGGGGCGGACGGCGTGGCGGGTGAGCACGTCGGCGGCGATGTCCTGGGCGGTCAGCTCCTCCAGGAAGTTCAGCGCGCCGCGGCCCCCGGTGCGCTCCTCGGCCCGGGCGGCGGTGTCGAAGAGCACGCACACCGCGTCCAGGTCCCGGTCGGCGTTGCGTCCTGCCGCGCCACCGCGCGCCGCGGACCGCTCCAGCCGGCCCGGCCAGGGGGTGCCGTCCCACAGCTCCCACAGCGCCTCCTCGGCGGTGCCGCCGGCGGCGAGCAGCTCGCGCCCCCGGCGCAGCAGCCCGCCGAGCCGCTGGGCGCCCCGCGCGTAGGACGGGTCGTGCGCCACCAGCCGCTCGGGCTCCGAGAGCGCCTCGGCGATCAACTCGTCCGACGGCCGCGGTACGGGGACCCCGGCGGCCCTTTCCTCCTCACGCAGGGCGCGGCCCAGACGGCGCAGGTCGGCGGCGTCCATGCCGCCGAGCGGTGAGCCGAGCAGGGTGAGGGCGTCCTCGACCCGCAGGCCCGGCTCCCGACCCTCCCCCGGCTCCCGCGCGTCCCCCGGCTCCCGGCCCTCCCCCGGCTCCCGGGCCTCCCGCAACGCGGCCTCGGCGCAGACCCGCAGGGCGAGCAGGAGCGGGGCGACGGCGGGTTCGTCGCGCAGCGGCAGGTCGTCGCCGTCGATGTCGACGGGCACCCCCGCGGACGTCAGGGCCCGGCGCAGGACGGGCAGCGAGCGGGACCCGGCACGCACCAGGACCGCCATGTCGGACCAGGGGACACCGTCCTCCAGATGGGCCCGGCGCAGGACGTCGGCGATGCCGTCGAGTTCGGCGCCCGGCGTGGGGTAGGTGCGGACGGCGACCGATCCCCCCTCGCGGACCGGCGTGAGCTCGCGGTGGGCGCGCACGGCCGCGGCCGGGAGCCGGGTCAGCGGCATCCGCCGGGTGAGCAGCCGGGTCGCGGCCAGCAGGGCGGCGCCCGAGCGGCGGGACGTGGTGAGGACGCGGACGTCGGCGGGGCGGCCGTCGACGTGCCGGAAGACCTCGGGGAAGCCGAGGATGCCGTTCACGTCGGCGCCGCGGAAGGCGTAGATGGACTGGTCGGGGTCGCCGAAGGCCACCAGGTGGCGGCCGCCGCCGGCGAGCGCCTGGAGCAGCCGCACCTGCGCCGGGTCGGTGTCCTGGTACTCGTCGACGTAGACGGCCTCGTAGGCCGCGGCGAGGTGGCGGGCCACCTCAGGGCGCCCGGCGAGCAGCACCGCGCGGTGCACCAGCTCCGCGTAGTCGACGGCGCCCTGGAGGTCGAGGACGTCCAGGTACTCGGCGAGGAAGCCGGCCGCCGCCGACCAGTCGGGGCGGCCGGTGCGGCCGGCGAACGCGGCCAGGGCGCGCGGGCCGAGACCCAGCTCGCGGGTGCGGGCCAGCACGGCCCGCACCTCGTCGGCGAAGCCGCGGGTCGTCAGCGCCGCGCGGAGCTCGTCCGGCCAGCGCACCCGGGTCCGCCCCTGCCGTTCCAGATGCGCCTGGCCCGCCAGGAGCTCGCGCACGGTCAGGTCCTGCTCGGGGCCGGACAGCAGCCGCAGCGGGTCCGCGAACAGCTCGGGGTCCTGGTGGGCGCGGACGAGGGCGTAGGCGAAGGAGTGGAAGGTGGTGGCCTGCGGTGCGGCCGCGCCGCCCATCCGGGCCGCCATGCGGTCCCGCAGCTCCCCCGCGGCCTTGCGGCTGAAGGTGAGGACGAGGATCCGTTCGGGGTCGGTGCCGCGCCGCACGCGTTCGGCGACGGCCTCGACCAGGGTCGTCGTCTTCCCCGTGCCCGGTCCGGCCAGGACGAGGAGCGGACCGCCGAGGTGCTCAACCACGGCGCGCTGCGCGGCGTCCAGTTCAGGGGGCGTCACCGGTTTCGGAGCGGTCCGTAGCAGCCGGTAGCCGCCGGAAGGCCCGACCGTCCCCCCGGAGCGCCGTGCGGCGGCGTCCGTCGTCTGGCGTGTGGAGGAGGAGGTCACGTGGTTCGCCGGTTCCGTGTGCGTGCGGGTGCGAGTACGAATACGAGTGCGGGAGTGGGAGCCTGTGCCGCCGGTTCCCGGGAAAGGCCAGGAGCCGACGGTACGCCACTGGTCACCGGGGCCGCCGGGCGTCCCCTGCTTCCCGTACGGATGAGGGGGCGGGCGGGCGCGGGGCGCCGTACTCCGACCGGACGGAGGATGGCGTCAACCCGTCCCGGATGGCGGAAGCTGGATGGTGTGAACGTCGGGTCGTCAGCACTCCCCGCCGGGGGGCGGCACGGGATGCGTGCCGTCCCAGCGGGCCCCGCGCATGTCGAGACGGGGTATGCGGCCCTCGGCCGACCGCGGGGCCGGGCGCAGCGGGGTGCCCTCCGCGCGGTAGTGCTCCAGGGCGCGCAGCTCGTGGCCCGCCAGCAGCCCGCCGTCCGCGCGGACCACACGCCACCACGGCACGGCCCCGCCGTACAGCGCCATGACGTGGCCCACCTGCCGGGGGCCGCCCTCCCCCAGCCACTCGGCGACGTCGCCGTACGTCATGACCCGACCGGGCGGGATCCGCTCGGCGACGTCCAGCACGCGCTCCGCGTACGCGGGCAGCTCGGGGACGTCGTCCGGGTCGTACGCGGTGTCCTTGCTCATCCGTCCCATGGTGCCCCACGGCACCGACAGGGGGGTCCGGCGGAGCGCGCGGGGGCGCCCGGAGAGGGGAATTGCCCCCTCCTGCGCCCATGCGCGGGCCGCTCGTGCCACCATCATCCGGGCGGTGACTGGTGATACGAGATCAAAAAGAGACAGCCGGAGAGCACGACGTGAGCGGGAACGGAGCCGCTCACGCGGTACCTGCTGCCTCCAAGGGCCCTGGGGACGACGCCCCGGCGACCCCGGACGAGAACGCCGGGCAGGCCGTGCCCGCGTCCGGGGACGCCCCGCCCGATGAGAGCCGCGCCACATCGGCGGCGTCGGCCGCGGAGCAGGCCATGACCCCTGCGAGGCCCGCGGTCGACAGCCCGGACCGGCCCGGCGGCGCCGAGACCACCGACGGCGCCGAGGGCCTCGCCGACGGGGAGCCCCCCAAGCCCCGCGCGGAGCAGATCGGCGCGACGCAGCCCGGCACCGGGGAGCCCGACGCACCCCGGACCGTGGTGGAGCAACCCGACTCAGCGCAGCCCCCCGGCGGCGAATCCCCGCACACCGACCCGGTCGCGCGGGACGAGCCGCTGCTCCCCGCGCGCGTGCACCGGCCCGTCGACCTCATGCGCTTCCTCTTCGGGCTGCTCGGCATCGCGGTCGTGCTGATGATCGCGGGCTTCGCACACGCGACGACCTCCGGTGTGGAGCAGGACATCGCCGAGGGAGCCACTCACGCGCCCGAGCCGCTGATCACGGTCGCCGGGCTGCTGGCGACCGTGGCGGTGCTGATCGTGCCCGTGGCGTTCGCCGTGGAGCGCCTGATCAAACGGGACGGGCTGCGCATCGCGGACGGCGTGCTGGCCGCGGTCCTGGCCCACGGGGTGTCCCTCGCGACCGACCTGTGGGTGTCGGGCGCGGCGCCGGTGGCGATCCGGGACGCGCTGACCCGCGACGCGCCCGGCGGCGGGATCACCGATCCCGTCCACGGCTACCTGGCCCCGGTGATCGCCTACATGACGGCGGTCGGCATGGCCCGGCGCCCGCGTTGGCGGGTGGCGCTGTGGTTCGTGCTGGTCGTGGACTCCTTCGCGGTGCTCGTGGGCGGCTTCACCACACCGTTCTCGATCATCGTGACGGTGCTCATCGGCTGGACCGTGGCCTACGGCACCCTCTACGGGGTCGGCTCGCCGAACGTACGCCCGACCGGCCAGAACCTGCTCGCCGGCCTGCGCCGGGTGGGCTTCGCCCCGCTGACGGCCGTCCGCGCGGAGGACGAATCCCCCGACGGGCCCGACTCCGACCGGGGCCGCCGCTATCTGGTGACCCTGGAGGACGGCCCGCTGCTGGACGTCACGGTGGTGGACCGCGAGCAGCAGGCGCACGGCTTCTTCTACCGGATGTGGCGCCGCCTCCAGCTGCGCGGGATCACCCAGCGGCGCGGCCTGCAGTCGCTGCGCCAGGCGCTGGAGCAGGAGGCGCTGCTGGCCTACGCGGCCAACGCCGCGGGCGCCAGGGCGCCACGGCTGATCGCCACCTCGGAGCTCGGCCCGGACGCCGTGATGCTGGTCTACGAGCACATGGGCGGCCGCTCGCTGGACGCGCTGTCGGACGAGGAGATCACCGACGATGTGCTGCGCGGCGCCTGGGAGCAGGTGCGGGCGCTGCAGTCGCGGCGGATCGCCCACCGCAGGCTGGTCGGCGAGGCCCTGAAGATCGACCGCTCCGGCAACGTCTTCCTCACCGACCTGCGCGGCGGGGAGATCGCCGCGGGCGACATCGTGCTGCGCATGGACGTGGCGCAGCTGCTCACCACCCTGGCGCTGCGCGTCGGCCCGGAGCGGTCGGTGGCCTCGGCCGTCGCCGTGCTGGGGCCGGACGCCGTCGCCGACTCCCTGCCGCTGCTGCAGCCGATCGCGCTGAGCCGCACCACCCGGGCAGCGCTGAAGCAGCTCGCCAGGGAGCGGGCGCAGCGCGAACGCGAGGCCGTGCTGACCGCCTCCCGGGCGCGGCCGGCGGAGGGGGCGGACGGCGGAGCCGGCGACAAGGAGCCGGGCAAGGAGAGCAAGGCCGAGCGGCGGGCCGAGAAGAAGGCGATCGAGGACGCGCTGGAGGAGTCCCGCGAGGAGGATCTGCTCACCCGGATCCGTCACCAGGTGCTGCTGATCCGCCCGCAGGCGCCGGTGGAGCCGGTGCGGCTGGAACGGGTGCGGCCGCGCACGCTGATCAGCATCATCGCGGGCGCCTTCGCCGCGTACTTCCTGCTCTCCCAGATCAGCAGCATCGACCCGACGACCCTGCTCGGCGAGGCGAACTGGATCTGGGTCATCGTTGCCGCGCTGGCCTCCGCGCTCAGCTACGTCGCGGCCGCGATGGCGCTGTCCGGCTTCGTGCCGGAGAAGCTGTCCTTCGTCCGCACCACGCTGGCGCAGGTCGCCGGCTCCTTCGTGAAGCTGGTGGCGCCCGCCGCGATCGGCGGTGTGGCGCTCAACACGCGCTACCTGCAGAAGTCCGGCGTACGCCCGGGCCTGGCGGTGGCGAGCGTGGGGGCCTCGCAGCTGGTCGGCCTCGGCTCGCACATCAGCCTGCTGCTGGTGTTCGGCTACATCACCGGCACGGAGAAGACGCCCTCGCTGTCGCCGTCCCGGACGGTGATGGCGGGCCTGCTCACGGCCGGTGTGCTCTTCCTGGTCGTCACCGCCGTCCCACCGCTGCGGCGCTTCGTCTCCTCCCGGGTGCGGGCGCTGTTCGCGGGGGTGGTGCCGCGCATGCTGGACGTGCTGCAGCAGCCGATGAAGCTCGTCACCGGCATCGGCGGCACACTGCTGCTGACCTTCGCCTTCGTGCTGTGCCTGGACGCGAGCATCCGCACCTTCCACGGTGAGGTGAACTTCGCGGCGATCGCCGTGGTGTTCCTGGCGGGCAACGCCCTGGGCTCGGCGGCCCCGACACCGGGCGGTCTGGGGGCGGTCGAGGGCGCGCTGATCGCCGGTCTGACCACCATCGGGCACCTGGACTCGGCGACCGCCACCTCGGCGGTACTGCTGTTCCGGGTGCTGACCTTCTGGCTGCCCGTGCTGCCCGGCTGGCTGGCGTTCACCCAGCTCACCCGGCGGCAGGCACTGTGACGCGGGAGCCCGCGCGGGCTCCCGCCCCGGCCTCCTCGCGGCCCTCCGCGCGGCCCCGCGGACAGGGCGGGGCCGGCGGCGGGCCTGCCCGTACGCGTCCCGAGCCCCGGGCAGGCGCGGCTCAGCGCAGGATGTCCGCGAGCTCGTAGCCGACCGGCTCCTCCAACTGCGCGTAGGTGCAGTCGGCGGGGTCGCGGTCGGGGCGCCAGCGGCGGAACTGGGCGGTGTGCCGGAAGCGGTCGCCCTGCATGTGGTCGTAGGCGACCTCCACGACCCGCTCGGGCCGCAGGGGGATCCAGGAGAGGTTCTTCCCGGCGCTCCAGCGGCTCTGGGCGCCGGGCATGCGGCCCCCGGGCTCGGCCTCCGCCCAGTCCGCCCAGGGGTGGCCCTCGGCGGATTCCGTACGCAGCGGCTCCAGCTCCCCGACCAGTTCCTCGCGGCGGCGCATGGAGAAGGACGCGCACACGCCGACGTGCTGGAGGCGGCCGCGGGCGTCGTGCAGGCCGAGCAGCAGCGAGCCCACGACGGGACCGGACTTGTGCCAGCGGAAGCCGGCGAGCACGCAGTCGGCGGTGCGTTCGTGCTTCACCTTGAGCATGACGCGCTCGTCGGGGCGGTAGCCGAGGTCCGGCGGTTTGGCGACGACGCCGTCCAGTCCCGCGCCCTCGTACTGGTCGAACCACCGCCGCGCGAGCTCGACGTCGGTGGTGGCGGGCGCCACGTGCACCGGGGCCCGTGCCCGCCCCAGCGCGTCGACCAGGGCCTGGCGGCGCCATGTCTGCGGGTCCGCCATCAGGGAGCGGTCGCCGAGCGCCAGCAGGTCGAAGGCGACGAGGGAGGCGGGGGTGCGCTCGGCGAGCTGCCGCACCCGGGAGTCGGCGGGGTGGATGCGTTCCAGCAGCGCGTCGAAGTCGAGCCGGCCCTCCCGGGCGACGACGATCTCCCCGTCGACGACGGCACGCGGCGGCAGTTCGGCGCGGACCGCCTCGACGACCTCGGGGAAGTAGCGGGTGAGGGTCTTGCCGGTGCGGCTGCCGATCTCGACCTCGGCGCCGTCCCGGAAGACGATGGCGCGGAACCCGTCCCATTTGCCCTCGTACAGCATGCCGGGCGGGATCGCGGCGGCGGACTTGGCGAGCATCGGCTTCACGGGCGGCATCACCGGGAGGTCCATGCCGCGATTGTCCGCCCGGCAGGCGCGACCCGCCCGTCGGCCCTACCGTGTCGGGTTACAGCCGGGGACAGTCCGGGGACAGTTCGGGGCAGTCAGGGACGGGAGAGGCGGTGACGGCATGGCGGAGGCGGTCGAGCTGACCGTCGGCGAGCGGACGGTCCGGATCTCGAACCCGGGGAAGGTGTACTTCCCGGAACCGGGCTTCACCAAGCTGGACGTGGCCCGCTACTACCTCGCGGTCGGGGACGGCGCCCTGCGGGCGCTGCGCGACCGGCCGACGACGATGGAGCGCTACCCGGACGGGGTGGGGGGCGAGTCGTTCTTCCAGAAGCGCGCGCCGAAGAACACCCCCGACTGGATCCCCACCGGCCGTATCCGCTTCCCCTCCGGCCGCCACGCCGACGAGATCTGCCCGACCGAGGTGGCCGCGGTCGTCTGGGGCGCCAACCTCGGCTGCCTCACCTTCCACCCCTGGCCGGTCCGGCGGGCGGACCTCGACCACCCTGACGAGTTGCGCATCGACCTCGACCCGCAGCCGGGCACCGACTTCTCCGACGCGGTGCGCGTCGCCGGCGAACTGCGCGGTCTGCTGGAGGAGCTGGGCCTGCGCGGCTGGCCCAAGACCTCCGGCGGGCGGGGCCTGCACGTCTTCGTCCCCATCGAGCCGGAGTGGACGTTCACGGGAGTGCGGCGGGCCGCGATCGCCCTCGCCCGCGAGATGGAACGGCGGATGCCGCGGCAGGTCACCAGCGCGTGGTGGAAGGAGGAGCGGGGCGAGAAGATCTTCGTCGACTACAACCAGACCGCGCGCGACCGCACCATCGCCTCCGCCTACTCCGTACGGCCCAGGCCGCATGCCCCGGTCTCGGCGCCGCTGCGCTGGGAGGAGGTGCCGCAGGTGCACCCGCGGGACTTCGACCTGTCCACGATGCCTGCGCGGTACGCCGAGCTGGGGGACGTCCACGCCGGAATGGAGGAGCACGCCTGCCGGCTGGACGCCGTCCTTGAACTGGCCGAGCGCGACGAACGCGACCACGGGCTGGGCGACCTGCCGTACCCGCCGGACCACCCCAAGATGCCCGGGGAGCCGACGCGGGTGCAGCCGAGCAGGGCCAGGCGCAAGCCGGACGGCAAGACCGGCGGGACCGGCGAGCGCTGACGGGGACGCGACGGGGGCGCCGCGGCGCTCGGCGGGCGCGGCGGTGGCGCGTCCGGGGCACGCGGGCGCGGCGGTGGCGCGTCCGGAGCGCGCGGGCGCGGCAGGGCGCGCGGCCCCGCGCAGGGCGAATGGCCGCCGCACGACCCCTTCCCACCGCGAGCGCGCCGCCGCATCATCAGCCTCATGCCCGCGCCTCGACCCGTGCCCCCGGACGAGCACCCGATCCCTCGGAGCGCCCGGCCCGCACACCACCCCGTCGGGCCCGGCGGGGACGCCCACGACCGTTCCACCTTCCACTTCCTCGACCACGAGGGCCGCACCCTGCTTGTCGCGGGCCTCGGCGTGCACCACGGCCCCGGCCCCGGCAGCGCGGACGCCGACGCCTACGCCTACGCCCACGCGACCCTGACCCGCGGCACCGGCGTCCTCGCGGTGCGCGCCCGCGACACGCTCGGGGAGGACCGCACACGGCAGCAGGTCGGTCCGCTCCGCTTCGACGTCCTGGAACCGCTCCACAGGCTCCGGCTGACCTGCGACGACGAGTTCCTCTCCTACGACCTGCAGTGGGAGGCGGCCTTCCCTGCCGTCGAGGAGCCGCACCACACGCCCTTCCGCGACGGCCGGCTCTTCCCCCAGGCCAGGCGCTTCGTCCAGGCCGGCACCTGCCACGGAGTCGTCCGCACCGGCGACGGCGAGGAGATCCGTGTGGAACGCGGCCGCTGGACGGCCACCCGGGACCGCAGCCGGGACGCGCACCCGGTGCCCCGCCAGGCTCCGGGGCAGGCCGGGGAGGGGCACCGTCCGCGCGGTTTCCCCTGGCTGTGGATGGCGATCCGCTTCGACGACCGCTTCGTGGCGCTGACCGCCCAGCAGGACGCCGACGGCTACCGATCCCTGGACGAGGCCCTGCACATCACCGAGCGCGGCCCGGACCGGCGACTGGGCCGGGCCAGGGTCGACGTGGCCTACCGCGAGGGCACCCGGGCACCCGTCTCGGCCGTCGTCCACCTGGACGGCGGGAGGATCGAGGCCGAGGTGCTGCTCTCCGGCCCGCCCACCGTCGGGACCGGCCGCCCGCGGCCCGCCCGCGACGGGCGGCACACCGGGGGGCAGGGCCGCCGTGGAGGGGTCGACCGCCATGCCTATGACCTGACGGATCCGTCGGTCACAGCACCCGCCGCGTACGAAGTCACCGGCCACACCGCGCGTTTCGCCTGGGACGGCCGGGTCGGCTACGGCATCTTTGAGCACGGCGGCTTCGGCCGCCCCACTTCCAGCGGCTCCACCGGTCAGGAGGCCTTGTGACAACGGTGCGCACCCTCACCCGCGACCCCCTGCTGCTGCGCAGCCGGCTCGACGCGTGGCTGACCGAGAAGCACCCCGGGGCCCGCAGCCGGAACGTGCGCCTGCCCGCCTCGGACGCGGTGCCCGGCGAGACCGTCCTGTTCGACCTGGCCGTCCCCCATCCGGCGGGCACCGCCCGCCAGCGCATCCGTCCCTGCGTGCTGCGGCTGGCCGGCGACCCGGAGGGCTACCCCCTCTTCCCGGCGTACGACATGGCCGCGCAGTACCGCGTCATCCGGACGGTCGCGGCCCGCACCCGCGTCCCCGTGCCCGAACTGCTGTGGCTGGAGACCGACCCCGATCCGCTCGGCGCGCCGTTCTTCGTCAGGGAGCGCGTCCCCGGGCGCGTGCCGCCGGACACCATGCCCTACACCTTCGGCGGCAACTGGCTCTTCGACGCCTCCGCGGAGGACCGGGCGCGGCTGGAGCGTTCGACGCTGCGGGTCCTCGCGGACCTCCACACCCTGCCGGGCGAGGGCACCTTGCGCGCGCATGTGGACGCCCTGCGCGCCCACTACGCGTGGGTCGTCGACGGGACGGCGCGCTCCCCCCTCGTCGAGCGGGCCTTCGCCTGGGTGGAGAAGCACTGGCCCGCCGACCCCGGCGCGTCCGTGCTCAGCCTGGGCGACGCCAGGATCGGCAACATCGCCTACGACGCGGACTTCACCCCGGCCGCCGTCCTCGACTGGGGGACGGCCTCCGCCGGTCCCCGGGAACTCGACCTGGCCTGGCTGCTGCACCAGCACCGCTTCTTCCAGGACCTCACCGTCACCGCCGGATTCCCCGGCATGCCGGACTTCCTCGACCCCGGCCGCGCGGCCGCCACCTACGCGGAGCTGACCGGGCACACCCCGCGTGACCTCGACTTCCACCTCGTGTACGCCGCGCTCCGGCACGCGGTCGTGATGCTGCGGGCCGGCCACCGCCAGGTCCGTTTCGGGCAGCGCGAGATGCCGGCCGACCCCGACGCCCTGATCCCGCACCGGGACACGCTGGAGGCGATGACGGAGGGCCGCCACCGCTGACCCCGGCCCCGGCCCCGTGCCCGGGGGCGCGGCGGCACCCCGCCCGGCCCGGTCGGCGGGGTGCCGCCCGGCCGGCAGGGCGCCGGCGCTACGACCTGCGACCGGACGCCGCGCGTGCCACTCTGACGGGGGAACGGGATGACGCCGTTCACCCGTCTGCCTTGCCGTACACCGACATGTCCTGGTACGGGCTGCGACCCTCGGTCATGAGGGGGCCCCGCGCCGTCGTGAGGAGTACGCATGCACCAGAGCCTCGCCCGTACCGTCGCGGCCACCATCCTCCTGGGCGCCTCCGCGTGCGTCACCATGCCGGCCCACGCCGCACCCGCGGACCCCTCCACCCCCACGGTCTTCGCCCACCGCGGCGCCTCCACCGAGGCGCCCGAGAACACCCTGGCGGCCGTCCGCCGGGCCCACGAGCAGCACATCACGTGGGTGGAGAACGACGTCCAGCGCACCAAGGACGGGGCCCTGGTCGTGATCCACGACGCGACGCTGAACCGCACGACCGACGTCGAGCAGGTCTTCCCGGACCGGGCCCCCTGGCGCGTCGCCGACTTCACCCTTGCCGAGATCCGCCGGCTCGACGCCGGCGTCTGGTTCGCCCCCCACTTCAGCGGCGAGCGCGTCCCCACCCTCGAGGAGTACCTGCGCCTGCTCGACCAGGACCGGCAGGGCCTGCTGCTGGAACTCAAGCGGCCCGAGCTCTACCCGGGTATCGAGAAGCAGACCGTCGACGCCCTCGAGAAGGCCGGCTGGCTCGACCAGGCCCACCTCTCCGGCCGGCTGGTCATCCAGAGCTTCGACGCCGACGCCCTGCGCCGGACCCACGAGCTGCGCCCGGCCGTCGTCACCGGGTTCCTGGGAAGCCCGCCGGTCTCCTGCCTGAAGGAGTACGCGGCCTTCGCCGACCAGATCAATCCGGACGCGAAGGACGTCACCTACGCCTATGTGCAGGCCGTCCACAGCGTCAAGGGCCCCGACGGCAAGCCGCTGCGCATGAACGCCTGGACGGTCGACGACCTCGCCACCGCCGTCCGCATGGCCGCCCTCGGCGCCGACGGCATCATCACCAACCGCCCGGACGTCATCCGCAACGGCGTGCAGTGACCGGGAAGGCGCCCGGCCGACTCGCTCGGCAGTGCCGTCGGACAGAGACGACAGAAGCCCACGGCATCGCAGCTGGGAGCCGTGGGCTTCGTCAGGCCCGCTGATGAGCGGGCGCCGCGCTCAGTAGACCGGCTTGTGCGGCTCGATCGTGTTGACCCAGCCGATCACACCGCCGCCGACGTGGACCGCGTCGGCGAAGCCCGCGGACTTCAGCACCGCGAGGACCTCGGCGGAACGGACGCCGGTCTTGCAGTGCAGGACGATCTTCTTGTCCTGCGGAAGGTCCTGGAGGGCGTTGCCCATGAGGAACTCGTCCTTGGGGATCAGACGCGCGCCCGGGATGGAGACGATCTCGTACTCGTTCGGCTCGCGGACGTCGATGATGTCGATGTTCTCACCGTCGTCGATCCACTCCTTGAGCTGCTTCGGAGTGATCGTCGAACCCATCGCCGCCTCCTGCGCCTCCTCGGAGACGACGCCGCAGAAGGCCTCGTAGTCGATGAGCTCGGTGACGGTCGGGTTCTCGCCGCACACCGCGCAGTCCGGGTCCTTGCGGACCTTGACCTGGCGGTACTGCATCTCCAGGGCGTCGTAGATCATCAGCCGGCCGACCAGCGGCTCGCCGGTGCCGGTGAGGACCTTGATGGCCTCGGTGACCTGGATGGAGCCGATGGACGCGCACAGCACGCCGAGGACGCCGCCCTCGGCGCAGGAGGGGACCATGCCCGGCGGCGGGGGCTCGGGGTAGAGGCAGCGGTAGCAGGGGCCGTGCTCGGACCAGAAGACCGACGCCTGGCCGTCGAAGCGGTAGATCGAGCCCCAGACGTACGGCTTGTTCAGCAGCACGCACGCGTCGTTGACCAGGTAGCGGGTCGCGAAGTTGTCCGTGCCGTCGACGATCAGGTCGTACTGGCTGAAGATGTCCATCACGTTCTCGGCCTCGAGCCGCTCCTCGTGAAGGACCACGTCGACGTAGGGGTTGATGCCCTTGATGCTGTCCCGGGCGGACTCCGCCTTGGAGCGGCCGATGTCCGCCTGACTGTGGATGATCTGACGCTGCAGGTTGGACTCGTCGACCTCGTCGAACTCCACGATGCCGAGCGTGCCCACACCGGCGGCCGCCAGGTACATCAGGGCGGGCGACCCGAGGCCGCCGGCGCCCACGCAGAGCACCTTCGCGTTCTTCAGCCGCTTCTGCCCGTCCATCCCCACATCGGGGATGATCAGGTGGCGGGAGTACCTGCGGACCTCGTCGACGGTGAGCTCGGCGGCCGGCTCGACCAGGGGTGGCAGCGACACGGGGACTCCGTTTGTCGATCGATCACTACGGTGGTTATTCCCGTAACACTGCCACGCCCTTCTTCATTCCGAGACCGCCGTCCCGGGACTCGAGACGATCGGTGGTCACATAGTGGGCGGCGGCTGTCGGCGCAGTATGCGCGAGGCCTCGGCCCAGTAACCCGGCAGGCCGTCCCAGGCCGCGTGGTCGGTGCGGTCGGTGAAGTAGACCGTCGCCGCGCCCTGCCAGCGGGCGATCCGCATGGCGTTCTCCAGGTGCGGGGCGGGGACGCCGTGCACCAGGTGGCAGAAGCGCTCCGGCGGGTGCGCGGCCGTCCACTCCGGGGCCTCGGACCAGCGGTACTGCGTCCACGGCCCGGCGAAGGTCACCAACTGGTCGGCGACCGCGGCATAGCCCTCGTAGGGATGGCAGCCGTGGCCCAGCACGATGTGCCCGGTACTGCCGCCCGCCACGCTCAGCAGCGCGCGCAGGGTGGTGATCACCCGCCGGCAGTCGGACAACTCCGAACTCGTGGTCGGGGCGCGGTCGAGGTAGAAGCCGTCGACCCGGTACCAGTCGAGGAAGCGGTGCGCGTCGGCGACCAGCTGGCCGAAGGGGCGGGCCCCGTGCCGGGTGTCCAGATAGCCGAGCACGGGCACGGCGGCGTCGCGCAACCGGGCGCACGCCTCCGTGTAGAGCGGGTCGACCCGGGCGCCGGGGCCGCGGGCGGCGTTGAGCACCACCCAGTGCATCGGGGCCTTCGGGCGGGCCATCTCGGCCCATTCGCCGGGGGCGACCAGCGGGTGCGCGTACGCGGGGACGCCGAAGCCCAGTCCGTCGCAGCGGTCGACGGGCTTGCGCAGGCCGCTGGGGTTCACACGCGGCATGCCGCCTCCATCCAGACGTCGGCCAGGGATTCCTCGAGGGCGATGCGCGGGCGCCATCCCAGGCGGTCGCGGGCGGTGCGGATGTCGGCCTGCTGCCAGGCGCCGCAGCCGTCCGGGTAGTGGGGGTGGCCACTGCCGTTCGCCGGCGCGTGAGGGTCCTCGACCGCGTGGAGGGCGCCCGCGTAGCCCGCGGCGTGGGCCAGGGACGCCGCGACCTCGCGCAGCGGCACGGCTCGGCCCGTGCCGATGTTGACCAGGCCCTGGGCGGCGGACAGCGAGGCCGCGTGCACGGCGCGGGCCACGTCGCGTACGTCCACGAAGTCCCGCTGCACAGCGAGGCCGGTCAGCTTCAGGTCGCCGTCGCCGGTCTGCATGGCCCGGCGCATCGCCTCCGCGAGCCGCCCGATCGGCGATGCGGTGGGCGTCCCCGGCCCGACCGGGGTGAAGACCCGCAGCACGACGGCGTCGAGTCCGGAGCCGAGCACCAGTTCCGTCCCCGCGAGCTTGCTGACCCCGTACGGGCCGCCGGGCCGGGGCACCGCGTCCTCGGCCGTCGAGGAACCGGTGGGCGAGGGCCCGTACTCCGCGGCGCAGCCCACCTGGACCAGCCGGGCCGAGGTGGCGCTGCGGCGCATGGCCTCGCACACGGACGCGGTCGCGATGGTGTTGTGCCGGGTGAGTTCGCGTGCCCCGCCGCGTGTGGCGCCCGCGCAGTTGACGACGACCCCGGGGTGGACGGCGTCCATGAACCGGGCCAGTGCGCCGGGGCTGCCGGACGACAGGTCGAACCGCACGTCGGCGTCGTCGCTGCGGCCGAGCGCGGTCAGCTGCACGGCGGGGTCCGCCAGCAGCCGCTCGGCCACGTGGCGGCCGATGAATCCGTTGGCGCCCAGGAGGAGGACTCTCATCGGGAGCGCCTCCGCTGCGCGTGCCGTGGCCGGGGGTGCGGGTGGGTCATCGTGGGTAGCTCCTTGGCTTCTTCTTCCGAACTGCTGGGTGTGCCGGGCCTGATCGGCCGCCGTCCGCTCATCGCGGCGCTGCCGGGGCCGGGTGCGCGGTGGCGCGCGAGAGCGTGGCCAGGGCGTGGGCCGCCAGCGCCAGGGCGGCGGCGCCGCAGGCCGCGCCGGGGACGGCGGCCGGCGGGAGGGGGAGGCGGTCCAGCAGGGCGGCGGCGAGCGCGACGGCCTCACCGGCGCAGGCGATGCCGGTGACGATGGCGGCCGGGTCGGGTTGGCCGTGCACCGCGAGCAGCCGGGCGGTGAACAGCAGCAGGGCGAGCGCGGCCGGACCGGCCGGCGCGGCGGGCTCGAAGGGGGCCCCGGCCACGGCGCGGGCTGCGTACAGCAGCGCGAGCACACAGCCGAGGAAGAGCGCGAGCGTGCCCGCCAGCATCGGCCGCACGGCGCCGCCGAACTCCTCCAGGGACCGGCTGCGCAGCAGATGGCCCCGGGAGCGCACCGCGAAGCGGTGGGCGCACCAGGCCGCCGGTGCGAGGCCGAGCGCCAGGGCGGTCAGTTCGGCGGTGGCCTCGGAGGGCAGCACGCCCCCGGCGAATCCGTCGAGGACGCTCGGCCCGCAGAGCCCGAAGCCCACCAGCCAGCAGCTCCACACCGCGCCGCCCGGGCCCGTGCCGTAGGGCGCCCGCAGCGGTCCGCGGCGCAGGGCGGCGAGGAGGGCGAGCAGGAGCAGCGGCACGGCCACGGCGACGACGGTGACGGCGGGCAGCACGCGCAGCGCCCCGCTCGCGGCGGCGCAGACGGCGCCGGGCACGAGGGTGAGCAGCAGCGCCGGGCGGCCGGTCGGCCCGCCCGCGGCGGGCGGGGTGGCGGCGCGGGGCACCCGTGCGTACAGCTCCTCGGCGAGGGTGAAGACGTCGCGGTGCCGGAAGCCCCCCGCGACGCGGTCGGTGACGCCCTGCGCCTCCAGCCCCGCCACGATCTCCAGCGGGTCCACGGCCTCGGCGCACAACTGACGATGACGGTGCATCAGGGACCGGACGGGATCGGCGGGGCCGCGTCTGCGGGGGCCGCTCCTGCTCGTGCCGGTCTCCCCCACCCGCGCGTGGCTCATGCGCGCTCCCGCCTCTCGGCCCCGGCGTACGCGGGTTCGCGGGCGGCGGGCGCGGGTTCGCGGGCGGCGGGCGCGGGTTCGCGGGCGGCGGGCGCGGGTTCGCGGGCGGCGGGCGCGGGTTCGCGGGCGGCGGGCGCGGGTTCGCGGGCGGCGGGCGCGGGTTCGCGGGCGGCCAGCGCCCAGGAGGGCCGGGCCGTCCAGCGGCCCCGGACGCGGGATTCGGCGGGTCGCCCGAAGGGGACGGGGGTGCCGTCGGGGTCGCGCAGCGGGGCCGGGCGGCCGGGCGCGTGGGCGACCAGGTCGAGGTAGATCTCGCGGAACGCCGCCAGGTTCCGCTCGACGGTGAAGAGCTCCAGGGCGCGTTCGCGTGCGGCGGCGCCGAGCCGACGGCGGCGCTCGGTGTCGCGCAGCAGGGCGACGCAGGCCTCGGCGAGCGCCTTGGGGTTGCGGGGCGGCACGATCAGGCCGGTCCCCCCGATGACCTCCCGTACCGCCCCGACATCCGTCGAGACGGTGGCCCGGCCGCAGAACATGGCCTCGACCAGGGTGACCGGGAACCCCTCGACGACGCTGGAGAGGACGACCACGTCCCCCGCCGCGTAGGCGTCGGGCAGCGCGGCGGCGCCCGGCGCGCCCAGCTCCTCGAAGGTGACCGGGTTCTCCCCCGCCGCGTAGGCGTCGGCCGCCTCGTCCGGGAAGAGCTGCGCCGCCAGGGAGCGGCACCGCTCCAGGTACCCGGGGTCGTCCGCGCCGGCACGGACGACCCGCAACCGCGCCCCGGCCTCCTCCTTGCGCACCTCCCCGAAGGCGTGCAGCAGCCCGATCAGGTCCTTGCCGGGCTCGACCCGGCCGACCCACACCAGCGTGGGGTCCCCGCCCTCGGCCTCGGAGACGGGTTCGGGCAGACACCCCTGGTAGCCGGGGTAGACCGTACGGACGCGGTCCCGCTCGGCGCCGCAGTGCTCCTGCCAGCGGCGGGCGTGGGCGTTGCCGGGGGTGACCAGGTCGGCCCTGCGGTACGCCTCGCCCGCCAGATGGCGGTGGAAGGCGGCGAGCAGAGCGCGTACGGGGGCGGGCAGGCCCGCGGCGCGGTGCCGCAGCAGGGTCTCGCGCAGCCGCACGCCGTACTCGGTGACCAGCAGCGGCGTACCGAAGAACCGTTTGGCCAGCAGCGCGGGAAGCAGTGCGGTGCCGCCCGTCACCGCGTGGCAGAGATCGGCGGTGGCGAGGGCGTCGCCGAACTCGTCGTACCAGGGCGCGGAGAGCGGCCGCAGCACGCGCTCGACCTGGTCGGCCGCGAGCAGGAGGTCGCCCACCCCGGCTTCCGCGACGAGGGGGCGCGCGCCGGGCGCCCGGCAGACCTCCTCCAGTACCCGCACCGCGTGCTCGGAGCGGAGCAGCGACGGAAGGCCGCCGTCCTCGCGGGCGAGTACGGCGAGGCCGTGGAGCGCGGAGGCGAAACGGTCCGCCACGCCGTCGGCCCCGGCGTCCCCCGCGAGGACGGCGACGAGGTCGCGGTACCGCTCCAGCACGTGCGCCCGCCGTCGGCGCGCCCTGCCGGTCCCGGCGCCGTGCCCCGGCGCGGGCCCCCACAGCGGCAGGGTGCGCACCTGCTCGACCTGGGGCGGCAGCGCCATCATGCCCGAGGCCACGACGCGTTCGCTCCCGCCCAGCGCGTACACCGCGAACTCGTGGCCGGCAAGCCCGCGCACGAGCCGGTCGACCCAGACGCTCCCCTCACCCCGGGTGTACGGATAACCACCCTCCGCGAGTAACGCCACACGCACGTCTGCCCCCTCTCCGCACCGGTCTGTTCGGGCGGGATGACCGTATTCCGGCGAAGCGGTGGCACGGCGGACGGTCGTCCGCCGCGCCACCGGAAGGGGTGAAGAGACGTGACTTTCCCCGGCGTTGTGCGTTGCGACCGGCTACACGTTCGCCGGGTGTCCCGGGTGGACGGGGACGGTCCCGTCGCCGGGCGCGGGCACCGTCCACGCGTGCCGCGCCCACCGGCACCAGGCGCGCCCCGACCGCGTCAGGCGGTGGCCGCCAGGGCGCGGCGGGCGGCCCGGCGCACGGCGGACTCCTCGGGGTCGAGGACCGGGACCGCCGCCAGCAGCCCCTTGGTGTACTCGTGCTCCGGGGCGTCGTAGACCCGTGCGGCGGACCCGTACTCCACGACCTGGCCCGCCCGCATGACCGCGACGTTGTCGCTGACCTGGCGCACCACGGCCAGGTCGTGGGCGATGAAGACCAGGGCGAGCCCCAGCTCCCGCTGCAGTTCACCCAGCAGCTCGATGACCTGGGCCTGTGTCGTGACGTCGAGCGCGGACACGGGCTCGTCGCAGACGATCAGCCGCGGCTCGGGGGCCAGCGCCCGCGCGATGCCGACCCGCTGGCGCTGTCCGCCGCTGAACTCGTGGGGGTAGCGGTGGTACCAGGCCGGGTCGAGCCCCACCCGCTCCAGCAGCTCCCGTACGCGGGCGACGATCGCGGCGTCGTCGAGCACCCCGGCCGTCCGCAGCGGGTCCGCGATGGACTCGCCGATGCTGCGCCGCGGGTTGAGCGAGGACACCGGGTCCTGGAAGACCATCTGCAGCCCCCGCGCGCCGAAGGCCGACGCACCGGAGCCGGAGCCGGACGCGCCGGAGCCCGCGCCCAAGAGCCGCAGCTCGCCGCCCGTGGGCTCCAGCAGCCCCACGAGCATCCGCCCCAGCGTCGTCTTGCCGCTGCCGCTCTCGCCGACGACGCCGAGCGTCTCGCCCGTGCGCACGGTCAGCGAGACGCCGTCGACCGCCGCGGCCTTGGCGCCGCGCCGGCCGAACTCCCGTCGCAGGCCGACGGCTTCGAGCAGGACCTCACCCCCGGCGGCGCCCCGCGGCTTCGCCGTCTCCACGCGTGGGACCGCGGCCACCAGGTCGCGGGTGTACTGCTGCCGGGGCGCGCCCAGTACGGTGCCCACCGGCCCGCGCTCCACGGCACGGCCGTCCTTCATCACCAGGACCTCGTCGACGCTCCCGGCCACCACGCCCAGGTCGTGGGTGACCAGCAGCAGCCCCATGCCGGTCTCCTGCCGCAGATCGCCGAGCAGGTCGAGGATCTGCGCCTGCACGGTGACGTCGAGCGCCGTCGTCGGTTCGTCCGCGACGAGCAGCCGCGGCTCGCAGGCCAGCGCCATGGCGATGAGGGCGCGCTGGCGCATGCCGCCGCTGAACTCGTGCGGCCGGAAGCGGGACCGCCTCGCCGGGTCGGGGATGCCGACGCGGTCGAGCACCTCCACGGCCCGCGCGCGGGCCGCCCGCCGGGACGCCTGCGGGTGGTGCACCCGGTGCACCTCGGCGATCTGGTCGCCGATCGCGAAGTACGGGTCGAGCGAGGACAGCGGGTCCTGGAAGACCATCGCCGCGAGGCCCCCGCGCAGCCCGCGCAGGTCCTTCTCCTGCGCGGTCAGGACGTCGACACCGGCCACCCGCACCGAGCCGCCGATCCGCGCGCCGCTGCCGCGGTGCAGTCCGAGCAGGGTGAAGGCGGTGGCGCTCTTGCCGCTGCCGGACTCGCCGACGATGCCGAGGGCTCCGCCCTGCGCCAGGGAGAAGGAGAGCCCGTCCACCGCGCGGACGGTGCCCGCGCCGGTGGGGAAGTCGATCGTGAGGTCCTCGACCTCGATCAGCGGTGACGTCATGACAGCACCACCCGTCGGTCGGCCACCGCGTACAGGACGTCCGCGAGGGCGTTGGCGAGTACCACGAAGAACCCGGTGACCAGCACGAGCCCGACGACCACCGGCAGGTCCTCGGTCCTCACCGAGTCCACCAGGCTCTTGCCGAGCCCGGGGATGCCGAAGAGCGACTCGGTGAGCACCGCGCCGCCGAACATCGTCCCGAGGTCGAGCGCGGTCAGCGCGATGACCGGCGGCAGGGCGCCGCGCAGCGCGTGCCGTCCGACGACGGAGCGCTCGCGCACGCCGTAGGCGCGGAAGGTCCGCACATGGTCCTCGGAGAGCGTGTCCAGCATGGAGCTGCGGGTGAGCCGGGCGTACTTGGCGCTCTCGAGGATGGCCAGGGAGAGCCAGGGCAGCACCAGGTTCCAAGCCCACTGCTCGGGGTCCTCGGTGAGCGGGACGTAGGACGGGAAGGGCAGCCAGCCCAGCACCGAGACGAACAGCAGCATCAGCAGGATGCCGATGATGAAGACGGGCACGGCGTTGCCGGCGAGGGTGACCGCGGTCAGCAGACGCTCGGTGAGCCCGCCGTGGCGCAGCGCCGAGAGCACGCCGCTGCCGACACCGATGAGCAGCCACAGCACCATCGCGCCGAGGGAGAGCGAGGCGGTGGCCGGCAGCCGGTGGGCGAGCAGCGAGGTGACCTGCTCGCCGTTCTGGTACGAGAAGCCCAGGCACGGGGCGCCGCAGTGCTCGGTGCCGACTCCGGTGCTGATGTCGGAACCGGCGAACAGGCCGTGCAGGAAGTGCGCGAACTGCGCCCAGGCGGGGTCGTCGAGACCGAGCTGGGTGCGGACCTGGGCGACCTGGTCGGCGGAGCACTTGGGCCCGCAGGCCAGTTGCGCCGGGTCACCGGGCAGGACGTAGAAGAGCGCGTAGACCGCGATGCTCAGCACCAGCAGCACCAGCAGGGCCGCCAGCAGCCGGCGGAGCGCGAACCGGGCGAGGAGCGTCATGACCGCGCCTCCTTGCGCCTGCGCGTCACGGCCCGCAGCCGGCTGCCCGCCCGCGGGTCGAGTGCGGTGCGCACCCCGTCGCCGAGCACGGTGAAGGCGAGGACGGTGACGAAGATCAGGCCGGCGGGCAGCAGCACGTACGTCGGATCGGCCTGGTACCAGGTGGTCGCGGAGGAGAGCATCTGCCCCCACGAGGGCGTGGGCGGCTTGACGCCGATGCCGAGGAAGGACAGTCCGGCCTCGGAGGCGATGTTGGACGGCACCAGCAGCGCGCTGTACGTCACCACGGGCGCGGCAAGCGACGGCAGCAGTTCGCGGCGGGCGATCCGCCAGGTTCCGGCGCCGCCGAGCCGGGCGGCGGCCACATAGTCCAAAGACTTCAGGCTCAGCGTCTGGGCCCGGACGATGCGGGAGGTGCCGCCCCAGCCGAGCAGGCCGAGGACGAGCACGAGCAGCACCGGACGCGGGAAGCCGGCGGGGACGATCGCCAGCAGGGCGATGGAGAAGACCAGGGTGGGCAGCGCCAGCATCACGTCGGTGGTCCGGCTGAGCAGGTTGTCCAGGAAGCGGTTGCCGAGTCCGGCGGCGAGGCCGACCGCGACGCCGATGGCGACCTGCACGACGGTGGCGGCCACGCCGATGCCGAGGGAGACGCGCGCGCCGTACGCGAGCCGCGCGAACAGGTCGCGCCCGGTGCCGGGTTCGACACCGAGCCAGTGGTCGGCGCTCACACCGCCGAAGGAGCCGATCGGGACGCCGCCGAGGGCGGAGTCGACGGCCGTGGCGTGGTACGAGTTCGGGTCCTGGCCCTCCAGCGCCGCCAGCAGCGGGGCGGCGAGGGCGACCAGGACGAGCAGGGCGATCACGGCGACACCGGCGAGTGCGGCGCGCTGGGCGCGCAGCCGCCGCCAGAGCTGCCGGGCGCGGCGAGCACATCAGTGGTGGTCACTTGACCGCGACCTGCGCGACGTCGAGGACACCGGTCCAGTCGCTGATGACGACGTTCTTGACGTCCTTGCCGTACAGGCGCTTGTAGACGGGGTACGCCAGCGGCACGGTCAGCGCCTGCTCACCGATCTTCTTGTCCAGGGCGCCCCAGCGCGCGGCGGCCGCCTGGAGGTCGGTGATCTTGTTGATCTCGTCGATCTCCTTGTTCACGGCCGGGTCGTCGAGCTGGGCGCTGTTGAAGTTGTAGCCGTCCTTGACGATCTGCCGGCCGTCGAAGATCGGGGCCAGGAAGGGCCCGCCGGACGGCCAGTCGGCGCCCCAGCCGGAGAGGAAGAAGCCCGGCTCGGTCTTGACGCTGTGGATCTTCTCGCTGTAGGCGCTGGACTCCAGGCCCTGCAGCCGGACGGTGATGCCGGCCTTCTTCAGGGCGTCCTGCAGGGCGGTGGCGACCTCGGGGCCCTGCTCGTCGCCGGTGGCGGTGTCGTGGGTCAGCGTGACGGTCAGGCCGTTCGGGTAGCCGGCCTCCTTCAGCAGTTCTTTGGCCTTGGCGGCGTCGCCGCTCTTGCCGGCCGGGAACGCGTCGTACGGTGCGTAGCCGAAGGCCTTCTGCGCGGGCAGGAAGGTGGTGGCCGGCTCGGCGAGCGAGGAGCCGCCGAGAGCGTTGACGACGGTGCTGCGGTCGACCGCGTAGGAGATGGCCTGGCGCACCTTGGGATTGTCGAAGGGCTTCACCTTCGGGTTGAAGGCGATGTAGTCGGTGTAGCCGAAGTGGCCGGTGCCGACCCGGCCCGCGAGCTCCTTGTCACCGGTGATCTTGGCGAGTTCGGCGGCGGTGAGGTTGGTGTCGGTGGTGACGGCCGCCGCGTCCTTGCCGGAGCCGGAGGACAGCCGCTGGTTGATCACGGCGGCGTCGAGGCCGGAGCTCACGTCGATGCGGTCCGGGTAGGCCGCGCGCTCCCCGTCGGTCTGCGGGTCCCAGTGGGTGTTGCGCTCCAGGACGAGGCGCTCACCGTCGTTCTCGTTGCTGACGACCTTGTAGGGGCCGGAGGAGAAGGGGTGGTTCTCGTACTTGGTGCCGGTGTCCTTGGCCTTGGGCACGGGGGCGAAGGAGGTCTGGGTGGCCAGGAACGGGAAGTCGCCCTCCGGCTTGTTCAGGTGGAAGACGATGGTCTTCGCGTCCGGGGTCTCGATCGAGGACAGGCCGTTCTTGTCCTTGTACGGGCCCCGGTAGTCCTTGCCGCCGATCAGCCAGTCGCGCAGGTAGGGGGCGCCGCCGGACAGTTCGGCGGCGAAGGAGCGCTCGATGCCGTACTTGATGTCGGCGGTGGTGATCGGGCTGCCGTCCTCGTACTTCAGGCCGTCCTTGAGGTGGTACGTCCACACCGTGGCGTCCTTGTTGGGCGTGCCGGTGTCGGTGGCGAGGTCGGGGACGACCTTCGTACCGGGCGCGCCGTTCTCGCGGTTGCGGGTGGTCAGCGTACGGAAGACCAGTCCGGGGATGTTGCCGCCGCCGGAGGTGTAGAGCCGGGCGGGGTCGAAGTCCTCCTGCGGGGACTGGTTGAGGACGTAGAGCGTGCCGCCCTTGGCGGGCTTGCCGTCGGCCGCCTTGGCCCCGTTGTCCTCCGGGCCGCATGCGGCGGCGCCACCGGTGATGGCCAGGACGACGGCCGCCGCTGCGAGACGGCGGGGTGTGACGGACGGGTGAGGCATCGAGAATCCCTTTCGCGGCTGCGAGATGGCGTGGGCAGGGCTGTGGAAGGCCCGCAGGCAGCGGCGACGGCCCCAAGGGGAGGCCGGGGAGTTCGAGTGTGCGTCGAGCGCTGTGCCCACGGGCGGAAGGACCGGGGCGGAAGGAGGGAACGTTCCCTGTTAAGCGCCCGGCACCGTGGAGCACCGACACAGGATGTCGGCCACGCAGTGCCCGGCCACGCCGATGAGCGCCAGCTCGATGCTGGCGTCGGCGTCTGAGGCAGGGCAGTGCGGCATGTCGAAAACATTGAACGATTAATCGCCCGATGTCAAAAAGCTAGCCCCGGGGGTAGGGCCAGGCGTTGGGCTTGCAGGTCAGGCCCCCGTAGGAGAGGAACTTGGTCTGCTGCATCATGACCGGGGCGAGGGCTCCCTGCTTGGGGCAGAGCACATGGTTGAAACCGAGCCGGTGCCCGACCTCGTGGTTGATCAGCATCTCGCGGTAGGTGAGCATCCGGTCCGGGCCGTAGGTCTTGGCGCCCTGGGCCCAGCGGTACGCGTTGATCATCGTCCGCGGGGTCGACGCCGCGTCACATGACACATTGTCAATCGTCGTGTCCAGACCGGACTTGGCGCACCAGGCGGCCGTCGTTCCCGGACTCGCCAGAGTGATCACGATGTCCGCGGGACCCGTTGAGACCCGCTCGAAGGAACGGGTTCCCGCGTGCGCCCAACTGCGCTTGTCGTTCAGTGTCTTGTAGACCGCGTCCGCGAAGACCCGGGCGTCCAGCGGCAGCCCCTTCTCGACGTCCACCCGCACCCGCAGCAGTCTGCCCTTGCCGGGCGCCTTCTCGTGGCCGCCCACGGTCTGGAACGTCCCGGACAGCCGCAGGTGCGGGTCGAGCGGGTAGGTCTGAGCCATGGCCTGGCCGTAGGTGAGCGGGGTGGCGACCGCGGAGGGTGAGGCCGAGGGGGTCGCTCGGCCCTCGGAGCGGGACGCGGAGCCGTCCGCGCTCCGGCTGCCTGCCGGTGACGCGGCGGCGGACGGGTGACGCTTCTCACCCCCGCCGGCCATCTGGCCCGCCACCACCACGGCCAGCACGGTCACGACCGCCGCGGCGGCGGCGCCGCTGAGAGCGCGGGATGCGGCGGCCTTCTTGCGCCGTTCGGGTTGCCCCCCGGCCTGCGCGGCCGGCGGGGCGTCCTCGGCGGGCGCCCCGAGTTCGGTGGCGGCCGGACCGGAAGGGGAGGCCGGACCGGACGGGGGAGGGGAGGCCGGGTCGGCGGGTGCGGCGGGTGCGGCGGGTGCGGCGGGTGCGGCGGGTGCGGCGGGTGCGGCGGGTGCGGCGGGTGCCGGAACGTCGAAGGCCTCGACGAAGTCCTTCCGCGGCCCCGGGGTGCTGCGGGCTCCCGCGCCGGCGCCGGGCGCCCGGCGCTGCCGCGGGAAGCCGGATATCCGGGACCCGGCCGAGGAGCCCTCGCCCCGGGGGGACTCGGTACCGGGCAGGTCCGCCAGATCGGCGGGCCGCGCCCCGCGCGGCATGCGCGGGGCGGCCCAGGAACCGGCCCGGCCCCAGGCCGCGTGCTCCCGGTGTTCGGGATGGGGGTGGCCCTCGACGTCCTCGTGACCGTCCCCGGAGCCGCCGGACCGGAAGCCGTCCCGGCCGCCTGGCGCCGGCCCGCCGGGCGCCTGGCCCGGCCCGCCCGTCCGCGGCGGGGGCGTGGGGGGGGGGGGGGGGGGGGGGGGGGGGGGGGGGGGGGGGGGGGGGGGGGGGGGGGGGG